>DATEHI010000030.1:0-2671 GCA_035279665.1 Candidatus Dormiibacterota bacterium | reverse complement strand
CGCTTCCCAACAGACGAGTGCCTCGGAGGCATCGGAACTGTAGCCATACTCGAAGCCGAGGGCGGCGTACTCGGACAACGGACTGTTGTGCAGCTCGAAGGTCGCGCTGGCACCGACCAGGTGCTGGATCGGCGCCCACGTGTTGCCGGTGCGGACGTCGTGGAAGACCAGGTGGCGCTGGCTGAAGGTCCCGCGCTCGGTGTCCTGCCCGGTCAGCCGCACCGGGATGCCGCCCGTGATCAGCGTGGCAAAGGCGAGCTCCTCGGCCTGGGCCCAGTCGATTTCGCGCTCGGCCAGCGGCGTTTTGCGCCGCTCCATCTGGCGGAGCAGCTTGGGATGCACGGTGAAGCGGTCCGGCACGGCCAGCAGTTGGCGGTTGAGTGATTCGAGCGCCTCGGCCGGAACAGCGGTCTTGATATCGGGCTCGGGGGTCGCGTCCATCGGCGGACGACTAACCTGGGGCGCGTGGGCGGCGCTGGCCTTGACGTTCTGGTGGGCATCGGCCAGCCGTGCTTCGGCGGCCTCGGCGCGCGTCCTCGCGTCATCAGCGGTCAGCAGGCCCTCCTCGATCAGCTGCGCCGCGAAGATCTCGCGCACCGTCGGGTGGTCCTTGATGGCGTCGTACATCAATGGTTGGGTGTAGGCAGGCTCATCGGTCTCGTTGTGCCCGAAGCGGCGATAGCCGATCAGATCGATGACGACATCACGCCCGAATTTTTGCCGGAAGGCGCTGGCGAGGCGAACCGCGCTGACGCAGGCGGTGATGTCGTCGGCGTTGACGTGGATGATCGGCAGGTCGAAACCCTTGGCGACATCGGACGCATAGCGCGTCGAGCGCCCTTCCTCGGGGTCTGTGGTGAAGCCCAGTTGGTTGTTGGCGATGACGTGCAGCGTGCCGCCCGTCGTGTAGCCCTCGAGCTTTGACAGGTTGAGGACTTCTGAAACGACCCCCTGCGCGGGGAAGGCGGCGTCGCCGTGGATCAGGATGGGGACGGTGCCGGTCCGGTCGAAGTGCGGCTCGGATCCCTTGCGCCGGGTCTGCTCCGCGCGCGTCCAACCCTCGACGACGGGGTCGACCGCTTCCAGATGGCTGGGATTGGCGAGCAGGCTGACCGAGACCTGCTTACCGTTCGGGGTCACGTAGGTGCCTTCGGCCTCGGCGTGGTACTTCACGTCGCCGGTGACATCAGTGCCGGCATCCAGCCGGTCCTTGCTCTGCTCGAACTCGACCAGGAGCGACTCGTAGGTGCGGTTGACGACATGAGCGATCACGCTGAGGCGGCCGCGATGCGCCATGCCCATCACGACCTGGCGAGTGCCGTTGTCAGAGAGCAGCTGCAGCGTCTCCTCGAGCATGACGATCATCGAGTCGAGGCCCTCGATCGAAAAGGTCTTCTGTCCGAGGAAGGCGCGCCGCAAATAACGGTCCATCGCCTCGACCTTCGTGAGGCGTCCGAGTAACTGCAGCTTGCGTTCCGGGCTGAGCGGCTGACGATATCGACCCGACTCGATCCGCTCGCGAAGCCAGTTGCGTTGCTCGTGGCTGGAAATGTGCTCGATCTCGTAAGCGATCGTGGAGCAGTACGTCTCGCGCAGATGCGTGAGAACCTCGGCCAGATTTTCTCCGGGGACGCGGACCCGGAGCACGGCAGCCGGCACGGCCTCCATCAACTGTGGAGTGAGGCCGTGGTTCACGGGATCGAGTGACGGGTCGCCGGTCGGCGCGCTCCCCAGTGGGTCGAGCCGAGCGGCGAGGTGTCCGTGACTCCGGTAGGCCGCAACCAGCGCCATACCGGCGGCAACTGCCCGCAGCAGCTCGGCTTCCGCGGTCGTGGGCGCCGCGGCTGCCACTTCCCCCGCCGGGGTGACGGCGCGCGCCGGCTCGCTGATCCCGGCGGGCGGAGCCAGACGCATCGACTCGAAAATCGACTCGTAGAAGCCGTCGGCGCCGGAGAGCAGCTCATCGATGCGTCGGAGAAACTCACCCGACTCGGCCCCCTGGATGACCCGGTGGTCATAGGTGCTCGTCATCGTCATCACTTTCGACACGCCGAGCTGGCGCAACCCGCTGTCGGCGATCGCGGTGAACTCCGGCGGATATCCGATCGCACCCGTGGCGACGATCGTGCCCTGGCCCTTCATCAGCCGCGGGACAGATGCCATCGTGCCGATGCCCCCGGGATTAGTGAGGACGATGGTGGCGCCGGCCAGCTCGTCGGCGACGAGCTTCCCGGTGCGGGCTTTTGAGACCAGCGTTTCGTACTGATCGCGGAACGCGGCGAAGTCGAGGCGATCGGCGTCGCGGATCACGGGCACCAGCAGCATGCGACTACCGTCCTGGCGTTGCACGTCGACCGCGAGTCCGAGGTGCACCCCACGCGCCACCCGCGCCGGGTTGTCATCGACCCGATCAAACGTCACCGCCATCGATGGGACATCCTTGACCGCGCGCGTAATGGCGAACGCGATCAAGTGCGTGTAGGAGATCTTCTCGGGGCGCCCCGCGGCCTGGATGCTCTGGCTGAGCTGGCGCCGCCGTTGGTCGAGCACGTCGACCCGCACCGTCCGGAAGCTCGTCGCCGTCGGCACCTGGAGGCTTTCTTCCATGTACTTGACCAATGCGCCAGCCGCGCCGCGTAAGGGAATCGCCGGGGGCTTTTCTCCCCCGCTC
>DATEHI010000029.1:0-4277 GCA_035279665.1 Candidatus Dormiibacterota bacterium | reverse complement strand
GCCGCCGGACAGGGTGCCGGCTTCGCGATCGAGCTTGTCGGCGAGTGCCGGAAAGTATCCGAGGATCCGTTGCAGATCCTCGCGAACCTGCCGGTCATGCCGGCGGTAAGCGCCCAGCAACAGGTTGCGCTCGACGGTCATAGTGCTGAACAGGCGACGCCCCTGTGGCACGTGCACCATCCCGCTGGCGACGATCCTCTCCGGGCGCAGGCCGGTCAATGGGCGGCTGGCCAGGCGCACGGTGCCGCCGGACACCTGGACCAGGCCGGAGAGCGCGCCCAGCAAGGTGGACTTCCCCGCCCCGTTCGCGCCGATCAGGGCGACCAGCTCACCCGGAGCGAGCTCAAGGTCGACCTCGAAGAGGACGGGAGTCATGCCGTACCCGGCCGTGAGCCTCTCGACCTGGAGTAGCGCGCTCACGGTTGCGTCGATCTTTCTTGATCCCTCGCGTAGCGCTGTCCCAGGTAGGCCTCGATCACGCGCCGGTCCTTGAGAACTTCGGCGGGCGGCCCCTCCACGAGGGTACGACCGAAGTTGAGCACCAGCGCGCGCTTGCAGACGCCCACGATCACCTTCATGACATGCTCGATGAGCACGATCGTCACGCCACTATCGCGCACGCGCCGAACCATCTCGAGGGCCTGCTCGATCTCGACCTGGTTCAGCCCTGCCATCACCTCGTCGAGCAAGAGGAGGCGGGGCCGCATCGCGAGCGCCCGCGCGACCTCGAGCCGCTTCCGGTCAGGCACCGTCAACCGCAGCACCGGGTAGTGGCGTTTTTCCCCTAGCCCCACGACGTCGAGCACGGTATCAGCCTCGCTCAGTGCGGCGCCGGGCTGCAGCCGCCCACCGGGCCGGCCGAAGAGCGCGCCCATCGCCGTGTTCTCGCGCACCGTCATCGAGGGGAAAGGCCGGACGATCTGGAAGGTCCGCCCGATGCCCAGCCGCGCGATCCGGTAGGGAGCGAGGCCGCGGATCGACGCGCTCTCCCAGCGGATGTCGCCCGCTTCTGGGCGGTAGAGCCCGCTGATGCAGTTGAGCAGCGTGGTCTTGCCGGCGCCGTTCGGTCCGATGATCCCGAGCACATCGCCCTGGTCGACGGCGAAGGTGACGCCGGCCAGCGCGTTGACGCCGCCGAACCGCTTGCTGACTTCCGTGACCGCCAGCAGGCTCATGCGCTGGTCTCGCGCAGGGTCTGGCGGAAATAGCGCAGCGAGAGACGGCTCCGGCCGCCGAAGAAGTCGATCACCCCGCGCGGAATGAAGATCACGCACACGGCGAGCAGGACGCCGAGGCCGATCTGCGAATAGACGGAGCTCGAACCACCGCCGGCCAGCGTCTGGATGATCAGCTCGAGTGAGACCGCGCCCGCGACCGGCCCCAGCACCGTCCCGGTTCCCCCGATAACAGCCATCAGGATCATCTGGACGTTGTCCGAGACGGCGAATACGAGGTCCTGATTGATAAAGCTGTACCACTGCGCGAAGATCGCGCCGGCGATCCCGGTGAGCGCCGCCGCGGTACAGAAGGCCGCCACCTTATAGAAGGTCGTGTTGACGCCGATTACGGCGGCCGCCTCCTCGTTCTCGCGGATCGCGAGTAGCCCGTAGCCGAACCGCGTGCGGAGGATCACCCACGTGGTCAGTACCGCCAGCATGGCGGCGCCCAGCATGAGGTAGAAGAAGAACAGGTCGGAGCGGATGATGGGGAGGAAGAGGCCCGTTGCCGCCCCTAGCGGCTCGATGTTGTTGATCACTTCGCCGACGGCGACGCCGACGCCGAGGGTCGCGACTGCGAAGTAGTGGCCCCGCAGCCGCAGCAGCGGGAGGCCGACAATGACGGCGAAGGCCGCGGCGACGATGGGTGCCAGGACGAGGGCGAGTGCGAAGGGCAACTTGAGGTTGGTGACCACGACGCCGGCGGTGTAGGCGCCGAGCCCGAAAAAGGCGACATTGCCAAAGCTCGCGTATCCGGCGAGGCCTCCGATGATATTCCAGGCGGACGCCATCACGACGAACATCGCGACCGTGGTGGCGATGCGGAACCACAATTTGTCGGTTAGCAACGGTAGGCCCGCCTGCTGCGCGGCGTCGATCGAGGTCAGCGGCGCGAGGACCACGAACGCGAGCGCCAGGCCGAGGACGGCGAACCCGGCCCGCCGTACGCTCATGCCAGCCGGCCGAGCAGTCCGCGCGGGCGGACGATCAGCACCACCACAAGTACCACGAACGCGATCGCGTTGGCGTAGCTGGACCCTAGCCAGGGCGCGCTCTGGCCAAGCACCTCGATGAGCCCAAAGGCCAATCCGCCCGCGACCGTCGCGCTGACCCGGCCGAGCCCACCCAGGATGACGACCGCAAAGGCCTGCAGGGTGTACGGATCGCCGGCCGTCGGCGTGATCGATTGGAAGGTGCTGATGATGCCGCCGGCGACGCCGGCGAAGGCCGCGCCGAGCGCGAAAGTCAGGGCGTAGATATGACGGAGGTCGACGCCCACGAGTTGGGCGGCGTCCCGGTCCGCCCCGACGGCGAGGATGGCCGCCCCGCTGCGCGTACGATTCAGCACCGCCCACAAAATTCCCGCCAACACGACGGCCGCGACCAGGCCACCCAGACGGATGTAGGGAATGACGATGCTCCCAAGGTGCAGCCCGCTGCCGGAATAGCCGGGGGTGACCGACCGGAAATCGCCGGTGAAGATCAGCAGTAGCACGCTGACGATCACCAGGTTGATGCCGAACGTCAGTAGGAACGTAAAGAGGAGCGGTGCCCTTATCACCCTGTTGATCACGCCTCGCTGCAGCCCGTAGCCGATCACGAAGAGCGCCAAGGCGTCGACGGGAAGACTCAAAAACGGATCGATGTGGAGCCGCGTGAAGAGGACCCAAGTGATGTACGCGCCGACGATCACCAGCGCACCATGCGCCAGGTTGACGATGTTGAGGATGCCCCAGACCAGGCTGAACCCGAGCGCTACCGCAACGTAGACTCCACCGAGCAGGAGTCCGAGGATGACCTGCTGGGTGAATTGGCTCACGAGCTCAGTTCGGGTCGAGGACCTCTGTCCTAGCGCGAGCTCCAGGGCGGCGTCGGATACTTCGGTGAGCCATTCGCCACCTCTCCGGGAAAGACCGTGTAGTGGGTACCGCTCTGGATTTGCTCGACGACCATCGGCTTGAAAATATTGATCCCCCGACTGTCGAACTTGATCTGGCCGAAGAAGGTCATGACGTCCAGACTGGCCAGGGAATCGCGCACCTTGACCGGATCGAGCGACCCGGCATTCTCGATCGCCTTTTGAAAGGCAAGGCACGCGGCCGTCGACTCGGCGACGTGGTAGTCGGGATCATCGCTACTGCTGAACTTGGCCTTGTACGCTTTCACGTAGTCGGCGACTGAGAGGTAGAAGCTCGGCTTGTATTTGACCTGGGGCGTCCACTGCGACCCGTCATAGACGTAGTTCGCATCGGCGCCGAGCGCGCTGATGAAGTCGGGGGTGGATGGACCGACCGAGTAGGCGAAGATCTTGGCGTCCAGCCCGAGCTGCTTCGCCGCTTTGTTGATCGCGATCGACTCGGCCAGATGGCCCGAGTTCATCACGATGTCGGGGTTTTTCTGCTTCGCCTGGCTGATCAGACTGCTCACATCAGGCGCCGCCGCCGGGTACTGCTTGGTGAAGACCACCTGCATTCCCTTCGATGGCGCGTAGTCCTCGACCGCCTTCGCTACCTCGACAGAGAAGTTGTCGTTGGCGGTCAACATGGCGATCGTCGTTGGCTTCGGGCTCAGGGTCGCGGCCATGTCGATCACGCCGGTGAGGTACTTGTTGGCTGGCGACAGAACACCGAAGGTGAACTTGTACCCCTTGTTAAAGATGGATTGGGCCGCGCCGTTAGCCTCGACCATGGGGATGGCGTTCTTTTCCGCGATGATGGCGTCGGTGGCGGTGGCCGCGCTGCCGTACGGGCCAAGGATGAACTCGGCCTTCGAGTCGGTGATCAGCTTCTGGACCAGGGTGGCCGAGAGATTGGCATTGCTCTGGTCGTCCTCGTACTTGATCTGGACCGGGTGCTTGACGTTGTTGGTGATGATCCCGCCGCGCTGGTTGATCCACTCGAGCCACAGGTCATAGCCCTGCTTGGTGAGGGCACCTTCTTTGGACTGCGCCCCAGTCAACGACACCGCGGCTCCGAAGACGATCGTGGACCCGGTCGTCGTTGTGGTCGCGGTACTGCTGCCGCAGGCAGCCAGCGTAACAGCGAGCCCGGCCAGCAGGGG
>DATEHI010000028.1:0-6932 GCA_035279665.1 Candidatus Dormiibacterota bacterium | reverse complement strand
CGGCCCGAGGACGTGGCCGCCTGGCTCACAACGGATCGCTGGCGCCCACTCGACGCGGGCTGGCTCGCCACCTCAACCGGGCGACGCTACTTCATCAACGTTGCCGACGCCGGAATCGGCGCCGAGGTTGTGCGGCGTGCGTCTCGCGGGCCGGGTGTCCTTGGAGGAACCGTGAACTTCCTGGGAGCCGCGGTCATCAGCCTTGCGCGGCATCAGAATGCACCCGTTCGTCTCCGGCTGGACGAGGGCCCCGTGCTGCAGCGCCGAGTGCGCACCATCGCCGTCGCCAATGGCGCCTACCTCGGCGGCGCCATGCGGATCGCCCCCACGGCGCAGCTCGACGACGGCTGGTTCGACGTGGTAACGATTGGCGATGTGGGGCGCTGGCTGGGGATCCGAAGCCTGCCGATGCTTTATCGGGGGACGCACGGCCAGCTGTCCCAGGTCGAATTCGGACGGGCTCGGCGGGTCGAGATCGAGAGTGATCAGCCCATCGGAGTGGAGGCAGATGGCGAGCTCACCGGCACCACGCCAGCCGTATTCGAGATCCTGCCGGCCGCTCTCCAGGTTATTGATTGGCGACCGTCGGGTATACTCTCGGGTGACTCAGCGCGAATGTCCGACTAGCCAACGGCACTCGGGCGAGCAAATTCGGGGCGTCGCCCCACGCGAGCCGCGCGGAGTGCGATGCGAGCGTTTGAGACGTAGGAGGTACACCGACTGGCAACGAGCATCAAAACGGGCGTCATCGAGGCGAACCGCCTCAATGAGAAGGACACCGGATCGTCCGAAGTCCAGATCGCCATCTTCAGCGAACGGATCAATCACCTCACCGACCATCTCAAGACGCACGCCCACGACCACAACTCACGGCGCGGGCTGCTCCAGCTGGTCGGCAAGCGCCGCCGGCTGCTGAACTACCTGCAGCGCACCGACATCGAGCGCTACCGGGCTGTCGTCGCCAAGCTCGGGCTCCGGAGGTGATGGCCTAGCGCCATAGACACCTTGCCCGGGCGGGGCCACCTCGCAGAGGGTTAGAGATTGGTGTGCGGAGAAAGGGTTCCTTTTCTTCGAACCCCAACCCCTAACCCGCATTACAGGAACCGCCTGGGCCGATTGCCAATCATTTTTTCGTGCCGCGATTTCCGCGGCCCAGGAGGATTCGTGAATACAACACAACTCGAAATTGGTGGGCGGACCCTGACGGTCGAGACCGGTCACGTCGCCCAGCAAGCATCCGGCGCAGTCACCGTGCGGATGGGCGACACCATGCTGCTCGTCACGGCCGTGATGGCCTCGACGCCGCGGGAAGGGATCGACTTCTTCCCGCTGACCTGCGACTACGAAGAGAAGCTTTACGCCGCCGGCAAGATCCCGGGCGGATTCATCCGTCGCGAGGGACGTCCCAGCGAGCAGGCCATCCTCAACAGCCGCTTGATCGACCGGCCAATCCGCCCCCTGTTCCCCAAGGACTTTCGCAACGACGTCCAGGTGGTCGCGACCGTTCTCTCGGTCGACCAGGACGCCGACCCGGCCACCATGGCTATCAACGGCGCCTCGCTGGCGTTGTCGATCTCACCGATCCCCTTCCAGGGCCCGATCGGCGCCGTCCGTATTGGAATGCTCGATGACCAGTTGGTGGTCGGTCCGCCGATCAATCGGCTGACGGAGAGCAAACTCGACCTCGTCGTGGCCGGCACCCGGGAGGCCATCATCATGGTGGAAGCCGGGGCCAAAGAAGTGCCCGAGGAAACCATCGTCGAGGCGCTGCGCCTGGCGCATCGCGAGATCGTCCGCATCTGCGAGATGCAGGACGCCTTCGCCCGGGAAGTCGGCAAGCCAAAAGTCACCGTCCCGGAAAGCCCCAAGGACCCCGAGGTCGACGAGGCGGTCGACCGCTTCCTCGCGCAACGGCTCGACCAGGCGCTCTTCAATCCCAACAAGGCGCTGCGCGAATCCGCGCTCGACGATCTCAAGAAGGAGACCATCACGGAGCTCGGCCCCCAGTTCGTGGACCGCCTCCCGTACCTGTCCAAGAGCTTCGAAGCCAAGGTCAAGCAGCGTGTGCGCGACAAGATCCTCGCCGAGGGGGTGCGTCCGGACGGGCGCAAGACGACCGAGATCCGGCCGATCACGTGTGAGGTTGGACTCCTACCCCGTACCCACGGCTCGGCCCTCTTCACGCGAGGCCAGACGCAGGCGCTCAGCATCGTCACCCTCGGCTCGATCGGTGACAAGCAGAAGCTCGACGGACTCGGCCTCGAAGAGTTCAAGCGCTTCATGCACCACTACAACTTCCCGCCCTTCAGCGTGGGCGAGGCGCGGCCGCTCCGCTCACCGGGGCGGCGGGAGATCGGCCACGGCGCGCTCGCCGAGCGGGCGTTGCTGCCGGTGGTGCCGACCGAAGAGGAATTCCCCTATACGATCCGGCTCGTCACCGAGATCCTCTCGTCCAACGGCTCGACCTCGATGGCGAGCGTCTGCGGCTCCAGCCTGGCGATGATGGACGCTGGCGTCCCGACCAAGGGGCAGGTCGCCGGGATCGCCATGGGCTTGATCACCGGTGATGGGAAGGTCGCCGTTCTGAGCGATATCCAGGGCGTCGAAGATGCCCTGGGCGACATGGACTTCAAAGTGGCCGGCACCCGGCAGGGTGTCACCGCCATGCAGATGGACATGAAGATCAAAGGCATCAGCATCGACACCATGGCCGGTGCGATTCAGCAGGCCAAGGAAGGCCGCTTCTTCATCATGGACAAGATGGACGCGGCGCTGAGCCAGCCGCGGCCCGCGATGTCGCAGTACGCGCCGCGAATGGTCACCGTCCAGATCCATCCCGACAAGATTCGCGAGGTGATCGGGCCCGGAGGCAAGATGATCCGCAAGATCATCGAAGACTCGGGCGTCACCAGCATCGACATCGAGGATGATGGCCGGGTCGTGATCGGCTCGGTCAACGGCGAGTCGGCCGCCAAAGCCGAGCAGCTGATCCGCGACCTGACCGGCGAGGTCGAGGTGGGGAAGAACTACCGCGGCAAGGTCGTTCGCATCATGCCCTTCGGTGCCTTCGTCCAGATCATGCCGAACCAGGACGGTCTGGTCCACATCAGCCAGCTGGCGGAGGAGCGCGTCGAGCGGGTCGAGGATGCGGTCAACGTCGGCGACGAGATCGACGTCAAGGTGACCGAGGTCGATCGCCAGGGTCGCGTGAACCTTTCGCGCAAGGCCGTACTGCAAGAGGCCAAGGGCATCACGAGCGGCGACTGGGTCGTGACCGATCGCGATCGGGGCGGCCCGCGCCGCGAAGGCGGCGGCAGCGGCGGTGGCTATCGCCCGGGCGGCGGCGATCGTGGCCCGCGTCGGGACTTCGACCGCGCCGGCGGGCGACGCGACAACCGCAATTAGGCATTAGGCCTGTGGAAATCTTGTATGCCGGGGCTCCGGTCCCGGCATACAATGAGCCCCGGTTTGGATTTCGTCGACCTGCCGAGCTTGAGCGCGGCGGTCCACAATTGCCGGCGTTGCCCGCTGGGTCATTCGCGGACCCGGGCGGTACCAGGAGTTGGCCCAGCCAGCGCGCGGATCATGATCGTCGGCGAGGCACCCGGCCAGAACGAGGACCTGCAGGGCGAGCCCTTCGTCGGCGCGGCGGGCAAGTTGCTGGACCAATTGCTTGGCGGCATCGGCCTTTCGCGCGGCGACGTCTTTATCACGAACATCCTCAAATGCCGGCCGCCGGGAAACCGCGATCCGCAGCCCGCCGAGGCGGAGGCCTGCTCGCCCTATCTCGAGCAACAGCTCCGGCTGATCAAGCCGGAAGTCGTCCTGGTGCTCGGCCGCCACGCGCTGGCGCGCCTCTTGCCCGGATATGAGTCGATCTCGCGCCTGCACGGGAAAGTGGTCAGCAAGGACGGCGTGACCTACATCCCCGTCTACCACCCCGCGGCGGCTCTCTACAACAGCTTCCTGATGGGCCCGCTGGGGCAGGACTTCAAGGCCGTCAGGGCGCATCTCGACCGGGCGGAAGAGCGGCGGCAGGCGCTCGCCGTGGCCACCACGCCGGTCCCCAAGCCGGAGGAGCAGCTCACCCTTTTTGGCTAAACAGCCCAGGTTGCGCGCCATTCCCCTCGGGGGTTTGGGCGAGATCGGTCGCAACATGATGGCGCTCGAGTACGACGAGAACATCGTCGTTATCGACGCCGGCCTGATGTTCCCCGAGGAGGAGATGCTGGGTGTCGACCTGGTGTTACCTGACGTCAGCTACCTGCAGGAGCGCAAGGAGAAGGTTCTCGCCTTCCTTCTGACCCACGGCCACGAAGACCATGTTGGGTCGCTGCCCTACATCCTGCCCAAGGTCTCAGCACCGATTTACGGCAGCCGCCTCACGTTGGGCTTCATCAAGAACAAGCTTCGCGAGCACAAGCTGGTCGAGCAGGTCGACTTACGCGAGATCAAAGCCGGCGATGTCGTCGAGCTCGGTCCTTTCAAAGTCGAGTTCATCCACGTCGCGCACAGTATCCCGGATACCACCGCGCTCGCCATTCAGACGCCGGTCGGTATGGTGATCCACACCGCCGACTTCAAGATGGACCAGACGCCCGTCGACGGCAAGCCGACCGACATGGCGCGCCTGTCGCACTTCGGGAACCACGGCGTGATGCTGCTGATGTCCGACAGCACGAACGCGGAACGCGATGGCTTCACCCCGTCGGAACGCACCATCGGGGAGGCCTTCCAGGAGCTGTTCGGTCAGTGTCCCGGCCGGATCATCATCTCGACCTTTGCGTCCAACATCTATCGCATCCAGCAAGCGCTCAACACCGCGGCCCGCTACAAGCGCAAGGTGGCCGTGATCGGCCGCTCCATGGTGAACAACCTGACAATCGCCCAGGAGCTGGGCTACATCCAGATGCCCGGCGACATCCTGATCAAGGTCCAGGACATCAACAAGGAGCCGGATGAGCGCCTCGTCATCCTGTCGAGCGGTAGCCAGGGTGAGCCCCTTTCCGCCCTGACTCGGATCGCCGCCCAAGAGCATCCGCAGGTGAAGCTGAAGTCGGGTGACACCGTCATTCTCTCGGCAACGCCGATCCCGGGCAACGAGGAGTTGGTCTCGCGCACCATCAACAACTGCTACAAGCACGGCGCTCGGGTCTTTTACTCTGCCCGCAACCGTGTCCATGCCTCGGGGCATGCGAGCCGCGAGGAGCTGAAGCTGATGTTGAACCTGGTGCGGCCCAAATTCTTCATGCCGGTGCACGGAGAGTTCCGCCACCTGGCGCTGCATTCAGAGATCGCCCAGGAGGTCGGCATCAGGAAGGACCATGTGATCGTGGCGGACGACGGCAACACGGTCGAGCTGAGCGACAGCCTGCCGCATTTCGGCAACAAGGTCCCGGCGGGTTATGTTTTCGTCGACGGGTTGGGGGTTGGCGATGTCGGCTCCGTGGTCTTGCGTGACCGGCACATTCTGTCGCAGGATGGCATCTTCATCGTGATCGTGACCGTCGACAAGGACACCGGCCAGGTGGTATCCGGCCCCGACCTGATCTCGCGCGGCTTTGTGCATCAACAGACCTCCGATGCCCTCCTCGAGTCGGCGCGTCAGCAGGTGCTCGGCACCATCAACAAGCCCGGGCGCGGCAACCCGGAATGGCAGGTCATCAAGAACTCGATCCGCGACTCGTTGAGCAAGTTCCTCTACGAGCAGATGCGGCGCCGCCCGATGATCATCCCGATCGTCGTCGAGGTTTAGGAGGGCTGGTCGTGAGTGTCACTGTTACTGCGCTGAGCAAACAGGATGAGGAGCAACGCGGCGCCCTCGTTGAGCGCCTGTTTCACGGCGGCATCGCCGTGTTGGAGATGCTCAGTATCTACGTCGGTGATCGGCTTGGACTCTATCGTGCGCTCGCCGAAGACGGTCCGTCGACGACGAGCCAGCTAGCACGGTCGGCAGGCATTCACGAGCGGTACGCACGCGAGTGGCTCGAGCAGCAAGCGGTGGCTGGGCTGATCGAGGTCACGGCGGAAAACATCGACGGCGCCAAGCGGAGGTACGGTCTGGCTCCGGGCCATGCCGAGGTGCTCCTGAATCCGGACAGCCTGAACTATCTGGTGCCGACCGTCTGGGCGATTCCGGGGCTGGCCGCCACGTTGCCGGCCCTCCTCCAGGCGTATCGCGACGGGGGTGGGGTGCCGTACCCGGCCTACGGGACGGAATTCCGTGACTCGATCGCCTCCCTAAACCGTCCGATGTTCAAGAACCAGCTTGGCAGCGAGTGGATCCCAGCCATGGTTGACGTAGATCGGCGCTTGCGCGCGGACCCACCGGCCAGGGTGGCGGACCTTGGATGCGGCACCGGCTGGTCGAGCATCGCGATCGCGCAGGCATATCCCAAGGTGCGGGTCGACGGCTTCGACCTCGACGAAGCCTCCATCGCAACCGCACGCGAGAACGCTTTGAAGACGGGCGTCGAGCAGCAGGTCACGTTCGAGCTACGCGACGCCAGCGCCCCGGGCAAGGCCGCCTCCTACGACCTGGTCACCGCATTCGAGACCATCCACGACATGTCGAACCCTGTTTCCGCTCTGCGGGCCATGCGCGCGCTGGTCGCGCCGGGGGGCGCCGCGCTGGTGGCCGACGAGCGCGTGGCCGAGGCGTTCAGCGCACCCGGGGATGAGCGCGAACGTTTCATGTATGGATGGAGCGTTCTCCACTGCCTGCCCGTCGGCAGGGTTGATCCGCCGGCGCTGGGCACCGGCACGGTCATGCGTCCCGAGACACTATGTCGCTATGCCAGCGACGCGGGGTTCTCCGGCGTCGAGATCCTGCCCATCGAGCATGATTTCTGGCGCTTCTACCGCCTGCTCCCGTAGCCCTGCCGACCACACCCCCGGGTTTCTCAACGCCTCATGGCTGCGGGGGAAAGGGG
>DATEHI010000027.1:0-29719 GCA_035279665.1 Candidatus Dormiibacterota bacterium | reverse complement strand
TGCAGCAGCAGTCCAAAGGTGAAGATCGCGACGCCGGCGGCGCTCATCAGCACCGTGTAGAGCGATTCCAGCCGCCCCAGGCCGCGCAGGTTGAGCGACGCCAGGCTCGACTGGTCGCGATTGACGGCGGTGGTCGTCGTGTCGATCAGCACGGGTACGGCACCGGAGTGCAAGACCGCGGCGAGGTTCGCCACCGATGCCTCGTCAGGCTGGGTGGCCTTGATCAGGAAGAAGTCCACGAACGTCGTGCCAGTGGCCGCCTGGTAGTGGCCGAGGTTTGCCACAAGGTCGATCCCCTGGGGAAAGCCCGGGAAGTTCTTGAAGCGCCCGATCGCGTGGAAGGTTGCGGGCTGCAGTTTGCCCGCGGCGTTGGTCAGCCGGATGTTGACTGGGTCGCCAGGCTGCACGTTGAAGGTCCGCGCCAGCTCGTCGGAAACCAGGATGCCGGTCGGGTCGGTGCGCAAGCTGGACAGGGCTGTTGCCGCCGACGTTCCAATGAAGAACGTGTCCGGCAGCGACGCAACCTGTTGTAGGGTGGCTGGATCGACGGCCGCGAGTGCACGCTTGTCGGTGCCAACGGTCGCACTCCCCGTCAGCACCGGGCTGACCGCTGCTACTCCAGGCACCTGGAGGTTCGAGGCGAAGCTCGACGGCTGGCGGCTAGCCACGCTGGGCGTGACTCGCAGATCGGACCCCACGACGAAACGCGCGTCGTTCAGCTTCTCCATCTGGTAGGTGCCGATGAAGAACGTCAGGCTCACACCGAAGGCGACCGCGAGGCTGATCGCGATGACACCCGAAGCCAACGCATGGGATCGCCGCCGAAGGCTGCGGCGCAGCGTCCCCGCCGTCGTCGAACCAAACCGGGCGCGGGTCGAGTCCGGCAGCCCATGGGCCAGCGCCAGCAGCAGCCGGACGCCCAGCAGCGAGGCGCCGATCCAGCCGAGCAGCGGGGCGAGCAACACATAGAAGGAGAGGGAAACCGACTGCCCTTCGGCGGCGGTCAGCCTGTAGCCCCCGGCCAGGTAGGTGATTGTCCCGACCAGGGCGGCCGCAAGCAGCAGGGCCAGGTCGAGCCGCAGCCGGAGCCACCCGGGAACGGTCTGCTCGGCCTCCATCTCGCGGCGCTCCTCGCTGACCTCACGCGTCAATGCCCGCCGTCCGGGAAGATAGAGCGCGACCGCCGTGGTCAGCACGCCGGCAGCCAGGGCGAGGCCCGCCGAGAGAAGGTAGCTCTGGCTGCCGGCACTGGTCAGCGCCGAGCGGCCAAAAAGGACGAGCAGGCCGGCGAAGCCGAGGCCAAGCCCCAGCACCGACCCCACGATGCCAATGGCCACCGTGTTATAGGTCAGCGCTTGCACGAGTTGGGCCGGTCCGGCGCCACGGGCTCGAAGTGTCGCGCGTTCTCGCCGCTGCGCCTGCGCCAACAGGCTTCCCGCATAGCGCGAGAGGTACGACGCCAGCAGGACGCCGGGGAGTCCGAGGAAGATGAAGAGCACCTTGGCCAGGATCGCATCGCCCTTCGCCGAGGTCAGCGCGTCGGTGAGATTGTCGATCACCGTGACCTGCCCGGGCGCGATCCGCTCGATGGATCGGCGGACCCCGGCGGTGCGAACGGCCGCCGCGGCCGGGTCGACGGCGAGCCCATTGCGATCGAGCTGCACATCGAGCTCCACGACGGGGGGCGCCTTCAGCACCGGGACGGTAGCGGCCGCGTCGACGCGCAGCGCCGGAAGGATCGTCTGCTCGAACACCGCGCTCGTCACCACCAGTACATTCGGCACCGCCGCGAACTCACCCTGGTTGTCCGCCGAGCGGCTGGCGAACAGCGGGTCGGCGCGCGAGAAGTCCGCGATTCCCGATATCGGAAGGGCCAGCGGGGCGATGCGCCCCGGGACTCGCAGTTCGACAGCCCCTGCGGTCACACCGCCGAGCTGGCGCGACGCATCCGGGCTGAGCAGTGCGGAACCGTCGGCGAACGATCCCGACGTGACCCGCACCATCGAGTACCGGGATAAGAAGGCCGGATCAAAGGCGAAGACGCGCAGCGGTGCCGCCAGCGTCGTGGTACCCGCTTGCAGCGATCCGGCTGGAAGATCGACGATTCCGAGGCGATCGACGGCACTCACGCCGCTCATCGACTTGATGTCGGAAAGGAGGGTGTCGGCGTTCGGCCCGCTGGGGGCGTCCAGCGGGGCGATCAGATCGACCTGCATGTCCAGCGCGACGGGGGCGATCGCATGGGCCGTCATCGATGAGGCGGAGCTGTCGACGAAGAAGGCGATCCCCGAGAACAACCCCACCGCCAGCACCACGCCGGCGACAGAGGCGATCGTCCGGCGCGGGTTGCGCCAGAGATCGCGCAGGGTATAGCTAAGCACCCCTCGGATACTCCTCGGACGTGATCGAGGACGTGGCCAGGCGGCCGTCCCGCATCGGCAGCACCCGGTCGAGTCGCTCGGCGACACCGCGATCGTGACTGACCACTACAAGGGTGGCGCCCAACCGCTGCTGTGCGGCCACCAGCAGGTCCATCACGGAGGTGGACGTCTGCGAGTCGAGCTCTCCCGTTGGCTCATCGGCGAGGATCAATCGCGGTTGGTGC
The DNA here is from genome assembly GCA_035279665.1 of Candidatus Dormiibacterota bacterium. Lineage (GTDB taxonomy): Bacteria > Chloroflexota > Dormibacteria > CF-121 > CF-121 > CF-13. The sequence goes on along the minus strand of DATEHI010000027.1, from coordinate 27,114 downwards.
GCTAACGCGCGCGCGATGCCGACCCGCTGGCGCTGGCCACCGGACAGCTGATCAGGCAGTTTGTCGACATGCTCCTCGAGCCCAAGGGACTCGAGCAGCTCCAGGCTGCGAATCCGGCCATCATTCTCGCCATGAAGCGACAGCTGAAACGCGACGTTTTCCGCAGCAGTGAGGAAGGGAAGCAGGTCGTAGGACTGAAAGACGAAGCCGACTTCGTCGCGACGGAAGCGTGCCCGCTGCGCTTCGCCCAGGGCGCCCACGTCGCGGCCGTGCACCAACACGCGTCCGCCGGTTGGAGACTCCAGCCCACCGATCAGCGCGAGCAAGGTCGACTTGCCGCAACCGCTCGGCCCGACGATCGCGACACTGGTGCCACCCTGGATCTCGGTATCGATGCCATCAACGGCGCGCACCAGCCCCGCCGCCGTCCGGTAATGTCGAGCGGCCCCCTCCAGCCTGATCGCCATGGCATCGCTCACGACCCGACCACCACGCCGTCGACCAGCTCCAGGCGGCGGTCGGCCTGCGCCGCCAGCTCGGGGTTGTGGGTGACGAGCAAAATGCTGAGCAGCCGCTGGCGCCGCACGCTGCGGAGCAGGTCCATGACTCGCTCCGAGGTGGCCGAGTCCAACTCACCGGTGAGCTCGTCGCCGATCAGGAGCGCCGGGTCGAGGGCCAGCGCGACGGCAACCGCGACCCGCTGCACCTCGCCACCGGAAAGCTGACGCGGGTAATGGTTCACGCGCGCGGCCAGGCCCACCTCTCCCAGCAGGTCACGGGCGCGACCGTTGCCGGCGGCTCGCCCCGATAGCTGCAACGCAAGTCGGACGTTTTCGGCGGCGCTCAGGAATGGGATCAGGTTGCCGCTTTGAAAGACGAGGCCGATGCGCGTCGCCCGAACCTCCGCTCGCTCCGCCTCGTTAAGGCGTGTAATGTCGCGGCGATCGATGATCACCTGCCCGGCCGTCGGGAGGGCGAGCCCGGCCATCACTGAGACCAGGGTCGACTTCCCGCTCCCGGACCTGCCCATCAGGCTGACGAACTCGCCGGCTCGCAGTTCCAGGCTGGCGCCGCGCAAGGCGACGGTCTCGGCGTTCGCCTCCCGGTAGACCTTGAAGACGTCGCGTACGCTGATCAGCACGCCGTCGGCAGGGACGGCCGGGCGTTCTTTCAGGCCAACCATGCGAACGTGTTGGCCACGTCGTCCGCCCCCTGGGGATCGTATTGGTTCGCCGCAGATGAGTAGGAGACCACCGCGAGGCGGGTCGCGTCTTTCGTGACGTAGTAGCGGGCGGTGATCAGCACGTTTGCCTTGCCGGTCACGGCATTGGTGCCAGCCGTCCACTGATAGACGAACTTGATGCTTCGATGCCCGGAGATGGTAACTGCGGCGGGCGCTTGCACCTGTCGGAAATCGGTGGCCGTGGTCTTAACCGTACTGAGGTCTGCGTTGGCGAGTGCCATCGGGTCAGCCGCTCGTGTTCCGTCCACGATTGCGACCTCGAGGCGCTCGACCGGGCCGATGAAACTGGCTGATCCGTCCGCGTTCGCACTCATCCGGCCGGGCCCGCTGATGCGATAGCGATGGAGGGCGTCCGTGTAGGCGATGCTGACCTCTCCACCGCCGCCGGCCTCCTGGCTGTTGGCCTGGTCCGAGGGCGTGGCTGTGGTCCCGGCAGAGGATGAGCCGCACGCCGCCAGAGGGAAAACGAATGCAAGAACCACGATCGCCGCGAGGATCCGGCTCGAGCGGGGGATCACCTGGCGATTATGCGGCCGAATCCTAAACGGAGCTTAAATACCGGCTGATCAATCAGGACGGGGCAGGGTAAATGCCGTCCGTTTAGTTGCGAACCATAGGAGCAAACGTCTCGCGGACTGCGCGCTCGCCATCCTCGCCATTCGCGGTGATCGACAGCATGATCCCCTCCCGCGAATCCGACATCGCGAACGCCATCCAGGCGCAGCATTCAGCCTCCAATCGGACCAGCTCCGTCAGCGAGTCCCCAAGCCCGCGGGTGGGAGCGAAGCGGAAGCTCAGGCCGCCCGGTATTGGGACGGATGCCCTGATGTAGGTTCCGACCTTCAGCCACGCGGCCTCTCGGTCCAGATAGTCAGCGGCGGTCAGCGTGCACACGAGATCATGGTCTTCCATGGTCACTACGGTCGCACTTCAAGTAGACTTGAAGTCAAGTATGAATACGAAATGCGACCGACTGACATGATGGTGACGGCGTCTCTCAGCATCGGCGAAGTCGCCGCGGCCACCGGCCTTCACACGTCGGCCATTCGCTTCTACGAAGACGCCGGCGTCCTGCCAAAAGCCGATCGGGTGAGCGGCAAGCGCCGCTACCGCCCGGACACGATTGACCGTCTCATGTTGATTCGATTTTGTAGCCGCCTTGGCATGCGGCTGGTCGACATACGGCAACTGCTGGCCACTCCCAGCGGAAGTCGGGCAAAAGAGTACTGGCGTCGACTCGTCGATGGCAAGCTCGACGAGATTGCTGGTCTGATCGATGCGGCGCGAGGGGTCGAACGCATCCTTCGTGAGAGCCGTGACTGCGACTGCGTGACGCTGGCGAGCTGCGCGTTTCTCCGGGATGAGCGGGCAAAGCCACCACCCCTTCCGTCAAGAGGCAGGCAGATCAAGCGATGAGTTCCATGACGACTCCGAGCATCGCTCCGTGGCTGGCCGTACCGGACGCGCAGAAGGCGGTCGATTACTACATGGCCGCGTTCGGGGCGGTCGAGCTCTATCGCCTTTCCGCCGACGACGGGACCGTCGCCGTCGCGCAACTCTCGGTTGGGGGCGCCCTATTCTGGGTCCAGGCCGACAGCAACGCCAGCGCTGCTGCGCCGGGCACCGGATCGGTGCGAATGATCCTCACGGTCGACGATCCCGACTCGGTGTTCGAGCAGGCCGTCGCAGCTGGCGCGACCGTGGTAGCGGCGATCCATGAGGATTATGGTTGGCGAACCGGGCGCGTCACCGACCCGTTTGGCCACGATTGGGAGATGAGCAAACAGCTCACCCCGTAGGGTTACGCCGGAGTCGCCGAGGTGATGTGCTGGTGGTGCACCGTCACGCGTTTGCCCGGTGCGCCATTGGGCTCGACCGTCAGGACGAGGCCGTCGGCTGCCTCGATCATCCCGAGGACGCGCCCGGTCAAGACCGGCGCTCCCGGCGCGTCCGGCAAGAGACGCAAGGTCACCGTCTGGCCCTTGAGCCCGTGGATCTGTTCGAGGTTCATGGTTGTCTGCCCTCCCGCTGTTCGATGACCGATAGGAAGTTCCCGGCAGGGTCCTTGAACCAGGCGATGTCCGGGCCTCTATTCTGCGCCCTGCCGCGCAAGATGCCTTTCTCGTCAGTATGGGGACCATTGTCGTAACGCTCGAACCGGACGCCTCGACTCGTGAGATCATCCACCGCCGCATCGATGTCATCGACCCCGAAGTTCAAGATGGTGAAGGTAGCTGGTTGGTGATCACGCTTGGGATAGGCAAAGACGGTACTGCTACCAGGCAAGTGGATCCGCACCCCCACCCCATCATCCTCGACTTTCAATCCCAATGTCTCTGCATAGAACTTCTTTGCAAGTGGTAGATCGTTTACGGAAAAGCCGCTAAATGCCGCCTTTGCCTTGAACATGCTCCTTCTCCTCTCGCTCAAGATCCGTGACCGCCTGACGGCGTCGCTGCAGGAAGTCGCGCTCGGCTGCGTTCTCGGCGCGGGCGATCGCCGCGTCGTACGCTACCGTCGCCTCAACCTTGCGGCCCAGCCGCCGGAGGAGGTCGGCGCGCATAGCGTGGAATAGATGGTAGCTATCGAGCTCGAGGCCGTCGACGAGCGTGAGTGCCGCATCCGGTCCCTCGACCTCGGCGACGGCGACCGCGCGGTTGAGCGCGACGATCGGGCTCGGAGCGATCGATTGGAGTTGGTTATACAGCTGCAAGATTTGCCACCAGTCCGTCGCGGCCGCATCGGTCGCATCGCTGTGCACGGCGTTGATCGCCGACTGGATCTGGTATGGACCGGGCTGGTTGCGCTCGAGGCATTGCCGGACGATGGCCTGCCCTTCCGCGATGAGGGCACGGTCCCAGACGGCGCGGTCCTGGTCAGCGAGCAGGACCAGGTCGCCGTCCGACGTCGTGCGGCTGGCTCGCCGCGACTGGACGAGCAGCATGAGCGCGAGCAAGCCCATGACCTCCGGTTCGTCGGGCATGAGCTGGACCAGTAGACGTCCGAGCCGGATGGCCTCCGCGCAGAGCTCCTCGCGGACAAGGCGGTCTCCCGAACTCGCCGCGTAACCCTCGTTGAAGATGAGATAGACGACGGCCAGCACGGCCCGAAGGCGGCCCGGGAGGTCCGCGTCGTTCGGGACCCGGTACGGGATGCGGGCATCGCGGATCTTTCCCTTCGCGCGGACCAATCGTTGAGCCATCGTTGCGTCGGAGACTAGGAAGGCGCGCGCGATCTCGGCCGTGGTGAGCCCTCCCAGGAGTCGGAGCGTCAGCGCCACCTGCACGCTGACGGCGAGCGCGGGATGGCAGCAGGTGAAGATCAGGCGCAGCCGGTCGTCGCGCACGACGCCCTCCTCGGCCGGTTCGCCCTGGGCGTGCAGCAGAACGGCCTGGGCATGACGGTCCTCGCGGGACGCTTCTCGGCGAAGCCTATCGACCGCCCGGTTGCGGGCGGTCGTGATGATCCAGCCCGCCGGGCTGGGCGGGAGTCCGCTGGCTGGCCATCGTTGCACGGCCGCCGTAAAGGCGTCCTGGACCGCCTCCTCGGCGATATCGATGTCGCCGAACACACGGACAAGCACGGCCACCGCCCGTCCGTATTCTTCGCGGAATACACGTTCAATCTCCGCGGCCGCAAGGGCCTGCCCGTCAGCGATCGTCCTCGCTCTCCTCCTGGAACGGTCGCACCTCGATCGGGAGGGTAACCGCCCCCGCGAGCTTGCGACCCCAGTCGAGCGCGGCGTCGAGGTCGGGCGCGCTGATGATGCAGATCCCGCCGATATGCTCCTTGCCCTCGGCGTAGGGGCCATCGGTCATCAGCACTTCGCCTGCCTGCAACCGCAGCACGGTCGCCGTGCTGGCTGGGTGCAAACCGCCGTTGAAGACCCATGCACCGGCGGCCTTCATCTCGCGAATCACGGCGTTGACATCCTGCATCAGCCGTTTCAGGTCGAGAGACGGCGGAGGCGGCCCGTCGGGCTGATTGACGATCAGCAGATACTGCTTCATCGACCGTTTCCTTCGAACGTCCCGGCCCGAGCGGGGCTCAGGTCCTTCGCTGCGGCCGTTTCGGCAGGCTGATAGGTCGCGATCACGACGCCGGTGGTTGTCGTCCTGGCGCCGATGAGCCGGAGTGCGGCGAATTGACCTCCGTCAGTAAAGAGGCGGCGCCCCGATCCCAGCACTAGCGGGTGAATCAGGAGCACAAATTCGTCGACGAGGTTACGCTGCATCAGCGATTGGAGAAGAACGCCACTGCCGAGCACGACGACATCCTTGCCGGGCTGCGCCTTCAGCCTGGCCACCGCCTCCGCCGCGTCACCCTTGAGCAGCGTGGAGTTGATCCAGGGCAGCGGCTCTTTCAGCGTCGTCGAGGCGACGTACTTCTGGGTGTTGTTCAGCACCCCGGTGAAAGGGTTGTCGTCGGTTCGTGTGGGCCACACGCCGTAGAAGTCCTCATACGTCCGCCGGCCAAATAACAGCGCTCCGCTCGACGCCCCACTTTCTGCCGAGACGGCGCCCATGACCGAATCGGCATAGGGGATCGCCCAGCCGCCATGCTCGAAGCCGCCACGGCGATCCTCGTCTGGCCGCGCAGGCGCCTGCATCACCCCGTCGAGCGTGAGACTCGTGAACGCAACAATCTTGCCCATATCTGCTCCTTTTGACAGTACCGCCGGCACCAGAGGCCGTCTTTAGCTTGTATACGAATGGCCTGCGGCCGGATCGACAGGTACCGCTAGCCGGGAGGCATCAGGTCGAGTTGGAACTGGGGCGGCAAGGCTTCCGGATCGAGCAGCTCGGGACCTTGATTCCGCACATCGTTCACGAGGGGCGAGGCGGGCACGAGGCGCAGCCATCCGTCGGGACACGGTTTGAGGAAGCCGGCGATCTGCTCGAGGGACAGGTCTTCGAGCACCCAGGTCGCGGCGTCATCGTCGTTGAGTACCACCGGCATGCGGTTGTGGAGGGACACGATGTCCCCATTCGGAACCGTCGTCAGGATGGTGGCGGCGAGCGTCCCCTCCCACGTTCCCAGTAGCCCGGCCAGGTTGAGGACCGCCCCGTCCTCCCGTGAAATGGCGATCGGCATCCGCCGCCCACCAACGCTGCGCCACTCGTAGAAGTGGTTGGCCGGCACAAGGATTCGCTGGCTGAGCAGGAGTCGGTGGTAGTAGGGCCTGGCAATCGCGGTCTCGGAGCGGATGTTGAAGAGGCCGCCCTTTCTGCCGTCGATACCCCAGCGCACCAGATCGGCACTGTGAGGGCCGACGGCCACGACCGGATCCGTCGGCGCGATGTTGTAGCGAGCTTCCTCCTCGGGCGCATCGCGCAGCCAGGCATAGGTGGCCAGCAGCTCTGCCCGGTTGAACGAGAAGGAAATACGCCCGCACATTTGGATCAGCCCGGCGCGAAATGCGGTGGCCGCCCTGCTATCGGGAGACGCCTCCGAGCTTGAACGCCTCCCGCAGCAGTCGTTTGACGGCCGGCTGATCCGCATCGGCGGGCGCCTTGAGCGTGATGAAACGAGAGTCCTTTCCGGAACCCTCGAGCAGTCCGCTCCCGTCATTGAGCTCGCGGCCCCGGTAAAAGAACAGCGTGGAGTGCCTGGGGAACGTGCCGATTCCAACGACGTTTTGGCCGTCGACCGCGTAGCGGACGATCTTCCACATATAGGTGCTCGACTGCGGAGCGTGGCTCTGATAACTGATCTCGTCCGCCTTCGGCGCGACGGCCTTCACCGCTCGGCGGGCCGCCTGCACGATCGGACGCACGGTCGGCGGGACCTTCTTGATGTGCTCAGAAACGCCGATTTCCTTGACGGCGGGCATCTCTTAGTTGCGCTTTGGCACCTGTTGTACCGCCCACTTATTGCCGTCGGGATCGCTGAAGTACACGAACCTACCCCACGACAAGTCCTCGATATCGCTGACCGCGACGCCGCGCTCGGCAAGCTGCTTGTGCGCGATCTCGATATCCGGCACCACCATCTGCAGGCCCTCGATCGACCCGGGCTTCATGGTCGTCAGTCCGGTGCCAATGCAGATCGAGCACGCCGAACCCGGCGGCGTCAGCTGTACGAAGCGCAAATTCTCGTTGACCTGCTGATCGTGATCGGCGTTGAAGCCGACCTTGTCGACATAAAACGACTTGGCCCGGTCGACGGCGGATACCGGAACCGCCACCAGTTCAATCTTCCATTCCATGAGTTCGATTGCCTCCTCAGCGTCCTGTCTAAGAGGACCCCGTCCATAGTAGGACCCCGGCCCGTTACCGGGGTTGTCGCAAGAGGGCGACCGCGGCGGCGACGATCCAGATCTCCTGGGCGACCGAGAGGATGATCGCCAGGATGAGCCCTGCGATGGTGAAGAGCGCAACGATCCCGGCGACCTCGAAGGCGAGGCCGAGGCCAACCGCAACGTAACCGAACCAGCGATGCACCACGCTCGAGCCGAGGATGACCGCTCCGAGGCCGACATAAGTGGCTGAGGCTGGCGCCAGCGGGAACACCCGGGCGAAGACCCCATTGCTGAGGTCGAAAGTCGTCACCACCGTCGCGGAGTCTCCATTAGCGGCCGCCAGCGGGACCTCCGTCAGCAAGGCCGCTTCGACCAGCACCAGGCCAAGCAGGGCCGCAGAGGCGACGACGACCACCATGCCAGGGAGGCGAGTCGAAGCACCGGCAAGCTGAACGATGGCGAGGAAGAAGACGATGCTGAGGAGCGTCCCGGTTGCCTGGAACCAGGCGCCCGCGAAGAACAGCGTTTGGTGGCTGCCTGCGTACGCGGTCAGGTGCGCGGCCGACGCGCCGGCGTAGGGCCAGTTCGTCAAGGCCGGAGCGGCGAAGTACACCGTGAGCGCGACTGGCCCGGCGATCCCACACAGCCCGGCGATCGTTCTTAATCTGTGGCCGGACATCACTCCAATCTATCCGTGACCGCAGGTATGAGTTGACGGCCGGATATGCCCTCGGGAAACTGCGTGGCTTCCTACCTGGACGCCGGCTGTTTCAGTGACGGCGCCGGCTTGCCAGTTAGCTGGTAATGGAAGCCGAGCCCGCTTGCCTCGAACCAGCTCTCCACGATTTTTCCGTTGGCGATCCGATCGATTCCCATCATCGCGAACGTTACCCGCCTGCCGGTCGGCGGACCGTAGGTCTTCGAGTCCTTGGTATGGGTGCCGGTCACAGTTACGCGCGAAGCAACTCTGTCCCCGTCGGCAACGAGGTCATCGATATGGGTGCGCGCATCAGGGAACCCCGACAGAATGACCTCCATCTCCTTCTTCATGTCGTCGCGACTGCTCTTCGAGCCATCCCGGCTGTCCCAACCAATCCAGTCGTCGGCAAAGAACCGATCGATAGATGCCAGCCCTTCGTCATTTCCGGCGTCTATAGCGCGGCGAATGAGAGCCTTATTCTCTTCGGACATCGCAATCCCTCCAACCACGAGCGGCCTCTGACGACCCAGTAATAGACCTCTGTTCGGAGGCTGTCAAGGAGCGCCGTCCGAACGGCATTTGGGATTAGTCGCTCGCCAAAAGGGCCGTGCGGAGTCCGTCCCGCCCGCCTTGTTTATTGATTCGGCGACGCGACCCAGCCGGCGATCTGGGCACGTGAGTTGAACCCGAGCTTATTGAGAATGTTGCTGACGTGGCTGGCGACCGTCTTCTCGGAAATGAACAGCCGCAGCCCGATCTGTTTGTTGGTAAGGCCATCGGCGATCAACTGCGCCACCTCTAGTTCCCGCTTCCCCAGCACACCGATGCTCGCACGATCGGAGCTTGCCGCGACAACGGGAGGGGATTCACCAGAGGCGAGACGGAAAGCGTCGTCACGGTTCAGTCCCCTTCCAGCACTGAACTCGGCGTCGAACCGCGCCCGTCCGATCGCCGCCACCGCCGCCTCAGTTGCCTGATCGAGCAGGGGAGTGAAGAATTGCATGGGCGTTGCTCCGGCGCCCAGCCGGATGGTTTCCGCGGCTCCGAGCAACCGCGCAGCAAGCTGGGCCTGTCCAGAGGTGGCAGCCTGACAGCCCAGCACATCGAGTAGATAGAACTGGGACACCCGGTCATCGATCTCGCGCGCGTGTTGCAAAGCCTCCATGAAGAAAGGTTTCGACTCAACCAGATCACCCGCAAGGAGCGCGCCGAGGCCCCGATTCATCAGCATCACGTCAAGCCGGTAGACGTCGCCCGTTTCCCGGCTGAGGCGAACGCCTTCGGACGACACGGCTTTCACAGTGGCGAGATCACCTTCGAAGAAGCCGTTAAAGGCTTGAGCCTGAAGCAAACCCAACGTGGCTTCGGGGTCATCGAGAGGAACGGTGACTTGCTGCGCCTCATCGAGCAATCGCCTGGCGGCGACAGGCTCGCCGGTCATGTTCGCGGCGATCGATCCCATGGTCAGGGCAGCCGACAGCAAACGGCCGTCCCCTGTCTGCCGCCCCGCGGCCACCGCGCGGTCAAGCATTGGCCTGGCAACAGTAGCGTCCCCCTGCAGAATCCCGAGGAAGCCCCGGATGAAAAGCGCCCAGGCCCGCGTGTCAGGATCGCCGCCACCGAGCGCCATCAGCTGGTCGAGCCAGCGGACGCCTTCGGTCGTCGCGCGGGTAAACCAGTACCAGCTCACTGAGCGCGCGAGGGCGAGTCCGCGCAATGCGTCCCCATCCGTCAGGCAGTGCCTGAGCACCGCACGGATGTTGTCGATCTCGATGTCCATCCATGCCAGCCACGCCAGCAGCTCTGTTCGAGCCTCGACGGTACGTTGCCGGCAGGTCGCCACGTAGTAGTCCGCGCAGCGCAGCCCCATGGCGTCGGCCTCATGGGCGCCTCGCAGCTTCATCACGGCGTATTCCCGCATCGTCTCGTGGAGGCGATACACGGCAATGCCCTTGGCGTCTTGCTTCATGACGAGCGACTTGTCTACCAGCGAGGAGACGAGCTTCAGGGTTCGCTCAGGCGTCTCGCCGTCCAGCATGCAGACGGCCTCGACGTCATCAAGCGTGAACCGTCCAACGAACACGCACAGCCGCCGCAGCAGCCGCCGCTCGTCCTGGCGCAGCAGGTCGTAGCTCCAGTCGATGGCGGTGCGCAGCGTTTGGTGACGCGGCAGTGCCGCCCGGCCACCACCCGTCAACAGCTCGAAGCGATCGGTCAGACGGTCCAGGATCTGTTCCGGAGTCAGGACCCGCGTTCTTACGGCGGCGAGCTCGATTGCCAGCGGCACGCCATCGAGCTGTCGACAGACCTCGACGACGGCAGCCTGGTTCGCGGCGGTCAGCTCGAATCTCCCCGAGGCCGCGTTAGCGCGCTCGGTAAACAGCATGACCGCTTCAATCTGTCGGAGCCGATCGAGAGGCTGACTGAGGTCGGCTGAGGGAAGCTCGAGGGGCGGCACGGGCACCACGTGCTCGCCTTGCTCGGAGAGCGGCTCCCGGCTGGTGGCGATGACGCGCACGCCCGGCGCGGCCCGGATGATTTCTCCAACGAGCTGGCCAACCGGTGCCAGCAGGTGCTCGCAGTTGTCCACGACCAGCAGAAGCTGTTTATCCGCCAGGTAGTTGAGCAGAAGGGTGGGCGGCTCGGTGGCGGCCTGATCACGAAGGTCGAGCGCTGCGAGCACGGCATTGGGCACGAGGTCAGGGTCTCGGACTTCGGCGAGTTGGACCAGCCACGAGCCATCTTTGAAGCCACGCGCCAGGTCGGTCGCGGCTCGGACCGCCAGGCGGCTCTTGCCAACTCCGCCCGGTCCGACAAGACTGACCAGCCGGGCGCTGGCCAGCTTCTTCCTGAGCTCGGCCAACTCGCCGCCCCGGCCGACGAAGCTGGTCAGCTCAGGCGGCAGGTTACCTGGACGATGCGTCGGTCGGGCCATGAGATCAGGAAACCACTACCACGTACGCCCTCTTCAGCATTGAATCAGTAATTCGACGGATTTCGCCGGCCCAGCCCGACGCGTAGCGTGACCCTCATGACTGAGGAGCTGACGATCCGCCGGGTAAAGGTCAGTTTTGTGAGCCCACCTCCCGCTCGGGTCATCGAGCGCGCGCGAGGCGTCAGCAAGGTGGAAATCGACGGTGGAGTCGTGCGGTGTTTGGTGTGCGGAAGCTTCCAGCCCTTTCTGGAGGCGCTGCGCGGCCACGAGGTGGTCTCCTTCGAATCGACGCCGGAAGCGCAAGGCGACAACGATAGCCGGCCAGAGAGGTTGCCTGACCGATGATGGTCCGTGTCAGCGGCGCCCTTCTCCGTTTCACCGACTACCGGCGAGTCATCAGCGTGGCCGCGCCCACGGTCGGGGCGGCCCTGACCAAGCTGGCCGATGAGTACCAGTCGCTCAAACCCGTCCTGTTCGATCGCGAGGGCAGGGTTCGAGCGACGCACCAGATCTTCCTGAACGGCGAGCAACTGAACCGGGAGCAACTGACCCGTCCCGCCAGCGATGGCGATTCCGTCGATCTGCTCCTCGCGGTCTCTGGAGGTTGAGCCGTGCCGAGGTGGGACGCGTACCAGATGCCGGTTGACACGGGCCTCTTCACGCCGCTCGGTCTGCAACCGACGGCGGTCTGCCGGCTCGGTTTCAACGCGGCAGGGCGCTGGCTCAGCGTGCACGCGCTCAGCCATCGCCGCCTTGTTGCCGAGTACCAGACCGGCTTTGTGCTCTGGTCGGCCCAGCTCATCTTCGATGAACCCGTCAGGTACTTCGACTCCGATTGCCTGAAGATGAGGGTGATGGGGCGGGTCCGAGGAGGCGGGACCCAGTTCGAGTGTGAGGTCGAGGTCGATAGCGCGCACGGCATAACGACCCGCATGCGGGCGTGCTGCGTTCCGCTCCGCCTCGATGGCGACCCGGCCCTCTCGGGCGCGCCGGCCAGGCTCGGACCTGGGGTGATGGCGGCCTTTCGGCCCGATGAAATCGAGGTCCGACCGCATCGCTCTCCCGCGCCCGGACTGCTCGCCGCCATCCTGCGAGACGGCGCCGAGCTGGCGCGAGGAAGGACACCGTTTGCCATCCATCGCCATCAATGCGAGGTCGCCGACCAGTGGTACTGGCCAGAAGCGGTCTCACTCGCCAGCGGTGGGCGCGAGCAGCTCGTCAGGGTCGAGTCCTCGAGGATTCCCGCGCTCCGCCTTGCTCTGAGCACGCCGTTGCGACGCCTCGACCTTCTTTTCAACCGGCCCTTCTTCTTGTTCGATGAGGGCGCCGTCCTCTCGTCCGCCCACGAGTGGCAGGGGCGGCTGGTCTTCGTGCATGAGTTGGTCGGTGTCGAGGGCGGCGAGCCGCGCGCGCTGGCAATCGAGCAGTTCACCACCCATCTATCGGGTCGCGGATGGAACTGATCGCCGTGCGGCCGATCCACGCGGCTGCCCAGGACCTGGAGCAGATCCTCGGCGACCCCTTCTCCCCAGAATCGCCGATTTCGTTCCGCACAATTGTCAGGCACGACGAGCGGGAGGAGCCGCCATCTGAGGCCTTTGAAATGCTGCGCGCCTGGGGCGTCCACGCTCAGCTCGTCCCGCAAGCGTTGGGCGGTCGTCTGACATCCTTTGAAGAGCTGCTGGCCCTGGTGCGCGTGGTCTCTCGGCGCGACCTGGTGCTGACGACCGGACTTGGCTCCACCATGCTGGGCGCTATCCCGGTTTGGGCCTGGGGCGATGACGACCAGCGACGCCAGGTCGCGCAGATGCTGATCGGCAGCGGCGCGTTCGGTTCGTTCGCCGTCTCCGAACGCGAAGCCGGCAGCGATTTCCTGGCCACCATGGCTCGAGCGGAGACAACCGAGAGCGGCTACCGGTTGACAGGCGAGAAGTGGCTCATCGGCAACGCGTCCCGCTGCTCGTTCGTGGTGGCACTGGTGCAGATGGAGCCGGCGCTCTCCCTCCTCTTCATCCGCCCCGACCAACTTCCGGCAGGTACCCTGCGACGCCTGCCGAAGATCCGAACGCTCGGGCTGCGCGGCCACGACATGGGCGGGATGGCGTTCAACGATTGCCCCCTGCCGGCAAGCGCGGTGGTCGGGCGCGCCGGTCGCGGCATGGAGATGGCGTTCACCACCCTGCTGTACACGCGGACCATGATCGGCGGTATGGCGCTGGGTGCCGCCGACACGGCGCTGCGCCTCGCGCTCGGCTGGGGACGCGACCGCCGGCTGTACGGGAAACCAATCCGTGATATTCCAGCGGTCCGGTCCCTGCTCTTGGGTTCCTTCATCGACATCCTGATCGCGGAGTGCGTGACCGTGATCACGGCTCGGGCGCTGACCCTGGCGCCGCGGCGGGCGTCGCTGTGGGCGGCGGTCACCAAGTACCTGGTCCCCAACCTGAGCGAACGGGTCGTGCGAGACGCGTCGGTCGTCCTCAGCGCCCGCTCCTATTTACGGGAGGGCGTCGGCGACGGCATCTTCCAGAAGATCGCGAGGGATATCACGATCACCAGCATCTTCGAGGGGACGCAACTGGTCCAGCTTTCCATGATCGCGTCCCAACTCGCCCAGCTCATGCGAATCGGGCGTCGCGATGGCGAGCGGGTCGACCTGGACCGGCTCTGCGACCTGGGTATGCCGGCGCCGGCATGGGACCCGTCGAGCACCGGCCTCCGCATCGCCGATCCCGGCGGTGACGAGTTAGTCGAGCACTGGTTCGGGCCGCCCGACAGCTCGGAGGAGGTCTTGGAGGCCGGGCCTCGCGCCGCGGCCGCGCTGCGCACGCTTCGGGACCAGGCCAGGGTGCTCCGAAAGAACCTGGCGACCATCCCAACACCGGGCGACCTCTCGCTGGCGCGTCGCCACTGCGTCTTGCATGCGGCGGCCTGCTGCCTGCAGATCTGGCGGACCAGCCGCCGCGCGCTGGCACCCGAGGTCGCTGGCGGCGGGTGGCTGGCCCTCTGCCTGGAGCGGCTCGTGGGCGACGATTCGGCTTCCGCCGGCGCCGACCTGGAGGCATCGCTCTGCGACTTGATGTACCGTCAGCTCGACCGAGGCGAGCTGTTCTCGATCATGCCTTTCGAGCTGGCCCAATGAACACCTGGACGTTGGCCGAGCTTACTGCCCAGTTGCAGCAGGCGTTCGCGGGCTTTCTGGGCATGGATCCCGCCGAAGTAAATCCCAACAGCTCGATCAAGGAACTCGGTATGGACTCCCTTACCGCGGTCGAGCTGGCGATCGACATCGAGGAGCGTTTGGGTGTGAGCCTCTTCCTTACCGATTTCACCGGCGGCGAGACCATTGCGGGCCTGGCGGCGTCCTTCCTCGAGGAGCGAGTCGCATGATCGCCCTCGGCGCCCAACGCGAAACGGATCGCATCGCCAGGCTGCGCGCCGAGGCCGAACGCCGCTTCGGCGGCTTCATCCGCGACCGCGTCAATCCTGGCGCGGACGACCGGGACCGTTCGGGCGAGCCGCTGCCGCGGGCGTTGCTTGCCGAAGCCGGGCGGCTCGGCCTCCTGGGCTTTTCGCTTCCGCCCGCGATCGGAGGCGAGGGGCGGGACAAGTTCGAGTGGGGCATCGTCCTGGAGGAGGTGTCGCGCCTCTCCCGCGACACCGGTTTGGCGTCGGTGGTCGACGTGAATGCGGGCGTTGCCGAATTGCTGCTGGGAACGGGCCGGCCGGAGCTGGCGCAGCGTTATGCAACCCCGATGGCGGCCGGGGACTTCGTCTGTCCCCCGGCGGCCTACGAGAGCCGCGACCCGTTCGACTACCTGACGATCGCATCTGAGGGAGCTGACGACTGGCGGTTGGACGGCAACAAGCCGTTCATCGGCAGTGCGGTGTTCGCCGACGCATTCCTCGTCTATGCCAGGGACAGGGAATCCAGCGACATCCTGGCCTTCCTCGTCGAGCGTGGGGACGATGGCGTCGAGGTCGAGCCACTTCCGACAATGGGCCTGCGCTCGATGGGGTTCGGGAGCCTGAGCCTGCACGACGTCCACCTCAGGGCGGACCGCCTCGTCGTGGGCGCCGACGCCCTGAGCACCATGAACACCTACTTACGCAACCGCCGCCTGATGACCGCCTGCTCGGTAGTCGGTCATATGCGAGCGCTCTTCGATGCCTGCATGCTCGCGCTCGATGACCGTCAGCGCGGCGGCCGGGGTGTGCTCGAATTCCCCAACGTGCAGCGCACGGTGGGCGAGATGTTCGTTGCGCTCCAGGCTTCGCAGGCGATCGTCCACCGAGCGCTGGCGACCACGTACGGCTCGCGGGACCAGTTCTTCGACCCCGTTTCAACGGCCGCCAAGGAATTCGTCGCCGAGCAAGCGATCAAGGTCGGCCTGGCCGTGATGAACCTCCATGGCGGCCAGGGTTACATGCGTGAGCACCCATGGGAGCGCTATATGCGCGACGCGCTTGGTCTGATCGGCGGTCAGGGGGCGCAGGAGCTGCTGCTCATCCAGCTTGGGCAGCAGGCGACGCTGGAGATCAAGCGAACAACCGCCGCACGGTCAGCGGACGCGTAAGGCGCGCGCATCCACCGCTCGGACGCTGGCGAGTGGCTCCGGAGCGATCCCCGTGGCCCCAACCATGGCAGCTATATCCGGGCCACCAGCGGCTATGTCCGGTTCGCCGGTCTGAAGCTGATGCGAGACCCAAATGTTGCCCGGCCCACCGTAGTTCGGGCCTTCGCCAAACGCCAGCACGGTGGCGTCGCTTGCGTCAATCGCCATCTGAAAGTAGTCGCCGTATGGCGACGCGAATCCGGCCGGCGTGAGATAGGGATAGCCGGGCACGAATCGGGAGATGCGCACCTCCGGCCCCAGCTTCTGCCCGTCATCTTCAGTGGCCCGGTAACGAACGTTCCAGGTGCCGGTTCCGTCCGGAGCCACCTGCGGCGTGTCCATCCACGCCAACCGTACGTCGCCCGCTCGATCGCCGACAACGATCGCTGGGAAAGCATGTTCTGCCCCAGCCGGAGCAGTGGACACCTCCCGGCGCGGTGAGAAGGTTCGGCCGTGATCCCGCGAGCGACTGAAAAAGATGCGCTCGGGTGCAAAGTCCGTCTGGTCGACCGTTCCATTCCAGAGGAGATAGACTGCGTCGTCGGGCCCGATCCTCATGGTCATCTGCGCACTTAGATAGGCGAAGCCACAACCGCTACAGGGCGGGGGAGCGCCGCTCACAGCGATCACAACTCGTTGCCAGGTTTTTCCCTCGTCGCTGGAGCGGGTGAGCCAGAGCGTAACCGGTCCGTCCCCGTTAGCCGAGTGGGCCGCATCAAAGCTGTTCCAGGCAAAATACAGATTGCCTTTGGAATCGATTCCGCCCCCCGCCGACAACGGCAGGTTAAAGCGGTCGCTGCCGGGCGTAACCAGGCGGGTGGTCCACTGCCGACCGCCGTCTTGCGAGACTGACGCATAGGTGCTGAAGCCGTCGTCGTACGCCACCGCCACGGTCCGGCCGCGGACCACGAGCGAGTCCTTGTCCAGCCCGATAAGGCCATGACTTACGACCCGAACGGGGGACCAGGTCTCGCCGAAGTCGGTGGATTCGACCACCCCGATCACGGAGTTGGCGTTCTGCAGGAAGGAGGCCCACAAAGTGCGGCCGTCCACGGGGTCGACCGCGATCTGCGGATCGTACTGCCCACCGTCAACGGCTACCGGGGCAATCGCCCTGGGCGCCGTCCAGCTACGCCCACCGTTGCTGCTGCGCTGTATAAGGAGGTGGACATCGCAGGCAGGGCAGGTGCCGCCGCCCGGAACGTCGTAGTGCTTGTACAGGACGTACTCATGGCCAAACCGGTCGGCTGCGATGGCTGGTTCCCAGTCGTCGCCGGAGGCGAAACCAACCCGGTGCTGGAGGCTGAACCGCACGCTCCCCTGGTCGCTGGCCAAAGCAGCGATGGCTGCCCCTGGCGCCAGGGCGGTCATCATGATCGCGCTCGCTGTCACGAGCGTCAGCGACCGCGTTCTTGTTCCCCTCACCCGCGGAGAAGACTAACGGGCGCGCGGCCCTCCGTCAATGCGGATAAGTCAGAGAGAAACTCGGGCGGCATCGCTTGCTGGGTGAGCCTGGGCCGGGCGAACCCGGCCCAGCGCCCTGTGGCTACGACTGGCTCCTTGAAAAGGACAGATGAAGGAGACGAAGATCAATCCGCGACTCCGTAATGGGACAGGCCAGATGACAGAAACTCGAACACACGCTCCGCAATCTGCCTGCGTCGTCGGGGTTGCTCACGTGCTGCGGCGGCTGCTACGCGAATCGCGCCGGTAAGCGCTGCGGCCACAACCCGCGGCTCCGGATCCCCTGGGCGGGCGCCGACCTCCTCAGCGATGGCCTCTGCCAAGAGGTCCTCCCAACGGTTCCAGCGTTCGCGCAACCGGCTTGCAATGGCGGGATGCCCGAGGAGCGCGGACAGCCCCGGCGATCGGGCCGACTTCGCCTCAGTGACTGGCCGATCCTCGAGCAGGACCGAACGGATCGCTTTCAGAATTGGCTGCCGGCGATCGCGCTGCCGAATTGCCTGAACCAGTCTTTCGAGCCGCTCGTCGCCGGGCCCAAGAAAGACGTCCTCTTTGGTTTGGAAGTAGCCAAAGAAAGTTCGGGGCGCCACGTCGGCCTCTTCCGCAATGGCAGCAATCGTCACCCCCTCGAAGCCCCTCTCGCGATAGAGACGCATCGCGGCATCGATCAGGGCCTGGCGGGTCTGTTCTTTCTTTCGCGCTCGCCGCCCCACTTCCACTTTTTGCGTGCTCCCAGTCTCGCGCGTGCTACTATGCTGCACTAATGCAATTATGCATGACTGCTAGGTTGGGGGACATGATCAGCCGGCGTGTCGAGGTCATCAGCATCGCCCTGGCGATCGCGATGCTTTCCTTTTCCACTCCCTTCGCGTTCACGACTGGCGGCGGATAAGGGAGCGAACGGCGATGTTTCAGGCACTGGCTCGCTTCGATATCAAGTTCCGCTGGGCCATACTCGCCATCTGGATCGTCGGCACCGTAGCCGCGGCTCGGGCATTGCCCAGCCTCGCCACGGTTGCCCAGTCCAATAACGCCCAGTTCCTGTCATCGAGCGCACCCAGTCAGCACGCGGCGACGCTGGCGGCTCCATTTCAGACGACGAACGTCGGGGCGACCGCCGTGATCATCGCGTCCAGAGCTGACGTGGCCTTAACACCTTCGGATGACGCAGCGATCGACCGCGTTGAAACGGCGACCGCGGGTCTGCCAGGCGTACTCAATGTTTACGACCAGGGCCGTTCCGCCAACGGCCAGGCGCGCAAAGCGCTGGTGATTACGAACTCGGCTGGCGGCAACACGGCGAATCCGGACCTGATCAACCAAATCCGGATGACCTTCGCAGAGTCGCCGCCACCAACCGGCCTCAGCTTTCACCTGACCGGGCCCCTGGCACAGACCACCGATGCGGCTGCGTCGGCATCTCAGACCGGCACCAACATTCGAGTGTTCATCGTCCTGTTCGTCATCGTGCTGCTGTTCGTGGTCTACCGCGCCCTGCTGGCCCCGCTGGTCACGCTCCTCCCGGCCGTCCTGGCGCTGCTCGCGTCAGGGCCGTTGATCGCAAAAGCCGGTCAGCTCGGCTTGCCCGTGTCTGCGGCAACCCAGACTTTGCTTCCGGTTCTGTTGATCGGGGCGGGCACGGACTATGGACTGTTCCTCGTATTCCGGGTACGCGAAGAAATCCGTCGCGGTGCGACTCCAAGCGACGCCCTTGTGACCGCGATGAGTCGGGTCGGATTGTCGATCACTTATTCCGGCCTGACTGTTATTGCCGCTTTGGGCTGTTTGGTCGTCGCGTCCTTTGCGCTATATCGCGGCCTCGGTCCATCGCTGGCGCTCGGGGT
The DNA here is from genome assembly GCA_035279665.1 of Candidatus Dormiibacterota bacterium. Classification (GTDB taxonomy): domain Bacteria; phylum Chloroflexota; class Dormibacteria; order CF-121; family CF-121; genus CF-13. The sequence goes on along the minus strand of DATEHI010000027.1, from coordinate 8,071 downwards.
GGCGGTCATCCTGGTAGCCGCGTTGACTCTATTACCGGCTCTGTTGGCGATTTTCGGGCGGGCTTTGTTCTGGCCCTCGCACCCAAGAACGGGTCAGCAGACGACCGGCGCCTGGGGACGTGTGGCAGCTCGCGTCGTTCGCCGACCGCTTGTCGTCCTGCCGATGGGAGCTGCCCTCTTCACGGCGCTGGCTGCCGGTCTTAGCGCGTTCACCGTTGGTGGTTTCACATCATCCGGCGCGCCGGCGGGAAGTGACTCAGCCGCGGGGAACGCGGCGCTGCTGGCTCACTTCCCGGCAGCGACTCGCAATCCCGAAGCCCTTATCCTTCGCTTTGCCACGCCCATCTGGGACCAGCCTGACCGGCTCGCCGCCGCGGAGAGTCGCTTGGGCTCAGCGCCCATATTCCAGTCGGTGTCTGGCCCGCTCAACCCCAACGGCACCAACCTCTCGTTAGACCAGCTTGTCAGCATGCATGCCCAGTTAGGACCGGCCGCTGCGCTGCCTCCCTCGCCGCTAGCGGGTGTGTCCTTGTCGTCGAACGCGTACCAGGCCTATCGAAGCACAGCGCAGTTCATCAGCGATGACGGTCGGACTGTCCAGTTTTACGCACTCCTTGTGGCCGGACCATTGGGGAGCCGGTCGGCGATTGCCTCGATTCCCGATGTGCGTCGAACGCTTGGGAACGTCGCCGCCGTCGTTGGCGCACAGGACAACGGCGTGCTCGGGCTTGACGCGGTGGCCAACGACATTGGCACCTATTCGACCTCCGATCTACTTCTGATTGCACCCGTCGTCATGGCGGCGCTTGCCCTTCTACTCGCCCTCCTGCTTCGGAGCCTGGTTGCCCCGATTTATCTGGTACTGACGGTCGGGCTGTCCTATGCGGCGGCCCTCGGATTCGCCTCGTTTGTATTCATCAGGCTGGCGGGTGATGTCAACATCAATTTCGTGATTCCAATCCTCCTCTTCATCTTCGCCATGGCGCTGGGCGAGGACTACAACATTTTGCTGATGACCCGTGTTCGCGAGGAGGCGCAACGTCACCCACTTGGTGATGCCCTGGTTCGCGCCGTCGGGCACACCGGCGCAACCATCACGTCGGCCGGTCTCATCCTTGCCGGCACCTTTACGGTGCTCGCCATCGCTGGAAACTCGGGTCAGTCTCGACAACTCGGCTTTACGATTGCCTTTGCCATCCTGCTGGATACGTTCTTTGTCCGAACACTCCTGGTCCCTTCGATCGCGATGATCCTTGGCCGCTGGAACTGGTGGCCCTCGGCCCTATCACGCTCGTCAGTTTCGGCGGATCGCTGACTGAGCATCGGCTAACCGTCGAGCGCGGCCCACCGCCAAGTCGGAACCGATCGAGGTGCCATCTTGTGGCGAGTCGCTCCGGCGCAGGTTTTGTCTCTCCCCGACGGCAGTGACAATACCCTTCTTCGCCGCCCGAGTGGGGAATCAGCGGGAGACGAGTCTCGAACTCTTCGTGGACTAACAGTCCTGCATATCGATTAACGGAAGGCTTGCCGTGCCACGCCCAATCGCAGGAAGGACGGGTCCTTTCCGTTACCAGGTTCAGCCAGGTGCGCTCCTCGCCGACTTGGCCCTAGCACCGGGGACAGAAGCCATGACCCTGATCGACGACCTGGCCGTGCTCAACGACCGGTCCTGCCTACTCGGCGAACGGCTGGGCGCGGTCGTGCGGCTGGCTCAGATCCGCGGCGCCTACACCGAGGAGGAGTATTCGGCGGCATACCTCGAGTACCGCGCACAGAGCCGCATCGCCCCCGAGACTCAGGCCCGTTGGGACCTGCAGCAGCGCGTGGCGGATGAGGCTGAGAGTGACGAACTCAGGGTGGCCTGTATTGAGGCATTCGCGGCCATCTCGAACGGGCAATACGTCATCGACCTCCGGCCTCTAACGGGACTCAAAACGCGCAACGCCACCGTCCGTCGCGCGGCGATCAACGCGGCTACGCAGGTCAGGCTGCATCCCCGGCATCACGAACACATCACGCATCAGCTGGCTGAGTGCGAGCAGAACGTGTCCACGCTGACTTCGCTGGTCAGCTGGTGGGGCGCCCGACCGGGCGTCCTGCAGACCATCGAGACGTGGCGCCATCACCACGACCCTCATCGCCGTAGCGAGGCAGCCTATTGCCTTGCCTGGCTTGGCGATACCTCCTTGGCAGTCCACAACCTTGGCCACGACCCTGACACCGGGGTTCGCCGCTCGGCTGCTGCCACCATCGGCCGCTTCGGCTTGGGTACGTCCGAGGAAGCGGACGCCCTAAGAGCAGTCCTGAAGGACACTGACGTGAGCAAAGAGGTTCGCCAATCACTGATGGCCCTCGGTTTCCAGCCGATTCCCCGACCGGGGCGTGCGAGTCCGCCAGCTGGCATCGCCGCCGACCCGGATCGTGCTCAGTGGTGGCAGACGCTGGCCGGGCTGTCCCGACGACTGCTGGGTCGCGAAGAGAACCGCATTGCGATGGACGAAGCCGTCGTAAAGTCCGGCTGGCTAGGTCTTTCGCCCGCCTCCGACGCTGAGATCGAGCATCTCGAGCGACGCCTGGGCAGGGCACTTCCCCCGTCTTTCAGGCAATACCTGCGGGTCACCAACGGTTGGCTGCGGGGGCCGTCCTACCCCGAACGCTGGTACGGCACCAGCCAGATCGGTTGGTTTAGAGACCTGGAGCCTGTGTACCTGCACATCTGGACCGAGGAGATCTATACGGTTCCGGACGCAGAGTACTTCGTGTACGGTCCGAAGCAGGAAACAGCGGCGATTCGGCGCGAGTACTTGCGCGCCTGCCTGCAGGTGAGTGAGCAGATCGACGGATACGTCTATCTGCTCAACCCCGAAATAATCACCCTCGAGGGTGAATGGGAGGCCTGGGTTTTAGGGTCCAAACTGGCAGGTGCGATTCGCTATCGGAGCTGGCACGAGCTCGTCGCCGCCGAAGCTGCCAAGCTCGCTCACTAAAGCCGGACCGCCTATTTGTCACCAAACGGTTGGCGTCGAGCACCTTGTCAGAAATCCACGTCCAAGACCGGACCTGGCCGGTCGGTGCGATCGGTCGCCCATCCCCTCCATGCCTTCCCGCTCGTAGCGCGCCAGCCAGGCATGGATCGTTTGCCGGCTCACGTCCCAGTCCCGGGCCACCTCCGTCACCGTCCGCCCGTCGCTGAGCACCGCCATGACCGCCTTGTACCGCTGCTCTCCCACGCTCAACTATTCATGTGCGGGAGTGTCAAGCATCAGCCGGAACCGGTGTAAGGCATCAGCCGAAACTGTGTCAACCATCAGCCGAACCCGTTTTGTCGGGTATCAGCCGGATTCACACACAAATCTGGAGCCGACGGCCGGATTCGGACCGGCGACCCGCTGTTTACAAAACAGACGGCAATTGAATTCGGGTGTCGATTTTGGCTCTCCATGTATTCCAAGGATGTCCATTACGTCCAAGGAATTCCATTCTGGTGGCTACAACGGTGGCTACAGAAAACCGACGCCAAAATTGGGCGTTTGCAGGGCGTTTCCTTTATCTGTGGCCGGCGGCAACCTCAGTCTCGAGGAAGCCGCGTAAGTCATTGATGCTAAGCCACCCGGCCTTGGCGCTGAGGCCGGCCTCGCCGAGTTCCGTGATTCACGCATTCGGCTCCGCTGTGGCGGCAACGCTCTTCGCTGGAGCTTTGTGACCGGCCTTTCCGGAGTTGACGGCCACGCGACGGACGCGCACGTTGACTGGTTTCGTTGGCGTTGACCGCGCGGGATCCTCGAGATGGTCGAGCCAGATCCTTCCGTCGGCAGCTTGCGCGACGAGGCGTCCCAGGTGCTCGGGCCAGCGGACGGCGAGCGTGGCGAGCTTCGCCGCCTGCTTGAGATCGGGTGCGTCGAGGCCGGCGAACTGCCGTTCTGCCCCGATAAAGGCGTAGAACCGAAAGAGGTTGATTGCGCGCTTGATTTCTCGCGGATTCTTCGATGGCAGCTGCGTCACGATGTTGAGGATCGTTTCGCGAATCTGGGGATTGTCCGTCCCGGAATCGTTCACTCAGCACCTGCCGCGCCGCCGCTCTTGTCTCCGGCCGCAATGGCCCGCCGAGCGCCGTGCCAAAGACCTCCGCCTGTACTCGGCCGGCAATGGCCTTGATATTGGCAACCTCGGCGCCGCGGACTCGAATCAAGGAGGCGAGCCGCTTGAAGAGGTCCTCTCCGGACATAGGCGACTGCGGCGACATTCCGATTGTCTCGATCACGGGGGACGCTGAGGGCCGGGTTGAGGTCTCCGAGTCATCCGCCGCGACAAGCCTGGGGTGGGCTCGGACCACGTCGCCCTCGGGTGGCGTTTTCTCGACAAGATCGTTCAGTTGCCGCTCCGCCTCCCGGCCGAACCCTCGCTCAAGGGCCTCGAGGCCTACCTCGACTCGTTGCTGTGCAGGACCGGCCGACTCGCCGACAGCATGGCGGGGAAACTGGAGGCGCCGTTGCCCTCGGAGCCCGGGCTCAGCCGCAACTTCTCGACAATGTCGTGGTATGCGACCTCGATGTGGGAGACGACCACTTCGGGGTCAAGAGCAATCACGAAGATACAGTTGGGAAACTCACCGGCGAGAAAGAGGTTGATCGCCTCGATGACCTGCGTGGCTGCACTCGATGAACATCGGTCGACGTCATCGACGACGACTACCAGCGGACGCTCCTGATCGGCGACAAGGTCAAGGACGCTCCGCATGTCAGTCTGCACCAGATACGGGAGGCCGGAGCGGGGGCGCGACGGGAACGATCCGTCCTTCGACATCGCCAAGAATGCCGCGCAGCCGTTTTGAAGTTCGGCGAGCTTACCGGCGACAACCGCTTTCGTCGTTCGGGCTTTATGCGGCTATTTGCTTTGGCCAATGCCCTGGCGTGGCCGACCCTGAATCAGTCTTCTGCCACCGAACGCGGCAGGCCGAACCGTGGCATCAGGCCACTGTCGAATTGCGTGATTGCGCTGAGCCGATCGCCAGCCAACGTCACTACAATCAGGCCGAAGGCGTGGGCGACGCGACTTAGAGGGCTGAATAGATAGACGCCGAATGCCGGTTGCCCATTCGCACGAGTGGGGACGAGCCGGAAGTGACGGCCCTCGCGTAAGACAATTGTGCCCAAGCAGCGCACGGCCCGCTCCTTGCCCTGGTATTCGAGAGGATTCGGCGGCATCCGCAGCCAGACGTCGTCAGTCATTAGCGCCACTAACGCGTTCGTGTCGCATTCCTCCCAGGCGCGAACCAGACGGTCGAGGACCCTCTTTTCCTCCGGCGAGTTCAGGAGTGGCGGTGGTTCAGACTGCGGCAGCCGGCGAGCGAGCGTTGTGCGCGCTCGCTTTACTGCGCTGTAGATTGCTTGCTCGGTGCTGTCGAGCAGGTCGGCGACTTCCCGCGCGGAGAAGTCCAACACGTCAGTCAAGACCAGGGCTGCGCGCTGCCGTGGTGGCAGGAGTTGCAGCGCAGTGATAAAGGCTAGCGAAATGTTTTCCCGCTGCTCATAGCGCGCTTCCGGCCCCGGCGTCGGGTCAGCTACCTCCGCCACAGGGGCATCGGGATACGGCTCCAGCCAGAGGACCTCACCCAATCGACTGGGCTCTGGGGGCTCGACATCCATCGGCGGAATATTCGTCGGTGACCGTCTGATCGCGCGTCGCATATTCAGGCAGCGGCTGGTCGCGATCCTGTACAGCCAGGTGCGGAGGGAAGCTCGACCTTCGAAACCCACGAGCCCCTGCCAGGCGGCGGTAAGCGACTCCTGGAGGGCGTCTTCCGCGTCGGCGGCTGAGCCCAGGATTCGGTAGCAGTGCGTTTGAAGCTCGCGCCGAAAGGGACGGACCAGCTCTTCGAAGGCCACTCCGTCTCCGGAGCGGGCCCGGCAGACTAGCTCTGGCTCTACGGCACCATCCTCCGCCCAACTCGCCCACCTCGCTTCGGACACTCCCACAACAGTACTGACACCGGCGGGATCGAAATTTAGGCGGTCGGGCGGCCGGCCAATTTGCGTAGGACCTGGTGTCTATACGTCCGGGTGCAGCTCCGGCTCGGCGCCCGAAGGAGGTAATTGTGAATAACTCGTCAATCCTGCAAGGAAAGCGCGCTAGTGCTTGCGGCCGGAGGATCGATTGGCGCTGCGGTCGCATAGGAGCAGGTGCTCCAAACAACAAGGAGTGAATGAACATGAAATTAAAACCAGGCGATATTGTTCCAGCTACAACTCTGGAATCCGTCACGGGCGAGCCGATCCAGCTCACCGACCCCAACCGTCTCGTCCATCTGCAATTCCGGCGGTTCGTGGACTGCCCGATCTGCAACACGCACATTGCCCAGCTACGTCGGCGCGCTCGGGAGATCGAAGCGGCGGGCATCAAAGAGGTGATCGTCTTTCACTCTTCCGCAAAGTCGATCCGGTCGAACCAGAAGGACGTTCCATTCGCGCTGGTTGCCGATCCGAAGAAGGCCCTCTACAAAGAATTTGGCGTGGAGACGTCGCTTGGGTCCGTCATGAGCCGCAAGGCCCTGGGTGCCGCCATGCGCGGGGTGGCGCATGGCCATCTTGGCTTGCGGCTCTCGGGAGGCGCATTGGGCCTCCCGGGCGACTTTCTGATCGCGCCGTCCGGGCAGATCAAAGCGGCGAAATACGGGACCCAGGCTTATGACCAGTGGTCCGTGGATGAGGTGATCGCGCTTGCCAAAGGCGCCGTGCTGGCGGCTTGAAAGGAGCCGCGTCGTCACAGGCCCACGGCGCCACTAACCCATTCCGATCATCAACTCAAAACCAGAAGGAGATTTATCATGCAACTCGAACAAACCCTTGCGCAACTGCGGGACAAATTCGGACAGATGGTCCCGGCCGAGCCGACGGCCGTGATGGAGGGGCACATCGAATTCCTCCGCACGAGCGGAGCGGTTGACCAAATCCTTGAGCGTGGCGCAAAGGCTCCAGCGTTCACATTGAAAAACCAGCACGGAGAGGACGTGTCATTGGCCGACTTGCTCAAGCGCGGCCCGGTCGTGGTCAGCTTCACGCGTGGCGGCTGGTGCCCTTACTGTGCTGCAGAGCTGCGCGCGCTTAACGAAGCCTATGACCAGTTTCAGCGGGCTGGCATAGAGCTCGTCGTGCTGTCTCCGCAAAGTCCCGAGAGGGCTCAAAAGCAGGCGACGGCAGATAAGCTTGAATTCAATTTGCTCGTGGACACAGACAACCAGGTCGGGAAGGCCTTTGGCGTCGTCTACACGTTCCCCGAGGACCTGAAGAACGTCTATCTCAATGTGTTCAAGACAGACATTCAGGCCGTCAACGAAGCCAGTGTCTGGCAACTTCCGATCCCCGCCCGTTTCATCATCGACGGCAGCGGCACTATCCGCGATGCGAAGGCGGACCCTGACTATCGTTATCGTCCCGAGCCCTCCGAGGTTCTCGACATCGTGAACGAATTGGGAGTAGCGGAGCTGGGTGTAGCGGAGCTGGGTAAGGTTCCGGGCGCCAAGGTCGCGTAAAGCTACGAGGGCGGTACGGTCGGGCCGTATCGCCCTTCCGCTTGAGAGCGGTGTGATTGGTTTGGCAGGATCCGACATCGAGCTCAAAAACCGAGGAATCCGTCAGCTCAAGGGTGTCCCAGGTGCAGCTGTATGCGGCAAGCGCCTGAGCGAGAGGACCGACGCCGATCGTCACACCGCCCGTGGGTGCGCCTGACCTGTTGTTTTTCAAACAGCTGCTATTGAGGGTTTTGCCGGTTTGTAGCGGTTCCGTATTCGAATAATGCTGCGAATTTCTGGTTCAAACAGCCCGATGGCTACAGAGGTGGCTACAAATCGGCGCGGCGCTGTAAGCAAAAGTGAAGGTCATCCGAAGCGATTCGAATACGAGATTGGTCAGCCGACGACAGGATTCGAACCCGCGACCCGCTGTTTACAAATCAGACGGCAATTGAATTCAGCTAGCGATTTTCGCTTTCCATGTATTCCAAGGATGTCCATTGAGTCCAAGGATTTCCATTCTGGTGGCTACAACGGTGGCTACAGAAGACAGGCTTGGGAATT
>DATEHI010000026.1:0-8585 GCA_035279665.1 Candidatus Dormiibacterota bacterium | reverse complement strand
GGGTCGAAAATCCACGTGCTTCGATAGAGCTGGTGAAGGACCCCGTTGCCTCCCTGCCCAGCGGCGACGAGAACGGTCCCGTCGGCGAGCGGGACTGCAACGTCGCCAACACGCGGCTCCGGGATGGGCGCCGCGTCAGTCCATCGCCTCGAGCCCGGATCGAAAACGACGGTCTGTTCCAACGGCTCGCCGTTTTGCGGACTGAATCCTCCGAGCACGACGACGCGACCGTCCGTCGTTGCCAGGACGTGCGAGGATGACGTGGATACGGGCGGCGCGGGCTGCTGACTCCAGGCGCCGCTCGTCGTCGCCACGAGCTGACACGCCGAAAGCGCCAGGCCGAGTGGCACCAACAGGAAGAGGCGCTTCATCAGGGCCGGTCCGCCCTGCCACGGATTGCGCGTCCAAGCAACTCGAAGGCCAGGGCGGTCAGCACCAGGGCCAGCGCGGGAACCAGCGCCGGGACCAGTTGCTGCCGGATCGCGTAGATCCGTACATCAGAGAGCAGCTGGCCGAGTTCGGGCTGGTTCGCGAGCCGATAGGCGATGGAACCCTCCTCGACGATGCCGGTGAAGCCGCCCAGGTAGTACTGCAGGAACCCGAGCTCCGCCAGCAAGACCAGCACGGCGCTCGCCTGGTAGGAGAGTTCGACCGTTAACGCCGGTCGCAGGTACGGCCAGACGTGCCGCCGAAAAAACCCGAAGCCCTGCGAACCGACCGCTTTCGCGCCAAGCGCGAAGGGTTGAAGCCGTACCCATTCCACGCGCCCGGCGACCACCTCCGCGATGTCCCGCCAGCCAACGATCGCGATGGCCACGACGAAGCCGAACAGGCGGGCGCGCCCCGGTCGCGCGATCGTGCTGGGGCCGCCGGTGAACGCCGTGATCACGAGCACTGCCAGGGCCAGGTACGGAAATCCCGCGATCCAGCCGCCCGCCGCGCGGGTGACCGTCCGCACCCAGCGAGCGCCTGCCGAGATCAGCACCCCCGCAATGATTCCCAGCAACATCCGTGCCAGGAGCGCAATGCCAACCAGCTCGAGAGACGGCACGGCGCCACGCGCGGTGATCGCGAGCAGGTCACGCCCGCCCGCGTCCGAGCCCAGCACGAAGAAGTGCGGGACGAGATTGGGCGATGGATTGTCGACCGTGTAGAGCCGCATCGAGCTCAGCGGGGGGAACGGCGGAAGCGAAATCTGGCCCCCGCTGAATCCACCGCCCCAGGTCTGCGTTGCCCAACGGTCGGGAATGCTCAATCCCAGGATCACCAGGACGGCCAGCCCGGCGATCAGCGCAACGGCGAACCCCGCCAACAGAAGGGGCCGTCTGCTGCCCATCTCAGGCGCTCGCTTCGGCAAGCCTGGGATCCAGCCGCTGACCAAGAAGCCGAGAGACCGCCTCCAGGGTGGCGAGCATGCTGGCCAGGACCACGGCGGACCCGATCGCGACCGCCGGATCCAGCTGTGGTGCCTGCTGCCCGTATGCCACCCCGAGCGATGCCAGTAGCAACCGGCCAAGTCCAGGGTAGGCGAAGAAGAATTCGACCAAAGGAAGCGACCCAACCATCAGGCGCACCGAGTTGGTTGCCGTCTGCACCAGGCCGGCCGCCGCCGGCCGCACGATGTGGCGAACCACGACGTCGCGCCAGCTGAGGCCCTTCGCCAGCGCGGTGCGCACATAATCGGCGCGCGACTGGTCCGCGATCAGAATCCGGCTCTGCCTGAACGCATAGGCAGCGGGACGCACCGCGAGCACCGCGCTGCTCCAGATCAGCTGGGTCGGCGTCGCCGTTCCGAATGAACCGGAAACGTTGACCCCGCTGATCCCGTAGATGGTCGACTGCAAGTCCTGGGCGAAGATCGCCAGCAGGAATGTCGGAATCACCCAGACGAGGCTACCGAGGCCGAGGACCAGTTCGAGCCACGGCTGGCGCGCCCAGGCCGCGACGGCCGCAGCCGCCGTCCCGACGCAGGTTCCCAAGACGATCGATACCAGCACCAGCTCGACGGACGCCAGTGCCGCGCTCGAGACCTGGGCGACGAGACTCGCTTCGAAGGACGCCGGCGTCGGCAGGCGGACGGTCAGCGCCTGCCCCCGCTCGACCAGCAGCCACGTCACCACCAGAATGCCGCTCACCTGGAGGCCGAGCGTCATCACGACCCGTCCGACCGGCGCGACCTGTGGGCGCCATACCACCACGACACCAACCGCCAGGGCGAGGGTCAAGCTGATCAGACCGAGATTGACCCACAGCACGCTGGGACTATTCTCTCTCTGAGGTCTTCACGCTGCCGTCACACAGGGGGCGTACCCTTTGCCTTGACCATTGGGAACGAACACGATTCGGGCCGGGGCGGCGGTCGTCGCGCTTCTGCTGGTCATCGGTGTCACCTACGCGCTGCTGCACGGGAGTGCCGGCCTCGGATCATCCGTTGGATCTGGCCCGCTGCCCAGCGGCGGGTCGAGGGCGCCGGAATTCGTGGGCATAACGGACTGGGAGAACGGCCCCGCGCTGCAGATCAGCCAGCTGCGTGGCAAAGTCGTCCTGGTCGACTTCTGGACCTACTCATGCATCAATTGCCAGCGCACGTTCCCGTTCTTGCGGGACTGGTGGCACAAGTACCGGGACAGCGGGCTCGTCATCGTTGGCGTGCACAGCCCCGAGTTCGACTTTGAGAAGAGCGTCCCCAACATCAGGCAAGCGATCACGCATTACGGCGTTGAGTGGCCGGTTGCCGTTGATTCGCAGATGGCAACGTGGAACGCCTACCAGAACCAGTACTGGCCCGCGGAGTATCTGATCGACAAGAACGGCCTGATCCGGGATACCCATTTCGGTGAGGGCAACTACGACCAGACGGAACGCAACATCCGGCTCCTCCTGAATGAGGCCGGGCACGGCGTTCTGGCCAGCCCTGGGGCGAGCATCGACGCGGGGATCACCCAGGACGCGAATGCCCAGACCCGGGAGCTCTATGCCGGTCGCCAGGAGTTCTATGGAAACCAGCAAGCCTTTACGCCCGGGCAACCCTTCGACTTCCATGACCCGGCCCCAATCGTCGAGGGTACCCACTCCGACAACCTCATTTACTGGCAGGGCCGCTGGACGATTCATGACCCGAGCCAGGGAGAATACGCGCAGCACGCCCGCAGTTCGTCGTCAGGTCAGGACTATGCCCTGATCGATTACCGCGCGCGGCAGGTCTTCATGGTGGCGGCCACCGCGAGCACGACCCAGCGGGTGTACCTTCAACTCGACGGTCGTGACCTGGCGCCGACTGATGCCGGGGCGGACGTTCGGTTCGATGGCAGTGGTCACGCCTACGCCGACATTGACCGGTCAGACCTCTTCGCGCTCGTCAAGCGGGCCGATTTCACCCGGCACGTCCTCACCGTGAGCCCAACCGGCACGGGATTCGAGCTCTTCACCTTCACCTTCGGAAGTTGACCGGCGACCTTCTCCTTGCCTTCTCGGCGGGCGCGGTGTCCTTCTTTGCGCCCTGCGTGGTGCCGCTCCTGCCGGCGTATGTCAGCTACCTGGGCGGCGCCGGGCTGCCGGAAATCCAGCGCGACTCCGCCGCGTTCCAGAGCCGCATCCTCCGCGGTGGCGCGCTCTATGTGCTCGGCTTTGGGTTGATCTTCGTTCTGCTCGGCGTCGGCGCCGGCCTCTTCGGGCACAACATACTCAGCGGCCGCGCGCTTCTCCAGCGAGCCGGCGGAGTCCTCGTCGTGCTCATGGGCCTGGCCTTGCTCGGTTGGCTCCCGGCCGGGCTTGGGCAGCGCACCTTCGCCTTGCTCGGGTCCCGGACCGAACAACTGCGCGCTGCGGCGATGGACACCGGGCGCCGCGGCGTGCTCGGTCCTTTTCTCCTCGGTCTGGTGTTCGGGACAGCCTGGACGCCGTGCGTCGGTCCCGTCCTGGGCTCGATTCTGGTACTGGCGAGCACTCGCCAGCAGGCGCTCGAGGGCGGCCTGCTGCTGGCGGCTTACACGCTCGGGCTCGGTCTGCCCTTCATTCTCTTCAGCCTGCTCGTGGCCGGCTTCCCCGCCCTGGTGAGACCGCTGAGCCGATTTGCCTCAGGCCTGAGTCGGGCCGCCGGCGCGCTCTTGATCATTCTCGGATTGCTCCTGATCAGCGGCGTCTACCAATCGCTGGCCGGCTACCTCGCGCAGCCATTGACTCTGCGGTAGGGATTGATAATGGAGGGAAAGATGGAGGGAAACAGCAATCTGCAACAGCGCCTGGCGGCGCTGCTTCGTGAGGCGGAGCGGGCACACGGCGACTACGAGACCTCGCTCGGACATCGCGATGATGATTGGCCTGACTGGTACGCAGCCTATATCGCCCAACGGCTGAGCGGCGACGTTCGCTAGCGTAGCGCGCTGGTCCGGCGCAGGCTGGCGACTTCCCAGATGAGGCTGGTCCGGCTGGAGACCCTCTTCAGGCCGTGCCGTTCCGCCGTGGCGATGATTTTGTCGGGCGGGTGGAGAAAGACCTGGAACTCCTGGCGCGCGACTCGCAGGGCGAGGTCCCCCAGGCGTATCAGCACCCTCGTCCACCAACGCTCCTTGGGGTAGCTCATCACGAGGACTTCTCGGGTGTGGTCGGCGGCGGCACCAGCCAGCTTCGGCATGTCGGGGTAACAACAGATGACGCGGTTCATGATGACGACGTCTGCAGCCTGTACCGCATCCGTCGCCTCAGCAAAGTCCATGATCCTGCGCTCGACGCGATCCTCGAGCCCGGCCTCGCGCAGAAGGGCCTGGGCAGCCTCCTCATAAGTAGGGGTCAACTCGATGTTCACCGCCCGGGTGATCCCGGCCCGCAGAAGTTCGATCTGGATGGCGCCGATGCCGCCGCCCACTTCGAGCAGGGTGCGGCCTCCGATGCCCTGTTCCTTCAACGACTCGGCAATGCGCCGCGATGTCGGATCGAGGCCGCGACGCCGGTAGCGCCGCGCCTCGGCGTGGGCTCTCTTCTCACTGAAGATCGAGCGATAGCCCTTTGGTGAACAGCAGTCACTCATGCCCGGATTATGGCTCTTGACCCATAATTTCGTCCATGGCCACGACCCGACGAGCCGACATGTTCACCGCGGACGGCAAGCCGTCTGACGACGACCCGCGTGAGAACGGACCAAGGTTGGGCGACGAGCGCACCACGCTGGTCGAAGCCCTGCGCTGTCAACGCCTCACCTTGGAGATGAAATGCTCGGGTCTTGATGCGGAGGCTATGGCGCGGCGTTCCGTCGAGCCGTCGACGATGTCGCTCCTGGGGCTGGTCCGGCACCTGGCCGAGGGGGAGCGAGAGACGTTCCGGGTGATGATGGCGGGCCAGGACGTGCCCCGGCTGTTCTGCTCGGACACCGATCGTGACGGTGATTTCGATGGTGCTGTTCCCGACCCCCAGGTGGTTGCGGAGGCATGGGATCTATGGCGCGCGGAGGTGGACTTCGCGCGGCAGTTCGTGACCGAGGCGCGCAGTCTCGACATTACCAGCGACGATCCCTTGAATCAGCATGGCAGCGGTGGAGGGCCGATCTCGCTGCGCGAGGTGCTGGTCGGAATGATCGAGGAGTACGCCCGCCACATGGGTCACGCCGACCTGTTGCGTGAGCGGATTGACGGACGCATAGGCCAGTAACCACCCTGACCCTCCCCCGGAGGGAGGGGAGAATGAGGTAGGGCGGTCCCTGCTAGCTTCCGGCGAACTGCGGTCCAAGGACGCCGGTTAGAAGGTTGAGCACTGCCGGGTCGATCCCAACGTAGAGAACCACGACCCGGCCCTTTTGGAAGAAGTGCGGTGGTGCGATCCAACTGATCTTTGTGGTCGCTGTTCCGCTTCCATCCCGGCTGATCCGTCCGGCGTCAGCGTTGGCCGCCGAGGCATCCCTGTACTCAAAAAGTTGCAGGTCCGCCGGGGTAGTCAGGGTGCCTCCGCTGAGCCGGACCGTCGTCCCCGACTGTGGATTGAGAAACGGCTGGGAGATGGTGCCGGAGATGTCCACCGTCACGGTTTTGCGGAGCGCATCGATCAGGCTGACCTGATCGAGGACCGGGCCGCCATGGCTTTGCGTTGGCCCCGACCCGCAGGCTGCTAGGAGGAGTGCGATGAGAACGAGCAGGCGTTTCACGATCCCTAAGACGAACGACCTGCGGAAAAGTTCCAGGTGAGCACCCGAGAGGCGGGTTATTTGCTGGACGGCCAGCGGCCTCGGAGGATCGGGTCACCTGGACGCCAACCTCGACGGCGACCTCGTTCCCACCTGACCCTGCCCGGCTCGCGGCGGGACTGAGATACGTCGTCGCTGCCCAAGGGTTAGGGCGCAGCCTTGCGAAATGGCGCTTCTGACCCCCTTAGGATCTGGTCAACAGTAGATATGGCTGCGCGCACTGCGGATTTGTTCATGGGAGTAACCGAATTTGCGCGTGCCATCAACGCGGCTAACGTCGTGCTCCCTGCCTTCCGTAACTGAAGCGGCAACTCCTGGCGAGACAAAGGAAAGATGCTATGGCTAAGCAACTCGGCTCTCGCCAGGTGGGACAAGGCGAACCTAATCTCTTCCTCTGCTGCAGGCAGATCGCCCATTCGAAAGAGGTCGCTCGCCGTCTCAAGTTTCTTCCGCGCCTGTTTGAGTTGCGAGGCTCCTTTTGGCCAAGGCGCGTTCGGAAGTAGTTGGTGCCGCAGTTCGTTCCACAGATGACGACCTGCCAACGGTACTCCAAAGCGCAAGGCCCATTGAGCGAAATCGTCCCCTTCACCGACTCGACGTCTGAGCTCTTCTGGAGTGATCGTAATTAGTTGGATTCGAGAGGGCGGGAGTGGCCCATCATGGTCTGCCATTACGAGAACATCAATGTCGCTCCAACGCGAATTAGCGGTGCCCCTCGCCCACGAACCCACGAGAACCACCGGACTGCCAGGCGGGGTTGACCACAGGAGACCACGCAGGTATTTGCGCTCAACGAGGGAGTCGATAACCCGAGCGGCATCAGTGCTTAACATTCAGGACCTCAGAAGAAAGCTGCCACGGAATAGACAAATTGTTCGACCTCGTTCGCGACATCCTCCGCCGTCAGCGAGCCAGGTGGCGGCGTCTCGCCATAAGCCTCACTCTTCCGAAGGCTGTTCAATGTAGTCAAAAGGGCCGAGACATCCGGCAGACCGTGCTTGGTATGGAGTTCGCCAGCAGCGGCAACTTTACTTGGGTGCGTGGTCTGCCACTTGACCGCAAAATGATCGGCTGCGACCGCAACAGCATTCTCGAGGGCATAGAAGGCGTAAAGCGCCAAGTCCGACCAGTCGACCGGGTCATGGCTCGCGACTTGTACGCGCGCGAGTTGCTGGCGCGCCAGGTGGAGCTTCGGAGGCTCTGCCATGTCGCCAGTGTAAGGGTGTAGGTTCCGGGGAGGAGACTTATTTGCAGGGGATCGTCAGCTTGGGAAACTTCGCGACGTCCGCCTGTTGCTTGGCCCGCTCCGCCTCGGCCTGAATCTCGGCCGCGTCTTCAGGGGCAGGGTCGTCCATGATCTCGTGCTCGATCTCCGTTTCGTCGACCTCCGGCTCGGAGTGGAGCCAGTCCGTGCCAAATTGTTTCTTGAACTCGGCCACGTCGCTGGCCATGCTTCCCGCGGGCTCCGGCAAATAGATCAGTGCGTACGGCAGCTTGTGGCGCCGGGCAAACTCGCCAGCCTTCTCGTAGTATTCGTCGGTCGTGTCGATCTTCGAATCCGCTACCGCCCCATTCGCGTAGATGACATAGGCCCACTGGTCGGTCACGGACGAGAGTGCCAGCCAGATCGACCGGGTTTCGAGTTGCTTCGATAGATAGCGGGCGAGCCTCCTGTCGCCCCAGGCGCCGTCCTCCCAGATACAGATGATGCCGTCGCGGGGCCCCGACAGAGTGAATTCCCGCTGCGTCCGGCGCGCCATCGCCGGGCTCGGTTTGTCGGACTCGAAGTCGACCGCCGCAGCGCACCCGACCTCCTTCACGTAGCGCTTGATGAGCTCGGTCACGCGATCGACACTGCCTTCCCAGACGTAGAGCTGGTGGCCGTTAAGTCCCATCCCTATATCTTCCCGTACACGTAGACCACGGTATAGCCGTTCTTGATCGCGAACTTGATGAACGCGTCGTGCTGCGACGGCCGTTTGTACTCGGTGAGCTTGAAGTCGAGGATGATGCGACCCCGCGAGTAGCGCACATCCGAGGAGATCTTTCCATGCGGCGGCCCCAGGGGAACGCCGCCAAAGGGTGGGAACTCGGCACCCACGTTGATGTCCTTGACGCCGCCGGTCGCGAGCGACCACTCGAGTAGCAGGTTCTCGGCGAGGGCACCGGCCGCTCTGCCAAGTTTGGGCCCGTCGGTCACGCCCTGCTTCATGTAGAACGCGACCGCCATCTTGAACAGCGCCACCGCTTTGGCAATGACGCGATAGCTGCTGCTCGAGAGCGGCCCGCTGCTCGACACGCTGATGACCTTGGCGTAGCCGCTGTGGGCGGGCCGGACTTTGATTCCCGCCCTGATGGTCTTGGTCGGATTCACGCGCAGCGTGATGAGCGCGTGGTCGCCCTGATCCGTGAC
>DATEHI010000025.1:0-19486 GCA_035279665.1 Candidatus Dormiibacterota bacterium | reverse complement strand
AAGTAATGAAGGTAGATCGCCTGGCGGTCCTTCAACGACAGGGCGAGCACGGCGTGCAGTAGTTCACGGTCTTCGGCCCGGTGGACGACCTCGTCGATCGGGTCGATCACCGGCGGGTTCCAGAACCGGAGCTTCCCTTCGAGGACGCGCCGCCGGTGGTAATCCCGGGCAAGATTCGTAATGGCGCGGTAGAGCCAGCGCCGAAAGTCCGGCTCGGCCGAGGGCGTGTTGGGCGAAGCCCATACCCTGGCGAAGGCTTCCTGCACCAGCTCCTCAGCGGTCGCCCGATTCTGTACCAACATCACGGCAAAGTGGTACGCCGGCCGTTCCAGCTGCCGGGCTAGCCGCTCGAACCAGCTGCGATCGGCGGCGTCCAGATCTCGCCCCCTTTCATGTTCTTGACCCTCACAACGGACAACCCGGGCGTTCGTTACACTGCGCCCACCCAGTTTGGTTCCTGATGCAACTCGCAGCCGCCGGCCGGTGTCTTATTAGGTGTGGCGTACGCATTGAGCCTGCAGGCTGACGAACCGCTCCGCTTGCGAGCAGTCGCCGGCGACGAGGCGGCGTTCGAGTCCCTGCTTCGGCCCCTGGTCGAGCCCGCCTTGCGGCTCGCCCTCTCCATGCTGGGGGATCGGCGAGACGCCGAAGACGCCACCCAGGAGGCGCTGACCCGCGCCTGGCGGAAGCTTCACCAGCTCCGGCCGGGGATGCCCGTGCGGCCCTGGTTCTTCGCGATCGTCGCCAACCAGTGTCGCAACGTGCGGCGCACGCCCTGGTTCCGCCTGACGTCTCCCGTGGAGATGGTCGGGCGCGCGCCATCGCCGGAGCCGGAGGTTGAATACCTCGATCTCCAGCACGCGATGCAGCAACTTCCGGCCGCCGACCGCGGTGCCCTCTTCATGTTCTTCTACCTGGACCTCCCGATAGAGGAGGTCGCCGCCACGCTCGGCGTCTCGCCCGCGGCCGCGAAATCGCGAATTTATCGGGCGTGTCGCCGGCTCCGTCCGGCCGTCGCCCTGGAGGAATTGGGATGAACGACCTCCGCCGCGACGTCAACGAGGTCTTCGCAAAGCAGCAGGGACAGCTGGGCGATGTGGCCGGCACTGGGAGTCGCATGCTGCGCGCGGCAACCGCGGGGCGCCGCGTCAACCGTCAATTCTGGCCGTCAGTCGCGGGTGTCGCGCTGGTGCTGGTCGCCGCCTCGGCCATCGGCGTGTCCATCGTGGTACGTGGGCTGCACCCGAAAAACGTCGTGACCACCCACCCTTCACCCACACCGATCGCGACGCCCACCGCCACGCCTGCCCCGACGCCGTTATCGCAGCAGCTCCAGGTACCGGCGAGCACCCCTGTGATCCTCTTCCATGATCCCGCTAACTTCGACCAGATCGACGGCATCCCATGGGACGGGTCCGCCAAAGGTCGCGTAGGCGTGAACGGCATCTCGGGATATGGCATTGACCCCAACCCTGCGGGAACGCTCTATGCGACGACTCGCGATATCCGCGACCGGTCCGGCGCCGTCGTGGCGACGCTGCCCGGCAACACAAAGGGGTTCCCCGGAACGTGGGCGGATGACGGCCAGCATTACTGCAGCATGGCTTCCGCGAGTCCGCTTGGCCAACCGGGCGGCAA
Source organism: Candidatus Dormiibacterota bacterium (assembly GCA_035279665.1). GTDB lineage: Bacteria > Chloroflexota > Dormibacteria > CF-121 > CF-121 > CF-13. The sequence goes on along the minus strand of DATEHI010000025.1, from coordinate 17,848 downwards.
CCCGACCACTCTCCAGGTGACGACGGTTGGCAAGCAGACCCGGAATGTCGTCCAGGTTGGCCGCGCGTATGAGCAGGCCTTCATCGAGGTCGCGGCCTGCAGCATCGAGAAGGATCGCGCGGTCATCGTGCAGTCGGGCAGCAGCCACAATGCCTTCCAGCTCTGGGTGGTGCAGCTCTCGAGCGGACGCATCCTCTGGACCCGCTCCTACACCGCTGATGGCACGACCATGGTTAACATCCAGGCCTCTCGCGATGGCCAGTTCATCGCAGAGAACCAGAACAGCTGCTGTCCTACGGCCACCAGGGCAACCACTGTGTATGGCCCCACCGGAGCGGTTCTGGCTCATCCCACCGGCACGGTCGACGGCTTCTCCTGGGACGGTTCCCTGGCGGTGCTCGGGGACTATGGCGGGCCAGTCTCGGTCGTCCGCTGGCGGGACGGGGCCGTCGTCTGGAGCGGCCCGAGCGGGGCCGGCTATTGGACCGCGCTGCCGGAACCGGGAGGCCAGCGAGTCGCTGTCTCCGTTCGCGACCCGCAGCACCTCCAGACGACCGGCTTTGCACCGGTCGACATCTACGTGGTGAGGCCGGATGGCCACGCGGTCGAGCTGCTGACGAATGTGATGCAGTAGCGGCGACTCGCGCGCACAGGCGCCTCCGGTAGGTCAAAATTGACCGGACATGAGCGTGGCGGGGGCTCCCGTGGCGGACCCGATCGACGTCGCCTCGATAACCGGGCGGGCGCTACCCCGCCGCTTCCTTGCCCTGTTCGTCGACACGCTCGTCATCTCGCTGCTCGACGCGATCCTGAATGGGACATTCGGTATCGAGCGGGTCACCAGCGGCGTCGCGACCACCATGGGCAGCGGCGGTTTCACCTCGTTCACGACGCAAACCACGGTGGACTGGCCGTGGCTGGCGCTGCTGTGGGTGACCTACTATGCCGTGCTGGAGGGCCTCTTCGGCGCTTCAATCGGGAAAGGTCTCGCTGGCCTGCGTGTCACCGACCTGGAAGGTCGCCGCATCCGCCCGCAAGCAGCGATCGTCCGCAACATCGCCCGTCTGATCGACGTGTTGCCCTTCATCTACCTCCTGGGCGGCATCCTGACGCTCGCCACCCGGCAGCATCAGCGGCTCGGCGACCGGTTCGCCGGAACGATCGTGGTGCCGGTCTCCGCACTGATCAGCCCGCCGCTCGAACCACGAGTCCGGCGCCGCCGAGCGGTCGCAGTTGCTGCAGGCACCGTGTTGCTCGTCGCGTTTTGCGCGGTCTTCGCCTATTTCGGCCGTCCCCCGCTGGTCATCGAGGGCGCCAAGAACACAAGCAACGGTATTTTCAGCGAGGGCGTCAGCAGCTACACGCTCGGATCGCCGCGCTGGGGAACGGGCGAGGTCACCTATCCGATCACCTATGAGCTGGCGCGGACGGCCCAGACCTGCCGGGGCTTCATCACCCTGGACTGGAGCTGGTATTTCCCTCGCTGGGTGTTCAGCAGCGGTGAGACGAAGTGCTCGCCACGAATCTACCCCTGAGCCTACGGTCGGGGGCCGTAGAAAACCATCCAATTGATGGCCAGAGCCGAGAAGACGGCAAGAAACGACCACACTGGCGTCGATTGCTTTCGGCGAAGACGTTCGCTCTCTTCGCGCCCAGCCCTTACGGAAGCAGGGATCGCGTAAATCAGGCCGATGGCGGTCAGTATGAACGCCAGCACGAACGTCGCCAGGTTTTGGCTTAGGGCAACGAGTGGCGTGGCGACGCCGATCAGAATGGACGTCACACCGAGCGGACGGTAGACGGATTGCGATAACTCGGCTCGTTTGCCGGCCCGGTCGACGTACCCGCTGGGCAGCCAGCGGGGCAGCGTCCCGCGAATGATGAGGAACCTACCCAGAAGCACGAGCGCGGCTCCCAGCACGAAGGATTCGACCACCATCGGGACCGGAAGCGGCCGTAGCATGCTCGGATCACTCTAAGAATAGGCCGCATCACTTGCAAGACCGGCGGAACGGGGTAGTTTAGCCACTAGGGAAATGGCCATAGAGCAAGCTCAGCCACGAGGGATTGTCCGGCCCAGCAAGGCCGGGGCAGCCCTCTACTCGGTCCTCGTCAATATCGTCCTGATCGCGGCCAAGCTGCTGGTGGGGTTGCTAACCGGCAGCGTCGCGATCCTGGCCGATGCTGCCCATTCCTTCCTGGACCTCTCGGCGAGCATCTTTGCCTATGCCGGGATCCGGACCGCTGCCAAGCCCGCCGACGAGGACCATGCCTGGGGTCATGCCAAGGCCGAGAACATCTCGAGCCTGATCCAGATGTTTCTGCTGGGCGCCACCTGCATCGCCATCGTGATCGAATCGGTGAGGCGGCTCGTCGTGCCCGGGACGGTGCGGGTCGGCTGGTACTCCTTCGCGGTGGTGCTTGCCGCCATGGTCATCGACATCGTGGTGAGCCGCTACCTTCAGGGCGTATCGCGGGCGCACGGCGGGAGTGCCGCGCTCGAAGCCGATGCGCTCCATTTCGCCTCCGACCTCTGGGCGTCGCTGGCCGTGCTGGTCGGCATCACGCTGGTGGCCGTCGTCAATTTCCAGATTGCGGATCCTCTGGCCGGGATCGCTGTCGCCATCATCATCGGGACCACCGCGATCGAGCAAGGACGGCGGACGACCCAGGTGCTGCTCGATGCGATGCCCGATCGACCGACACTCGCCGCCATCGAGCGCATCCTGGAAAGCGATCCGCGGCTGCACGGGTATCACGCGCTCCGCGCCCGGCAGGCGGGCAAGCACGTCCTGCTGGACGTCTCAGTGCACGTCGACGGAAACCTATCGCTCGCCCAGGCCCACGAGGTCGGTCACGCGGTCTCGGAGCGGATCCAGCGGGAGCTGCCGGTCGTGACCGATGCGGTCGTCCACGTGGAGCCCGTCGATGACGAGGCTCACGGCTAAGGCCGGATCGTCGCCCTCGCTAAGTCCCCAGGCCGCCGGAGATGTTGCAGAAGACGTTCTGGACCTGGTTGCCAAGGATGATGAGGACCACGATAACGACCACCGCGATGAGGACCAGGATCAGGGCGTACTCGACCATTCCCTGACCTTGGTCATAGCTGAATGCTGTGAGAAGTCGCTGGAGGACGAGGGGAAGTTTCATTGGCTTGTCTATTTAGGCAAACGCTAGCCACTGCTGCCATTATTCGGGCCAGCCTCCAACTGTTACAACGCTCTCATCAGGAGTCCGGCGCTATCCTCAATCGATGGCTGAGCGTCACCGTTGGCCGCTGATCGTTGTGGTCGCCGTAATGCTGGCCGGCTGCAATACCACACCACCGGCTGCACTCGCGCCCAGTGCACGCCCGACCGTCACGCCTTCAGCCTCACCAGCGGCGGCGCAGCAAACGCTCCCGCCGCTGGCCATCCTCGCCATGCGGCAGCGCGATTATCCGGGCAGTGACCTGGTCATCGAGCGGACGCTGTCGCCGGGGCGTAATTACCAGCAATATGTTGCCTCGTATCAGTCGGACGGGCTCAAGATCTTTGGGCTGCTGACCGTACCGAATGGTGCCAGGCCGTCGACCGGCTGGCCGGTGATCATCTTCAACCACGGCTACATCCCGCCGACCGTCTACCGGACCACCGAGCGCTATATCGCCTACGTCGATGCCTTTGCCCGCAACGGCTACATCGTGTTCAAGCCGGACTACCGCGGCTTCGGCAGCTCGCAAGGCACACCGGTCAGCGCCTACGGCTCACCAAACGACACGGTCGACGTCCTCAATGCGGTAACCACGATGCAGCGTTACGCGAATGCCGACCCGAACCGAATCGGCATGTGGGGACATTCGATGGGCGGCAACATCACGCTGCGAGCGCTGGTGATCGACCCGCGGATCAAGGTGGCGGTCATCTGGGCTGGCGTCAACGCAACCTATAAGGATCTGCTGGAGAACTGGCATCCAACCGGCGGCGACCGCCCACCCCCGTCCTTTAGCGGCGGATGGCCGCACAATTTCACCGACAGCTTCGGCACGCCCGAGCAGAATCCGCGGTTCTGGGACTCGATCTCGCCGATGGCCTACCTGGCCGACATCACCGCGCCGATCCAGCTGCACCATGGCACTGGCGACACCGAGGTGCCGCTGCAGTTTTCGCAGACGTTGGCGAATGATCTTCAAGCCGCCGGCAAACCGGTGGAGCTTTACACCTATGCGGGAGCTGATCACAACATCTCGCAGGGCTTCACCCTGGCAATGGCGCGCTCCGTAGCGTACTTCGACCGCTACCTCAAGGGGTAACAGCCGGAATCTCGCCCCCTAGGGCGACAGCTTCGTCAGCCGCAGGCTCCGCCCTGAGTTTTGGTGTCATAGATCCCGGACAATTCACCGCTGAGGATCGCAACACCCAGTCCCACTGCAAAGTCGTCGCCCATTCTGCTAAGCACGGCCGAGGCTGCACCGACGCTGACGCCCGCCAACCCAACGGCAATGGCATGAGTCGGATTGAAATTGGACCAATTGTTTGTCTGCGCCGCGCATTGCAATTGCAGGTAAAGGTCCACCACGGCAGCGATCGCGCCGGCAACCAGCGGGTACTTGATGATCAAGGTAGATAGAGGCGTGCTGGCATTAGTTAACGTGGCCATGACGCAACTTGTCTCGACACCGGCCAGGAGCGCCTTCACACCGGCTTCGTTGGGGAGGTTGTGGGTCGCGAAGTTCATGCCGACCTCAACCGTCGCCGAAACAACGCTGAGCCCGCAGGCAGTTGTCGCGAGAGCCGCCTGGGACTTGCTGGTGAAGAATTTCTGAATCGCCGCGAATTCCACCAGGGGGGTGGTACCGCTGGGGTCCGTGAAATCGACCGGGTCGCCGGTCGCATACCCATACCGCTGTCCGGATTTGATCGGGTCCTGGCTGATGAAGGACCCCGTCGTCGGCTCGTAATAACGAGCCCTGTTGTAATAGAGGCCGCTCTTGGCGTCATACTCACGGCCCGTATACGTGAACGGGTTGGTCACGGACGCCTGTGGGCTCGTCGGCACGCCAAAGGCATCGGCTGAGTAGGTCGCGGCGACTGTGCCGCTTCCGTCGGTGAGGCCGGTTACGCTGCCCTGGAAGTTCTGCAGGTAGTAGTAGGAAGCCGCACCGCGTGTCATCTCGAGCGGCCGGTCGACGTCGCCTGCATTCAGGTACGAAGCCGCCAAGCCTCCGGAGCCATATTCGAGGCGTGCGTTGACACCGTCGTACACGTACCCGGTGGTGACCCCGCCCGCCGAGACCGTTGAGCGACGTCCAAGCGGGTCGTAGGTGTAGCTGGTCGTGGTCCCATCCGGGTACTGGATGGAGGTCAGCTGCTTGGCGCCGTTGTAGAGGAATCGCGTTGTCGCGAGGCTCGTTCGATCGGTCTTGGATGTTCGCTGCCCCTCAGTGTCGTACGTGTACGTGAAACCGGCGTCAGACGTTAGTTCGTCGGCCGCGTTGTACGTGCTGGTCGCAGAGAGCGGACCAGATGTCCGGTTGCCAGCGGCGTCGTAGCCGTAGGCCTGAGCCGCGGAACCCGGGGCGCTCACGCCCACGAGGCGTCCGTCTGCGCCGTGGGTGAACGCGGTAGTGCCGGCGGCGTCGGTGCGGCTCGCCACCTGGCCATTGCTGTCGAAGGTTTGGGTCAAGTTCTGGATCGTCGTGCCGCCCAGCGTCGAGGCAATGCCGGCAAGCCGGCCGTTGGCGTCGTAACTGTAGGAGTCGGTGATCCCATTGGGGCGGGTGAGGGACGTGACTCGCGAGACCGAATCGTACTGGAGGTCGAAGTGCCCCAATCTAGGGTCCGTCACCCTCGTCACGCGCGACCGCGAGTCATAGGTGTAGCTCGCCGTGCCGTCAGGGCCGGTCGCGGTTAGCCGCCTGCCGGCGGCATCGTAGGTGTAGACAAGGGAGACGCTGCCGACGACCGGCGCGTGCGCCGTGGTCGCGATGAGATGGCCCGCGGCGTCGAAGGAGTTGTCAGTGCTTGACGAGCTGTTGGCGAGTGTCGTGGCGCGGCCGAATCCGTCCCGAGTCAGGGCGAGGAATTCCCCGCCGGGATAGTTGACTTGCACCAGGCGGTTGTCAGTGTCGTAGGTGTAGCTGGTCGAGTTGCCCGCCCGGTCGATCGTGCCGGTAACGTTGCCGTCAGCATCGTAGGTAACCGTCGCTTTTGCGCCGATCGGGTCCGTCACCGATAGAGCCTGCCCGAAGGAGTTGTAAGTGAAGGACTCGCTGTTGCCGCGGCCGTCCGTGATCCCGATCGGGTTGCCGGCACCGTCGTACGTGAAGTGAACGGCGTTGCCGAGCGTGTCCGTCATCAACGTTAGCCGGTTGCCCGCGTCATATTGGAATGCGGTCGTCTTGCCGGTCGGACCAGTAATGCCCGACATGCGACCCATAGCGTCGTACGCGTAGCCGATCGCGTTGCCCGCCGCGTCCGCACGGGTCCGCACCCGTCCCGCGGAGTCGTAGGTGAAACGCGACACCGCGCCAGCGGGCCCGAGCATCATGGTCGGATTGCCGTTGGTGTCGTAGCTCGCGCTGGCCACTGTTGCCCCGTCAGCGGCGACGATCGATGTGATCTGTCCATGATCGTCGTAGAAGAACTGCATCGGGTTGCCCGCGCCGTCCAAGTACCGAGTCAGGTTCCCAAGGGCATCGTACTCGGCGTAGACCGCGTGGCCGAGCGCATCGGTCTTCTTTGTTACGTGGCCGACGGCGTCGTACGCGAAGCGGGTAGTGAGCGTCTGGCCTCCCGAGCTGATGTCTTCGCGGACCACATCGCCGAGGTCGTCCGCCGTCACCAGCGTAGTAGTTAAGCCGATGGCGTCTGTGTAAGCCATCGTCTGCGCGCCGACGTTGTTCTGGATCTGGGTCGTGTGGCCGTTAGCGTCCATGATCGATATCAGCCGGCCGGCCGAGTCATAGCCCGCGGTGGAGAGTGCCCCCTGTGCCCCGATCACCTGGAGCAGGTTATGAGCCAAGTCGTAGCTATACGTATTGCTGTTGCCCAGGGGATCAGTCGACGTAGACAGATCGCCGGCGCCGGAGTAGGTGTACGTGACGTTCTGCCCAGCAGCCGGCCCGACCACTTGCGTGATACGTCCCAGGCTGTCGCGGGTGAAAAGGATCCCCTGCCCGTTGGAAGCGTGTACACCGCTAGCGTCAACCGTGATGGAGTTGCCGTTGCGGTCGGTTTCAGATACGAGGCCCAGCGTGGTATCGAGAATCAAGACCCGACCGTCATGTGTGGTGAGCTTGAACCGCGTCGGATTGAAGTAGCCAGACCCGCCCACAAGGTTGCCTGCAAAGTCGTAGCTCAGGCTGCCATCGCCCGCGACCTCGAGCGTCGACGTGGTCCCCGTGCCCGGGCGTGCAGTGAACGCGGCACTGCCCTGCCAGTAGAGAAGCCCGGCTCCGCCCTGCGGCGTGAAGTCGAAGATCTCCTGGTGTTGGTCCGGGAAGGTCACGGTGACGTAATGGGGGGTTGCGGTCTTGAAGGCGTAGAAGCACAGACCGAAGATGCACGAGGTCGGATATTCGGTCCAGCCCCGGGCGCCGAGCTGGCGGTTGGCGCTAACTCTGAAATTCGTCAGCCCGAGGTGCCAGCCGATGCCAAAGTCGCCGACCCGTTTGTCGATGCTGTCGTAGGTTCGCTGGACCTGCATTTGGAAGCCATTCACGGGCACATTCAGGTCCTGGTAGGTCGTGGTGTAGCGACCCAGCTTGAGGCCGCCGGACACCGCCAGCGTGGCCGTCACGGTTTGGGTGCCACCGCCGCTGGCCGTTGCCGACACCATGATGGTGTACGTGTCGTTCGGCAGGAGGGTAGGGTCAAATGTGGCGATCGGGGTCGGCGGCGATCCGGTTCCATTCAAGATGGTGACGAGCGTCCCCTGGCTCTGCGACTGGTACGAGACGCTCCACGAGGCGACGGTTTGCCCTGCCGGTGGCGTGATGGTCGCTGTGATGGGCACGGGCTTCGTGACGATCGACCCGTCGGCCGGTGATGGTGCACCGATCGTGGGTGGTGTTTGCGCCGTGGTCCCGCCGCCGTTCCCGACGATGACCCGGACGATGGCGGAGGCGAACCCATTGGCAGCCGTCGTGGCGTTGACGGTGATGGCGTAGGTCCCGGCGGTGAGACCAGTCGGGTCAAATGTCGCCAGCGTTGCGGGCGGGTTGCCCGTACCTGACGCAAGGGTCACGAAACTGCCACCGTTAACGTTCTGGTAGAGGACGTTCCACGAGCTGATCGGGGACGAGGGCGGAGCCCTGATCGTGGCCGTGATTGGCACTGGCTGGCTCACCGCCGTCCCGTCCGCCGGCGCAGTCACCACGACGGACGGCGGGGCAGGGCCGGACGTGCCTCCGGTTGGTCCCCCCGGCGCCGGGACCGTCCACTGAATCGCGACGGCGTTTGATACGGTTCGCAGCCCGTTGATGAGGGCGGTCGCGGTGACCGTGTCGGTTCCGGAGTTTGCCCCGGTGTACGAGAAGGTGGCCGTCCCGCTGGCATCAGTCGTTCCCGAGAGCTGCTGCGGATTGGCGCCGAACACTCCGAGCTGCACTGCGACGTTCGGCACCGCCTGACCGCCCCCATCCATCGCGGCCACCGTGAAGGCCTGCGACCGTCCGACGATATGTCCACCTGATGGCGCCGCCTGCAAGGCGAGCGTCACCGCCGGAGGTAACGGTATGTTGACCGGACCCCCCTTCCCGCCGATTTGCTGCCAGGCCTGCGATTCGTTGTTGCCCGTGCACTCACCGTCGATCCCGCCGGTCAGCGCCAGCCCGGTGTCGTTGTAGTCGAACGTGAATCCGTTGATGGTGACGTGCACCTGGGGAACCGCAGGGTTGCTCAGGCAAATCGATGGAGCAAACGGACACGTACCGTCGGTCGATGTGACCTTTTCCACGTTATCGATCTGCGTCGCGTAGAGGCAGTGGTCGGGGCCGACCGCGACAAAGTCGCCACGAGAGCCACCAGTGACGATGTTGTGGAAAGTCGGGTTGGGAGTCAGCGGATTGTCGATCTCGACGATGAATCCATTGTTGGAGTTGACGACGATCGATTCGCCGACCGCACCGGGCGGCGGGGGCAGCAGGGCGATGCCGTCGTTGCCCGCGAGGGCGGCGTTCGAGATATAGGCGAGGATCGTCCCCGGCACGCTCGCGTTGGTGCCAGCAATGATTTCGACCGCCGAGCAGCAGACCGAGACATAAAGCGTCCCGTCGGGCCCGAAAGCGATTCCGTCCGACTTACTGCCGGGATGAGCGTACGGGGCTACGGTCGGGTTCGCACTCGTGGGGTTGCTGACCCGGATAACGTCGTCATGTCCGAAGCTGGGCTCCGTGACGAACAGGTCTCCGCTGACCGGGTCGGTCGCAATCCCGGTCGCATACGGGATGCCACTCGCCACCGTCCGGATGACGACACCGGTCGTTTGATCGACTTCGAGGACCTGGCCGCTGCATTGCTGGGCGAGATAAAGGTGCTTCCCATCCTTGCTGAAGGCCAGCCCCGAACTTGCGGAAATGGATGTTTGGCAACCAAAGATCCCGTTCGCACTCACCTGTGTGGCAGGGCCTGCGACTCCGCCACCCGGGCCGAACTTGTAAAGGACCCCGGTCGCGTAGTTCATCACGAACAGGTTGCCGCCGTTGTCGAAGGCGACTCCGATCGGCCCGAGGCTACCCATCGTGTTGAACCCGGTCGCGAAGGGCGCCGCGACGAATCCGCCCGATCCACCGCCCGAGCCCGGGTTCGTCCCGGTTCCGCCGGATTCCGAGGTGTCAAATACGGACCCCGTTGGATTCGCGAGGATCAACGTCCCATTTGCCGGGATGGCAAGGTTGAGGTTCCAGGGATCGTAATGATGCGTCCCGATGTCCGCCGTCACATGGTTGAGCGTGATCGCCTGGTTGGTGTTGTTGTCGAAGCGCAGGCCGCCTGTGTCATAGGGCGCCCCGCCGCCGATAAAGGTGGTGTTCGCCGCACCGTTCCAGGGGAAGGGGAAGGTACTCAAACCGGCCGGGCGAGTGGTGTCCGCGTATCCCGTGGAGAGGTTGTAGGGGCCGGTGTTGACTGACACCACCGTCATCGTCAGCGAGAGTTGGGAGCCGCAGCACTCGAAATAGTCGATCTCGTAGGAATAGGCGCCGGCCGATGGAAAGTGGACCGTGACCGCGTAGGTCGCGGGTGCAGCGCCACCGGCCTGGTTGTACGCGCCGACGATCTGATAGCTGTTGAAGGGTGTCAGACCCGAGGCCGGTGCACCGACGAGCGTGCCGCTGACCCGCGACGCCCCACCGCCGACGCCGAGCATGAAGCCGTCGTCCGCGACGATGTTGAACGTCACATCCTGCGGCTGGGAGACAATGAAGTTGGCTGTCAGGACGGCATTGAATCCCGTCAATGTCCCCATGCCAGCCTGGAGGCCGTTGCCCTGCGCCACGATGGTGCCCGCAAAGTTGCCGACCGCATCCGTCGTCACATCGGTGAATGGCCGGGTGGTCGGATCGACGCCGGAGACGTTATGCGGAATCGTGTTGGCGGGCGGGTTGAAGTTGATGGTCGGGAAGGTTTGCTGAAACGCGGCGGGGTCGCCCGGCTTCGCCAGGAACATCTGCGCGGAGGCGCTCTCTGCGAAGAACGTCCCCTGGGCCGGCGTCGTCGAGACCGGCTCGATCGGAGCGATCCAGGTCACGCTGACGGTATTCGACTGAACCGTGATCGAGGCCGAGGATGCGGTGGCTTGCAGCTGGTCGACGCCCTGCGTCTTGCCGCTGTAGGTCGCGCTGGCCTGGCCGTTCACGTCCGTGGTCGCCGTCAGCGTTATCGGATTGACGCCGGTGACGTTTACCGTCACTAACTGAACGGGGATCGGGCTGCCGCCGCTGTTGAGCAGCGATATCAGCACGACCTGGCTGCCGTTGACGGGGTTCAACCCCGCACTTCCCGGAGGCAGGGCGAGTGTGAGCGTCGCCCCCTGCAGAGTGTTCTGCACCACCGTGGTGAACGCGCTCGAGAGTGATCCGTAGGGGTTCCCATTGGCGTCGAGCCAGTTGACGGTGGCGGTATCCGTCAGGTTGCCCGAGCTCTGCGATACAGGTATTGCGAACGTCGCCTGCACGCCGGTCGAGGAGGCGCCGGGGGCGAGTGTGCCCGGATTCCCGCTCACGGTGCCATTCGCGCCGCCCGGAACCGTATCCGCCATCGCGATCCCACTTGCCGCCGCGCCACCGGCGTTGTTGAGCGCAAGCGGATACGTTGCGGTCGTCCCTGCCGTCACCGTAGCCGGGCCGGTCTTAGCGATGGTGACAATCGGGAGGTGCTCGATGGTTGTGACGGGCGGCGCGTTAGCCGACACCGACCCGGTGGGTCCGTTTGCCGCCACCGATGCGCTGGCTTTCAGGCTGGATCCTTCCAGGTGCGTCAGGCGCAGCAGATAGGCCGCCTCGGTCTCGCTGCTGCCTCTGGATGTCGCGGCCGGCACGCGATAGGTGGTCGCGTAGTTCGCCGATGCGCCCGGTGCAAGTGAAGCGAAGGCTGGCACGGTGCTGGAGGTGATTTGTACTGAAGGGCCGGACGGCGGCGTTACCGTCACGACGACGTTCCGCGCATTCAGGAACCCGGAGCGCAGAGGATTGAAGGAATCCTGATCGTTGGTCCAGGATTCGCCCGAGGGATCGCCCGGAGTGTCCTCAACGTGGCGCTCGACTCGAATCTTGGGGGCGTTGAAGAGCGCGTTGAGCTGGGCGGCCGTCAGCGTGAGGCATATGGATCCCGTCCAGGCAGCGGTGGCGCCCGATGCGATCGTTGTCCCAAGGATCGGGTCGCCGCTGCTCGGGTACGTGACTCCATTGGCGGGGACACTGGTCACAGTGAGCGTGATCCCGGTCGAGATTCTCGGCGTGACCACGGGGACAAACGCCGTTTGCGTCCGCGCTACGCCGGCGAGCGGCACCCACTTCAGCGCATTGGGGTCCCAGTAATCGATCTCGTCGAAGAAGTCGGCAACGGTCGCCGTCGCGCCTCCGGTGTTCTGGGCGCTGACGCTGCCGCTAATACAGGCAGTGATGCCTGTGTGGGTAACAGTTCCCGAGTAGGCCAGCGTGTCGCCAGGAATGGCAGTCGATTTGTCGACAGCGAGCGTCAGGCTGAGATTTGGATTGACGCTGATCGAGCTAATCGACCCGCGAACCGTCAGTTTCGAGTGAGTGTCGTTGGCGCTGACGCCCTGAGGCAGGAGCGGAAGAAGCAGCCCCGCCGCGACGCCGAGCGTCAGCGCGATACTGCGGTACGACCGACGTTCGCCGGTAAGCCCCCGAATATCCCCTCCTCGACCTAACGATCCCCGACGGTGCTTTGTTAACACACCCTCAGGGACTTGTCAAACGGCTCAGGCCGCTTTCGCCGATGTGCACCCTGCGGACTGTCACGCCTCGCCGGTAAGCTGTTGTCACAATGCGCGCCGCGGTGATCGAGCGATACGGCGAACCACCGGTTCTGCGCGACGTGCCGGAACCGAAGGCCAATGGTGCCAGCCTGGTCGAGGTGTCCGCCGCGCCACTGAATCCTGTCGACATCTCGATCGCGGGCGGAAAGTTTTACGCGGGTTCCCCGTCGACCCCCTACGTGCCGGGTGGCGAAGGCATTGGTCGGCTTCAGCAGAATGGAAAGGCAGGACCACGCGTCTATTTCCGTGCTGCCCTACCGAACGGCGCGATGGCGGAGCGCGCCGTGGTCAGCCGCGGTCAAACGGTAACAATTCCCGACAGCGTGCCTGACGGGGTGGCTGCGGCGTTGGGCACACCAGGGATCGCCGCGTATCTTGCGCTCACCCGCCGTGCGGAGCTGAAGCCAGGGGAAACGGTCCTCATTCTCGCGGCGAGCGGGGTCCTCGGCACGATTGCGATACAGGTTGCCCGCCTGCTCGGTGCGGGGCGCGTGATTGCCGCGGCCCGTGATGAGCGCGGCCTGGCCCGAGTGAAACAACTCGGGGCCGACGCGACCGTCGATCTGAAGCAGACCGATGGGTTGACCGACCGCATCAAGGAAGCCAGCGGCGGGCAGCTCCATATCGTGATCGATCCACTCTGGGGGGCACCCGGTGTCGCCGCTCTCGAGGCGATGAGTCCATTCGGTCGGTTCGTGCAACTCGGCGCGTCCGCCGGTCAGGAAGCCCCCGTAAAGTCAGGCATCATCCGCGGCCGTTATCTGTCAGTCCTGGGGTACACGAGTTTTCTCGTGCCCTGGGAAGATCAGGCGGCAGCGTATCGCACGCTGGTCGATTACGTGGTCGCCGGCAAGCTCAAGGTCGAGTTCGAGGTGCTGCCACTCGAGGCCGCGCCCAAGGCCTGGAAGCAGCAGGCTTCCTCGCCCCACCGAAAGCTGGTGCTCTCTCCGCAGGCCCGGCACTAGCGCGCCGAGCGGACGAAGGAGAGCCGGATCGCCGGCTCCCCCTGGCTCCGCGTTACTCGCTGACCCTTACCTGGAGCACCTCGGTGCCCCAGTTGCGAACATGATCCCTCGTCTGGCTGGCGCGTGGCGGGACGTACTCAGTGGCCAGCCAGAAGGTGTCGGTAGCAGGATCGAGCTGGGCCCATGAGTAGTCGCCCCACCGGCCGAACTGCTTCGGCCTGACAAAGTAAGGGCCAGTACCGGCGGCTGCGACCGTCACCGGTCCGAAGGTGGACCGGCCGCTACGCATCACCGCATAGGCGGCGCTTGGATAGCGCTGCGCACCTGAGATCGTGACGACCATGGCCGCATTGCCGGATTTGTCGGCCTGGAGCGCCGGGTAGATCACGTAATTGCCCCGGACCGCAACGTAGCCCTGACGCGCCATGGCTGCGGAAGCGAGCGCGTCCTCCTCTCCTAACGTCGGCTTGACGTTGAACCAAGCGGCGGCGGCGCGAACGGTCGAATCGCCTGGTAGCGCCAGCGCGGTAGTGAGCTCGCCCCAGATGGTGCCGTTGATGAACTGGGTCTGTTGCATTCGATCATCACCGGAATCCAGCGGATGGCTCGAGCCCTTCTGGACAGCGCTCGGCGGGACAGCATAGCCTTCCGAATCGATGACGACGCTGGAAAGGGTGGGAGCTTCACCGCGACCGACCTCGTCACGGTTTGTCATCGCCCATACCCCGATTCCGCTGACGGTGCTGCCGTCAAGGTTGAGGTCGAGCGCGTTAAGGAAGTACTCGGCATCCGCGGAGCCATTCGTGATCGCCGGCTCGATCGCAAACAGCTGGTTGCCGTCGATGGTCGGGTTGGCGAAGTGCGCGAAGTGAATACGCGACTTCAGCCCCACCAGGTCGCGCTTGGCGACGGCGTACAGCTGAGCGCCATTGAACTGTGGTCCGAGGATCGAGAACTCATCGGTGCTCAGATAAAGGTTGACGGCGTCGATACCCAGCCGGGGTTGGTCGCCGAAGCATGGACAGCCGTTCGCGGTGTTGGCGGCATCAGAGGTGTCGATGCTGTAGGTTGTCCACGCGGTCGTCGGATCACCTGAGCGATTGACTGAGATATCGATCGACGAGGACGCGTTGTCGTCGGCGATAAACAGGATGATGGCGAACCACGTGTTGGTCGTTGGGTCGTAGTAGCAGCGCGGGTCGCTCGTGAACTGCAAGCCCCCGCGATGGAAAAGGTCGTTGACATTGAACGGGCCGGCGATGGGCTTCCCGTTCGTGCGGTAGATCGTATACGCGGAGTTGACGGGCTCGAGCACGAAGCCGTTGCCCTCGCAGAGTCCCTGGTCGGGCGGCTCGAACTTCGCGCCGAAGTTCGTGACCTCACTGTCGAAGCTGCTGACTCCATTGAAATGCCGGAGGAGGCGCCCGGAGGAGCCATTCCCCGATTGGTCCCCGTTCTGATCGTTGGGGGACGCGGTCGGCGCCTGCGACACGCCCGCCCTGGCGGCGGGCTGCGCCTTCGCCTGCGGCCGTCGCACACCGCGTTGCGGCGCGCCCGCGACTCTCGCCGCCGAGCTGGCCGCCCGGGAGACCTGGGAGGCCATGCCAAGGTCGGTCACGGGGTGAACGACGGCTGATGAACGCGGAACCGCTGCCGTTGCGGTCAGCGGTGCCGCACCGGTGGTCACGCCGATCGCGATGCCGAGCAAGAGCGCAGGTCGAAAAAAAGCACGAGGTGTCAGCAGACGCATCGATTCTTCCCTCCCGTTAGTTACGCGTGCCTGTCCACGCAAGTATATTTCGGCGCTTCAGACGTCATACCTCAATACGGGCCCCGGTTGCACCCGGACCGGCCGGTCAGGCTGGCGTTCGCAGGGGGAGGGCCTTTACCTCGCCAACCAGGTAAAGCGAGCCGCAGACGAACACGATGCCCAGGCGTCCCACCTTCTCGCGCGCTCGGCCGAGCGCCTCGGCTGAAGATTCCGAGGTTTCAGATTCGCCCTCGAACGGTTTGGCCAGCTCCGTGGGCGACTCCGCTCGATGCCAATCGATGCGGGAGAAGATCACCGGGGCATTGACGCGACGGAGCAGCGCGAGCATCGATGCGAGGTCCTTGTCCCGCATCGCCCCGAAGACGATGACGAGTGGGCGGCCTTTCGCTAATTTCTGAACCGCTTCCAGCGACCGCTCCAAGGCGGCGGGGTTGTGCGCGCCGTCGACGAGCACGATTGGATCGCGATCGATGACCTCGAGGCGACCGGGCCAGTGGGTGCGGGCTAGTCCATCGCGCAACGCGCCACCGGAAATGTCCCAGCCACGCGAACGCAGCGCGTCGATCGCCGTGACAGCAAGGGCGGCATTGTCGGCCTGGTAGAGACCAAGAAGTTGGATTCGCAGGTCACGGTAGGTGCCGCCAGGCGTGGTCACCGTCGCCTGGACGCCGGCCCATTCCTTATCGATCGCGTTGACCTCGATCTCCTGGCCGAGCCGGAGCAGTGGAATCCGCTCCTCGCGTGCTCGGGCCTCGATGACAGCGAGCGCGGGCGGCTGGGCGCCGGTGATGGCGATGCTGTCCGGCTTGAGGATGCCGGCTTTTTCCGCGGCGATCGCCTCCAGCGTCGATCCCAGGTGCTGGGTGTGGTCGAGCGCGATGTTGGTGATGACGTTGACGCCGAGATCGAGAACGTTGGTGGAGTCGAGGCGCCCACCGAGCCCCACCTCGCACACCAGCAGGTCGATGCCGGCGCGCGCAAAGTAGTAGAAGGCCGCGCTGGTCAGGATCTCGAACTCGGTGGGCGGGCCGAGTTCCGCCGCAACCTTATTAATAGCGGGCTGGAGCTCCGTGAGCAGTGCCGCGAAATCGGCCTCGGCGATCGGCCGCTGGCCGACCTGGATTCGCTCGGTGTAGGAGATCAGGTGGGGCTTCGGCATCAGGCCGACGCGATAGCCCGCCGCCTGCAGGATGCTCGACACCATGGCGCAGACCGAGCCCTTGCCATTTGTCCCCGCGACGAGCACGCCCTGGAACAGCTCTTGCGGATCGCCGAGCGCGCGCAGCAGCGCCTCGGTTCGCTCCAGTCCAAGCTTGATACCGAAGCGGCCCAGCGACGTCAGGTACTCGAGCGATTCCTGGTACGTCACGCCTGGCCGAGGTGCTGGCGGTAGGCACGATAGGTGTTGACCAGGAGCATGGCGACTGTCATCGGGCCGACGCCACCCGGAACGGGGGTCAAGGCCTGTGCGACCGTCTCCACGCTCGCCCGGTCGACGTCGCCCGTGAGTTTGCCAGTCTGGGGATCGCGTGTGATGCCAACGTCGATCACGATGGCGCCCGGCTTGACGTGGTCGCCGGTGATGAGGCCGCGTTTACCCGTGGCCGCCACCAGGATGTCGGCGGTCCTGGTGAGGCCAGGGAGGTCGACGGTGTGCGAGTGCGCGATCGTGACCGTCGCGTGGTTTTGCAGAAGCAACAAGGCGAGGGGTCGGCCGACGAGCCGGGAGCGGCCGACGACGACCGCACGCTTGCCGGTGGGATCGATGCCCTCCCGTCGCAGCAGCTCAAGCACGCCGAGCGGCGTGGCAGGAATGAAGGTTGGGTTCCCCTGCGCGAGGCGGCCGGCGTTGTAGGGGTGCAGGCCGTCAACATCTTTATGTGGCGGGATCTGCTCGAGCGCTTCATCGGGGTCGAGGAAGTCGGGCAGCGGCATCTGGACGAGGATGCCGTCGATCTTGCTGTCGTTGGCAAGCCCCCGGATCCGTCGGTTCAGGTCGGCCTGGCTGATGTCGTGCAGATGCTCGATCGCGGACTGGAAACCGACCTCTTGCGCAGCCCTGGCCTTGCCCCGGACGTAGGTGGTGGACGCGAGATCATCACCGACCTGGATGACGGTGATCCCGGGCCGGCGCTGGTCGGGATGCCGCTCGACGGCGAGTTTCAACTCCTCGCGAATCGCGCGCGCGTGGGCGCGGCCGTCGATCAGGCGGGCAGGCACCGGTTGAGTTTAGTCAGCCGGCCTGGTGATCTCGACGGTAAAGGCGTTGAGATTCGGCAACGGCGGGCGCTTGCTTACGCGGACCTTGACCTGGATCACCTCGGGATACTTCAGGAGAGCGGCCGCGATCCGTTCTGCGACCGTCTCCAGGAGGTTGGCAGGCTTGCCCTCGAGGATCTGACGGGCGTTTTTCTCGAGATGCGGATAGCTGATGGTGTCCTCGATGCGATCGGTGGCCGCGGCTTTGCGCGTGTCGACGGTCACCTCGAGGTCGGCCGTGAAAACCTGGCCCAGCTTGCGCTCGGCGGGGTTGTTGCCGTGATAGCCGAAGGCGGTCAGGCCGGTAAGGATGAGGCGGCCCGTCGGCTTATCGGGCGCCGGCTGAACCCCACTAGACCTTTTTGTAGGCATG
>DATEHI010000024.1:0-56843 GCA_035279665.1 Candidatus Dormiibacterota bacterium | reverse complement strand
GAGCGCAATTCATTCGAGCGCGGCGGACGGGTTGTTTGAACGGAGAAGCCGGGCGGCCATTCACGAGATGTAGGCGCAGTGCACTGCCTTCTTCGTCATTGCTTCTTCCCCCTGAAGAAGGGCATCGTGGCGGCCTGCTTCATCCACGAGGCCGCCAGCCGCTCGTCGAGATCGTCCACGGACGCAAGTTCAACGCCCCGTGTGGACTTGCCCATCCCGACGGGAGTCACCGGCGGTTCCGGCTCGAGCTCGGTGCCGCGTATGAACATCAGCTTCACATGGCCGACGAAGGCGCCCGACGAGAAGCACCAACCCCCGTCCACACCGTAGTACGCCATACCCCACTTCACCGCACGGCGGAGGTCCGATACGTGCTCGGCGGCCAGGGCATCGATGCGCTCGGCGATGCCGCGCTGTGGCTGTGGCAAGCTGGCGATGTACGCGAACACTGGCCCGTCGCCTTCGGCGGCCTTCGCGGGGCTTGCCTTGCCCGTCATGGCGACCAGCAGCTTCGCGTCGGACTTGGCGTTGGCGGCGCCCGTGGCTCTGGTGGTTGAATCGGTGGTCATTTCGGCGCTCCTTGCATGGCAGAGGGATTGGACATCAGTTATAGACTGACCTCGCGCTTGAAACTAATCGATTCCCGATGAGTTGGGAATCTGGTTCACGCCCCTGAGAGGAACTCCAGCCGGCTCACAAGCCTCAAGTCGACTCGCTTCGATAGCCCCGCGAACAACGTCGGGCCGTGGCCGGCTATTGCCGACCACCATCAGAGTCACGTCACAGCGACAAGATCTGAAGACAACTCGGCCGTTTTCGACACGCCGAGCAGCTTGAGGGTACGGGCGTAATCCTCAGCGAACAACTTCAGGAGGTGGTCCACCGCCGGCTCTCCGCCGGCCATCAGCGCATAGAGGTAAGGACGACCGACGAAGGCTGCCCTGGCGCCAAGTGCCACCGCCGCCGCGACGTCTGCCCCTGAACGAACGCCGCCATCCAGATAGACTTCCGCCCTTCCGCCGATTGCGTCGACGACCTGAGGCAAGAGCAGCAGAGGCGTGGCAGCGCGGTCCAACTGACGACCGCCATGGTTAGAGACTGCGATGCCATCAACCCCCGCCGCCGCTGCTGCCTTCGCGTCATCGAGACGCTGGATCCCCTTAATCACCAACGAACCCTGCCATTGAGCGCGCAGCCACTCGACATCAGCAAAGGTGACTCCAGGGTCGAACGCGTTCTTGAAGAGGCTCACCAGATCCTTACCCGCGCCGAGCGCCTCGAATGCGAGTGGTTCTGTCGTCAGGGTGTCAAACAACCAGCGCGGCTTGGCAGCCATCGCGAAGAGCGTCCGCAGGGTGAGCGTGGGCGGCAAAGTCAACCCGTTGTAGGAGTCGCGCAGGCGTGCTCCGGCCACGGGGACATCGACGGTGACAACCAGAGTCGTAAACCTGTTCTCCTTCGCTCGACCGAGGAGTTCCCGGCTGCGGCCGTGATCTCGCGAGAGATAGAGCTGGAACCAGAGCTCCGTATCCGGGGCCTCCCGGCGCAGCCGGTCCACCGATGTCGTGCCAAGTGTCGACAGTGCGAAGGGGATTCCTGCCCGTGCCGCCGCTCGGGCAACGGCCGGCTCGCCTTCCGTTCGCATCATGCGCGTAAAGCCGGTGGGGGCTAAGACCATCGGCATCGCCGCGCGGCGACCGAGAATCGTCGCGGACGCGTCAACAGCGCCAACATTCCGCAGCACGTGCGGATGGAAGACCACGCGCTGGAAAGCCTCCACCGACCGTTCTCTGCTGAGCTCCTGTTCGGCTGCTCCCTCGACATAGTCGAAAACCGGCCGCGGCGTGCGACGCTTCGCTAGACGCCTGAAGTCCGCAACTGTACGCACGCGGTCCCAACGCTCCCCTTTTTTCGGCGTGAATGCCGGCCCGACAAAACGAGCGACCTCGGCGAGGCTGGGGAATTGGCGCTTGATCCGGTTCGGACGACCATGCGCTTCGCCAGGGCCGATCTCGCTAGTGCCAGGTTCGGCCTGCCGTCGCTCCCGCATCGCCTAAAGTTACGCCACGGGTCGTCGAGGTCGCCCAATACAAAACGTTTGCCCGGCGCTCAGGAGAACGGCGATCCAAAGCCCTCGGCAGACGCAACCTCACTCAGTGGCTTGCGCTTCTTGATTCCCTTGACCGGCCGCGCAGGATAGCCGAACGGGATGACAGCCAGGACCTCATAGTCATCTGGCAACCCCACGGCCTTTCGGACACCCTCGAGGCCGCCGAACCCTGTCCAGTTGGAGCCGACGCCATCCGCCCAGGCCGTCAACATCATCGACTGGACGGCACGACTGACATCCGAAACAGCGATCGGGCTTTCCTTCACGTAGGCCACCACAACCGCGAGAGCCGCCCGTGCCGTATAGGGACCCGTCCTTACCAGCGCGCCCAGCTCGCGCAGGCGCGCGCGCTCACGGACGACGACGAAATGCCAGGGCTGACGGTTTCCGGCGCTGGCGGTAAGCCGAGCTGCCTCGATGAGCCGGTCCACGACATCGCTTGGAATCGGCTTGTCCTGATAGTCGCGGACGGCCATGACGGTGCGCACTGCCTCGAAAATGGGATTGGACATACGAGGATTATCTCGCCACACCAACGAGACCCTCCCAAATAGAGCCTCTCCGACGCATGCTAGAGACGAGATTCAGGGAACCGCGGAAAACGCTCTGGTGAAAAAGAGGAGGTCGAATAGTCCAAAAATGCACATCAGGGTTGCACCCGCTACCAGCGTCGGAAACCATTGCCGACGCCACAGTCCAATTCCCGCCGTGACTGCCAGCGTCAGGATCGCTTCGACGACCACGGCGCGAACCATTTTGCTGGCTTCGGCCTGATAGGAGGGCCCGCTGAGGCGCGCAGTATTGGCGCTGTCGAGCGTTCCATAGATACCGCCGATGAAGAAGAGGAGGGCGACGCCCCACGCTGCGCCGAGGCAGCCCGCTCGCAGCGTTACTCGCGGCAGTCCCCCGTAGAACGAAACACCGACGAGCGCGATCGCGACCGGTATCGCGCCTGCCACCAGCGAGGGCACATATGTCGGAGCCGTGGCGCCGTCCGCAAGATCAACCAGGGTGAAGACCGCGACAACAGCCCACGCCACGGTTGCCACACCGCCAGCGGTAAAGAGCAGGACACCGATCCGTTGGCGTAACCTCCTCAGGCGCGCTTGATTTGTGGTCGACACTCTAATTCAGCCAACGCCCTCGGACTCGATACCTTCCAGGCAGTCTCCGGCTGCGGCCCTCAGGCTGAGTAAGTACGGACCGACGTGGTGGCCACCGGACGGTGGCCTCGGTAAGAGACCGGGCCTTAGTGTAGACCGCGAAGGAGCAGCGCCCCGAGCACGGCGACGGCGCAGCCGATGACAATTCCGATCGTCTGCCCCCTGGTGATCTGGCCTCGCAGCGGCTGCGCTTGCATCCTGGCGAGACGCTCCTGGATCTCGTTCATCTTCTCGAGGACCAGCGGATCCGCGTCCTGAGGCAGCTGGACGCTCGCCTGGCGGAGGGCGTCCGCTGATGGTACCGGGACGAATGCTCGCCGCCGAGCGAGCAGCGTCAGGACAACCGCACCGCCAAAGACCAGGCCAAGGCCCAGCAAGATCCAGCCGACCCATCGGGTTTGCGCCTTCGCAACGACCGGGTTCTGCAGGGTGGCGAACTTGTATCCGCCGACTGCCAGGTTCACGGGCGCTCCCCGATAGACGTCGACCGTTCCGGTCGCACCGGCCAGCAGAACTTGATCCTGCTCGCTTTGCCAGGGAAGGACGATTTCGCTCGGGCCGCTGGGCGCCTGGACGATGACGTGCTCCTCGGGCCCGCCCTTGCGAAGGTGAACGGCCGACGCAGAGACCACGCTAATCGGCACCACGGCATAGCAGTTATCCGAGGTGGCCGCGGCGGTGCAGGGCCCGGCCTGCTGGTAGGCGGCGACCGAATTCGACGGGTCCGGGAGCAAGGACATGCCGGCCCCCAACGCCATCAGGAGGGCCGCAATGATCCCGAGCAAAACGACTTTCCACATGGCGGTTGGCGCGTCCACTCATGCCATGCAACGGCGGATGGTCGCAGTTCTCGCTCGAAGTCCCCGCTTCATCGAACCGCGATCTGGATCGTGCCGACGCGCACCGTGGCGGCCCGGATCGAACCGGAGTGCGACCAGTCGGTGACCGCGGCCGGAGCGTAGGCACCGGCCGCGCCAGGACCCCAAGCTTTGGTTCGGCTAAAGTTTCGGCTCGGTCGTGCGCTCCGCCATCTTGCCAAGATTCACCATCACGATGACGGCAACGATGGTGATGATGATGGCGTAGATGAAGAGCGAGACGATCTGGGCACCGGTCCCAAAAATCTGCTTCACCAGGGCGGTGATCGCGCTGTTCCAGGCGAGGGCGGCGACCACCCCGAAGGCAGCGGACGCCAGGGAAATCATGGTCTGCAAGTACACCGAACGGTTCGACACGGACGCCTCCTTATATAGTCGAAAATTCGCTCACCTCCAATTCTGGACGGTCGGCTGCCGCCCACCCAAATTTTTGGAAGGTGGCGACGGTAACGAGACCGCGTCACCCAAAGACCGAGCGCGCCACCCGACCAACCAGGTCAAGCTTGGCCCGCTGCTCATCCGGCGTCAGCTTGTTTCCCTCCATGGTGGAGGCGAAGCCGCACTGTGGGCTGAGCGCGAGCCGCTCCAGGGGAACGATGCGGGCGGCCTCGGCGATCCGCCGCTTGAGGTCCTCCTCGTCCTCCAGCCGAGGTCGCTTGGTCGTGACCAGCCCCAGAACGACGACCCTGTCCTCCGAGACCTCACGGAGCGGTTCGAAGTCGCCAGAACGCGCGTCGTCATACTCCAGCAGGTAGCGATGGAACTGGGTCCGGCTCAGCACCCTGGCGATCGGGCCATAGCCTCCTTCGGCGTAGTACTTGCTCTGGTTGTTGCCGCGGCAGATGTGCATGCCGAAGGTCATCCCGGGGTGGCCCTTGATGATCGCGTTGTCCATCTCGATGCACTCGTCGAGCAGCCGGTCGGGATCGCTCCCGCGTTGCCGGTAGCCCTCCCGCAGATCGTGATCGAGCAGGGCGGCGTACTGGGGGGCATCGATCTGGACGTAGGTGCATCCGAGACGCCGGAGCTCCGCGATCTCTCGACGCGTGAAGTCGACGATGTCGGCCAGATAGGCTTCACGCGTCGGATAGGCGCCCCGCGATTTCTCGGGATCGTAGTAGGCCGCGGCCTGCTGGGCGGAGATCAACGTGACCTTCGCCGGATGGGAGGTTCGTGCGCGTAGATAGGTCCACTCTTCGACGCACATGTGCCGGCGCCAGCGCAGTTTCTCGACCACCACCGGCCGCCGCAGGCGCGTCTTCGCTCCCGCCTCGTCGCGAAACTCGATGCCCCAACCGCCGAATTTGTCGAAACCCTGGAGCGAATCGATGAGGTGGCCGTAGAACGCATAGCGTCGCATCTCGCCATCGGTGATCACGTCGATCCCGGCCCGCAACTGGGTGTCGATCGCCTCGTCGACGGCACGGTCTTCGAGACGCTTGAACTCGGCGTCGGTGACCGCTTGCTGTTCGTGCCAGCTGCGCGCCTCCGCCAGGTAGGGTGGGCGGAGGAGGCTGCCGATCACCTCGCACCGCGCATGAACGGCAGCGGCTGTCGCTCCCTGCGGCACGTTCATCCTCCTGCCATCCTAAGATGCTGCCATGGACCACCAGCCTCAGCCGGTGGTCGCCCCGCTGACCCGCGCCGCGATCTTCCTGGTGGTGACAGTCAACCCGGGCGATGACCACCGCGCGACCATCCGGTCCTTCTGCGAGGACTTCCCGGCGCTGGTACGCGCGGTCGCGTTCCGTGACCTCGAGGGCTATCTGTCCTGTGTCATCGGGTTTGGCTCCTCCGCTTGGGATCAGCTCTTTGGCGCCGCCCGGCCGGCGGGGCTCCACGGGTTCCGGGAGTTCCACGCTGGATCGCGCCACGCCGTATCGACGCCGGGCGACATCCTTCTCCACATCCGCGCGGCGCGGATGGACCTTTGCTTCGAGCTGGCGACGCAGTTCATGGCGCGGCTCGATGCCGCGGTTACGGCGGTCGATGAGGTCCATGGCTTCCAGTACTTCGATGATCGCGACCTCATCGGCTTTGTCGATGGCACCGAGAATCCGACAAACCAGGCGGCGGCCGACGCGGCCATTATCGGCGACGAGGACGCCACCTTCGCCGGCGGAAGCTACGTCATCGTTCAGAAGTATCTCCACGACCTTCCCGCCTGGAACGCCCTGTCGACGGAAGCGCAGGAGCGCATCATCGGCCGTACCAAGCTGTCTGACATCGAACTGCAGGATGGCGTCAAGCCCACCTCGGCTCACAACGCGCTGACGATCATCGAGGAGAACGGGAAAGAGATCAAGATCCTCCGCGACAACATGCCATTCGGTGATGTTGGGAAGGGCGAGTTCGGGACGTATTTCATAGGCTATGCGCGCTCGCCGCGTCCGATCGAGCAGATGCTCGAGAACATGTTCGTCGGCCGGCCGCCGGGCAACTACGATCGACTGCTGGACTTCAGTCGCGCAGTTACCGGCAACCTCTTCTTCGTGCCGTCGCTGGACTTGTTGGAATCCCTCGTTTCCTAGGGCGTCGTCACGCCGGTCAGCTGCGCCACTTGGCGCCAATTCCCACTGGAGCGCTCGTCCCAGCCAGAGCGAAGTCCAACGCCTCCTCGAAGGCCATGCCTCGCCCTGCCTCCCACTTCGTGCGAGCCACTTCGGGATCGAGGCCGCTTCGTGCGAGCTGTAGGTGAGGCGAGACGAAGGCCTCCCAGGGCGCCGGTGGCCTGTTACCGCTCGCCTCGTGCATGGCCGAACCGGCACCGCCCAGCTGGAGCGCTCGTTCCAGGTTGCCTTCGCGCGTCGTCAGGCAGGCGAGGACGTCCAGCGACCAGGCAGCACGGCGGTCGCGGAGGGCGCGCCCAACCTCGAGGCTCTCGACGATGCAGCGCTGCGCGGTCGCCGCGTCGGACTGTAGGAGCGCGACGGCAGCGAGAAAGGTGAGCGACATCGACGCTTCATCGCTTCTCCCCAGGGCCCGGCGCACGGCGAGGCTCTCTTCGAGCAGCATGCGGGCCGCCGGCAGATCCGGTTTCAGGCTGGCGCGCAGACCCAGCTGGTGAAGAATGGAGGCTTCACTGGCCTGGTCTCGAAGCTCGCGAGCAAGGTCCAGCGCCGAATTGAGTGCTTCCTCCGACGTCGCGAGGTCGCCTGCCGCAGCGGCCATCAAGCCTGACCGCTCGAGTGCGAGCAACAGGGTTGGCAAGTCACCCGCGGCTCGGGCCTCCGTCGCGGCTTCATCTATCCGCCTACGGGCCGACGCGAAGTCGCCTTGCAAGTAGGCGAACGCTCCAGCCAGATGCAGCGCGCCAGGGCGGAAGGGAAAGTCCAACGATGTGTGCGCCAGGACGGCCTCGGCAAACTGGCGAGGTTCAGACGCGTGACCGCGCAGCTGCCAGTAGACATGGAGGGCGACGGCCAGCCGCATCCCGAGCTCCGGATCGGCCTTTTGACTCCACGCCAGAGTGGCGCTCACGTCATCGTAGGCAGCCTCGACGCGATCGAGCCATTCGGCCAGCTGGCCTGGCTCGCGCGCTTCGGCAAGACCAATCAAATAGGCGCCCAGCTGAGCCTGTGATGCATTCAGCCAGCCCGTGTCCTCGAGCCGTTGGCGACCGTAACTCCGAATCGTTTCGAGGCACCGATAGCGCTCGGCATCCAGCGTGACCATCGATTTGTCGACCAGCCGACCGAGGAGATCGACGATGGCGCCGGCTCTGAGGCGATCGTCGCTGCACACGGCTTCGGCCGCGTCGAGGACGAAGCGGCCGGCGAAAATGGAAAGGCGCCGGAACAAGAGCTTTTCTGAATCGGACAGCAGCTCGTAGCTCCAGTCAAGCGTTGCCTTCAGAGTCTGCTGCCGGCTGACGGTGGTGCGGCTCCCCGC
Organism: Candidatus Dormiibacterota bacterium; assembly: GCA_035279665.1. GTDB lineage: Bacteria > Chloroflexota > Dormibacteria > CF-121 > CF-121 > CF-13. Next base: position 48,801 of record DATEHI010000024.1, on the reverse strand, counting down.
CGTCAATAGCCCGAAGCTCTTCTCCAGGCGGCTAAGAATCTCCTCCAGCGGCATCACGGGAACTCGGGCGGCGGCCAGTTCGATTGCCAGTGGGATGCGATCGACGCACTCACAGATTCGGACGACCGCGTCGACGTTATCGTCGCTGATACGAAACTCAGCCTTGTGGGCCGTGGCGCGAGCGGCAAACAGACGCACCGCTTCGTCGCGTCCGAGTGGCGGCACCCGCCAAGTCACCTCTCCGGGCACTCTCAGAGGCTCCCGACTCGTCGCCAGAACGTTGAGCTGCTCGCATTCTTTGAGCAGCCCGACGGTCAACTCGGCGACGGCATCAACGACGTGCTCGCAGTTGTCGAGGACGAGGAGCGAGCTCCGTTCTCGCAGATGGTCCGCTAGCGTGTCCGCCAACCTTCGGCTGGCCTGCTCCTTCAAGTGCAGCGTGTCCGCCACCGCCTGAGGCACAAGGTGCGACCCCGAGACCGGACCCAGCTCGATGAACCAGACGCCGTCGGCGTGCTCCGCTTCCAACTCGGAGGCCAGCTGGAGAGCCAGCCGCGTCTTTCCTGACCCGCCCGGTCCGGTGAGGGTCAGTGAACGCGCCCGCGCGTGGAGTTCTCGGAGTTGCCGCAACTCGTCATCGCGGCCGATAAAGGCCGTCAACTGAATCGGGAGGTTGCTGGCCGGCGGCTGCGAGCGGATTGGCGGAAACGCTCGTGGATGGTCGGCGTCGACCAGCTCGAAAACGTGCTCTGGGCGGGCCAGGTCTTTCAGGCGATGGAATCCGAGATCCCTGAGCTCGGTCCTCGGGGGCAACTCGTCCACCAGCAACTGCTCCGTTGCACTCGTGAGCAGGACCTGGCCCCCGTGACAGGTCGCCAGGAGCCGCGCACAGCGGTTGAGAACTTGACCGTGATATTGGCCCTGACGTAGCTCGGCCTCGCCGCTGTGCAGCGCCACCCGTATTTCCAGCGTCACATCCTTTGGCCAGCGCTCGGCAGCGAAATCGCGCTGCAACGAGAGAGCACCCGTCGCCGCGTCTGCCGCCCTCGCGAAGACGGCCAGGATGCTATCCCCGGCCCGCGCGCTCGGCACGTCGGTGCCGTGGTGTTGCTGCAGACAGCGGTCCACGATACGGTCGTGCCTGGCCATGGCCTTACGCATGGCCGCCGGTGCGGACTCCCACGCCCGGGTCGAGCCCACCACGTCGGTGAGCATGAAGGTGAGGGTGCCCTCCGGGAGCCCCGCCATGAGGATGACAGTACTCCACGGAGAGTGCTAGATTGTCCCCGTGCCCCTCTTCAAGCGGGAAGAGACCGATGCCGCTACGACCACCGCCCGCGAAATGCGGCGAACAGCAGACCTTCTCGATGCGCTGGCTGGGGCCAAGCCGAGCGCGAGTCAGAAGGCCAGGGCGCGGGCCCACCCGGAGATGGAGCGGGTCGCCCGGCGGTTCGCTGCCATCAATGACACCCTTGCGAAAGGCGTGACGGCAGGTTCGGTTACTCGCGCGCAACTCCGTAGCATCGGTCGCAACTTCGGCGCTATCGGTAACGCCCTCGAAAAGAGCGCAGGCGCCGGCCGCTAGCTAGCAGCTTCAGCCAAAGGGACGGCGGACCATCCGCCGTTGAACTGTCGTGGCTGTACGGGAATCGCCCCCCGAGCGATTCGGCCAGCTGGATGCCATCCGAGCCCTGGCGGCACTCGCCGTGTTCTTTGGCCACTGCCTCGGAATGCTGTCGCCCACGCCCTACAGCCATGGCCCGGTCGACTGGTACCTGCACTCGCCGTTTCGAATCGCGAGTGCCGGCCACCAGGCGGTGATCTTGTTCTTCGTGTTGAGCGGCTTCGTCCTGTCGCTGGGGTTCTACAAGGGCCGGACCAGCGTGGCGCCGTTTCTCGTCAACCGGATCTTTCGGCTCTACCCTCCTTACCTCTGCGCCTTGCTGGTGGTCGTCGTCCTTCGCTGGCTGGTGCCGATACAACCCCTCGGGGAATTGAGTTACTGGATCAATGGATTCTGGCTGGCCCCGCTCAAGGCGAGTCAGTTGTGGCCGGCCGTCACCATGCTCGCCGACACGCAGGGCCCGCAGCTCAACCCGACGGCGTGGTCGCTCATCATCGAGATGCGCGCCTCCCTGCTCTTACCGGTCATCATGTTTCTTCTGCTGCGCTTCGGCTGGCGGCGCGCGCTTGCGGCGGCGATGGTATTGGGATTTCTGGCCGCGATTCCATCCGATGGGCAAACCAACCTCTACGCCACGCTGCAGTACGGCGTCTTCTTCGTCGCTGGTGCCGTCCTCGCTCAGCACCGAGCGATCCTGATTGGTCGTTGCCGGTCTCTTGCCGGAGCGGTTCAACTGAGCCTGCTGGCGGGGGCGGTTCTGCTGTACACACAGATCTTTTGGCTGCTCCCGTCGTCGCGCCTGCATGTCCCGCCGCTCGACGACGCAGCGACGGCGCTCGGCGCCGCGATCCTCGTCGTGCTGGCGCTGGCCTCCCCCCGGGCCTCGATCGTGCTCCCCACCACGCTTCGGCGTTTGGGCAAAGGCGCCTATAGCTTCTACCTCTATCACTTCGTGGTCCTGCTCACGCTTGCCCATGTTCTCTATGGTCACCTGGCCATCTGGCAGATCTGGCTGCTCGCACTGGGTGCGACTCTGCTGGTCTCGGCAGTCACTTACCGACTGATCGAGGTTCCGTGCATCGCCGCGGGGCACTACCTCGCTCGCCGGCTGCAACCGGAGAACCGCCGTTCTGGCGGGCTCGCTTCAGCCGCTTGAGTTATCGTGGGTGGCGTCGGCATGAGCCGGCTCGCAAGGGGTGGCGTGGTTTCTTCAGCGCAACAGGAGGACGGGATGAGCGGGGTTCGGGTACTGGTCGGCACGCACAAGGGCGCGTTCGTCATGACATCGGACGCCAGCCGCAAGCAGTGGGATATCAGCGGCCCGCACTTTACGGGCTGGGAGGTCTACCACGTCAAGGGATCGCCGGCCGATCCGAACCGGCTGTACGCGTCGCAGAATACCGGCTGGTTCGGACAAGTGATCCAGCGCTCGGATGACGGCGGCAAGACCTGGCAGGCGATGGAGGGCAAATTCGCCTACGACGGCGAACCCGGCACCCATCTGTGGTACGACGGAACGTCGCGTCCCTTCCAGTTCAAGCGAATCTGGCACCTCGAGCCGTCGCTCGCCGATCCGGACACGGTTTATGCCGGCGCCGAAGATGCCGCCCTCTTCCGCTCGACCGACGGCGGCCAGAACTGGCATGAGCTCCCCGCCCTACGCCAGCACACCACCGCGCCTAAATGGGCGCCCGGCGCCGGGGGCATGTGTCTCCACACGATCATCCTCGATCCCAAGAATGCGGAGCGAATCTTCGTCGCGATCTCGGCGGCCGGCGCATTCCGCAGTGACGATGCCGGCAAGAGCTGGCGGCCGATCAACCGTGGTCTGACCTCTCAAGGCATCCCCGACCCGAACGCCGAGGTCGGCCATTGCGTGCACCGCATCGCGATGCACCCCTCGCGCCCGAACGTGCTCTTCATGCAGAAGCACTGGGATGTGCTGCGCACCGACGACGCCGGCGATTCATGGCACGAGGTCAGTGGCAACCTGCCGTCCGACTTCGGATTCCCCATCGACGTACATCCGCACGAACCGGAGACGATCTACGTCGTCCCCATCAAGAGCGACTCGGAGCACGTTCCGCCTGATGGCAAACTGCGCGTCTACCGCAGTCGGACGGGTGGCAATGATTGGGAGGCGCTGACCAACGGTCTGCCGCAGAGCAACTGCTACGTCAACATCTTGCGCGATGCGATGGCTGTTGACTCGCTGGATTCGGCTGGGATCTACTTCGGGACGACGGGCGGCCAAGTGTATGCGTCGGCCGACGCCGGAGACAGCTGGAATCCCATCGTGCGGGATCTTCCCGCGGTCCTTTCCGTCGAGGTACAGACACTGGCATGATCCGGGTCGTCCTCCCGCCGCATCTGCGGAATCTCGCCCAGGTCAAGGGCGAGGTGCAGCTCGAGGTCCAGGGAGTGGCGACGCCCGAATCCGTCCTCGACGCTCTGGAATCGCGCTACCCCGTGCTTCGCGGGACGATACGGGATCACACGACGCGAGAGCGGCGGGGACTGGTGCGGTTCTTCGCCTGCGAGCAGGATCTCTCGCTCGACCCGCCCGACCGCCCGCTGCCGCAGGCCGTGGCAACCGGCAATGAGCCGTTTCTGATCATCGGAGCGATGGCCGGCGGCTAACTCAGCCCGGTTTCACTGAGTCGGCCGTCGCTCTCGCGCGCTCGCGTTCGACGAGCTTGCGCCGGAGGATCTTCCCAGAGGCCGACTTGGGGATCTCGTCGATCATCTCGACCAACCGAATTTTCTTGTGCGGCGCGACGCGCTCGGCGACATACGCCATCAGGGCTTCCGGCGTGATGTCGCTCTTGAGCACGACGAAGGCCTTTGGCACCTCACCCGCCTCTTCATTCGGGCTGGGAATGACGGCGGCGTCGGCGACCGCCGGGTGCGTTAGCAGGATGGCCTCCAGCTCAGCCGGTGGGACCTGGTAGCCCTTGTACTTGATCAGTTCCTTCAGCCGGTCGACGATGTAGAAGTCGCCGTCCTGATCCGCATGGCCGATGTCGCCCGTATGCAGCCAGCCGTCCTGGTCGAGGATCTGTGCGGTGGCGGCGCGGTTGTTCAGATAGCCCTTCATGACCTGTGGTCCGCGGATCCAGATCTCACCGTCCGCGCCCGGACCGAGCGCCATGCCAGTCGTGATGTCGACCACCTGGCATTCGGTGCCGGGAATCACGGGACCGATCGAACCGACCTTTGTCCACTCCACATCGTGTCTCACCGCGTGGGTGACCGGGCTGGCTTCGGTCATGCCGTAGCCCTGGTTGACCTTGCAGTTCAGACGGCGGCCGCAGGCAGCGGCCAGCGCCTCGTCGAGCGGGGCAGCGCCGGAGAACACGGTGGTCACGGATGAGAGGTCGAATTGGTCGACCATGGGATGCTTGGCAAGCGCCACCACGATCGGCGGCGCGATGTACGCGCGCGAGACGCGATGGTCCTGCAGAACCCGCAGGAAGGCCTCGAGCTCGAAGCGCGGCATGGTGACGACCGTGGCCCCCGCGTAAAGCGCCAGATTCATGATCACGGTCATCCCGTAGATGTGGTAGAAGGGCATGACCCCCAGCACTCGCTCGCCCTCGCGCAGGTGAAAGCATTGTTGCGACTGGGTGACGTTGGCGATCAGGTTGCGGTGCGTCAGCATGACGCCCTTCGCGACTCCGGTGGTGCCGCTGGAGTAGGGAAGCGCGACCAGGTCTTCGGCCGGGTTGATCTCGACCGTGAAGTTGTCCGGCGGCTGCGCCAACAGCTCGCTGAATGGCGTCGCCCCGTCGGCGGTACCGAAGACAAAGATCTCCTCGATGGCCGAGTCCGTGACCGCTTCTTTCGCCCGATCCATGAACGCCGGCACCGTCAGCAGGAAGCGGGCACCGGCGTTCTTCAGCTGATCGCGCAGCTCGCGAGCGGTATACAGGGAGTTGACGGTGGTGACGGCACCGCCCAACGAGGCCACGGCGAAGAAGGCGATAGGGTACTCGATCAGGTTCGGGCTGAAGATCGCAAACACATCGCCCTTCTTGAAGCCGCGCCGCCGCAGTGCGGAAGCGACCCGCTTGACGCCGTCGGCCAGAGCGCCGTAAGTCAGTTCCCGTCCGGTGAGGCCGTCGATCAGCGCCGGCTTGGTGCTCAACGCCTGTGCCCGGTGCAGGACAAACGGAACGAGGGGGCTATCCGGGATATCGACAGCGGGACCTCTGTGGATCATTCCGCCATTCCCTCAGGTCGCGACGATCATAGCGCAGGGTGCGGGACGGAGCAGTTCCCGGCGGCATGCCGGAAGCCAATCAGGTTAGCGTTGAAGCATGAACCTTGTGCCGCGAGCTCAGATGCTAGGGGACCTGAAGCCGTTGGATCCTTCCCACTTCACAGGCGCTGCTGGTGCACGCGACCTGCTGCCGCCGCCGCGCCCCGCGCTTCCAACCTCGGCCGCCATTGTGCGATTCGATCCCGGCGTCCGAAACCACTGGCACTCGCACGAGGGCGGCCAGCTCCTCTACGTCATCGAGGGGGAAGGCTGGGTGCAGGCCCGAGGGGCTGCCGCCCAGCAGATCCGGGTTGGCGACGCGGTCGCAACCGGGCCGGGCGAGGAGCACTGGCATGGAGCCGGCCGTCGCGGCCCGATGGCTCATCTTGCGGTTAACGTCGGCGAGACGCGCTGGTTTGAGGCGTCACCTGCGCCGGGTGCGTGAGGAAGAGGGCTGAGGATCCAAGTAGAAGAAACCGCTGAGCGTTGGGCACCACCATGGTGGGTGGTCTTCGCACTGGGCCTGCTGCTCTGGGTAGCGACCGTCGCCGTCGGGCGCGTGACCCACAACGTGATCCTGCTTCCAACCATCGTTCTCCTCGGCAGCTTCCTGGTGCCCATCACCGCGGTCGTCTGGTACCTGGATCACGATCCGAGTCCGGCGCTTTCCCCTCGACGAATCGTCACCGCCTTCCTCATCGGGGGCGTCATGGGTGTGCTTGGTGCGTCCTTGCTCGAATACTGGCTGGTCCGCATTGGCCTCATCGGAGCCTTTGAGGTCGGCTTGATCGAGGAGTTCGTCAAGGCCGTATTCATTGTGGTCGTAGCCCTCGGCATCAGCCAATTTCATATCCGCGATGGCATGGTCCTCGGGGCAACCGTTGGCTTTGGTTTCGCCGCACTCGAGAGCAGTGGCTACGCACTCGCCTCGCTCTTCGTCGTCCAGGGGAATCAGCTGATCCTGTCCCTGAACTCGGTGATCTTCACCGAATTGGTTCGGGGCGTGCTGGCGCCATTTGGCCATGGAATGTGGTCCGCCATGCTCGGTGGCGCGATCTTCGCCGCCGCCCGTCGCGGCGGCTTGCGCGTCACGTGGGTCATCCTTGGCACCTACCTCTTCGTGTCTGCGCTCCACGGTGCGTTCGACTCCGTCACCAGCATTTGGGGCGTGGCCGTCGTATCGCTGATCGGCCTCATTCCCTTCATCTGGCTCTGGCGGCGTGGCGACGCGGGCGGCGTCCTGAAGAAGCGACGGCCTGTGTAGGCTGACCGTATGTCAGCGACGAAAGAAGAGGTTGTCGAGGTCGTCGGACGGAAGGTCACGATCAGCAATCCGGAAAAGATCTTCTTCCCCAAGACGGGTCACACAAAGCTCGACCTCGTTCGCTATTACATGGCGGTCGCGGACGGGGCGCTTCGCGGCATTGGCGGCCGCCCCATGGCCCTCAAGCGGTTCGTCAACGGGGCCGAGGGGGCGGCCTTCTTTCAGAAACGCGCTCCGACATCGCGTCCTGAGTGGATCGAGACCGTGGTGCTCTCGTTTCCGTCCGGCCGGACGGCGGAAGAGATCGTGGTGCGCGACGCTGCGCAGCTCGCCTGGATCATCAATCTCGGGTGCATCGACCTCAATCCGCACCCGGTCCGTGCTGGCGACCTGGATCACCCCGACGAGCTGAGGGTCGACCTTGATCCCGTGCCCGGTGTTCCCTGGGCGCAGATTCGCGAGGTGGCGATGGTGACGCGCGCCGTGCTCAAGGATTTCGGGCTGGTCGGCTGGCCCAAGACATCAGGGTCGCGAGGCATCCACATCTACAGCCGGATCGAGCCGCGCTGGACCTTTCCCGAGGTCCGTCGCGCGGCCGTGGCGTTGGCGCGCGAGGTCGAGCGCCGCGCCCCTGAGATCGCTACCAGCCGCTGGTGGAAAGAAGAACGGCACGGCGTGTTCCTCGATTACAACCAGAATGCCAAGGACCGAACGGTCGCCTCCGCGTACTCAGTCCGCCCTCTGGCCGACGCCCGCGTGTCCACGCCGCTGAGCTGGGACGAGGTGCCCACCTGCGAGGCGGAAGCCTTCACCCTGGCGACCGTTCCCCGGCGGTTTGCTGAGGTTGGCGATCCGTCGAAGGGCATCGACGAAGCAGTCGGGTCGCTCGAGGCACTGCTCGAGCTTTCCGCGGAGCACGAGGCTGCAGGCTTCGGTGACGCTCCCTGGCCGCCGCATTTCGCCAAACAGACGGGCGAGCCGGCTCGCGTTCAGCTGTCGAGACGCCGGCGGGAGGATCGCCCGAAAGCGTCGATTGGCGAGGTGCCGCCACCCGCCCCCGGCAAGACCGTGGGTCCAACCGGTCGCCGCCGCACCACCATGCCATTGATCGAGATCGCGCGCGCGGCGGCTGAGGCCGAAGCGCGGGCCGGGCTACAGCGCTGGCGCGCTCGCCATGCCGACGTCTGGGCCCACCTCGCGCCCTCCGACATCCTGGTGGACTCGATGCGCGGGCGGAACACGACGTGGACCCGAATCCGGATCAACCTGCGTAACGTCCCTGAGTCCGAGCGGCCTCCGCAAGAGGCGCTCGAAGTCGACTACGACCCCTGGGCGGGCTACCAGGCTCCCGACCGCTCGGGTCAGCTCGAGCGCCCCAAGCGAAAGAGAGCTAGTCCCACCGACGCTTGACCTGCATGTGTTGTTTGACGCTCTTGTGGATCAGCTTCCACTTCCGGCGCTCCTCGATCTGTAAGCGCACGTCCGCCTTGACCTCGATCGCGCGCAGCTCACGCTGCAGCTTGCGGTAACTTCGAAAGCGGCTCGCATCGAGCGTCCCGCCCTCCAGCGCCGCGAGAACGGCACAGTCCGGTTCGGTCGCGTGCCGGCAATCGCTGAACCGGCAGCGGAGTGCCAGCTCCTCGATATCGAGGAAGACCTCGGCGAGGGCGTCCGCCCCGGCCCAGAGCTGGATCTCTCGCAAGCCGGGTGTGTCGATCACGAGGCCACCGCCCGGCACCTTCAGTAGCTGGCGGTGACTGGTGGTGTGACGCCCCTGGCCGCTTTTGTGCACATCGGCGGTGCGTAGCACCTCCTCTCCGAGCAGGCGATTGATCAGGGTGGATTTGCCGACGCCGGACGATCCCACCAGCACCGCCGTCTTACCTGGCGACAGATACCCGCGGACGGCCTCGATCCCCGCGCCGGTCAGGCCGCTCACGGCGACCACGGGCACGCCCGCCGCGATCGTTTCGAGCTCCGCCTCGAAGGGGTCAGGATTGTTGAGATCGACCTTGGTCAGCACGATCACCGGTGCCGCGCCACTCTGGTAGGCGACGGTCAACAGCCGCTCGATGCGGCGCAGGTTGAAATCGGTGTCCGCGGAGGTGGCAATGAAGACCAGGTCCACATTGGCCGCAATGACCTGCAGGGACGTCTCGGAGCCGGGCGCCTCCCTGCTGATCGCTGACTGCCGCCGGAGCACGGCGCGAATTTCGGCAGCGTCGGAGGTGTTTCGAATGGCCACCCAGTCGCCGACCGCGACCAGGCGGGCCTCGCGGAGCGAGCTCCCCAGTGTGGCCAGCGGCGCGGACCCGGCGAGCTGTACGAGGAATTTTGTGCCATAGTCGGCAGCGAGCCGCCCAGGCTCGACGCCCTCGTCAGCCAGAGCATCGAATGCGAAAGCAAATCGTTCGTTCCAGCCAAGCTCTTCCAACTCGGCGCGGTCGTCTGAATTCAAGCCAGGAACCTCCCTGATGTGTGGGTAACGGCAAACGGCGGGGACGCCCTTCGCCGGGGAGGCTATTCGCGGGTTTGGCTAGAGCAGCCCCGGGGAGGCGGACGCCACGCAGGCGGGACGCACACGGATCACAGCCACTTAGACGTCACCTCCCGATGGGAATTTCGAGGCTCCGAGTCTAGCACGCCTCGGTTAGGGGACAAGCAGCGGCGCCAGGCGTCGAAGTTCGGCCGTCGGAGCGCGGTCGGACGTCGGCATCAGGACGCTGACCGCGACGTGGTCGGCTCCGGCGTCGAGGTGGCGCCGGAGCTTGCGGGCAATTTCCTCGTCGTCGCCCCACACGACCATCTCGTCGAAGAGCCGGTCGCTGCCCGGCGGATTCAGGTCGTCGTCGGACCAGCCCAACGCAACCAGGTTGTTGCGATAGTTGGGAAGAGCCAGATAGGTACGCATATAGATGTCGCCCGTCGGTCGGGCCGTCTCGCGGGTTTTGGCGAAGACCACGGCCTGCTCGGGAGCGAGCAACCGGTCGGGTCCGAGGATTCCGCGCGCCTTGACCGTGTGCTCGACGGGAACGAAATACGGATGCGCACCGCTGGTGCGCTCGCCAGCGAGGGCCAACATCTTCGGTCCCAGGGCGCCGAGCACGATGGGTACCGGCGGATTCGGCTCCGGTGCTCGGTAGGCCGCCTTCCCCATCTGGTCGAGGTACGTCCGCATCGTCGTCAGGGGCCGCTCGTAATGATGGCCGCGATCACTCACGAGCCTTGCGTGGCTTACGCCTAAGCCGAGCACGAATCGATTCGGCCACGCTTCCGCCAGCGCACGGGCGCCATTCATCATGGCGGTCGCGTCTCGAGCCCAGATCTGGGCGATGCCGGTCGCAATCGTGATCCGGTTGGTCGCCGCGAGGATGATGGCACAGGCCGCAAAGACCTCGCGGGCGAGGAATTCGCCAACCCAGATGGCGCCGAAGCCCATCTCCTCGACCTCGGCCACAGCGCGTCGCAGATCGGGCGCCGGCAGAGACGCCATCACGCCCAGCCAGACGCCGGCGCGGCCGACGTCTACCTTCGCGCGGGTTGCCGTGTGTACTCCTTGATGAAGGCCAGTACCTGGCGCCAGGCATCAGCCGAGGCGTCCTTGTGCTGCTCGAAGGTGCGGTCGAAGAAGGAATGGGGCGCGCCCTCGTAGACCACCATCTTGTGGGGCACGCCCGCGTCGGTGAGCTCTCGGTCGAACTGGGCGAAGTCCTCCTGCGTGGTGGCCTGATCGTTGCCGCCAAGGAGCAGCAAGAGTGGCGCGTGCATTTGCGGGATGGCATCGCGAACACGTGACGGGATCCCGTAGAACCCGATCGCACCAGCAAGCCCCGGCTGCGCCGCGGATTGTCGCCACGACTGGGCCCCGCCAAAACAAAAACCGACGGTGAACACCGAGTCGACCGCGCCCCCGGCCTTCGAGCGCAAATAGTCGATGCCGGCGGCCACGTCGGCCGCGATCGCGTCCGGCTTCGTCTGGCCAATCGCGGCGCGAAGGTCGAAGTTCTCCGGCCGTTCCGACATGCCGGCGGTTCGGTCGAGGTAATCAACAACTAGCGCGTCGACACCGGCCTGCGCGAAGCGGCGCACCAGGTCTTTGTAAAAGGGGTGCACACCGCGCGGGTCTGGAATGACGACGACGCCGGCTCCGGTCGGTGGTGCGGCTCGGGCCGCGTATGCCCTGAAGCGATTGCCATCGGCCGCGGTCAGCACCAGGTCGCCTTCGTCGGTTGAGCCACCCATGATCGGTGGGAGTGGCGTTCGGGCCTCGTCTGTGTAGCACATAGCGACCATTGTGCCGCCCCGGTGCGCTGCCGCGCCATCGTCGAACGTGAAGGGAAGCGCTGATCCGGCGCGTCATACCGGCGATGCTGACCGCTCGGATCGCGGCGACGCTCGATCTGGTCTTGATTCCGGGACCGCGCTTGATCGCCTACGTCACGGTCGCCGTTGTGATCGGCATCGTATTGGCGTTCCGGGAGGCCCTGCTCGACGTCGCCGGGTTCATCTGGGAGCTGATCGCCAGGGGGAAGGCGGCGAGCGCCCGGTCGGTGAGCCCACCCCTTGATGCGGTCGCGGCCGCCCTCGAGCAGATCAGCCGGCGCGACGGCTCGTTCACGAGGGACGGATTCCTCCGGCAGGCCAGCCAGACCATTGTCCAGGTGCAGCGTGCCCGCACCGAGCGGACGCCGGAGCTGGTACGCGAACGCCTGACCGATGCGGCGTGGCTACAGCTGAGCCGTCAGGTCGGGCAGGCGGGTGTATGGCGAGAGCGCGTGGTTCCCACGACAGCCGTGCGATCAATCGAGGTCCTCAATGCGCGGTGCGAGCCGAACCAGGACGTCATCACCGTCCGCTCGGCATCGGTGGAGGAATCGGCGCGGAGCGCGGCCATCGACGCGTCTCGACTGGTCCGAGAAACCATCGAGGACTGGACCTTTGGTCGCGTCCGGCCGGCAGGCGCGGATGGATTCCCCGCAGGGAACGCGGGCCCCTGGCTACTCAGCCAGACGCGTCAGCTCGCGGCGAACCTGGTGACCAAGTCTTCTGCGGCCTAAGACACACGCTGGACAGCACTGGCGCGCCGATCAACAGCAGCTTTCGCCTGAGAGTGCTGAGCATCATGTGTATCACCTCCTTGTGCCTTCCTGGCTCCGTCGAAGCTCGATTTTCAGCCTAGGGGCCACCGTCTGAACCCGCCATAAAACGAGAGCGCGAATTCGACCTATGATGGGAGGACTGATCAGTTCGCCTGGGGGGTAACAGGATGTCCACCGCCGTCAAGGCGCCGCCGACGACCACCGCCCGCGACAGCCAGTCGCCCGTGCTCGTCGCCATTGCTGACACCTTCATCGGCGGGATGGGTCATGCGGGCTCCCCGATCCGAGTCGGGGCCTCCATGGACGAGACCTTCCGCCGCCTCCCCTCGGAATCCGACCGGCGCCGGCTTCGCTTCATCGTCGGCGTCCTCGGCCGTCGCTCTGGCACGTTCCTCCTCACCGGGCGCCCGGTGCCGTTTCATCACTGGTCGCGAGAGCAGCGCGTTCGTGTCATGTCGGCCTGGTCGACGAGCCGGCTGGCTTTTCGCCGGCAGCTCTTTCAGGTCTTCAAACGCCTCTCGCTGCTGGCCTTCCTGGGCGACACCGAAGACGACGGCACCAATCCGGTATGGCCGGAGATCGGCTACCCCGGACCGGTGTCGGCGCCGCCCGCCACGCCCAAGAGCATTCGGACGACGACGCTCGACGGCGACACGACATTCAGCTGCGACGCGGTGGTGATCGGATCCGGTGCCGGGGGTGGCGTGGTAGCGGCCGAGCTCTCGGCGGCCGGAAAGGACGTCATCGTGTTGGAGGAGGGCGGCTACTACAACGAGGCCGACTTCAATCAGCTCGAACTCGACATGATGCGCAAGCTCTATTACCAGGGCGGGTTCGCCGCCACCTCGGACGCGGCGATCGCGCTGATCGCGGGCGGCTGCCTCGGCGGTGGCACCGTCGTCAATTACACGACGAGCTTCCGCAGTCCCGACTGGCTACGTGAGGAATGGGCGAATCACTATGGGCTCAGCGCCTTTGCCACCGATGAGTACACGGCCTCGATGGACGCCGTGTACGAGCGGCTCGGAGTCAACGCCGCGCACAACCGGGTCAGCGCGCGCGAGTTGGTGCTGGAACGCGGCATGCGGAAACTCGGCTGGCACGCTGCCTACATGCCACGCAATGTCCAGGGGTGCACGCAGGATGCCAACTGCGGTTTCTGCGGCTACGGCTGTCAGAGTGGTGCCAAGCAATCGACGCTCAAGACCTATCTGCTCGACGCCTATCGGCGGAGGGCCCGCATCGTCGTCAACTGCAAGGTCGACCGAGTTTTGATCGAAGACGGGCGGGCCGTCGGCGTCCGCGCAACGGTGAGCCAGCCCGAGATGCCGGCCTGGACCCTGATCGTGCGGAGCCGCGCCGTGGTCGCGGCCGCGGGCGCCATCGGGACGCCTGCCCTACTGCAGCGCTCCGGTGTGCGATCGCCGGCGGTCGGGCGATCGCTCCGGCTGCATCCAGGAATCGCGGTACTCGGCGTCTTCGATGAGACGCTGCGACCATGGGAGGGCAGTCTCCAGGCGGTCTACTCGGATGAATGGATCAACCTCGATGGTCGGTACCACGGCGTAAAGCTCGAGTCGGGCCCGATGCACCCCGCGATCCTGGCGCACGCGATACCCTGGCGAGATCCGACTCAGTACCGCCGTCTTATGCGGTTGCTGCCCAACATGTCCGTGCTCGCGCCGCTGGTCCGCGACCACGGTGGTGGGAGCGTCACGGCGAAAGACGGAGGCGCCCGCGTCGATTATCGACTGGGCAGCGACGACCTGGCGGACATTCGACGCGGCATCGAGGCGGCCGTCCAGATCATGGAAGCCGGCGGCGCGCGGGAGATTTTCACCGGTCAGAGCGCGTATATCGCGTACCGGCCCGGCCAGCGCGGCGGCATCGAGGCATTCATGAACGAGGTCGACCGCGGCGGCTACGGTCCGGGCCAGATGGGCTACTTCAGCTTCCACCAGATGGGCTCCTGTCGGATGGGCAATGACCCGGCCACCTCCGTGGTCGGTCCCGATCACCAGGCGCACGTGGTCAAAGGCCTGTTCGTTGCCGATGGGAGCGCGTTCCCCAGTGCGTCCGGGGTTAACCCCATGATCACGATCATGGCGATGGCCCATCGCGCGTCCCGGTTCATCGCAGCCGCTTGCTAAGAACGTTGCAAGTAGCGATGCAGCGAACGCTTCCCTAGACTCTTATCCAAATGCAGGCGGCGGTGCAGACCAAGCGGAGCCCGTGGGTCATCCTGCTGGTGCTCTGCCTCGGCTTCTTCATGATCCTGCTCGACCTCACGATCGTGAACGTCGCGATCCCGAGCATCATCGACGGTCTCCACGCCGGCCTCGACGAGATTCTCTGGGTGCTGAACGCCTACATCCTCGCCTACGCCGTCCTGCTGATCACAGCCGGCAGGCTGGGCGACATGTTCGGCGCTAAGCGGCTCTTCCTCATCGGCCTCGCGGTCTTCACGTTTGCCTCGATCGCATGCAGCCTGGCGCAGAGCCCGACCCAACTGATTGTTTCCCGTGTGATCCAGGGCGTGGGCGGCGCCATCCTGACGCCCCAGACGCTGAGCATTCTCACCAACATCTTTCCGGCCGACAAGCGTGGCGCTGCGTTCGGCATCTGGGGCGCGGTCGCCGGCGTTGCCTCCGTGACGGGCCCGACGCTGGGCGGCTTCCTGGTCACGAACTTCAGCTGGCAGGCTGTCTTCTGGGTCAACGTTCCGGTCGGCATCGTCGCCTTCGCCCTGGGCATCTGGTTGCTTCCCGGAATCCGGCTTGGCCGCGAGCAGAACCTGGATCCGGTTGGCGTGCTGCTGGCCAGCGGCTCGCTGTTCGCGGTCGTCTTTGGGCTGATCGAAGGCCAGCGTTACCACTGGGGAACGTTTACGGACGTCGCCTCGTTCGATGCGGCCGGCGGCCACTGGGGTCTCTTCAGCATCCCGAGCCTGTTCATCGCGAGCGCGATCCTTCTGATGCTCTTCGTGCTCTGGGACCGGGCGCAGGCGCAACCGCTCGTCCCCTTCACCTTGTTCAGCGACCGCAATTTCACCGTTGGCAACGGCCTGGCCGCGATTGTGTCGTTTGGCATGATGGGGCTCTTCCTCCCCCTGACCATCTTTTTGCAGTCCGTCCTCGGCTTCAGCGCGCTCAAGGCCGGCCTGACGCTCGCCCCCATGCCGCTGACCTCGATGTTCGTGGCGCCGTTGTCGGGACGCGCGACCGATCGAGTCGGCGGCAAATTCATCCTCATGTTCGGCCTCACCTGCTTTGCTGCGGGCATGGGGCTGGTGGTGTGGGTCTCATCGCTCAACGCCGGGCAGTCGACCTTCACCCTGCCGCTCATCCTGGCCGGCATCGGTCTTGGGTGCACGTTCGCCCCGATGACGACGGTCACCATGCAGCGTGTCAATCCGCGGCTCGCCGGCGCCGCGTCGGGATTGCTCAACACCACCCGTCAGCTGGGGGGCGCCTTCGGGAGCGCCGTGGTCGGTGCCATCCTGCAAACCCGGCTCGCCAACGAGCTCGTCACCCAGGCGCAAGCGCAAGCCGGCAGCCTGCCGCCGGCGTTTCGGCTGCCGTTCGTGGAGGGCTTCACGAAAGCCGCCGGAGGGGTGCTCGAGGTTGGACGCGGCCAATCGGGTGTGCCGCTCCCGGCCGGCATCCCGCCGTCGGCTGCCGCTCGGGTCCAGCAGGTTGCGCACGATGTGTTCGCGCAGGCCTTCATCAACGCCATGCGCCCCTCGCTCGCCGTCGCAATCGGGGTGTTGCTCTTCGGCGCTGTGCTGACGAGCGCCATCATCGGCCGGCGCACCCCCTCAGCCCAGCGGGCGCCGGCGCCGGCTCCCGCCCCGAGCTAGACGGGCGAATCGCCGCGGAATCGCTCCATATACTGGATCCATGCCGACGCAGTGGCTGCCACTCTTCCCCTTGAACGTCGTCCTGTTCCCGCACATGACGCTGCCGCTCCACGTCTTCGAGCCGCGCTACCGCCAGATGATGGGGGATTGCCTCGAAGAAGGGCATAGCTTCGGCGTGGTCGCGATCCGCGAGGGGAGTGAGACCGGCCTGGCAACGCCCTATGACGTGGGCACACTGGCAAAGATCGTGCGCATCGACCGCCTGGATGACGGTCGCATGAACCTGCTCGTCACGGGTGCCTCGCGCTTCGAGATCGTGCGGACCGCGAACGATCGCCCCTACCTGCGCGGCCAGATCCGCATTATTCCGGAGGCGGGCGACGACCCGGAGGCGACGGCAAGGCTGACGAAGACAACAGCCGTCACATTTCGCGATTATTCGAACCTATTGCGTGAGCTGGTCGGCCGCCAACCAGACGACGCCGAACCACCGATGGAGCCCGAGCTGCTCTCCTACCTGATCGCGGCGGCGCTCAACCTCCAGATACCGGAGAAGCAATCACTGCTGGCCGAGCCACGAACCGATAACCGCCTGCTGCTCGAGCAGCGACTCCTCCGAAAGGAGATCGTGTTGCTCAGGCAGATGGTCGCGCACGCCGCCGCCTCGACTGCGCGCACCTCCCTGAACTAGGCGTTTCCCTCCCCGACTCAACCAGTCCGCCAGGGCGCCCACGGAGGCCCCAGCACGGGTGAGCGGTCCTCGAGGATGTCCTCCATGCGCTGGCGAACGCCAGGAAGCGCCTCGCGATGCGGGAGAACGTAGAAGCGTTGCTTGTGGATCGCATCGACGACGGCAGCGGCCATGTCGGCCGGTGGGCTCCCGGCCGCAACCAGTCCCCTGACATACTCGATGGCGGCCATTGCCTGCGGGGTCCGCTCCGGTTCGGTGGCGGGGTACTCGGCCGGACGATTGCGTTTTGATTCGCTGATGTTTGTCCGCACCCAGGCTGGGCATAAGACGGAAACACCCACGTTCGCGTGACGTATCTGGAGCGACACCTGAAGGGACTCCGAGAGTGCCACGATCGCGTGCTTCGAAACGCTGTAGACACCCATCGAGCCTGGCGCAGACGTGTTGAGGCCGGCCATCGAGGCCGTGTTGACCACGTGGCCTTCCTCTTGTTCGAGGAGAATCGGAGTGAAGGCGCGCATGCCATTGATGGCGCCCCAGAGGTTGACACCCAGTACCCATTCCCAATCCGCGCGTGTCATTTCCCAGAAGGCAGCGCCTGACGTGGCGCCGACCCCGGCGTTGTTGCAGACCACATGGACGCCGCCAAATGTCTCCCGCGCCTGTTGAGCAAGCCGGTCGACCTGATCAGCCCTGGCTACATCGGTGGGGACCGCCAGAACCTCCGTCCCGGCGGACCGCAGGGAGCTCTCGGCCCGGCGCAGCGGGTCGACCTCCACATCAGCAAGGACAACTTTCATCCCTTCCGCGGCGAACCGTTCGGCAAGTGCCAGGCCGATACCGCTTGCGGCCCCCGTCACGACCGCGACCCGACCCTTCAAGGATTTCATCGCATTCCCTCCCTGGCCTTGACGCCGACCCCTTCAGATTAGAGTGCTGCGGCGGAGCGCGCCGGCCTTAGCTCGTGTGCAGGTCGACGACGAGCCGCCACGCATACCCGCCGGTCGCCGGCAGGGTGAAGGCCGTCACGCGCACGGGTCGTGCCAGGTCGATGGTGATCGTCCCGTCCGGCCCCTGTTGGACGCCGGGCTCGACGGCCGTCACATGGTAGCTGCTGATGCCGTTGACCGGCGCGCCGGCGACATTGGTCTCTTTGAACGTCACGACGACATGGAGGTCATCGGGCCGGGTGATGATCATGGTCGGTAGCCCACTGCCGTGCATATCGAAGACCAGGCGTGTGTAGCCGGCCACGGCGGTCCCCGGACGGATGCGGAACATGGTCCCGCCGGTGACGCCGTTCCCCAGGGTGAACAGCACTGGACCGGTAGAAGCCGAGACCGCGGCGGAGGCGGCTGGACTTGCGCTCGGTGCGATGGATGCCCGAACGCTCGGGGAGGGGTGAACGGATGCCGCCACTGTCACCGCGGTCGAACTGACCTTGTGCGGGCTCTTGAACAAGCCGCCCTCGTAGAGCACGGCGGCGAGCAGCACGCACGCCGCTGCGCCAAGGCCGACCGCGATCCGCATCGCAGTATCCGGCTTTCGGGGTGACGACGCCGGATCGGCCGCGCTCTCGTCGTCGATTTGCATTGGCGGCTCTTGCGAAAAGACGACGTTACTCGTCACCGGCACCGGTGCCGGTGATGCCTCGACGTCCCGCGCCGGCGCCGGCTCCGGCTCCGGCTCGCGACCCCAGTCGGTGAACGCGACGTGCCGGTGCGAATCGACCGGGACTTTGCGCAGGGGTCCGGAGAGGATCTCCGGGAGGGCCGGCTCGGCGGGCTCGGGTTCAGCCGCTTCGTCGGCCGGCGCGACCTCGGACGATGCCAGCGGAGCAACAGGCTCCACGGGCTTCCCCGGCTGGGCGGGTTCGACCGTCTCGATCTCCTCGGGACGCGCCGCCATCGTCGGATAGAGTGGCTCAGGCACGGGAGACAGTGGCATGGGATGGTCCTGTAGAGGCTCATCCCGGAAGATCTCTCGTTCCAGCTCGGTCAAGAGATCCGGGATGCTCGTGACCTCGGGCCGCACCGGTTGTGGCAGGTCCTGGGGGATGGGAACCGACGACAGCGGCTGCGGGGGTGCGACGTCGAACGATCGCGTGCCACCCTGACTGCGCAGGCGGTCCGGGATCGATAGGGCGAAGGCCTGGTCCATCGCTGCCGAGCCGACGGTCGCACTCGGCAGCCGGCCGACGCGCAACAGCATCTCGCGGAAATCCTCCACGCGCTCGCGGCAAGCCTCGCAGCGGCGCAGGTGGTCCCGCGCCCATTCAAGGTCTTTCCCGTCGAGGCGATCGTCGAGCACCGCGCTTGGCGATATGCGGGTGCAACGATTTCGCTCAAAACTTGATGTAGTCATAGATCTCCCCCAGCTCGGCGCGGCTGCGGTCGAGTGCGTGCACCAGCTTGCGCGGCGCCACGTCGACCACGTCGGCGAGCTCGTCGTACGAGAGTTTTACGAAGTCGCGCAGCAGGATCATCGCGCGTGCGTCGAAGGGGAGCGCGGTCAGTGCCCGCTGCACCGTGTCGCGCCGCAGTGCCCGGCGCGCCTCCGGCTGAGGAAAGTCCTGCAGGCTCAGCGGGGTGCTTCGCTGCCGCCGGAACCAACGGCGCGGCTTCAGCACCGAACGGCTGAGTTCGGTTGCGGCACGAAACACGGCGGCCCGCTTGAGTCTCTCGTCATCCTGATGCTGGCGCAGGCCGTCGGCAACCTGGCGAAAGGCGGCGCAGGTGATGGCGGCGGCGCCATCGATGTCATCGACGAGCCGGGCCACGTAGTTCACGACGAGGGGGAAGTCCGAATAGAACTCGCGTTCTACGGACGCCGCCCGAGCGCTGAAGGCTGGTGCTTCGACGTGTACCTGATCCATTACTGGGACGGAGAGCGGATGCCTGCAGTCTAGTCAGGCCGCAGCAATTCGTCAACTCGACGTGAATTCATGGGCCGACGTCAACTCGGGGAGCGACCAGCTCGACGATGTCAGCGATCGAATAGAGGGCCGCCAGCGCCTCCTGATCCGCCCCAACGAGCGCGGCCGGCATGCCGATATCGGCGACGAAGATTCGGCCGGCGCCGGATGCACCCGCCAGTCCCGCCTTGGGTGCGGCCAGTGTCAGCGTGGCCGCGGCTCGGACGGCCACCTCCGCCCCGGCGCCGCTGTCCGCATCCATTCCCGACGGCACGTCGATGGCCACGATAGGGCGTGCCGTGGCATTCATGGCCTCGATGATCGCGGGGGCCGGGTGGCGAAGCGGTAGATGGATACCGGTGCCGAAGAGACCATCGATCAGGACCTCGCCAGATGAATCGATGCCCCGAGGGGCGTCAACGATGGGGATGCCCAGGCGTCGCGCGGTCAGGGCGTGACGGGCTGCGAGGCTCGTCGGGTCGCGCGAGGGCACGATCGATGCGCTGACGACCGCCCCGCGCTGACGAAGGAAGCGCGCCGCGACCAGCGCATCGCCACCGTTATTCCCCGACCCGGCGACCACAATGACCCGCTTGTTGGCGATGCCGTCCGTGAACGCGTCGACAAACCTCGCGATCTGCCAGCCGGCGACTTCCATCAGTTGGAGCGGCTCGATGCCGAAGGTCGTCAGGGCCTCCGTGTCGGCCCGGCGCAGCGCGACCGAGGAAATTGTGCGCACCTGGTCCCAGCGGACCACCGGCCAGGTCACGTGACGAGCAGCGTTTCGCCCGGCGCCACGTGCAGACGCGCGGCCGCCGATCCCTCACGTAACGCAAACTCGATGCGGCCACTGCTGCCGACCAGGGCCACGAGTTCATTGGGCTGCGCATCCTCATAGGTTTCGACAGTCCGGACGCGCGTGCCGTTGGCCGCCTTGATGCGCGCCAGTGCGCGGATCGGCAGATTGCTGATCACGTTGCCGAAGCGGTCGCAATGCAATGCCTGGGCCCGCCAGGCCTCACCCACCTTCGACGCCCATGCGTCCGGCAGGCGCACCGGCTCTGCCCGCCGAGGCCGGCCGACTTCGGCCAGCGCGGCACCGGCCGCGAGCCGCGCCGCCACCGGCGCGAAAACGTCGCGGCCATGAAAGGTCGGTGCGGCTTCGGGGGGTGTGGCCAGCTCGACGGTTTCGCTGATTGGATCGTTGAGAAAGGTGAAGAGCCCATTATCGGGCCCGACGAAGTAGTGCTCGGCCGCCTTGAATGCGATCGCGCTCCGTTCGGTGCCAACACCGGGATCGACCACCGCCACGTGAACGGTCCCCGGTGGAAAGCTTCGCCAGGCGCTGTCGAGGAGGAAGGCGCCCTGCAAGACCGCGAAGGGCCGAACGCCGTGGCTGACATCGACCAGCGTGGCTTTCGCGTACACGGTAAGGATGGCGCCCTTCATGGCGCCGACGTACGCGTCCTCCAGCCCGAAGTCGGTCAGCAGCGTCACGATGCCGCTCGCCTTCATGCCGCCATGCTATCGGCTGCTGCCGACCGGTAACCAGGCCTGGACAAAAAAAGAGCCGCCCGACGGGGCGGCTCCTCCTTCAGCCTTTTACGGCTTAGTAGTCCGGCATCGACGGCGCCGGCGCGGCCGGCTTCTTCTCCGGAATGTCGGAGACGAGCGCCTCGGTCGTCAGCAGCATGGCGGCAATGCTGGCCGCGTTCTGCAGCGCCGAACGAGTGACCTTGGTCGGGTCGATGATCCCGGCCTTGACCATGTCGGTGTAATCGCCCTTGTTGGCGTCGAAGCCCTGCCCCTTCGGCAGGTTCCTGACCTTCTCCACCACCACGGAGCCCTCCCAGCCGGCGTTGTTGACGATCTGGCGCAGCGGCTCCTCGAGCGCGCGGCGGACCAGCGCGACGCCAGTCGCCTCATCGCCCTCGAGCTTGAGGCTGTCGAGCGACTTCTGCGCGTGCACCAGGACGGCGCCACCGCCTGGCACGATGCCCTCCTCGACCGCGGCGCGGGTGGCCGACACGGCGTCTTCCATCCGGTGCTTCTTTTCCTTGAGTTCGGTCTCGGTTGCGGCACCGACCTTGATGACGGCGACGCCACCGGCCAGCTTCGCCAGCCGCTCCTGGAGCTTCTCCTTGTCCCAGTCAGAGGTGGTCTTCTCGATCTCGGCCTTGATCTGGTTGATGCGCCCCTTGATCGTGTCCGCCTTCCCGGCGCCTTCGACGATCGTCGTGTCGTCCTTGGTGATCGTCACGCGCCGCGCCTTGCCCAGCTGATTGAGTTGCACCGAGTCGAGCTTGAGTCCGAGTTCTTCCGAGATAACCTGGCCCCCCGTCAGGATGGCGAGGTCTTCCAGCATGGCCTTGCGGCGATCACCGAAGCCCGGCGCCTTGACGGCGACCGCAGTAAAGGTGCCACGCAGCTTGTTGACGATCAGGGTGGCCTGCGCCTCCCCCTCCACGTCCTCGGCGATGATCAGCAGCGGCTTGCCGCTCTGCACCACCTTTTCGAGGACGGGCAGCAGATCGGCGATCGCCGAGATCTTCTTGTCGGTGATCAGGATGTAGGGATCCTCGAGGACCGCTTCCATCCGCGTCGCATCGGTGACCATGTAGGGCGAGATGTAGCCCTTATCGAACTGCATCCCGTCGACGAGCTTGAGCTCGTCCTCGATTCCACGGGATTCCTCGACGGTGATGACGCCGTCTTTCCCGACCTTCTCCATCGCGTTGGCGACCATGTCGCCGATCTTCGGATCGCCGGACGAGATCGTGGCAACCTGGGCAATCTTCTCGCGATCGGAGATCTGGACCGACTGCTCCTTGATAGCCTTGACGACTTCGTCGACGGCCTTCTGGATGCCGATTTTCAGCAGCATCGGGTTGGCCCCGGCGGTGACGTTGCGCAACCCCTCGCCGATGATCGCCGCGGCCAGCACCACCGAGGTGGTCGTGCCGTCACCGGCGACGTCGTTCGTCTTGCTCGCGACTTCCTTGACGAGCTGCGCGCCCATGTTCTCGAAGGCATCCTCCAGCTCGATCTCCTTCGCAATCGTGACGCCGTCGTTCGTGATCGTCGGGGATCCGAACTTCTTGTCGAGTACGACGTTTCGGCCCTTGGGGCCGATGGTGATTCGAACCGCGTCGGCGACCTTGTCGACGCCGCGCTTCAGCGCGGAGCGGGCTTCGGCGTCGTATGCCAGTTGTTTCGCCATTGATCGTCCTCCTTCCTGCTAATGATGAGTGAGCAAACAGCCAGTATTACGGGGCGGTAAGCATCCACGATTTTAGCACTCCTCGGCCTCGAGTGCTAGCAATCGACCCCCGCGAGCGCCAACCGGGGAGGGCCTCGGTAGAATGAGTGGGTCGCACGGGGCGGCCCTCCCCAATGAGAATTCCTGATTCCAACCCTACCCCCCGGCGCGCGGGCCGGGCGATGGCCTGGGGCGTCGCGATCGGTGTTGGGGCGGTCGTGCTTCGGGAGCTGGTCCGGCCCCGGGAGCAGCCCGCCCGCCTGATCGATTGGGAGCGGGTGGAGGAGATTGCGCTGGCCCGCTGCGGTGAGCCGAAGGACCTTCCGGCCGATCCGGCGACCGACCAGACCTATCAGCAGATTGCCGCCCAGCTGGAGCCCCAGCTGACGCAGGCCCTCGGGCCCGGCACCGCCGAAGCCGGCAGCCGGGTCTATCCGGGGCTGACCGCCGTCGGCCGCCGCCAATGGGTGCGCTTCAACATCCGGATCTTCCGGCAGATGTTCGAGCCTCTCGAGGGGCTGCAGCGGCTCATCCCCGGGTCGCTGATCGTGAGCTTCGGCCAGAGGGGCCTGACCCGCTACCTCGGGCTGATGCTGGGGCTGCTGGCCCGCCGCGTCCTGGGGCAGTACGATCCCGCGCTGCTGGGAAGGGAGCCGGTGGAGACCACCTCGCTGATCCTGGTGGAACCGAATGTCCAGGCCTGGGCGCACAAGGACAAGCTGCCAATCGACGAGCTTCGGCGCTGGCTCGCCATGCACGAGATGACGCATGCCTGGGAGTTCAAAGCCCACCCCTGGCTCCAGGCGTACCTCGAGGGCCTGCTCAAGGAGGTGCTGGTCGGCCGCCTGGGCGATGGCCACCGGCCGAGCCGCATGGAGTTGATCCGAACGCTGACCGTGGGGGTCGGGCAGCAGTGGAAGGCCATCTCCAAGTTGCAGGCGGTGATGAGCCTGCTGGAGGGCTACAGCAACCTGGTCATGAATGAGGTCGGGCGCCGCGAGCTCCCGCACTTCGCCCTCCTCGAAGGCGCCTACCGCCGTCGGCAGGAGCAGCGGACGCCTCTCGAGCGCGCCTTCCTTCGCGTGACGGGGCTGGAGATGAAGATGCGTCAGTACATCATCGGCGAGAAATTCTGTCGCGAGGTCCGCGATGCGGGTGGGCACCAGCTGCTGGCGCGCGTCTGGGAGGGACCGCAGTGGCTGCCGACGATGGCGGAGATCCAGCGGCCCCAGCTGTATATCGAGCGTGCCACGGTACGGTGAGACTCGTCATCTCCCTTCCCCGATGGGAGAGGGTGGGGGCGGGGGTTGTGCTTGCGCTGCTACTGGCCGCCTGTGATTCGTCGGCGGCGACCGGGCCATCGGCCACCAGCTCGCAGTTGCAGGCGGTGGTGGCGGCATCGGAGCTGGTCGTAGGCAATCAGCAGCGGGTGCCGATCGGCATCACCGACCACAACACGCCGGTGAGTGATGCGACCGTGCACGTCCGCTCCTTCATCCTCAACGGCACCGCGGGCACGTTCAAGGGCGAGTCCGACGCGCCCTTCAAGGGCGACGGTTTGCAGGGTGGCGGCATCTACGTGGCGCATCTGACCTTCGATAAGGCCGGGGACTGGGGCGTCGAGGTCACGGCCTCCCGACCCAATGGCGCGCATCTGACGGTGCAACTCCCAATGAATGTGTTGGCGTTGCCGGTCGTGCCTGGGGTTGGCCAGCCGGCGCCGTTGACGCGTAACCCGACTGCCAGAGATGTCGCCGACGTCGAGACGATCGACTCCGGCCGGCCAGTGGACGACATGCACCAGCTCTCGATCGCCGACGCGATCCAGCAGCACCGGCCGGCGCTTGTCGTGTTCGCCACACCGGCGTTTTGCACCAGCAACACCTGTGGACCCGAGGTCAAGGTGGTCCAGGGTCTCGAGCCGGCCTACCGAGACCGGCTCGCCTTCATCCATGTCGAGATCTACAGAGACTTCAAGCCGGACCCTGCCAAAAAGCAGCTTGCGCAGGCCGTTCTCGACTGGCGCTTGACGACGGAGCCGTGGGTGTTCTTGATCGATTCCAGGGGCGTCATCCAATCGCGCTTCGAGGGTGCGACGGCGAGTGACGAGCTGAAGACCGCGATCGACCAGCTGCTCCACTAGCCGGTTCTGCCTTTACATTTCCTTACGCCGCCGTTGGCGGTCTGTTGCCTCCGCAGCATTCGTTGGGTGATACGGTCGCGGCGACATGGCAGACATGATGTTCGACCTCGTGTGCCACGAGTGCGGCCGCCGGGACCAACGGCGCTGGGAAACTCGAAAGAGCGTGACCGCGACCTTCTGTCCGTCGTGCAAGCACGGCATGTCCGTGGTGGGCATCGCCTTCTTCCAGCCAGAGAACGCCGCCGCCTAGGGTCGGCGAGCTGGCGCGTTGGCCCGCGTCAGTCCACGTCGGCGAGCAGCTGACCTTCCTGGACCGTCTCGCCTTCTGTCACGTGGATCCTGGTTACCCGTCCGGCGACGGGGGTGTTGACCGGGATCTCCATCTTCATCGACTCCAGGATCATCAGCGTCTCGTCGGTCCCGACCTGTTGCCCTTCGCGGACCACGATCTTCCACAGGTTGCCCGCCAGTTCGGCCTTGATCTGCACGCGGCCGATTCTCTCACGCGCAACTCGGGTAATATGTCGACGATTTGCGCAAGAAACGTAGCTACCCTAAGAAACGCGGCGGTCCCACCACGCTGCGCCCCGGCATCGACACGCTGGAAGTCAAGGAAACCCCGGCCGACAAAGAAGAAACCATTGAGATGGACGCCGAGGTGGTCGAGCCGCTGCCGAACGCGATGTTCAAGGTGAAGCTCCAGACCGGGCAGACCATCCTCGCCTATACCTCCGGGAAGATGCGGAAGTTCTACATCCGGATCTTGATCGGCGACCGGGTCCGGGTTGAGCTCTCCCCTTACGACCTGACGCGCGGGCGGATTACCTTCCGCTACAAATAACCCCCACCCTGACCTCCCCAGATGGGGATGGTTTCCAAGGGCCTCACCCAGACCGGGTGGAGAATGTTGCTTAGGATGGTCTGGCTCTACGCCTTGATCCTGCTGGTGCTGGCCGCCGCCCTCCTTACGGCCTATCGGGTGCTGGGGACCCCCTCGCGCCTTGTGCCGCGCGACTACGATCTCGTGCTCGCCGATGTCGAGAGCAGCGTCGCCCGAGCCGCCAATCGGCTCCGCCGGGCGCTCGACGTTGGATCCGCAGAGCCGTTAGAAGACGAGGCGACCGCGGCTCGCAAGATCTTCCAGACCGGGTACTACCAGACGCTGCGGCTGCGTCCCTCGAGCGGACCGGATCTGTCGGCTGATGCGCGCGCTGCGCTCGGCCGGGCCTGTGAAGCCTACGAGTGGGCCAGCCGGATGATCGGCAGCGAAAGCGTCCACAATCCGCTGGTGCTGGACGCGGCCCGGCGCCTGATGGACGCGGGAGACGCGGCCCTCACGCAGGTCGCGCGGGAGTTGCCGCCGGTGCCGGATGCGCCTCGCGGAAATACTGCACCGTAGCGTTAAGCCCGGCTGGGAGGCTCGTCGTCGGCTTCCAGCCCAGCGCCTTCGCGATTTTCCGAGCGTCGACCACCGAGCGCCGCTGCTCGCCTGGCATGGGAGGCCCGTGCTCCTCCGCCTGGTTGCTGCTGGTAAGAGGTTTCAACAACTGGAAGATGGTCGAGATGTCCGTCTCGATCCCCGTGCCCACGTTGAATGACCCCACCGCGTCCGAGACGAGCGCGCGGGAATTCGCCTCCGCCACGTCGCCCACGTAGACGAAATCGCGGGTCTGCTTGCCGTCGCCGTTGATGCGGGCCGTCTCTCCACTGAGCAGCCGCCGGGTGAAGATGGCGACGACCCCCGCTTCGCCATGGGGATCCTGTCGCGGCCCGTAGACGTTCGCATAGCGCAGCGCGGCATAGGAGAGCCCGTGCATGGCGTGAAAGGTGCGCAGGTACACCTCAGCAGCCAGCTTGGACGCGCCGTAGGGTGACACCGGCTGCGTGGGATAGTCCTCAGGGGTGGGCGTGACGTCGGCATCGCCGTAGAGGGCACCGCCGGTGGACGCGAAGAGGAAGCGCCGGACCCCATGCTGCGCGCTGGCCTGCAGGAGCGCCGCGGTCCCCAGCACGTTGACGCCGGCGTCGAAGACCGGGTCCTCGACGGAGCGGCGAACGCTGGCCTGCGCGGCCTGGTGGACGACGGCATCCGGCCGCTCGATGCGGAACAATTCGTTGATCCAGGGCGAGTGCAGGTCCATCTGGTAGAAGCGTGCATTCGGTTGCAGATGCTCGACGTGCCCGGCCGACAGGTCGTCGAGGATGACCACATCGTGGCCGTCGGCCACCAGTCGGTCGGCGACGTGCGAGCCGATGAAGCCCGCGCCCCCGGTGACGAGGACCTTCAACGCCGGTGACTCATCAGGAAGACGATCAACCCGACGGCGATCAGGCTCCAATAGCTGATCAGGCGGTCGAGGATCGCGACCGACAGCGCCTGCGAGGCGGTTAGACCAAAGAACACGAGCACGGCGATGATGCCGCCTTCCACCAGCACGAGTCCCCCGGGCAACGCGGGGATGGTGGTCAGCAGGGACGCAACCAGGGCGATGAACATGATCTGCGCCAGGCTGAGGGAGATGTGTAACGGCAGCGCCTGGACGACGAGGAAGAGGCGGGCGGACTCGGCAGTCCAGACGAGCACGGTAAGGCCGAGGAGGAGAGGGAGCCGGCCGGCAAACGCGCTCAACAGTCCGTGCTTGAATCGCGTGGCGCGCTCGCGAAGGCGCTCCGGAAGAAAACGCGACAGCCGGCCCTCGCTGTAGCGGATCAGCAGCAGGCCCACGATCAACCCGGCGGCGATGACAAGCCCGACGATGAAGGCGGGGACGAAGCGTTGAGGGACCGAGGCGCGAAAGCTGATCAGACCGCTGACGATCAGCAGGCTCATCAGTACCAGGAAGTCGAGCGCCCGCTCGCTGAAGATCGTGCCCAGGCCCTTCGATCCGGAGACCTCGGTCTGCTGCCGCAGCAGGTAGGCACGGTAGAAGTCGCCCATCTTGGCAGGGAGCACGCAGTTGGCGAACCAGGCAAGGATGATGATGTGAAACAGTTCGCCGAAGCGGTTCTTCTCCCCGGTGTTGCGCAGCAGGATGTCCCAGCGGACGGTACGGACGACGAAGGAGAAGTAGAAAGCGGCAAACGCCAGCGCGTAGAGGAGCAGGTTGGTCTGGCTGATCGCCCGCAGGCTCTCGCCGTAGTCCAGCTGAACATGGGTCAGGACGACGAAGAGGACGACAGCCAGGATCCCGAATGAGATCAGGGTGCGAGGATCGAGGAGCCGCTCGCGAAGCGCGGACCGCGGGGCCGCCGCCTGCGGCGGGACGGCCGCCGGTTCCATCTTGGGTTTCAACATATCAGGGACCGGCCGCCGGGAACCCGCTATTCGGCGATCTTGCGGCGGCGGAGGATCCGCTCGAGTAACGGCATCTTGTGCCGTGGCTTGCCTGCCGGGCCGTACTGGCGCCGAACCTGCTCCTGCTCGCGCGCCTCCAGGATACGGGGCACCCAGTCGGACTCGAGCATCGCCGGCTCGCCGCCCTCCCAGGTCTTCAGGTAAAAGATCCCCTTCAGGGCGGTGAATGGAATCGCCAGGTCCTTGACCTCGCTCTGGTCGGGCGACACCAGCGACAGCGTGACGCCGTAGCGCGAGGTCCGCAACTGGCGGTCGCTGTAGCCGCGTAGCACTTCGTGGTCCACGAAGTGGATTGCGATCCGCTGGTAGCGGGCGATGTCGACGGCATCCGACGGCGCACGGGAATCGAGGAGGACGTATTTCAGGCTGCTGAGCGGGACGAAAGCGCCCCGGTTGTTGGTACCGAGATTGTGAACTCGGGTCTCAACGACAGGCGTGTCCAACTCCCGCTTCGGCGGGTCCCCGTGCAAGGTCTCGCCGTCGAGGAAGCAATAGATGGCGTGCGGCACGTTTCCCGCATTGTAGGGTCTGCCCGGGGGTAAGGGTGAGTCCGTTTCGCGCGTCCTGTTGTCCGTCCAACGATTACAATCGCGGCGGCTTGCCCTCGTTTAAATTGCACGGCGCCGTGACCGTGGCGCTGAGCCTCTCATTGCTGACGGTGCAGCCGGCGCAGGCGGCCGGCAAACTCACGCTGCCCTTCGGGATCCCGAACCCACGCGTTACCTCCTGGATGGATCACCATTACCCGACCCGCGAGCAAGACGGGATCATGATCCGCTTCGATGGCGCCACCGGCTACGCCTACGATGGCCATCGCGGCACCGACTACGCGGTGCCCTCCAATACGCCGGTCGTCGCCGCCGACGAGGGGACCGTCATCTACAGCGAGTGGAGTGACAGCGGCGGCTTCGGCGTGGTGATCGACCATGCGAGCGACCGCACCGCCTACTTCCATAACAATCAGCTCTTCGTCTACCCCGGACAGCATGTGTCCCGCGGTCAGCTGATCGCGCTCAGCGGCAGTACCGGGAACTCGACCGGGCCGCACGTCCATTTCGAGGTCCGCGACTTGCTGACCCCGTGGCACTCCATCGACCCCTACGGCTGGAGCGGCCGGGGACCAGATCCGTGGAGCTGGGATGCCGGCAACCTGTGGCTGAACAACACGCCGGTACCCTTCCTGCTGCCGCTCGCCTTTCCGGGCGGGGCGCACTGGGATTACTGGTACGGCAGCGACGGTCCGCCGCCGCCGGTCAGCTGGCACTTACGTGATAGCGGGCACGGGCTCGCCGGATTCGCCGCCCAATGGGATGGCGACCCGGGGGAGGCCGCGCCGCGCACCCAGGCCACGAGTGGGACCACGACGGTGCCCGGCCCGGGTTCGCATACCCTGCACATTCGCGTGTTCGACCGCGCGGGCACCAGCGCCGACATCACCTACCTATATCAGTATGACGTTGACCCGCCGACCTCCGCGCTTCGGGTCGACCCGCCGCACGCCGGCGCGCTGAACCTTCACTGGTCGGGGGATGACCGTCTGTCCGGCGTCAAGAATGTCGCCGTCGAGGTTGGCTCAGGCGGCTCTGCGTTCCGTCCCTGGTTCACGCAAAACACTGACCAGCCATCGGCCGGCAAGTCGGTGGGGGCGCTGCGCTTTTTCGGCGACCCGGGCTCCGCCTACCGGTTTCGGCTCACGGTGCGTGACGCGGCGCGGAACGCGGCACCTGCGGTCATTGCCGACCAATCGATTCCGGCGAGCGCCAGTTCTCCGCCAACCGCCGCGGATCACGCCATCCTCGGGCCACTGCCGGCGCCGCCTGACGGCGCGCCGTCGGTAACGGGGCTCAGACAGGAGCACCCGTCCGCGGATGGCGCTCTCCTGCTCGGCACCGATGCATCGCTGCGCAGCCTGGGCTACGACCGCGCGACGCCGTCCGTCGCGCCCGCATCGGTGGCCGCAGCCGTCGATGTCGTGACCCTGCCATCGGGCCCGCTTCGCCTGCTGGCCGACGGCACCACCTGGGATAGCGCCGGCGCCGCCGGCCCGCGGTTCGCTGTGTCAACGCCCACGCGCCTGCTCGCCGCCAGCGATGGCACGGTCATGGCCGTCGATGCCGCCGGCGCCATTGCCGGGAGCGGGGCGAGTGTCGCCGCCGCCTTGCCCGCGGGTGCCAGTGTCATCGATGCGGCGCTCTTCCCGGGGACGCATTCCGGGTTGGCCCTCGATAACAGCGGCGCGGTGCACGCGTTCGGCGGCGCGGATGCCGCGCTGGCGTCGATCCCGACCGCGTGGACGCTGCCGGGGCAGCCGGCGGCGATGACCCTGGCCGGCACGGCACAGGCGCCGGCCGGCATCCTCATCGACGCGAGCGGCGACTGGCAAACCTTCGGCAGCATGCTGTGGCTCCCCGATGCGAGCTTCGGTGGTCCGGCCTTCGACCCGATGATCGGCCTACCGGTGCGTTAGCCGGCGACTCGAAGGGGGGTCGCAAACAAGCGGCGGACCGCCTCGACGGCGTAGTCGACGTCCTCGACGGAGACGCCCCGGTGGGTGACCATGCGCCAGCGATGGGGGGACGCCTGGTCGAGCAACAGGCCGGCCCCGCGACAGCGATCGATGAACGCGCTCGCGGTGAGCGGTGGACGGCAGTCGCCGAAGACCATGTTCGTTTCGACCCGCGACAGGTCGATGTCGATCCCGGGCAGTCCCTGCAGGCCCTCGGCCAGGCGCCGGGCGTTGCCATGGTCCTCGGCCAGGCGATCGACCATCGTATTGAGCGCGATCAACCCGGCTGCCGCCACCACTCCGGCCTGGCGCATCCCTCCGCCCAGCATCTTCCGCATGCGGCGAGCGCGCTCGATGAAGTCGCTCGACCCGGCGAGCATGGAGCCCACCGGGGCACTCAGTCCCTTCGACAGACAGAACATCACCGAGTCGACCGGAGCGGTGAGCTGGCGGACGTCGATCCCCTGGGCGACAGCGGCGTTGAAGACGCGCGCGCCGTCCAGGTGGACCGGAAAGCCGGCATCGTGGGCGACGTCGCTCAACGCGGCGGTCTGCTTCGGGCTCAGGCAGGTGCCGCCTTTGCGGTTGTGCGTGTTCTCGACACACAGAAGTCCCGTGACCGGTTCGTGGATGTCGGGCTGCCGGATCGCGCGACGCACCTGTTCTGGCACAAGACGCCCGTCCGACGTGTCCAGCGGCCGGAGCTGAAGGCCGCCGACAACCGAGGCACCGGCAACCTCGTTCTGGAAGATATGGCTGTCGATCTCCAGGATGACCTCTTGTCCGTGCTGCGTGTGGCTGAGCAGGGCGCACAAGTTGCCCATGGTCCCGCTCGGTACGAAGAGCGAGGCCTCCTTCCCGACCATCTCCGCCGCCCGCTGCTGCAGCCGATGGATGGTGGGGTCTTCATCCCAGACGTCGTCGCCAACCTCGGCGGCGGCCATGGCCGCCCGCATCGATTCCGTCGGAAGGGTGAAGGTGTCGCTGCGCAACTCGACGGTGCGTGTCATTCTGCCGTCCTATTTTCCCAACTGGGCATAGATCAGCGGGCGCGGGGTGACCACCTGCGTGATGGCGAGTTCGGTCTGGCGCGAAATCTGGACCTGGACGCGGGTCTGCAGACTGCTGGCCGAGAGGTCGGCGGCCGGTCCGAGTTGGTCCGGATCGCCGATGACGAGCAGGCTCAGCGGCGAGCTCACGGCGTGACCGTTGATCAACAGGGTGTCGCCCCGGCTTTGGACCGGGGTACTGCTGATGATGCGCTGGCCGTTGAGCGCGATCGCCTCCGCCCCGGCATTGCGCAGGTTGTTGAGCGCATCCTGCAGCTCGAAGTCCATGATCGTGCCGTCGATCCGGATCTGCAACCCGGGCCCGTGGACGGGCACCTCACCGTTGACGACACGTAAGGTCGTGAGCTCCTTCTGGATCGCCTGGGCGTCCGCGCCGCCGGCCGTCAGCGCCGACCGGAGTTGCGCCTCTTGCTGGGTCAGTGCCGCCCCTTGCTGAATCAGCTCGTTGTTGGCGCGGTTCAGGTCGTTGATCAGGAGCGCGACGCTGGTGTCATCCTGGGCGGCCAGGGTGCGGGCCACCGCCGCCTGAGAGCGCAGCTGGACCACGAGGAGGAAGCCGAGCGCGATGGCGATCAGGCTGACGACGATCAGCCGCTGGGCCCGCGCGGTCCCTTCAGCCGAGCGGCTGCGCATACTTCACCAGGAAGGTGGCATCGAAAGCCGGCAGGCTGAGGTGGGGGCTGCGCAACCAGCTGAAGCCCAGCCCGTAGATTCGGCTGCGGCTCTTGAGCTCGGCGAGCTGGTCGGGGTTGCCCAGGCCGCCCGCCAGACTGGAGGGATCGCCCAGGGCGGTCACGGTGTACGGGCCGCTCAGCCGGCTGGCATTGTTCACGAGGATGTTGACGCCGGCATAGTGGAAGGCTGTGTTCGGCACGATGCGCTGACCGTTGACGGCGATCGCCTCCGCCCCGCTCGCCCAGAGGAGGTTGACGATGTCTTGCAGGTCCTGGTAGTGGATCGTCCAGCCCAGGGAACGGTCGGCCAGGTCGTTCGGGTCGGTGCCGTCGTGAAGCAGGATGGTGAGGCCGGCGCCGTGCAGCGCCGTCAGCCCCGCCGTGGCCTTCTCGTCGTCGAGCTGCGCTTTGACCTGCTGGACGGCGCTCGAACGACGGGCGCTCTCATCCTCGCCGGCCTTGACCTGGCCCCGGAGCTCTTGAATGTTGCCCTTAAGGGCCCGGTTCTGGTCCTCGAGCTGGTTGACGCTCTTGCGCAGAGCCTCGTCCCGGGCCAGGCGGTTGGAGGGTGGCAGTGGCTGGCTTCGGAACTGGGTCGCGGCAAGGCTGGTGACGAGGAATGTCGCAAGCGAAACGCTTGCCAGGACAGTCATCCGCGGCGTCACGGTGCCGTGTAGTGTAATGGGTGCCCGAACGCCAGTTAGCCGAGCGGCCGGCATGCGACAGGCAGGAGGAACAATGGCTCAGAAGATAGAGGCGGTGCCGATGAGGGGCTTCGCGCAGGCATCACCGGACCAGGCGAATCCGTGGCTGATGGCCCAGCGCCAATTCGATATCGCGGCCGACGTGCTTGGCCTCGATCCCAACATGAGGCGCGTGCTGCGCGAGTGCAAGCGCGAGCTGACCGTGACCTTTCCCGTGTTGATGGACGACCGAACCGTCCAGATGTTCACCGGCTATCGCATCCATCACAACATCGACCGGGGGCCTGCCAAGGGTGGGATCCGCTACCACCCGGGCGTGACGCGGGATGAAGTCAAGGCACTCGCCATGTGGATGACGTGGAAGTGCGCCGTGGTCGGGATTCCCTACGGTGGTGCCAAGGGTGGCGTCGTCGTGGACCCGAAGAATCTCAGCCGCAACGAGCTGGAGAATCTCACTCGTCGCTTCACGAGCGAGATCAGCATCGTGATCGGTCCCGACCGCGACATCCCGGCGCCGGACGTCAACACCAACGCACAGATCATGGCCTGGATGATGGACACGATCAGCATGCAGGCCGGTCACTCCGTCCCGGCCGTCGTGACCGGGAAGCCGCTGGGCATCGGCGGATCCGAAGGCCGCCCGGAAGCCACCGGTCGCGGCTGCATGCTGACGACGCTGGCGGCGCTGCGGCACCTCCAGATCCGCCCCGAAGATGCGACGGTTGCCGTCCAAGGTGTCGGCAACGTCGGTTACGTCACCGCCAAACTACTGGCTCAGGCCGGCTGCAAGGTGATCGCGGTCAGCGATTCAAACGGTGCCTGTTACAACGAGGACGGCATCGAACTGGACGAGGTGGTGCGCGAGAAAGAGATCACCGGCCGGCTGCGGCAGAAGATCTGCAAGTTCATCACGAATGAGGAGTTGCTCGAGCTTCCCGTCACGGTACTGGTGCCGGCCGCGCTCGAGAACCAGATCCATGCCGGCAACGCGCAGCGGATCAAGGCGAAGGTGATTTGCGAAGGCGCCAACGGGCCGACGACGCCGGACGCCGACGAGGTCCTCTACAGGAAAGGTATTTTCGTGATCCCCGACATCCTGGCGAACGCCGGTGGCGTCACCGTGTCCTACTTCGAGTGGGTGCAGGACCTGCAGGAGTTCTTCTGGGATGAGCACGACATCAACGAGCGGCTGGAGCGGATCATGTTGCGCGCCTTCGACAACGTGCTGAAGGTGAGCCTGGAGAAGAAGGTCAACATGCGCACGGCGGCCTACGTGCTGGCCGTCGATAAGGTGGCGCAGGCGACGACCATCCGCGGCATCTATCCCTGATCGTCCGTGACGTCATGTTCAGCGTCGAGGAACGCGGTCGTGTGCGCGATGGCATTCTCGAGATAGCCCGGGCCGATACACGAATCGTCGCGGGGGCGATGATGGGCTCGCTGGCCGCCGGAGCCGGCGACCGGTGGTCGGACCTCGATCTCGGGTTTGGTCTGGCGGATGGCGTGTCCCCGGCCGACGTGCTCGCCGACTGGACGCCTCGGCTGGAACGCGAGCACGGCGCCGTTCACCTCTTCGACCTTCCGTCCCTGTCTTCGCTCTACCGCGTCTTCTTGTTGCCGGGCAACCTGCAGGTCGACCTTTCTTTCACACCCGCGTCCGACTTTGGGGCTCGTGGCCCAAAGTTCGAGGTCCTCTTTGGGAGCGCCCTCGAGCGGGCTCCCGGCTGGGAAACGCCACCGCCGGCGCACTACCTGCTGGGACTCGGCGCCCACCACGCGGTTCGGGCGCGCTTCTGCATCGAGCGTGGCCGTCTGTGGCAGGCGGAATATTGGATCAGCGGCGTTCGCGATCAGGCCCTGGCGTTGGCCTGCCGGCGACGAGGACTGAATGTCTGGCACGGCCGGGGCTACGACGACCTGCCTGCCGACGTCCTCGATGAGCGAATGTTGGTCCGCTCGGTGCGAAAGGAGGATCTTCTGCAGGCGCTGGATCGGGCCATCGACGCCCTACTCCGCGAAGCCGGTGAAGCGCGCGACCTCGCGTCCAAGGTTGATGCGTGGCTACGCCAGCTTTAAGTCCGCGATGCTCCCGCCGGTCACCCGCACCAGCTCCTTCGGCGCGATCGGAAAGACGTGGCGAGGCGTCCCCGCCGCCGCCCAGACGACGTCGTACTGCAGTAAGTCGCGGTCGATGAAGGTCGGGATCGGTGCCGCGAACCCGGTGGGAGGCACGCCGCCGATCGAGTAGCCAGTCGCCTGGCGCACCGCGCCGGCGTCGGCCTTGCTGATGGACGCGCCGGTGAGGCTCGCGAGCCGGGCGGGATCGAGCTGGTTCACGCCCGACACCAGCGCCAGGACGGGGACGTCGCCGGCGAAGAACAGCAGCGATTTCACGATCTGCCCGACGCCAGTTCCCACCGCCGCCGCGGCGTCCTGCGCCGTCCGTGTCGACGCGGAGAATTCTTCGATGCGCGTCGCCACGCCGGCTGCAGACAATGCTGCCTGGACCCGTTCAGGCGCGGAGAGTCGTTGATCCATTCTGAAAGCCATCCGCTATAATCCCCCAAAACCACCTCGTATCGAGGTACACGCATACCCTTTGAGCTCGACACGGTTTCGCAGGCGACGGCGATGAGTGTGCGTGCGCCCCTGAAACCCTCGGCCTTCGAGGCCGGCGAGACTGTCGAGTTGGGCCGCTTCAAACGGGCCCGCCGAGCCTACGGGTTCGATGAGGTCGCCCTGGTTCCCGGGCGGGTCACGATCAATCCCCAGGAAGTGGACAGCAGCTTCGAGCTTGGCCCGCTTCGCCTCGCCGTCCCCATCCTGGCGGCGGCCATGGATGGCGTCGTCGACGTGCGATTCGCGGTTGAGATGGGCCGTCTCGGCGGCATGGCGGTGCTCAACCTCGATGGGCTGCAGACCCGCTACGCGGACCCCACGAGCGTGCTGCAGGAGATCGCCGAGGCCCCGCGCGAGCGCATCAACGCGCTCCTGCAAAAGGTGTACCAGGCACCGGTTCGCGAACAGCTGATCGGCGAGCGGATCACGGCCGTCAAGCGCGCCCAGGTTCCGGTCGGGGTCTCCAGCGTGCCGGCGCACGCCTCGAGGCGGGCGGGGCTGGTGCAGGAAGCCGGCGCCGATTGCCTGGTGGTCCAGGGGACGGTGCTGACCGCGCGGCACATCTCGCGCTCCTACGAGCAGCTCTCCTTCGAGAAGCTCTGTGACGGGCTGTCGATCCCGGTCGTCGCCGGCAACTGTGTCGACTACGAGACGGCGTTGGAGCTGATGCAAACAGGCATCGCCGGCATCCTGGTCGGTGTCGGTCCGGGGGCCGCGTGCACCACCCGCGGCGTGCTCGGCGTGGGCGTGCCGCAGGTGACCGCGACCAGCGACGTCGCGGCCGCGCGCGAAACCTGGCTGCATGAGAGTGGTCACCGCGTCCAGGTCATCACCGACGGCGGGATGCGGGTGGGCGGTGACATCGCCAAGGCGTTCGCCTCCGGGGCCGATGCGGTGATGGTCGGGTCAATCTTTGCCGGGACGACGGATGCGGCGGGTGGTGGCTACCACTGGGGGATGGCGACGCCCGACCCCAACCTCCCTCGTGGCACGCGCATCAAGGTTGGCCGTCGCGGGACTCTCCGCGAGGTCTTGCTCGGGCCGGCGCGCGTCGATGACGGAACCCAGAACCTGGTCGGGGCGTTGCGCTCCGCGATGGGCGTTTGCGGGGCCCGCGATTTGCGCCAGTTCCAGCAGACCGAGCTGGTGATCGCACCGGCGATCCAGAACGAGGGCAAGCTCTTCCAGCAGGCGCAGCAAGTGGGTATGGGGACATAGCGGTCGCGCGAACTTCGAAAGCCCACACCCTACCCTCCCCCGCCAGTGGGGGCGGGAACCCGTTGATGGTGGAGGGCAGACCGGCGCCACAGGACCTGGTCCTCGTCCTCGATTTCGGGTCGCAGTACAGTCAGCTGATCGCGCGGCGGGTCCGCGAGGCCGGTGTCTATTGCGAGTTGATCCCCGGCACCACCCCCTGGGAGACGATCCGCTCGCGCGCGCCCAACGCGCTCATCCTTTCGGGTGGACCGGCCAGCGTCTACGACGATGGTGCGCCCCGCTGCGATCCGGCGGCGCTGAGCGCCGGCCTTCCTGTCCTCGGCATCTGCTACGGCATGCAGCTGCTCGCCTATCAGCTCGGCGGCCGGGTCGCGTCAGCCGGCAAACGCGAATACGGACCGGCGAGCGTACGCATCCAGGAGCCAGCTCGGCTCTTTCACGACCTGCCTTCAGAGCTGCCGGTTTGGATGAGCCATGGCGACACCATCCTCGAAGCGCCCGCGGGGTTTCGCCGCTTGGCGGAGTCCGAGAACTCGACGATCGCCGCGATGGCCGATGAGGTTGGGCGCTACGGGATTGCCTTCCATCCCGAGGTCATCCACACACCGCAGGGGCGGGAGATTCTGCGCAACTTTCTGTATCGAGTGGCCGGCTGTCGCGGCACCTGGAAACCGGCGGCCTTCATCGAGGAGGCGACCCGAGCCATCCGCGAGCAGGTCGGGGACGGACGGGTGCTCTGCGCCCTATCGGGAGGGGTCGACTCGGCCGTCTGCGCGACGCTCGTCCATCGCGCCATTCCGGGGCAGTTGACCTGCCTGATCGTTGACAATGGGCTGCTCCGTCGTGATGAGCGTCGACGGGTGGAAGACGTCATGCTGCGTCATCTCGGCATCAACCTCAAGTCCGTCGATGCCACTGACCAGTTCCTCGATGCGCTCCGCGGTGTTGTCGAACCGGAGGAGAAGCGGCGGCGCATTGGGGCCACCTTCATCAGCGTCTTCGAGCGCGAGGCGGCCGCGCTCACCGGCATCGATTTCCTCGCGCAGGGAACGCTCTATCCCGATGTGATCGAGAGTACCAGCCACGATACCCACAATGCGCACCGGATCAAGACGCACCACAACGTCGGCGGCCTCCCCGCTGACCTTCGGTTCAGACTGGTGGAGCCGCTGCGCTACCTGTTCAAAGACGAAGTACGGGCCATCGGCCTGGAGCTCGGCCTGCCGGATGACATGGTGCATCGCCAGCCATTTCCTGGTCCGGGCCTGGCCGTTCGAATCATCGGCGAGGTGACCCGCGAACGGCTGGACACTCTCCGGGCCGCCGATTGGATCGTCGTCGACGAGATCAAGGCAGCCGGCCTCTACCGATCGCTCTGGCAATCGTTTGCCATCCTGACCCCGTTGCAGAGCGTGGGAGTGATGGGCGACTACCGTACCTACGGCAATGTGGTTGCGCTGCGGGCCGTGCAAAGCGAAGATGGGATGACGGCCGACTGGGCGCGCTTACCCTACGAGGTGCTGGCGAAGATCTCGACGCGCATCGTCAACGAGGTTGCGGGCGTCAACCGCGTCGTCTACGACATCTCGTCGAAGCCGCCGTCGACCATCGAATGGGAATGAACGTCCTCGTCGTTGGGGCCGGCGCGCGCGAGCACGCCCTC
Organism: Candidatus Dormiibacterota bacterium; assembly: GCA_035279665.1. Taxonomy (GTDB): domain Bacteria; phylum Chloroflexota; class Dormibacteria; order CF-121; family CF-121; genus CF-13. The sequence goes on along the minus strand of DATEHI010000024.1, from coordinate 9,878 downwards.
ACCTGGAAAGCGCTGCAGAGTCCGCTGACCAACTCGGTCTATTGCGCCCCTGGCAACGCGGCCACGGCGGCGATCGCCGTCAATACCGGGCTCCAGGCCACGGACGTCGGCGGCATCGTGCGGTTTGTCCTCGAGCGCGACGTACGCCTGACGGTGATCGGTCCGGAGGCCGCTGTCGCGGCCGGGCTCGCCGACCGCCTCGCAGCCGTGGACCGGCTGGTCTTCGGCCCAACGGCCGCCGCCGGACGGATCGAGAGCAGCAAGGCGTTTGCCAAGTCGCTGATGGCGCGCGCAGGCGTCGCCACCCCGGCGTACCAGGTCTTTCACGATCCGGCCCGGGCGAAGGATTTCGTGCGCGGCGAGCGCCGGGCCTTCGTCGTCAAAGCCGATGGGCTCGCCAAGGGCAAGGGGACGCTGGTGCCGCGCGATGCGGACGAGACGCTGGAATGCATCGACGAGCTGATGCTGCGCAAGACCGTCGGTGTGGCTGCCGACCGGATCATCCTCGAGGAGAAGATCGACGGCCGCGAGGTTTCCTTGATGGCAATGGTCGACGGGGATCGCGTCGTCCCGCTGCCGCCGGCCTGCGACTACAAGCGAGCCCTGGACGGCGATAAAGGGCCGAACACCGGGGGTATGGGCGGCTATTCGCCGGTCGGCTTCTTCGGCCCGGCCAACGTGGAGAGTGCCGTCACCGCGGTGCTCGAGCCCGTGGTCAAGCTCCTCCGGGAGGAGGGCACGCCGTATCGCGGCTGTCTTTATGCCGGGCTGATGGTCGGTCCGGCCGGCGTCCAGGTGCTCGAGTTCAATGCGCGCTTCGGGGACCCCGAGGCGCAGGTCGTCCTGCCTCGCCTCGACGGCGATCTGATCCCCCTGCTCGAGGCCACCGCGCGCGGGGCGCTGGTCGAGGTCAAACCATCCTGGTCCGGGCGGTCGAGTGTCGGCGTCGTCCTCGCCTCCCGCGGATATCCGGGGAGCTATCAGAGCGGCTTCCCGATCGATGGCCTGGGCACCATCGAGCGCGATGTCTTTGCCTTCCATGCCGGGACGGCCGCCACTCCTGGGGGATATACCACAGCCGGTGGGCGTGTCCTGACCCTGGTCGCCCTCGGCGGTTCGATGGCGGACGCGCGCGACCGCGTCTACCGCAACGTCGATCGAGTCCGTTTCGAGGGTATGGCCTACCGGCACGACTTGGCGTTACGTGAAGTCGAATCGACGGTGCTGCAATGAGCGACGCGCCGCTGGTCGGAATCGTCATGGGAAGTGAGTCGGACCGTCCGACGATGCAGCGCTGCTGCGAGGTCCTGGACGGGTATGGCATCAGTTATGAAGTCGTGGTTCGCTCGGCGCATCGTGACCCCGAAGGCTGTCGCCAATGGGCGACGCAGGCCGAAGGCCGTGGGCTCAAGGTGCTGATCGCCGCCGCCGGCGGGGCGGCGCATCTTCCCGGGGTGGTGGCGGCCTGGAGCCTGCTCCCGGTGATCGGCGTGCCCATGTCCGGCGGCGCGTTGGGCGGGCTTGACGCGCTGCTATCGATGGCGCAGATGCCGGCTGGGATCCCGGTGGCAACGGTGGCGATCGGAGAGGCCGGTGCGAGAAACGCGGCGCATCTCGCCACCGGCATCCTGGCGCTCAACGACCCGGGCGCGCGCGAGAAGTTGATCAAGCGACGGGAGGCGAACCGGAGCCCGAAGCCGAGCGCGCCGTAAGCGATTCGGCCTGGCGTTCTTCGCAGTTCGCAGGGTTGCCCCATCGCCGCCGATTGACCTAACATAGGCGCTGTCACGTAACAGCCCAGTCCGGCAGTCATCCTAGCCGGGGTCAACTGGAGGTTGCCGATGCAAATCAGGCGGGTCGTGCACAAGCGGCTCCGCAAGCGATCAGACGGGATCAACCTGGCCGGCGATCTCAACGCCGCCATCGCCGGTTCGGTCAACGAGCCAGGGTCTCAAACCTATGTTCGGAGCACGTCGAGCAACAGGATCGTGCAACGAAACGGCGAAACCGAGATGACGAGCGACCACGACGTCAGCGACAAACCACTGGAGGTGGATGAATGAAGGACAAGCAGGCGACGGATTCGGACCGGGAGGCGATCGAGCCTCGCGACGGGGCCCAGGCTTCAGAGCTCACAGAGGAAGAGCTCCAGGCGCAGGCTGGCGAGGAGCTTCCCGATCGTGAAGCGATGTCGCTGGTTGACGCCAACGTGGCGGCACCAGTAAACGTCGCGGCCGCCTTGAACGTACTCTCCGACAACTCGCAGGCGGTGGCGGCGGCGGAGCAGAGCAACACCATCACGCAGCACACCTAAGGAGGACATCATGGCCAAGGACTACCAGCACGAGCCGATCGAAAGCGTCAAGGACAAGCCGGCGGACGACGTAACGACGCATTCGCAAAAGCAGGACCTGTCGAAGGAAGAGCTCGAGGCGCAGGGCGGCGAGGAACTTCCGGACCGGGAAGCCATGTCGCTGATCAACGCGAATGTCGCCGTGCCCGTGAACGCCGCGGTCGCTGCCAACGTCCTTTCGGACAATTCGACGGCGATCGCCGAGGCGCAGCAGTCCAACGACATCAGCCAGGGCATCTAAAGGCCAGGGAGGAATTCAAATGGCAGAAGACAAGAAGGACGTCATACCCGCCGGGGATCCGGAGACCGACAAGCCGACCCACCAGCTATCGAAGGAAGAGCTCGAGGCTCAGGCTGGCGAGGAGCTTCCCGATCGGGAGGCCATGTCATTGATCAACGCCAACCTGGCGGCGCCGGTCAACGCGGCCGTCGCGGCCAACGTTCTCTCGGACCACTCCACCGCGGGAGCCTTTGCCGACCAGTCGAACAAGATCGACCAGGGAATCGGTGGGACCGGCCCCGCCACGAAGGCGCCGCCACTGCCGGCTAACTGAGCGGAGCAAGCAAATTGCAAGTGCGGAAGGGCGGCGCGAGCCGCCCTTCTTTCAACAACGGGCGCCAATTGAGGGAGCTGGATGATCGAGCGGGCTGAGCGTCGCGACCGCGAACGGCCGATCGGGGCGGCAACTCTCCCGAGGCTGGCCGAGGGCATTGAGCTTATCGGCGAGTACAAGGGTTCGGGATTCAAAGAACCGCCGTACATTGCCCGGCGGGCGGATGGACAGGTGGTCCAACTGCCCAAGCTGCTTTATTTGATCGCGTCCCACGCGGACGGCCGCAACGACGCGCGGCAGATCGCCGAACAGGTCAGCCAGGAGTTCGGCCGGGGCGTGAGCGGCGATAACGTGGGCTTCCTCGTCGACAAGAAGCTGCGGCCCCTGGGGGTGCTTGCCGCCGCCGATGGCTCCAGCCCGAAGCTCGAGAAGCCTGACCCCATGCTGGCCCTGAAGTTCCGGGCCGCGTTGATCCCGAAGGGGGTTGTGAACGCCGTCACCACCGTATTCCGCCCCCTGTTCTGGCCACTGGTCGTCGTCGCCGTGCTGGCGGGCCTCGGCGCGCTCGATGCGTGGCTCTTCTTCGTCCACGGTGTCGCGCAGAGCCTGCGCCACTTGCTCAACGAACCCGTCTTCTTCCTCCTGGTTTTCGCACTCGTCGTCCTCTCGGCAGCATTGCACGAGTGTGGGCACGCAACCGGCCTGCGCTATGGCGGCGGCAAACCCGGGGTGATGGGGGCCGGCCTGTACCTCGTATGGCCGGCGTTTTATACGGACGTCACCGACTCGTACCGGTTGGGCAAGGGTGGGAGGCTTCGTACCGACCTCGGCGGCGTCTACTTCAACGTCGTCTTCATGCTGCTGACGGTAGGCGTCTACGTGCTCACCCACTTCGAGCCACTGCTTGTCGTCATCCTCTTGCAGCAGTTCGAGATGCTGCACCAATTCCTGCCGTTTCTTCGACTGGACGGCTACTACGTCATCAGCGACCTGACCGGCGTGCCGGACATCTTCGCCCGGATCAAGCCGACGCTGCTCAGCCTCATCCCCGGACGCAAGCCTGACCCGAAGGTTACCGAGCTCAAGCCCTGGGTGCGGAGCGTGGTGACGCTCTGGGTGCTGGCGACCGCCCTGTTCATCCTCTATGCCTACGGCCAGATGCTGGTGCACCTGCCGGCGATCTTCGCGACCGCGTGGGAGTCGCTCTGGGCGCTGGTCGGCAAGACGGGCGCCTGGTTTGGTCACGGCGAGGCACTGCTGGGAAGCTTCGGCATCCTCCAGGTGGCGTTGCTGATCCTGCCGCTCGCCGGCCTGGCCCTAACCCTGGTCGGAGTCGTCAAGCGCCTGCTAATGGCGGGCTGGACCAGGACGAAGGGCCGGCCGCTGGCGAGGGGCGCCTTCACGCTGGCAACGGCGGCAGTCGCGCTCTTACTCGCCCTGGCCTGGTGGCCGCACAGTAACAACTACCGTCCGATCCAACCGACGGACACCGGGACGGTGCAGTCGAGCCTCCAGGACGTCACGCTTCCGCTCGGCGTCGACCGCATTCTTCCGCAGCCCTCGCCGGCCGCGAGTGCGTCGGCGTCGGCATCCCCCGGCGCGGCGTCCAGCCCACAGCCGGGCGCCTCGGCCTCAGCGAGCCCATCAGCCAGCGCGAGCGCATCAGCCAGCGCGAGCCCCCAAGCATCGCCAACCAGTAGTCCGTAAATCAAGGGAGGTCAAAATGAAGTCCATCGCGCGCACCGGAGCGCTAAGAAAGTTCGTCCTGGTCACGGGCGTGGCCGCGGCGCTGCTGCTTGGGACCGGTACCACCGCCGCTGCGGACGACCGTGGTCAAAACAACTTCGCGATCGCTGAGAACCACCGTGACTTTTCGACACTGATCCGGACATCGATGCGCATCGTTTACGTCAGCGGTGACGTAACGGCGATCAACGCCGCCGATGCCGAGGCCAGTTGCGTGCATTGCCAGACCGCGGCGGTCGCCATCGAGGCGATCATCGTGATCGGGTACCCCAGCACGTTTGCGCCCCAGAACTACGCGATCGCCCTCAACACGAACTGCTCGTTCTGCGATACCGGCGCCTACGCGGGGCAGTTCGACTTGCAGTATGCGCGTCCGGTGCAGCTCACCGAGCGCGGACAGGAGCAGGTTGAGGCACTGCGCGATCAGCTCAACGAACTCCGGCACTCCGCGCTCTCCTCGATGGCGATCGTCATCCAGGCGTCGGCCATCCGCCAGCAGCTAGAGGCGGTGTTGAAGCAGAACCTCGTCCCGGTCGATGGCGAGGACGACCAGCCGTTGCAGCGCGATCGGTCGGCGAGCAGGTCGGCCTGACCTCGCCCACGCACCGGAAAGGCGCCGGCCCCGGGCATTGACGGGCCGGCGCTCGATGCGCGCATAGAATAGCGGCGTGCCCAGGGTCTTGATCACCGAGACCGTGCTGCGCGACGCCCAGCAGAGCCTGGTGCAGGGACGCCTCAAGCTGCAGCACGTGCTGCCAATCGCCAAGACCCTCGACGACATCGGCTACCACGCCCTCGACGCCTGGGGTGGTTGGACGTTCGCCGCGCAGGTACGGGGGTTGAAAGAGGATCCATGGCAGCGGCTGCGCGCGCTACGCGCCGCCATCGTCAAAACGCCGCTGCAAATGCTCATCCGCGGCCAGACGCTGCTCGGGCAGTCACACCAGCCCGACGACGTCGTGCGGGCCTTCATCGAGCAGGCCATCGAAGACGGCATCCGGGTCGTGAAAACATTCGACCCGCTCAACGACCTGCGAAACCTCGAAGTGACGGTCGAGGTCGCCCGGAAATCTGGTGCACGCGTCATCGGTGCCCTCGTGTACAGCCCTAGCCCGGTGGTGGACGAGGCCCGCATGGTGAAATCGGCCGGCCGGCTCAAAGCCCTGGGCGTCGACTGGATCGGCATCGAGGACGTGGCCGGCATCCTGGCGCCCCTCGCCGCCAGGGGACTCGCGAGTGCGATCACGGCTGCCACGAAGCTGCCGGTCAGCATCCACTCGCACTCCACCACGGCGCTGGCGCCCATTTCGTACTTCGCGGCGATCGAAGCCGGTGCCACTGGCATCGATACCGCGCTCTCCGCGTTGGCCTGGGGCGCCTCGCAGCCCGCGACCGAGACCATGGTGGCGAGCCTCCGCGACGGGCCGTACGACACGGGCCTCGACCTCAACAGTATCGGCCAGGCGAGCCGGTACTTCGACGAGATCCACGACGAGTACCTCGAGTTCCAGGACCCGATCGCCTTTCGCAACGATGTCGACGTCCTACAACACCAGCTGCCCGCGCCGGTGCTGGCCGTTCTGATCCGTAACCTCAGAGAGCGCAACGCGATCGATCGCTACGACCGACTCATGAAGGAACTCCTCCTGGTACGGCAGGAGATGGGGTACCCGCCCATGGCCGCGCCCATCAACCGGATCGCGGCGAACCAGGCGCTGGCCAACACGTTGAGCGACAAGCGCTACCAGCACATCGACCAGCCGTTTCGGGACTACGTCAAGGGCCTCTTCGGCGAGCCTCCCGGCCCTATCGACCCGGAGGTCCGCAAGCGCGCGCTGGGCTCGTCGAATGCGATCACCCTCCGGCCGGCCGACCTGCTGCAGCCCGGGATCGACCGCGCGCGGCGCCAGATGAAAAAGCAAGGTCTGAACCCGACCGGGGTCGACCAGGTGCTCACCTACATCCTCTTCCCAGAGGACGCGCCCAACATTCTTCGGCCGGCCGGACATCGCGCCGAGACGCCGGCTGCGGCCGCGCCGGTCCCAGCGCCGGGGCCTGAGCCGCAATTGCCCCAACCGCCCGCCGTTACACCCGGGCCGTTGGCGTCCCCGGAAGCGGCCGGCCGCGAGTTCACGGTCGAAGTCGACGGCGAGCCCTACCGCGTTCGGATCCTCGGGGACGGATCCGCGCCCGCGGTCAGTGCGGCCCCTGCAGCCTCGGGTCCGGCAGCGCCGCAACGCGCCGGTGGCGATGGAGCCATCCAGGCGCCGATGCAAGGCATGGTCGTGAAGGTCAAGGTCAAGCCCGGCGACCGCGTCCGCCTGGGTGACGTGGTCGTCGTGCTGGAGGCGATGAAGATGCAAAACGACATCGTGTCGACCGTCGGCGGGACGGTGCGCGAGGTTTTTGCCAAAGAGGGAGCGATCGTCGCCCCCAACGACGTGTTGATGACGATTGGCTAGCGTCACCAAGGTCCTGGTCGCGAACCGCGGCGAGATCGCCCTTCGTGTCATGCGGACCTGCCGCGAGATGGGCATCCCGACGGTCGCCGTCTACGCCGAGCCGGATGCCCGCGCCCCCCACGCGGTCTTCGCGGATGAGCGCGTGGTCCTGAATGCTCCAACTCCTCGGCAGGCGTACCTCGACATCGAGCAACTGGTACGGGTGGCGCGGGAACACGGCGCCGATGCGATCCATCCCGGCTATGGCTTTCTCTCCGAGAATCCCGCCTTCGCCGAAAGCTGCGCAAAGAACGGCCTGACTTTCATCGGTCCGCCGGCGTCGAGCATGCGGGCGATGGGGGACAAGGTCGAGGCCCGTCGCCGCATGGTTGCCGCGGGCGTTCCCGTGGTGCCCGGGACGGCCGCGCTTCCCGACGAGGCCGCGGCCGTGGTCGAGGCGAAACGGATCGGCTACCCGGTGATGGTCAAGGCCGCCGCCGGCGGCGGTGGCATCGGCATGCGGGTGGCGAAGGGCGCAGAGGATCTCCCCGCGGCATTCGAGGCATGCCGCCGGGCGGCGCAGAGCTCCTTCGCCAGTCCCGACGTCTACCTGGAGCGATATCTCGAGCATCCGCGCCACATCGAGATGCAGGTCCTCGCCGACGATCACGGCACCACCGTCGCCCTGGGCGAGCGCGAGTGCTCGATCCAGCGGCGCCACCAGAAGCTGCTCGAAGAGACGCCTGCGGTCGGCCTCACCCCCTCACGGCGTCGTGCCATGGCCGAGGCCGCCGTCAAAGCAGCGGCGGCGGTTGACTACCGCAACGCGGGAACGATCGAGTTCATCGTGTCGGGCGAGGAGTTCTATTTTCTAGAGATGAACACGCGCCTCCAGGTCGAGCATCCGGTGACGGAGTCGGTGCTCGGCATCGACCTGGTGCGCGAGCAGATCCGGATCGCCCGCGGCGAGCGGATCCCCGCGGACGGATACCCGGAGCCGCGCGGGCACGCGATCGAGTTCCGGATCAACGCCGAGGATCCCCTGCGCAACTTCATGCCGACGCCGCGCCGCGTCCAGCGCTATGCGCCGCCCAGCGGGCCCGGTGTGCGGGTCGACAGCGGCATCAGGCCGCACCAGGAGGTTTCGCCCCACTTCGATTCGTTGTTGTTGAAGCTGATCGTCTGGGCCCACGATCGAGAGTCCGCGATCGGCCGGGGCCGGCGTGCCCTGCAGGAGTTCGTCCTCACCGGGCCCAAGACCACCATTCCGTTCCATCGTGCGCTCCTCGAGGAGCGGGACTTCGTCAACGGCCGGATTTCCACCAGCTTCATCCAGGACCACCCGAGCCTGATCGAAAAGACCCGGGAGTTCGAAGCGCAACGGTCACCCTTTGAGTCGCTCTACGGTTCGGGTGAGGTGGCCGCCGCAATTGCCGCGGGCGTGATCCTGAGCGGCGAGGGTTAGCGGCTGATCACCTGCGCGTGGTATTCCTCGGCCAGGGTGCCGCCGTTGATGTCGGTCACGCCGGTCAGGACCACAAGCTGGTAGGTACTCCCCGGTCGTAGCGCCAGCGTGAGGATCGCCATGTGGTTGTCTGGATCGAACGTGATCGTGCTGCTAATGCGCCTGCCGTCGGAATCCCTGACCTGGATGGTATCGGTCGTCACGGTCTCCGGTCGCAAGTCGGCGTCGAACCGGACCCGAACCTGATAGCCCGGTGAGGTGGGCACGACGTCGAAGGACAAGACCGTTGGGCCGGGGCCCAGCAGCACGGCCTGCGTCGAGCTGACGGCGTCGACCAGGTAGCGCTGATCCTTGAGGACCAGGGTGAGCTGCTCTTCGAAGAAGCTTCGCTTCACCCCAGAGCGTGAGACGAAGATGCGGACACCGACGAGGAACTTACTCGGATTCGAGCCGGTCTGCTGTACCGTCACCGCGTAGTAGCGGTCGAACCTGGTGCCCGCGGGGGGCAGAAGCGAAGACGCGCCGCCCTGGTAGGCGCTGAGTCCGGCGGCATCGAGGCCGTCCTGGGCCGTCGCGCTATCCCCCTGCAGGCGGGCCTGCATGAACTTGTCGACTTCGCCGAGGGCCTGCTTCTGCGCGGTATCGACTTCCGATGTCCCGGTGCTCGCGGTCCAGAACGCCCGACCGCCGGCCTCATCCTGCCGAGTGAAGAGCACGAGGTCGCCGTGCGATGACCAGCGGGGGCTCGAATATTCCTGCGGGGAGGCAAAGGGCCTGAGCCCACTGCCATCCGCGTTGATCAGCATCAGCCGCGAGGCGGAACTGCTCGCACCCGCCGGCTTGCTGGCCATCATCAGCGAGGCCCCGTCCGGAGCCCAGCTTAAATCGGCCCAGGTCTGCCCGCTGGGGCTGCTCGCGATCCGCTGCTCGTCCTTGCCGCCGGCCGCCGTGTACAGGAAGCTCCCAGACGGTTGCGGCACGACGAAGGCCAGAACACCCCTGGCGGACCAGGCAAAGCTGGTCGCACCCGGGGGCAATGGGCTTGACGATCCCGACGCGAGGTCGATCACGCTGGACGCATCCGACTCGACCGCCAGCAGCGTGCTGCCGGGCGACCCCGCCAGGCTGCCGTGCTGCATCCGGATCCCATGCGCATCGACCTGCCCGCCGTGCGTGTCGACGATCACCAGCCGGCCCTGGTTGACGTAGGCGATCCGATCACTGCCGATCCAGACAGGCGCGCGATCGGGCACGCCGTCGAGCGTTGCGATCGTCCCCTGCAGGTTCCCCTGCAGGTCCCAGATCCCCAGATTTGCCTG
>DATEHI010000023.1:0-7859 GCA_035279665.1 Candidatus Dormiibacterota bacterium | reverse complement strand
CTCTAGCGACCCAGGAGCTGTCGGGCCCCCGGCGTTGGCGTCGTTTGCGCGCTCGGTTTGGGCGTCGGACTGGCGCCGGGCGTCTTTGACGCCGGGCTGCCCGGTCAAACCGGCAATCACCCGCAGAGCGGTTACACCGGCCCGAATTCGGGTAAGAAGGGGGAGTCCCGTCCGGGCAAGGCGCGAGCCATTTGACAGCCAACACGACACGGCCGTAGAATAGCGCTTCGCGCCCGAAAACTCGGGCGAGGCTAAGTCATGCCCACCATCTCACAGCTCATCCGATACGGCCGCAAGCCGCTGGTGAAGAAGACGAAGGCACCGGCGTTGCAAGGCTCCCCGCAGCGGCGGGGCGTCTGCGTGCGTGTCTACACGACCACCCCCAAGAAGCCCAACTCCGCGCTGCGGAAGGTCGCCCGCGTGCGCCTCACTTCCCGCCAGGAAGTGACGGCGTACATCCCCGGCATCGGCCACAACCTCCAGGAGCACTCGGTAGTCCTGATCCGTGGCGGCCGTGTCAAGGACCTTCCCGGTGTTCGCTACCACGTCGTCCGCGGCACGCTCGACACGGCCGGCGCCAAGGGGCGCAAGCAGGGCCGCTCGAAGTACGGCGCGAAGCGCGAGAAGGCGAAGAAGCCCTAATGCCGCGGCGTCCCCGAATTCACAAGCGTGTCATCCTGCCCGACCCAGTGTATACACACGAGGGCGTAGCTAAGTTCGTCAACGTCGTGATGCAGCGCGGCAAGCGGAGCACGGCCGAACGGGTCGTGTACGGTTCCCTTGACCGGATCCGCAAGGTGGCAAAGAAGGACCCGATCGAGGTCTTCGATTCCGCCCTGAAGAACGCCACGCCCGTGCTCGAGGTGAAGCCCCGCCGCATCGGTGGCGCCACCTACCAGGTGCCGGTCGAGATCCGGCCCGACCGTCGCTCGGCGTTGGCCCGGCGCTGGATCGTCCGTTACGCCAGGGCGCGCTCGGGGAAATCGATGCAGGAGAAACTCGCCGGCGAGCTGATGGACGCCGCCAACGGGGTGGGGGCTACCATCAAGCGCCGCGAAGAAACGCACAAGATGGCTGAGAGCAACAAGGCCTTCAGCCACTTCAGGTACTAGGAAATTGGCAGAAACAAAAATGGCTCGCACTTACGCGCTGGACAAGGTTCGGAACATCGGCATCATGGCCCACATCGATGCCGGGAAGACGACCACGACCGAACGCATCCTCTTCTATGCCGGCCGGATCCACAAGATGGGTGAGGTACACGACGGTGCCGCCACCATGGACTGGATGGTGCAGGAGCAGGAGCGCGGTATCACCATCACCTCGGCGGCCACCGTGGCGAACTGGCGCGGCCACCGGATCAACATTATCGACACACCCGGGCACGTAGACTTTACCGTCGAGGTCGAGCGCAGCCTGCGCGTCCTGGACGGCGCGGTCGCGGTCTTCGACGCGGTCGCCGGGGTCGAGCCCCAGTCCGAGACGGTCTGGCGGCAGGCCGATCGCTACGAAGTGCCCCGTATCGCCTTCATCAACAAGATGGACCGCATGGGCGCCGACTTCTTCGCAGCGTGGAAGTCGATCCGCGAGCGGCTCGGGGCGAACGCCGTCCCGATTCAGCTCCCGATCGGTAGCGAGGAGAAGTTCGAGGGCGTCGTCGACCTCATTAATAAGGTCGCGATCACCTATACCGACGACCTCGGCACCACCATCGAGACCGACGAGGTCCCGATGGAGATGCGCGAGCAGGTCGAGCTGTACCACAAGCAGCTGGTCGAGGCGGTCGCCGAGTTCGACGACGTCCTGCTGCAGAAATACCTGGACGACAAGCCGATCACCGGCGCCGAGATCGTGGCCGCCATCCGCAAGGGCACGGTCGCGAACCGGTTCGTGCCGGTGTTAGCGGGTGCCGCGCTGCGCAACCGCGGGGTGCAGCCGATGCTCGACGCCATCGTCGACTTCCTGCCCTCGCCGCTCGACAAGCTCGGGGTGGAAGGGATCAACGCCAAGAGCAACGTGACCGAGTGGCGCCAGCCGGCCGATAACCAGCCCTTTGCGGCGTTGGCCTTCAAGATCGCGACCGATCCTTACGTCGGCAAGCTGACCTTCTTCAGGGTCTATGCCGGTACGCTCAAGTCCGGGTCGTACGTCTGGAACGCGACCCGCGGGACCAAGGAGCGGGTCGGCCGCATCCTGCAGATGCACGCCAACCACCGCGAGGAGATCCCCGAGGTGTACGCGGGCGATATCGCCGCGGCCATCGGCCTGAAGCAGACGACGACGGGGGACACCCTCGCCGACGAGAACAACCCGATCCTGCTCGAGTCGATCGTCTTCCCCGACCCGGTCATCAGCGTGGCGATCGAGCCGCGCACCAAGGTGGATCAGGAGAAGATGGGCCAGGCGCTGGCCAAGCTCGCCGAGGAAGACCCGACCTTCAAGGTCCGGACCGACGAGGAGACGGCGCAGACGATCATCTCCGGGATGGGCGAGCTGCATCTCGAGATCATCGTTGACCGGATGCTGCGCGAATTTGCGGTCGACGCCAACGTCGGCAAGCCGCAGGTCGCCTACCGGGAGACGATCAAGCGTAAGGCGCACGGCGTCGGGCGCTTCATTCGGCAGTCGGGCGGTCGCGGCCAGTACGGCCACGCCGAGATCAACATCGAGCCGAATGAGGCGGGCAAGGGCTTCGAGTTCGTCAACAAGGTCGTCGGCGGCTCGATCCCCAAGGAGTACCACTCCGCGGTCGAGAAAGGCATCATCGAGGCGCTCAACAGCGGGGTGCTGGCGGGTTTCCCCGTGGTCGATGTCAAGGCGACGCTGGTCGACGGCTCCTACCACGAGGTCGACTCCAACGAGATGGCCTTCACCATCGCCGGGTCGATGGCAGCCAAGGACGGCATGCAGAAAGGCCAGCCGGCGCTGCTCGAGCCGATCATGAAGGTCGAGGTCGTCATGCCGGAGGAGTTCATGGGTGAGATCCTCGGCGACCTGTCCTCGCGGCGCGGCCAGATCCTCGGCATGGAAGGCCGGGCCACGATGCAAGTGGTGCGCGCCTATGTGCCGCTGGGCAACATGTTCGGCTACGCCACCGACCTGCGGTCCAAGACCCAGGGTCGCGCGGTCTACAGCATGGAGTTTCATCACTACCAAGAAGTCCCGAAGTCGATCGCCGAAGAGATCGTCGCGAAGTCGAGAGCTTAAGGAGGATTCCGAGAAGGAGTAACAATGGCGAAGAAGAAGTACGAGCGCACCAAGCCGCACGTGAACGTGGGAACCATCGGTCACATCGACCATGGCAAGACCACGCTGACCGCGGCCATCACGAAGGTTCTGTCAAAGAAGGGATTCGCTGAATTCCGCTCCTTCGATTCGATCGACAATGCCCCCGAGGAGAAGGCTCGCGGCATCACGATTGCGACCGCGCACGTCGAATACGAGACGGAGAAGCGGCACTACGCGCACGTCGACTGCCCCGGGCACGCCGACTACATCAAGAACATGATCACCGGTGCCGCCCAGATGGACGGCGCGATCCTGGTCGTGGCCGCGACCGACGGGCCGATGCCCCAGACCCGCGAGCACATCCTGCTGGCGCGCCAGGTCGGCGTGCCACGGATCGTCGTCGCCCTCAACAAGGTCGATGCGGTCGATGATCCCGAGATCCTGGAGCTCGTCGAGCTCGAGGTTCGCGAGTTGCTCTCGAAGTACGAGTTCCCAGGCGAAGACATTCCCGTGGTCAAGGTGTCGGCGCTCAAGGCGCTCGAGGGCGACCCCGAGTGGGAAGACTCGATCCTGAAGCTGATGGACGCGGTCGACAGCTACATCCCGGTGCCGGAGCGCGCTCTCGACAAGCCGTTCATGATGCCGATCGAGGATGTCTTCTCGATCGAAGGTCGTGGCACGGTCGTGACCGGCCGGATCGAGCGCGGCCAGGTCAAAGTCAACGAAGAGGTCGAAATGGTCGGCATCAACGACACTCGCAAGACGGTCGTGACCGGTGTCGAGATGTTCCACAAACTCCTGGATTCCGGCCAGGCGGGCGATAACGTCGGCTGCCTGCTGCGTGGCATCAAGCGCGAGGAGGTCGAGCGCGGCCAGGTGCTGGCCAAGCCCGGCTCGATCAAGCCGCACACGGAGTTCGAGTCGCAGGTGTACGTCCTGACCAAGGAGGAGGGTGGGCGGCACACCCCGTTCTTCAAGGGATACCGCCCTCAGTTCTACGTGCGGACCACGGACGTGACCGGTGAGATCGAGCTGCCCGAAGGCACCGAGATGGTGATGCCGGGCGACAACATCGCCATGAAGATCAAGTTGATCACCCCGATCGCCGTCGAAGAGCAGATGCGCTTCGCCATCCGCGAGGGCGGGCGCACGGTCGGCTCGGGCGTGGCGACAAAGGTCATCAAGTAAGGTCGTGGCTCAGAAGATCCGCATCCGGCTGAAGGCTTACGATCACCGCGTCCTCGACCAGGCTGCGGACAAGATCGTGGACACCGCGCGGCGAACGAATGCGTCGACGGCCGGGCCCATCCCGCTGCCCACCGAGGTCAACAAGTGGACGGTGATTCGGTCGCCGTTCATCGACAAGGACTCGCGCGAGCAGTTCGAGATGCGCACCCACAAGCGGATCATCGACATCCTTGACCCGAACCCGAAAGTCGTGGACGCGCTGATGCGGCTCAACCTGCCGTCCGGCGTCAACATCGAGATCAAGCTCTAGCGATGGCAACGAAGGGGCTGCTGGCCAAGAAGATCGGGATGACCCAGGTGTTCACCGAGAAGGGCGAACTCCTGCCGGTCACCGTGCTCGAAGCCGGGCCCTGTGTCGTGATCGCACTGCGGGCCGTGCAGAAAGACGGCTACGGCGCGGTGCAGCTCGGTTTCGGCGAGGCCAAGGAGAAGCAGCTCACCAAGCCCACCGCCGGGCACTTCAAGAAGGCCGGGGTCGCCGCCCATCGCCACGTGCGCGAGATTCGGCTCAAGGCCGACGCCCCCGCCTATGCAGTGGGCCAGGCGCTCAAGGCCGACCTTTTTTCGGCCGGCGAGCTGGTCGATGTCACCGGCGTGACGAAAGGTAAGGGGTTCTCCGGCCAGCACAAGCGCCATCACTTCGGCCGCGGTCCCGTCACCCACGGCTCGCACAACATCAAGCAGCCCGGCTCGATCGGCTCCTCCTCGACGCCGTCGCGCGTCTACAAGGGAATGCGGATGGCCGGTCAGCTGGGCAATTCGCAACGGACCACCCTGCACCTCAAGGTGGTGCGGGTGGACCTCGACCGCAACCTCATCCTGGTCAACGGCGACGTCCCCGGCCACAAGAACAGTCTGGTGCTGGTTCGGGACTCGACGCGGCAGCCCAGGGGGAAGAAGTAATGGCGGGCACCGAGAAATCATCCGCCACGGTTCATGACCGCGACGGCAAGGAGACCGGCACGCTCGAGTTGCCATCGGCCGTCTTCAACGCCCCCGTGAACGAGGCCGTGCTGCACCAGGCGGTGCGGCGCCAGCTGGCGAACGATCGCCAGGGTACGCACGAGACGAAGACCCGCGGCGACGTATCGGGCGGCGGGAAGAAACCCTGGAAGCAGAAAGGCACCGGCCGCGCCCGTCAGGGCAGCACCCGAGCTCCCCAGTGGCGTCACGGCGGGACGGTCTTCGGACCCCACCCGCGCACCTATGAGCAGAAGATGCCGCGCAAGCAACGCCGGCTGGCCCTGCGGTCGGCCCTCTCCGTGAAGTCGCAGGAAGGCGCAGTGCGCATCGTCGAGGAGATCGCGCTCGAGGCGCCCAGGACGCGGGTCGTCGCCGCCCTCTTCGACAGGATGGGCGCCGGCGCCCGCACGCTGTTCGTGATTCCCGAGCATGACCTGATGCTGGAGAAGTCCACGCGCAACCTGGCCGGGGTCAAGACCATCCTGGCGACCAACCTCAACCCCACCGACGTGCTCACCGCCGACACGATCGTCTTCACCCGGTCGGCCTTGACCCAGGTGGAGGAGTGGCTGTCATGAGGGCGGCGGTCGAGGTGATCCAGCGTCCGCTGATCAGTGAGAAGAGCTACGCCGCGATGGCGACGGGGAAGTACCTCTTCCGCGTGCACCCGAGAGCCACGAAGACCGAGATCGCGCTGGCGATCACGGAGGCCTTCAAGGTCGAGGTGATGAGCGTGAACACCATGCACGTCCGCGGCAAGGAGCGCCGCCGTGGCAAGACCCACGGGTTCCAGTCGAACTGGAAGAAGGCCGTCGTCACACTGGCAGAAGGGCAAAAGATCGAAAGCATGTTCCAGGGTGTCTGATCCATGCCGATAAAGAAGTACCGACCCACCTCGCCCGGCCGCCGATTCATGTCGGTGAGCGCCTTCGACGAGGTCACCACGAAACGGAAGCCCGAGAAGCGCCTGCTGGTCTCGCTCAAGACCGATGCCGGCCGCAACGCGCAGGGCAAGATCACCGTCCGCCACCAGGGCGGCGGCCACCGCAAGCTGTACCGGATCATCGACTTCAAGCGAGACAAGCTCAACATCCCCGCAACCGTCAGCGCGGTCGAGTACGACCCGAACCGCAGCGCGCGGATCGCGCTGCTCACCTACGCCGATGGCGAGAAGCGCTACATCCTGGCGCCCGTCGGCCTCACCGTCGGCGACAAGGTGATCAGCGGACCCGAGGCCGACATCAAACCGGGCAACGCACTACCGCTGGCGAGCATCCCGCTGGGCAGCACGGTGCACAACATCGAGCTCAACCGTGGCAAGGGGGGCCAGGTGGTGCGCTCGGCCGGCATGTCGGCCCAGCTGCTCGCCCGCGAGGGCGACTACGCACAGATCCGGATGCCATCGGGCGAGGTGCGGCGTGTCGCGGTCGTCTGCTACGCCACGATCGGCCAGATCGGCAACGTCGAGCACGAAAACGAGAACGTCGGCAAGGCCGGCAAGAGCCGCTGGCGTGGCAAACGCCCCGCCGTCCGCGGCGTCACCATGAACCCCTTCGACCATCCGCACGGCGGTGGTGAGGGACGGTCCGGCCCCGGCGGTCATCCGAAGACACCCTGGGGCAAGCCAGCGCTCGGATACCGGACCCGGCGCAACAAGAAGACGAAGAACATGCTCGTTCGGCGCAGACCACCAAAGCGGAAGAGTAAGGGCTAACACATGTCACGTTCAACCAAGAAAGGACCGTTCGTGCATCCGTCGCTGATGAAGAAGGTGACGGCGATGAATCTCCAGAAGGAGAAGAAGGTGATCAAGACCTGGTCGCGAGACTCGAGCGTCTTCCCCGAAATGGTCGGGCATACGCTCGCGATCCACGACGGAAAGAAGCACGTGCCGATCTTCATCACCGAGAACATGGTCGGGCACCTGCTGGGCGAGTTCGCGCCGACCCGGCGCTTTCGCGCCCACGGGCATCACACGGAGAAGACCACCGCTCTCAAGTAAGCAATGGAAGTACAGGCAAAGGCCAAGTGGGTCAGGACATCACCGCGGAAAGTGCGACTCGTCGCACGGACGCTGCGCAACCTGCCGGTGAGTGAGGCGCTGGTCGCCTGCTCGTTCATGCCCAAGGCCGCCGCGCGCGACGTGGCCAAGGTGATCCGCTCCGCCCAGGCGAATGCCGAGAACAACTTCAACCTGGTCAAAGACGACCTCGTGATCAAGGACATCCGGGTGGAGCCGGGCCCGATGTTGAAGCGCGGCCAGCCGCGCGCCATGGGCCGCCTCTTCAGCATTTTCAAGCGCACCAGCCATATCACGGCCATCGTGGAAGACCGCCCCGGTGTGGCGAGGCGGCGGACCGCCGCCCTCCCGCGCGCGCCCCAACCGACGAGCCGGCAGGCGCCGCCGGCCGGCTCGTCGG
>DATEHI010000022.1:0-64720 GCA_035279665.1 Candidatus Dormiibacterota bacterium | reverse complement strand
AGACCGATGAAGAAGGCGATGTAAATGATGATCGCCCGAATGACCAGATTGGTCCACGGGATCCCGAGTTTGAAGATCTCCCCGAGGTCGCCCGGCACAGGCGAATCTTAGTGGGTTACTGGATGCTGGAAGCCGAAATCGAGGAGGGTCGCGGCATCGGTGAAATGCTGGGTGCTCCCCAGCACGACGACAAGAATCGTCCGGCCGTTGCGCGTCGCCGCGGCGGCGAGGCAGTAGCCGGCCGCCCCGGTGTAGCCCGGCTTGATCCCGATGGCGCCCGGATAGGTCGAAAGCAGTCGATCGATGTTGATGGGATTGAACGCCTTGTGCTGCGGCGTCGGGTAGATCGAGATCTGTTTCGACCCGACGATGGCACGGAGTTCCGGATAGTCGGTGAGCAGCGTCGCCCCCATGACGGCGAGATCGTAGGCCGAGCTGTAGTGGTCGGCGTCGTCGAGGCCGCTCGGGTTTGAGAAATGTGTCGCCCTCAGGTGAAGCGCTGCGGCTTTCTGGTTCATGAAGCTGATGAACGTCGGGCGATCGACGATGCCCATCGCGATCGCTTCCGCGGCGTCGTTACCGGAGTCGAGCATCATGCCGTCGATCAGCTCGCGCACGGTCAACTTCTCCCCGGTGCTGATTCCCATGTGGTTGGGTTCGACCTGGGTCGCCGCCTCCGGGACCGTGATCACGGAGTCCAGCGGCACCAGGTCTGCCGCGACCATGGCCGTCATCATCTTCGTCAGCGAGGCGTCTGCATAACGGGTGCTTTGGTCCTGCTGGTAAAGGATCTGCCCGGCGGTGAGGTCGACGACGATGGCCGCCCGGCCCTTGATCGACGGGATGTCGGCGATGGGATGGCCGCGAAGCCAGCTGGTGCTCAAGACGGGCACCTTGACCTGCGGCAACTGGGTGGGCGCGGCCGCCCGCGATGGCGACGGCATGGCCGTCGGGGTCGGACGCGCGCTCGTTGCCGGCCGCGTGGCAACCGCCGCATGCGGTGAGGCGGTGCGGGTGGTGGCCGCGACGGAACGGATGTCGTGGTGCCCTTGCAGCAGCCCGAACGCACGGCTGCCGAGGAAGAGGATGACCGCAACGATGGCCAGCCGGATCACGGGGGTTCGGCGGCGCGGAGGAACAACGAGACGCCGCGACGGTCGCCGCCCGCGCGTCCCGAGGCTGTAGCCAGATGTAGGGTAGGACGTTCGCCTCAAGAAGTCGGCCTCATGATGGGCGAGATCGATCAGCGTGTCAACTAGCTGCCTCCGGTGTGGAAAAGGCAGCTGAGGTAAGGAAGTTGCGTGTGGCCCTCGCTGCTTGATAGATAAGAAGGAGGACTTACCAGGAGGTGGATGGCATGCCGCAGAATGCATGGAGCCCCAAGCGCGAGCGTCAGTACGAGCACATCAAGGACAGCCTCAAGGACCGGGGCACGAAGGAGGACAAGGCGGAAGAGATCGCCGCCCGGACAGTGAACAAGGACCGCGCTCGGGCTGGAGAAGCCAGGCAAGCCAGCCGGACGTCGCTGAACGACATCTCGTCCGAGCGCCGCGGTGGGTTGCGATCACACAGCGGGTCGAAAGGCCGGACCTACGCGCAGCTGCGCAATGAGGCCCGGGAGCGCGGTATCAAGGGTCGCTCCCGGATGTCAAAGGCCCAGCTTCAACGCGCCGTCGACGCCAAGAAACGTTAGACGCCAGTCGCTGCCGGGCGCCGGCCAATCAACCCGCCGATCGCGCCCGCCCCGGCTCCCACGCCAAGCCCGATGACGCTGAGGAAGATCCCCGCCACGATCCCGCCCGCTGTGACGATCGTCTGCGAGCTGACCCCGGTGTTGTTGTTCACCACGCACCCAGCGGCATTGAACGAGGAGAAGATGATCATGAGCGCGATGACTGTGCCGATCGCGGAAATCAGCCCGCCGATCAGGCCGGACATGGTGGCCATGCCTATCGTCGCGCCGGATCGGGTCGTCATGAAACCGGCCGCGCCCATGAGCAACAGGAAGACAAGAAACGCGAGCACGCCCAGTGGCGAGCTGCGGTGACAGGCGTCGCCGCTGGCGGTCGCGTTGCCAATCCAGTTGAAGAGCAGCGTGATCACCGCCGACGCGGCACCGAACGTCAGGGCGTACCGCAACCAGGGTTTCATCAAATACCTCCCGGGCTCAAGCCCGTCCTCATTTCCCTAACCGCCATCTTCGCCAGAAACGGCCTCGTTGACAAGAGCTTCAATTGAGGTGGACGAGCGCCCGTAGGAGCGCTGCGACCAGAGCGCCGGCGACGACGGAGACGATGAAGGGGGCTCGCAACGCGGCCAGCACGGCGGCAACCAGGACCGCCGGCACCTTCACATCCAGGTGCACCAGTCCGTTGGAGCCGGTGAGCTGGATCGCGACGAGCGCGGCGAGCAGTGCGGGCGCCAGCCCCGCCGTGCGCTCCGTCACCGCGGAGGGCAAGTTCGGTAGAAACGGTCCCGTTGCCCGCATGAGGAACGACAGGCTGGCGAGCCCCAGCACCAGCGCCAGTGCTAGCGGGCCAGCCATAACCCAACCACGGCGGCGCCCGCCAAAGGGACCCCCTGCGGAGTGAAGGGCGCCAGGACGAGGGCGACGACGGCCCCGGCGATGGCACAGCGCACGGCGTGCCGCCCCGAGAGCAAGGGCCAGACCAACGCGACGAAGGCGGCTGGGAACGCCGCATCGAGCCCGAACCGCTTGGGGTCACCTAGAACCGGACCGAACAGCACGCCGATCAGCGTCCCGACAACCCATAGTGCGTAGAGGCAAGCGCCGGTCACCAGCAACGTCCGGCCGTCGGGCCGGCCCGGGGCGCCGGCGCGAACTGACATCGCGTAGCTCTCATCGATCGACAACTGCGCCAGCAATGAGCGTACGAGTCGATTGCCAGGCAGCGAGCGGGCCACGGCGATCCCGGTGGCGATGAAGCGGAGGTTGAGGAGAGCGCCGGCGAAGATCGCCGTTAGAACACTGCCCCCGGCCACAATCACCCCGAGGGCCGCGAACTGGGCCGACCCGGCAAAGACCAACGCCGACATGAGCACGACGGACCAGGCGGGCAGGTGCGCCGCCACCGCGAGCACACCGAACGAGGCGCCGAAGACGAACACGGCGAGGGCGATGGGGGCGGCGGCTTGCAGGATTTGTCTGGTCGACCGGCCGGCTCGCATCCCCCGCCATTAAATAAGAAAGATGCCGGCGCACCGGCGCCGGCATCTGCGTTAACCCAAATTCCGCTCCCCTTAAGGGGCAGGGCGGAGGGTTTCCCGACCCTAGCGCGAACCGACCGGGACTTTCTCCAGTAGCTTCAGTGACTCCCGGATGAAGGTCGGGATGTCGCTCGGCTGCCGCGATGTCACCAGGTTCCTGTCGACGACCACCTCCTGGTCGACGACATCGGCTCCAAGCTGCGAGAGGTCGTCCTGGATGGTCTTCCAGGCTGTCATCTTGCGACCCTTATGGACACGCGCCGTGATCAGCAACTGTGGCCCGTGGCAGATGGCCACGACCGGCTTGTCCGCGTCGAAGAACGCCCTGGTGAAGGCGATCATCCTGGGGTCGGCTCGAAGGTGGTCGGGCGAGTAGCCGCCCGGGATGAAGAGGGCGTCGAACTGGTCCGGACGTACCTGGTCGATGCCAGCCTCGGCCTTGGTCGTGATGGTGCCCCGCTTCCCGTTGAGCTCCTTGCCGGCCTTCAGGCCGACGATCGTGACCTGGTGCCCCGCCGTGTGGAACGCGGCGTAGGGCTCCTTGAACTCCGAGTCCTCGTAGTCAACGTCGAGTACGCATGCTATCCTCATGCTGATACCTCCCTAGATGGGTTTTGTGACACGAAGGGAACCAGCCTACGTGGACGCCCCTCGGTTCGTCAAGCTGGGGCTCGGCAGGCCGCCTATGCTGATTGCGGCATGTCCGAGACGCGGGAAGACGTGATCCGGCGAACCCTGCCGTATGTCGCGGCCATCGGCGCCGTTGGCGTCGTGTCGCTGGGGCTCGCGCTGGTGGCATGGGTGCTGGGCATTGCGCGAATCGAGACCTTCCTCCTGCTTCTCGTTTTGCTGGTCGGCGCCGTCGCCTGGCGCCTGGGTCGCGGCCCGGCGATTGCGGCGACCGTGGCCGTTGCGCTCATCGCCGACTTCTTCTTCCTCGCGCCAATCGGCCGATTCGGCGTTGCGACCGTCAGCGACGTCGTCCGCCTGGGCACCGCTATCCTCGCCGCGGCCGCGGTCATCCAGTTCGTCCACGTGAGCCGCAACCGGGAGTCGCTGCTGCGCCGGCGCAAAGATCTCCTCCAGGACGTCTCACCGCGGATCATCCAGAGCCTCGACGCCGAGGAGGTCCTCAACACGGTGACCGAGGCGACGCTCCGCGTCATCGACTACCAGCATTTCCGCCTGTACCGCTGGGACGAGTCGGCCGAGCGCCTTGTCCTGGTCAAGTCGGTGGCGCGGGCCGAGTCCTACGAACACACCGATTGGTACACGGTGACCTTTTCGCTCGGCGAGGGCATCACCGGGATCGCCGCCCAGACCCGGCGGTCGATCCTCGTCCCGGATGGCAGCGTGGATTCGCGGATGGTCTACCCGGTCGGGACCACGCGCATCCCGGAGAGCATCATCAGCGTTCCTATGGTGACCGGGAACCGGCTGTTTGGTGTGCTCTCGCTGGCGCGGCAGGGGGCGCGCTCCCTCAGCGACGACGACCTGCGCCTGATGGAGTCGATCGCGGCGCAAACCGCGCTCGCGCTCTCGCATGCCGAACAGTACGCGGAGGCGGAGCAAACGATCAAGGCCCTCGCGATGATCGAGGGGTTCCAGCCGAGCGACGTAGGGCTGGCGGACTCCGAAGTCGACAGTCGTATCCTCCAGGGCTTCGTCGATCTGAGCCAGGTGGACTACGCGACGCTTCGGGTGCTGCAAGCCGATGGGCGTTACCACCTTGGGGCGACGGGCGGCCGGCAGTTGCCCGACAAGGATTTTTCCGTCGGCGGGCCGCTGACCGCGGAGCAGGTGGCCTGGCTGGCGGACCCACGGGTGACCGTCTATGTGACTGATCCCGAGAGCGACACCAAGCTTCCGGACTGGGCTCGCCGGGACACCCTCGCGGCCGGGGTCAAGGCCAGCATCTTCCTGCCGATGCGCGCCGGGCAGCGATTCGTCGGCTTCGTCGATTTGTATTGGCGGCGCCCGCGGTGGCTGCGGGCGGACCAGCTCCGCCGGCTGCAACTTGTAGCGGCGCAGGCCGCCATCGCGCTCGATACCCGGCAGGCGCTCGAGCGGGAACGCGGGCGCGCCGATGCCCTCGTCGAACTGGAACGTGCCCGGCGTGAGTTCATGCAAATCGCGTCACACGAGCTGCGCACGCCGCTGACGGTGATCCGCGGCTATGCCTCGCTGCTCGAGGAGGGGTCGCTGGGCGAGATGCCGCCGGCGGCGCAACACGCGATCCGGACACTGATGGATAAATCGAGCGAGATGCGCAGCCAGGTCGAGCGAATGCTGCTGCTGGCCCGGCTGGAGGACGGAGCGGCGGCGCAGCAGATGACGGAGCTCGACCTGCGAACTCTGGTCACGGACGCCGTCGATCGCGTCCGTCCGCAGGTGGCGCTCAAGCAAGGGACCGTGCATGTCGAACTGGCGACGTCGCCACTGACCGTTGTCGGAGATCCCGAGCGGCTCGCTACGGCCGTCGACAACCTGTTGCAGAACGCCGTGAAGTTCAGCGCTGGGCCTCCGGAGATCGAGGTCACCGGCGACCGACAGAACGGGCACATCCGGCTGGTCGTCAAGGACCACGGCATCGGTATCCCCCTCGCCGCGCGCCCCCGGCTGTTCGAGAAGTTTTACCGGGTCAACGACCCGGAGCTCAACAATGTCGTGGGAACCGGGATCGGCCTGTATCTGGTGCGGCAGGTCATCGAGGGCCACGGCGGCCGGGTGGAGGTGGCCAGCCAGCCCGGTCAGGGCTCGGCCTTCGAGATCGAGCTTCCGGTCGCGGCGGAAGGCGCCAGCCCGGCCTAACCCCCCGGTACCGCAAGACTGCCGGGTATTTTGAGGTTCCTTCTAATGTGGCGAACCAGCCGGATGTATACGGCGACACCTCGGATGCCGCACTCGATATCCCGGCCGACTGGCTGATGCCGGGTCTCGACCTCCAAGCCGTCCGCGACGCGCAGCGGCCGGATGCCGTCGCGACCCTAACCGCCGACCACCTCACCCTCACCGGCGTCGAACTGGTGGTCGAACGGCGCTGGCTGCGGGAAGCCTACTGGCGCCAGGTCAAGCAGGCCATCACCCGTGGGTACATCTATCGGAGCTCGGCCGTCCAGGTCACCTTGCGTGGCGAGCGCCGGGAGCACGAGCGCCGCGGCACCAGCACGCGCAAAGCCAGCTAGACCCTCCCCCGACCCCATTAGGCCCCCTCCCCGCTGCTAGAGTCTGAACTAGCACATGGAGACGGTGATCTCGGCGGATCCACCGGTCAATCAGGCCCCCGCAGAACTGGACGCGACCCGCGACTTGCCCCGCGGTTTCTACGACTTCTTGCTCCCCCTGCATCGGGCGTTCACGCCCCGCCAGCGGGAGCTTGCGGCCAGGCGGCGCCGGATCCTCGACGCCGCGCACCAGGGCCAGTTGCCCGACTATCTCCCGGCATCGGAGGCGACGACCGGCAGCTGGAGGGTCTCGCTGCCGGGCTGGTGCCAGGATCAGCGCAACCAGATGACGGGCCCGGCGGACGACGCCGAGCTCGTCGTCAAGATGCTGAATTCCGGCGCCCCCGGCGTCATGCTCGATCTCGAAGACTCCGTCGCCAATGCCTGGCCGAACATCAACCAGGGCGTGCGCAACATCATCGCCGCCCTGCGGGGGGACCTCACCTATCACGATCGCAAGCGCGATCGCGAGGTCGCAATCAACGAGAGTAAGACCGTCATCCTGACGCGGCCCCGGGGGCTCCATCTCGAGCAGGCCGGCGTGGTCAAGGGCGAGCGGATGGCTGCGGCGCTCTTCGACGTTGCGCTGGTCGCCTACCAGGTCGACCCTGGCCGATTGAAGCACCCGTTGTCGATCTACATTGCCAAGTCGGAGTCGGCCGACGAGGCGCTCTGGTGGCGTGACCTCTTTCAGGCCATCGCGGCGGCTCGCGGCTGGCCGTCCGATTACATCAAATGCATGGCCCTCGTCGAGTCGCACCCTCTCGCTTACCAGATGGAGGAATTTGCCTACAACCTGCGCGAGCACATGATGGGACTCAACCTGGGGCGGTGGGACTACATGGCCAGCCTGATCGACTTCACGCTGCACGACCCAGCCTGGGTCCTCCCCGACCGCAACACCATCCCCCACGACGTCGCGTTCTTTCAGGCGGTTCGCGAGGTGATGCCCGAGGTCTGCCATAAGCGAGGCATGTTGGCGATCGGGGGCATGACTGCGCTCTATCCCAGCCGTGAGGATGCGGAGCTCAACGCGCGAGCGCTGAAGGTGCTCGAACAGGACAAGCAAAACGAGGCGAACAGCTTGATGGACGGCGCGTGGACGGGGCATCCCGATCAAAACGAGATCGCGGTCAACCAGTTCCCCTACCCCAACCAGATCGCGGCGCGGCGCAAGGACGCCAATATTCATAAGGACCTGCGACCCAGCCCGCAAGGCGTTGGCAAGCGGACGCTCGACGGAACCCGGGCCGCGGTGCGGACGGTTATCCGCTACCGCAACGGCGTGCTGAACGGGAAGGGCGCCAGCCTGCTCGACGGCTACATGGAAGACCTGGCGACCGACCGCATCTATCGATACATGATCGCCCAGCGCATCTTGCACGAGGTCTCGGTTCCCGATGCCGACGGTCGTGGGGTCACGCACTCACCCGAGCTGGTGTCGAGGCTCTTCGACGAGGAGCTCGAGCGCCTCAATACCCAGTGGCCGAAGGCAGAGGCCGGTTCGCCACAGACCATGCGACGGGCGCGCGACCTCAGCGAGAGCATGGTTCGCGGCATCCTCGATGCACAAGATGGGCGCTGACCGAAAGGGCGCTGAGAATGAACCACGCGGCCGCGGTCCCGGAGGCCGCGGAGCGGTTCGGTCGGCCCTGGTCCTGTCGCCGACCGCGGCCGGCCGGCTGCTGGAACTTCAACGAGCGGCGGGAAACAGGGCGGTTGGCCAGTTGCTCGCCAACGGGGCGCTTGCGCTGCAACAGCATCCAGAGGCGGGGGTGGCACCGGCCGCGGCGCCGGCCGCCGGTGCGCTCGATGTAAAGGCGAAAGCGATCGTCGACGCTGCCCAGGCCGACACGCCCTCCAAGGACGAGCGAGCCAAGAACGTGGTGTGGAGCATCCTCAAGACCTATTACGCAGACCGTCAGGATCTGATCAAGGACGTGACCTATCCATTGAATGAGGATGGTCTGCTGACCACCACTCCCGCAGCCAGGGCCCCGAAGGGCTCGGAACAAGGCTCGATTGCGGTCAGCGACGATTTCCTAACGCACACGACCAAAGAGGGCTTCGCCCGGAGGGTGTTGCAGGTAGGACACGAACTCATGCACGTCGAGCAGCATCGGAGAGGAATGGGAGGCCATGGCAAGTCCGCCGAGCGAGAGTTCCTCGCCTTCGCCTGGGAGGGAACGGCGGCAGAGGTGGCGGGTACCGGCCATATGAACCGCGGCACGCGGCTGAGCTTGATCAAGGCAGCGATCAAGAATTACCAGGCGTTGGGGGAGGACGATCAAAAGCGCTATAAGGATCGATACGACGAGGTCCTGAAGGAGAAGGAAGTCCTCGAAGCGAAGAAGAAGAGGGGCCCCGCGGCCCCCTGAGGCTGCGTGCCGTAACGGGTGCCGGCCGCGTTACCAGGAAAATGGAGCCACCCGCCCAGCCGCCAGCCAATCTTCTTCCGGTGCAGCGGAAGGCCACTCTCGCATACCGTGCGATCCGACTCTGGGCCGTGCCGCTGCTGCACGCGCTGTTTCGCATCAGGGTCGAATACCGCGAACGGATTCCGACCCACCGGCCCTACGTACTGATCGCCAACCATCTCAACTGGCTGGATTCGTTTGCCATCCTCGCCACCTTTCCCGCCGAGCCCCGCATCCATTTCCTCGGCGACACCACCATGCTGGTGACGCGCAAAGTCCAATGGGCGCTCGTGAAAAGCGTCGGCGGGTACATCCCCGTCAATCGCCAGGCCCGGCCGGACCTGGTGCTTTTCGAGCACGCCAACCGATGCCTGGCGCGTGGCGGCGTGGTCGCGATCTACCCCGAGGGCCACTACGGTCCGTCCGAGGGCGCGGTCATGCCATTCAAGAAGGGCTTCGCGCACTTCGCGGTCGAGAACCACGTCCCCGTCGTGCCGGTGGCGCTGTCCGGTACCCAAGATCTCTGGTTGCGCAAGACGATTCGGCTGATCATCGGACCCCCGATCGAGAGCACCGGACAGACCGTCGAGTCGATGGTCGCGCTGGCTGAAGTCCGCATGCGCGAGCTGCTGCCGCCCTACCGGGACCCCGGCGGCAGCAAGCTCTTTCGGCACCGCCTGACGCACCTTTTCTAAGGCCGCCCTGAGCGCAGGATGCTCCAGGCGACATAGACGCCGAGCACGCTCGCCAGGACAAAACCCACGAGCAGGATGGCGGCGGTCTGGGGATCGCTGCGCACGTGATAGGCGGCGAGCAGCACGGCGAGCGCGACCACGAACGCCGCGGTGACGATGCCCAGCACCAGCCGGTTGGCAATTCGTTCGAGGCGCCGCAGCACGGGCTCGAACCCCGTGGGCCGGATTGCCAGCTCGACATCCCCGCGTTGGAGCGAGCTCAGTAGCCGGCGCACCTGCTGGGGCAGTTCAATCCCGAGCCGCGCCAGGTCGACCCCCGCCTGCCCGACCGCTTTCCCCCAGCCGAGCGGCGAGAAATGCCGCACGATCATGCCGCGCGCGTACGGTCCGAGCACGGCGTTGAACTCGAAACCTGGATCGAGACGCGTGACCAGTCCCTCGTGCATGAGCACCGTCTTCACCAGTAGGGCATAGCCGGTTGGAAGATGGAGACGGTGCCGGCGGACCACGCCAAGGACGTCGTTGACCACGGGGCCGATGGCGATCTCGCCGACCGGCCGGCCGTAATAGCGGGAGCGAAGATGCTCGACGTCGCGTTTCAGCGCCGCGCGATCGATATGACGACCGGCAACCCCCAGCTCGAACATGGCATCCACCTGGCGATCCGGATCCTCCGATGTGTAGGCGAGCAGCGCCCACACCAGCTGCTCCTGGATGCGCGGTCCCATGGTGCCGACCATGCCGAAGTCGACCACGCCGATCCGCTCGCCGGGTTGGATGAAGAAGTTGCCGGGATGCGGATCCGCATGAAAGAAGCGGTCCCTGAACACCATCTTCAGCACCATGCGCGCCCCATTCATCGCCACCTTGGTCCGATCGACGCCGGCGGCGTCCAGGGCGGCGAGGTCGTCGACCTTGATGCCGTCGATCCGCTCGAGGGTCAGCACCCGGCCCGTCGTCTGCTCCCAGAACACCGCTGGAAAATAGACGGAGTCGTCGCCCGCAAAGTTCTCCGCGAACCGCTCCGCATTGCGGCCCTCCTGGATGTAGTCGGTTTCCGCACGCAGCGTGTGCGCGAACTCATGCACGAGCCCGACGACGTCGTATTCCTCGGCCACCGGCCAGCGCCGGCTGGCAGTGGCCGCCAGGTTGCGGAGGATCTGCAGGTCCAGCTCGATCTGTTCGACGACTCCGGGGCGTTGCACCTTGACCACCACGGGGGTGCCGTCCTCGAGCGTGGCAGCGTGGACCTGACCGATGGAGGCGCAGGCCAGCGGAACGTCCGAGAAGCTGGAGAAGACGGCACCAACCGGTCGCCCGAACTCGGCCGCGATGATGGCGGTCACGACCTCCGTCTTCAGCCGGGGCGCCTGGTCCTGCAGCTTGGCCAGCTCGACCTGGTACGCCGGCGGGAGGAGGTCGGCGCGAGTGGAGAGGATCTGGCCGAGCTTGATGAAGGTGGGGCCGAGCTCTTCGAGGGCGCGCCGCACGTGCTCGGGCCGCGACAGCGGCTGCTCGTAGTTACGGTTGAAGATGCGCTGGAACCGGACGAACCGCTCGAGCCCGGTGATGCTGATGAAGAAGCCGAGCCCGTGCCGCGCCAGCACCTGGCTGACCTGACGGTAGCGGCGGGCCGGTGATTGCGCAGTGATGCTTGCCAGCCTATCAGCGGCGCTACGCTATGCACCGATGGAAGTCGAGCTGCTGAGCGCGGCGGTCCTGGATCGGGTGCCGGGCTGGAAGGGACGGCCGCGGACGGCCGAGCCGCTTGCCGGCGGGATCACGAACCGCAACTACCGGGTGGCCATCGACGGCGAAGTCTTTGTCGTCCGGATTCCCGCTGAGAGCGGAAGCTTGCTGGGCATCGACCGGCGGGTCGAGCGCGAGGCCAGCCGCCTCGCCGCTGCCGCCGGCGTCGGTCCCGACGTGATCGCCTTCGTCGAGCCGGAGGGCGTGCTGGTCACACGCTTCATCGAAGGACGGCCGGTCCGCGACCACACCGTCCACGAGCCGGTCATGCTGGAGCGAATTGCGCAGTCGCTGCGACGCATCCATCAGGCAGGCTCCATCGCCAGCATGTTCTCCCCTTTCCGCGTCGTCGAGGCCTACGCGCTCATGGCCACCCGGCACGGGGGACGCCTGCCGGCGGCGCACGATCGAGCCCAGGCGGTCGCGGTCACCATCGAACGCGCGCTTTCGCCGCAGCCGCCCGTCCTCTGCCACAACGATTTGCTGAACGCCAATTTCATCGACGACGGCGTCTCCATCCGCATCGTCGATTGGGAGTACGCCGGGATGGGTGACCGCTTCTTCGATTTCGGCAATTTCGCTGTCAACCATCAACTGACGGAGGACGACGAGGCCCGGTTGCTGGCCGCCTACTTCGGCCGAGTCGCCAGCGCCCAGCACGCCCGGCTCAAGCTGATGCGCCTGATGTCCGACTACCGCGAAGCGATGTGGGGCGTGCTGCAGCAGGCGATCTCCGAGCTCGACTTCGATTTCTCGGCCTACGCCGCGAAACACTTCGACCGCCTGCTCCGTGGCGCCGAGGATCCACGGTTTGGCGATTGGCTGGAGTTGGCCACCGCGTGAGCCTGCCCGGCCGCGCTCGGGTTGTCATTATCGGCGGAGGCGTCGGCGGCACCAGCATTGCCTACCACCTGGTCCAGCGCGGCTGGCGTGATGTCGTATTGCTGGAACGCGCCCAGCTCACCAGCGGCTCGACCTTCCACTCCGCGGGCCTGGTGGGACAGCTCCGCTCCACCATGCCGCTGACCCGCCTGATGATGGACAGCGTCGCGCTCTACGCGCGGCTCAAGGATGAGACCGGAGTCGATGTCGGCTGGCGGCCGGTGGGCAGCCTTCGGCTGGCCTCATCGCACGAACGGATGGAGGAGTTGGAGCGCCAGGCCGGTTGGGCGACCAGTTTCGGCCTGCCGCTCGAGCTCGTCAGCGCCGGTGAGGCGCAGCGGCGCTTCCCCTTGATGACGCGCGACGGTGTCATGGGCGCGGCCTTCCTCCCCACCGACGGATACCTGGATCCCAGCGGCCTGGCATTGGCGCTCGCGGAGGGCGCGCGGCGTGGCGGAGCCCGGATCTACGAGAACGTCCGCGTCACCGGAATCCAGGTCGATCGCGGCGCCCTCCGTGGCGTCGATACGGAGCAGGGCGCGATCGAGGCCGAGCTCATCGTCAACGCCGGCGGGATCTACGCCCCCGAGATCGGCGCCATGGCCGGCCTGACGCTTCCCATCATCCCGATGGCGCACCAGTACCTGCTGGCGCGCATCGAGGAGGAGATTCCCGATGAGCTGCCGACGATGCGCGACCCCGACCTGCTCGTCTACTTCCGACGCGATGCGGGCGGGCTTTTGATGGGTGGCTACGAACGGGATCCTGCACCGTGGGGCCTCGACGGCATCGCGCCCGACTTCAACAATCGACTGCTGCCGCAAGACTGGTCGCGTTTCGAACCACTGTCGCAAAACGCCATCAAGCGGGTCCCCTCCCTCGAGCAGGGCGACGTCGTCAAGCTCATCAACGGGCCGGAAGCCTTCACACCGGACAACGAATTCGTCCTCGGCGAGTCGAGCATTCGCGGGTTGTACGTCGCGGCGGGCTTCTGCGCCCACGGCATCGCCGGGGCGGGCGGCATGGGAAAAGCGATGGCGGAGTGGATCGTCGATGGCGAGCCCAGCCTCGACCTCTGGAAGATGGACCTGCGGCGGTTCGGCGATGCGTATCGGAGCCGCGACTACACACTCGCGCGTACCGTCGAGGTCTATTCGACTTATTACGATATCCATTATCCGAACGAGGAACGCCAGGCCGGACGGCCGCTTCGCCTCTCGCCCACCTATCCCCGTTTGACCGAGCTCGGCGCCTGTTTCGGCGAGAAGTCCGGGTGGGAGCGACCCAACTGGTTTGCGCCGAATGCGGCGGCGATGGATGGCCTTCAGCGGCCGGCCGGCTGGGCCGGTCATCACTGGTCGCCCGCCATCCCAGCCGAGCACCGCGCGACCCGCGACCGCGCGGGCCTCTTCGACGAGACGTCCTTCGCCAAAATCGAGGTCAGCGGTCCTGGGGCGCTCGCCTTTCTGCAACATCTCTGCGACAACGAGATGGATCGCCCGGTCGGCAGCCTGACCTACACCCAGATGCTGAACCGGCGCGGCGGGATCGAGTGCGACTTCACGGTGACGCGGCTCGGCGAGGATCGGTTTTTCATCGTCACCGGGACCGCCTTCGGCAACCACGACCTCGGCTGGATGCGCAAGCATGATCCGCGGGACGGCTCGGTGAACCTCGATGACGTCGGTGCCGCCCGCGCCTGCCTCGGTCTCTGGGGACCACGGGCGCGGGACATCCTGCAGCCCCTTACGGACGCCGATCTGTCCAACGACGCGTTTGCCTACCTGACGGCGCAAGAGATCACGGTCGCCACGGTGCCCTGCACGGCACTACGCGTTACCTACGTCGGCGAGCTCGGTTGGGAACTGTACTGCCCCATCGACCGCGGGCTCGAGCTCTGGGACGCCCTCTGGCGGGCGGGCACGCCGCTCGGGCTGGTCGCGGGTGGCTATCGGGCCATCGACTCGCTGCGTCTGGAGAAGGGCTACCGCGTCTGGAGCAGCGACATCACGCCGGAGGACAACCCTTATGAGGCCGGCCTCGGATTCGCGGTGCGCCTGGGCAAGGCGGTCGACTTCATCGGGAAGGACGCCCTCATCCAGGCGAAGGCGCATGGGGTCACCCGGCGGCTGCGTCCATTGCTGCTCGAAGACGGGAGTGCGATCGCGCTGGGGGGCGAGCCAGTCCGCATCGATGGTGGCGTCGCCGGGCGCGTGACCAGCGGAGGCTTTGGATACACGGTTGAGCGCAGCATTGCCTACGCCTACCTGCCGTCGGATCAGGCCGCGCCGGGCAGGAGCGCGCAGGTCCAGGTTTTCGGCCGCTGGGTGCCGGCGACGGTGGCGCGCGAGCCGCTCTACGACCCGGCCGGTGAGAGGATCCGGTCCTGAGCGAGCGCGATGAGGTCCTGGCCTTTGCCCTCGAGCTGGCCGACGCCGCCGACCGCATCTCGATGCGATATTTTCGACGCCGCCCGCGGGTGGATCGAAAGCCGGACCGCACCTTCGTCACCCAGGCGGACACCGCCATCGAGCTGGAGCTGCGGGAACGGATCGAAAGGAGGTATCCGACCCACGGCGTGCTGGCGGAGGAATACGGCGACCGCACCTCGGACAAGGAGATCCGCTGGATCATCGACCCGATCGACGCCACCCACAGCTACCTGCGCGGTGTCCCGGCGTTCGCGACGCTGATCGCGCTCGAGCGCGCGGGCGTGTTAGAGGTGGGTCTGATGTCCGCGCCCGCGATGCACGAGCGCTGGCACGCGGTGCGTGGCGGCGGTGCCTGGGCCGGTAAGCGACGTTTGCACGTGTCGACGATCTCGCAGCTCGAGGACGCCCAGGTTTTTTACGCGTCGCGCACCGCCTTCGCCGCTGTCGGCAAGCAGCGCGGCTTCGATGCAGTCGTCAGTGGCGCCTGGCGCGACCGCGGGTTCGGCGACTTCTGGGGGTACGCGCTGGTAGCGGAGGGAGCCGGCGAAGCGATGTTCGAGCCCGAGCTCTATTCCTGGGATCTTGCCGCGCCGCTCATCCTCGTCGAGGAGGCAGGCGGTCGCCTCACGGACTTCAAGGGGCAGCGAACCTACGCCGGGGGAAACGCGGTGGCCAGCAACGGGTTGCTCCATCGGGACATCCTCGAAAAGCTGAACGGCGCGTAACGCCGGCCCGTAGGTCTATCTATGCGAAAGCTGTTTGCGGCTTTTGCCCTGGTGGTCCCGGGATTGCTCGTCGTGCCGCTGGCGGCGAGCGCGGCCAGCTCACCGGCGCAGATCGTCACCTGCGCAGGCAGCCCCCCGTGGTGCTTCAGCCCGAACCCCATCCGCATCACGGCCGGTTCGACCGTGACCTGGACCAACGCCACCGCGCTGACGCATACCGCAACCTCAGATACCGGCGCCTGGACTACCGGCAACATCGCGCCCGGCAGCACCAGCGGCGCGGTCTCCTTCCCGACGGCCGGGACCTTTACCTATCACTGCGCCATCCATTCGAGCATGACCGGCTCGGTGATCGTGTCGGCCGCGGTGCCCGTTCCCACCAGCCCACCTCTTCGCGGGCTCGCGCCCGGTGGGGGCGGCCCGCAACTCCCGATCGGGGCGGCTCTGCTGCTGCTCGGCTTCGGCCTGCTAGTGGCGCGCGGCATTCGCCGCGACCGGCCGCAGCGCGTCCGCGAACGCATCGACAAACTGCCGCACGAGTAAGCCGTCCGGATCGTGGTCCGGGTTGAGTTCAGTCACGACCAGCGCGGCCAGCTTGGGCGACCCGATGAACACGCTCAGGCAGCGCATCGTGTCGCCGAACGAGAGCGCATCGTAGTGCGGCCAGTTCCCCAGCGGGATCTCGGCCGAATCCATGACGTCAACATCGAGATGCACGGCGATCGCGCGCGCCCGCTCCTCGAGGCGCGCTCGGGCGGCGGCCGCCTGCTCGGCCGGTCGGAGATCCATCGAGGTGACCGGATATTGCAGCATCGCCGACGTCTCGAGCAGACGGGCTTCCGCCGGCTCGATCTCGTAGGGCTGAAAGCCAAAGAGAACGATCCGGTCTTGCGGCACGAGCGGGAATCGTGGCCCGATGTGGGCCAGCTCGGGATCACCATTGCCGATCAGATGCGACACCCCCATCGAGTCGAAGATGCCCGAGTGTGTCGTCTCCGGCGTCGTCAGGTCGGCATCGCCGTCGAAGTAAATCAGTCCGAGGTCGGGTTGGTGACGCAGCAATCCAGCGACGACCCCAAGGGTGATGGTGCAATCGCCGCCGAGGACGAGCGGCACGAGCTCGCGCTCGATCGCGCCGGCGACGGCGTCGGCGACCTGGCGCGCGACCTTGACCACACGGGGCTGGCTTTGTCGCTTGCGATGGTCTTTGTCGGGCGCAAAGCGAGCGACCGGGAGATCGCCGAGGTCCTCGATCTCCAGGCCCGTTTCCCGGAGCGCGCCGAGCAATCCGGCCTGGCGGAGCGCGGTGGGCGCCTTCTCCTGGCCCGGGCCGTGGGCGCCGGCGCTGGACGGGACACCGATCAGGCCAAACTTCAGCATCCTGCCTCCTACGGTACCTCCACCCGTACCAGGACGTGCGAGCCGTCCCGGACCATTCGGCGCAGCCCTTCGGGGGTGGTCGCGCCCCACATTCCCCATCGCTCGACGACCTGGTCCTGGACGGCGGCGGCGAGCTCGGTCGGATCGATGAACTGCACCCGTCCCTCCAGCGACGGACCACCCCCAGGGACTGTCAACCGAACCCAGGGATCGGTCCGCCAGCGCGCCACACGAATCGCGTAGGCGTAATTGAATAGATAGATGTCGCCATCGCCGCTGATGATGAACCAGGCTTGGACCGCGCGCTCGCGCCCGTCCTCGCGCGAGCTCACCAGCAATTCATCGGCGCCATCGAGGGCTTTGCGGAATACCGGCGGGAGCACGCACGTCAGAATAGGCCGATGACCCGCGTCGTCCTGCTCGGATTGGATGGCTTCCCCCATCGCGCCGTCACGGCGGCGCTGACGCCGCGGATGTGGGACCTCGCGCAGCGAGGCGGTCGCGCCCCCGCCGGTGGGGCCACCGACCTCCCCTCCTCAACCGATCCGGGGTTCTGCTCGTTGTTGACCGGTTGCAAGCCGGCGACGCATGGGGTTAGAACCACGGCCTGGCGCTTTGCCAGGCTGCCAGAGTGGGCCGGATCCGAGACGCCGCGCGTACCGACGATCTTTGACGCCTGCCGCGCCGCCGGCATCCGTACGGCGGCCATCGTCGCCGACGACCGAGGCCTGTTATGTACCGGATCGGCCGACGTCCGCTGGCCGCCTGACGGCGCGATCCCACCCGGAACGCCGCTGGACGCGCACGGCTATCCCACCAACGGCGCCGTTCGACCGCAACTCTTGCAGGCGTTACGCGAGGAAGCCAATGCCTTCGTCTTTGGACATTTCAACGAGTCGGACACGGTCGGGCACGACGCTGGGCCGGAGAGTGAGGCAGCCCGGGCATGCTACCGGGCAACGGACCGGCTGGTGGGCGAGTTGCTCGACGCGCTGGCCGGCGGCTGGGCGGACACCATCATCATCATCGTGTCTGACCACGACATGCAGTCGAGGAACGCCTCCGCGCCGATCAACCCGCTCGACGACAACGTGGACGGCTGGTTTGACCAATACATCCCGGACGGCGGCGCCGCGCTGGTTCACTGCGTGCCCGGTGTCGACCTCGCACAAGCCAGTGGCGCCCAGCGGCGGATGGCCGGCGTCGAAAGCTGCGTGGCGATCAGCGATTGCGTCCTGATGGTCGGTGCCAAACCGGGCCGCATCTTCGACTCTGCCGTGCTTCCCGCCGGGGGCTTCCACGGCGGCCCGCTCACCGCGCGCACGGTCGCGCTGGTCGGCGGTGGGCACCCCGCCGTGAGGCAGATCGCCGGGGCGATCAGCGCCGGGCGGCCCCATCTTGCGGACTGGGCGCCGACGATCGCCGCCGTGCTCGTCATCGACCTCGGTCAGGTCGACGGCGCGAGCCTGCTGGCCTAGCCTGCCAGCGCCGCGGCCGTCTTGCGCAGCGAGAGGAAGGCGCGGACCGCCTGGTCGGCACCGGCAAGAATGGCCGGCCCGTGGCCAAAGTAGGCGCGCTCATATTGCAGCGGCTCCAGCCGCTGCGGCGCGCGCATGGCCCCCTGGTGCGAATGATTGACGTTCCAGGGTGGGGTGCGGATGCCGCGTTCGTTATTCAGGATGTCACCGAGAAAAAGCGCGGACTCCGACTCCGAGAGAAGGCCGATGCTGCCCGGCGTGTGGCCTGGCCCGTGGACCACGGTCAGTCCCGCGATCGTCTCGCCGTCCTCGAGCAGGCGCGCCGCGCGGCCCGCGCAGGTGACGACGAATCGGGCCAGCCCGGCTGGCAGCCGGTCGGCCAGGCCCCACAAAGTCATGCGTTCCTTCGGCCGGCGTGGCTGCAGGTAC
The DNA here is from genome assembly GCA_035279665.1 of Candidatus Dormiibacterota bacterium. Classification (GTDB taxonomy): domain Bacteria; phylum Chloroflexota; class Dormibacteria; order CF-121; family CF-121; genus CF-13. Next base: position 46,081 of record DATEHI010000022.1, on the reverse strand, counting down.
GGCGCGTCGGCCTGGTGCACGGCGAGACGAGCGCCGGTCGCCTGGCAGAGCGCGAGCGCGGTGCCCGCGTGATCGATGTGGTGATGCGTGAGGATGACCCAATCGATCCCGCCCAGTCCCTGCTGCTCGACGAATCGACACACCGCGCGGAAGCTGCCCGTGTAGCCAGGGTCGATGACGGTGACACCGTCGCAGCCGTGATGCAGGTACGCCTGTGCGCCACGCACGCCCGGAATCCGATGGATCACGGCGCCATTATGGGGTGCTCAGGGGCGGTTCAAGCCCGGCTGCGGGACCTCGACCGGCGCGGGCGGCGGTAGCTGGATCTCAGGCTGCGACGGCTGCGGTGCCAGCTCGGGTCCGGGCGGGTCCCCCACCTGCGGCTGGCCGGGGTTCGGAATCACGGGATCGTTTTCCATGAGAACTAGCTTAACGTAAAGTTGACAGGCACGCTATAATGTTTACGTTCTAGCATTGCTGGAGATGGCGGCGACAGGAAGGAAGGAGGGCTTCGGATGGATTCTGGTCCCCGGGCTTCGGCCACGGAATCGGCGAGGACGGCGACAAACGGAAACGGCGCGCGTGGCTTGATCGATCTTGCGCGGCTGGCGGTCGAAGACACGGTCCGGCTGGTCCAGCAGGAAATCCAGCTGGCCAAGATCGAGCTCAAGGAGATGCTCCAGAGCAATCTCAAGGCGGCGATCTTCCTGGGTACAGCAGCATTCTGCGGGCTCCTCTTCTTCATCCTCCTGCTGGTCACCATCGCGCTCATCATTCCGGCCCACGCGCTCGTCGCCGGCATCGAGACCGTTCTCTTCCTCGTGCTTGCCATCATCCTCGGCCTGGTCGGAAAAGGCATGCTGAAGATCGGACCGCCACCCAAGACGATGACCACGCTGAAGGAGGATGCCGAGTGGGCCAAACGAGTACTGAAGCGAAACGGGAAGTAGAGCAAACCCGCGCCCACCTTGGGGAAACGCTCGAGGCACTCCAGCTGCGGGCCAAGCGCAACCTCGACGTCAAGACGCAGCTGCAGACCAACCGCATCCTCCAGCTGGCGGTCGGCACACTGGTGCTGGCTGTCACCGGCTTTGCGGTGTTCGGTTACCGGCAACGACGCCGCCGCTCAACCGCGGAGCAGCTGGTTCGCCGGCTCAAGTTGAATGACTTGCGCGACCGGTTGGAGGATTTCCGCGACGACGCCAAGGCCTGGGCCTCCGCTCAGAAACGAATCGTCAAGGCCGACGGCAAGACGAAAGTCGAAGTCCAATCCAAGGAGAGCATCGGGCGGCGGCTGCTCGTCAGCGCCGCGGAGGCCGCGCTGACCGCGTTGGCTGCCGGCTATGCACGCCGGCTCGTCAGCGGGTCGAGCACCCCGCACGAGGGCGGGCACGCGGCCGTCTCGAAGAAGCGATAGACAAGGGCGCACCGACTCCACCTCAGGGCGGACCCGTGACGGGCCCGCGCCCACCGGCACCCGAGCCCCCTTCCGGAGGAGGGCAGGGTGGCAAGAACGGTCCCTCGCCCAACGGAGGCGCGCAGGGTCCCGTTCACGGCTCCCCTTCCGGGGGCGCACGCCAGCGCGCCTCGACGGCCAAGCCCGCCGGCTGGCGCCCAAACTGGTTTCATGACCGGCTCGAGTGGCTCAAGATCCGGCGCAATTGGCTGCTGCTGGCTGGCATCGTTTTCGGCCTGATCCTCTTGCTGGTGCTCGGCACCTTCGCCTACGCCTTCGCCACCCTGCCCGACCCCAGCCGGCTTGACCTGGCCGCGGGCGACGTCAAGATCCTCGATCGGCATGGCACCCTGATCGAACAGCGCAACGCGCAGGGCGTTCGAGTGATCCCGGTCGAGTTGAAGGACATCAGTCTCAACCTCCGCAATGCGACGATCGCGGTCGAGGACAAACACTTTTACCAGCACCACGGGGTCGACTGGGGCCGCGTCATCAAGGCCGGCATCATCGATGTCGTCACCCGCCGTCCCCAGCAAGGCGCCAGCACGATCACCGAGCAACTCGCCAAGATTGCGATCCTGCAGTCCCCCCAGAAGTCGATCCTGCGCAAGCTGCGCGAGGCGATGGTGGCGACCGCCCTGGAATCGAAGTACAGCAAGGACGACATCTTGAAGCTGTACCTGAACAGCATCTATTACGGACACCACGCCACCGGCATCGAGGCCGCCGCCGAGACCTATTTCGGAAAGCACGCCAGGGACTTGACCGTTGGTGAGGCCGCGCTGCTCGCCGGCCTGCCCAACGGCCCGACCTATTTCGATCCGGCGCTGCACAAGGACCGGGCGCTCGAGCGGCAGGCGATCGTGCTCGACGCCATGGTGAACAGCGGCATGATCACCAGCGCGCAGGCAGAGCAAGCGAAGAACGAACCGCTCAACTTTGTCTTCAAGGAGAACCGGAGCAGCCTGGCACCGCACTTCGTCGATTACGTGTTCGAGCAGCTCGAGAGCACCTACGGCCCGTCGGCCGTCGCGAAAGGCGGCTTCGCGGTCACGACGACGCTCGACCTCAACCTGCAGAAGGCGGCCGAGCAAGCGGTCGCCGTCGGTCAGCAGAAGTTGGGGCCGCTGGGCGCCGACAACGGTGACTTCCTCGCGATGGACCCCAAGACGGGCGAGATCCTGGCGATGGTCGGCTCGGCCGACTTCCTCAACAACGACATCAAGGGCCAGTTCAATGTCGTGACGGCGCTGCGGCAACCGGGGTCATCGTTCAAGCCATACGCGTACGAGCAAGCATTCAAGTCGCACAAGCTCACCATGGGCAACATGCTCGACGATACCTCGCGTCATTTCGCCAACGGGCAGTTCCATGACTTCGACTTCCGCGACATGGGCATGATCACGGCGCACAAGGCGCTGGTGCTCTCCCGGAACATCCCGGCGCTCGAAACGATGCAGGCCGCGGGCGTCGACAACGTCGTCAATTTCGCCCACGACATGGGCATTACCACCCCGCTCAAGAGCGAGGTGACAACCGCCATCGGATCGAGCGAGGTGCGCATGCTCGACCATGCTGTTGGGTATGGCGTCTTCGCCAACGGGGGAATGCGCCATGACCCGGTGTCCCTTATCGCAGTGAAAGACCAGGGCGGTAACACGCTGGACAAGCCGAACGCCCCCGCCGCCAAGCAGGTGATCAGCGCCCAGGAGGCCTACCTGATCACCTTCATCCTCAAGGATTACGCCAGCCAGTGGAATCTGGGTTGGAACAAGCCGTTCGCGGGGAAGTCGGGAACGACGAACAACTACCGCGACGCCTGGATGATGGCCTACTCGCCCAACCTGGTGATCGGCGCCTGGGTCGGCCACACCGGACCGGGTAACCAGGACATGAACGGCGTCTACGGCAGTATGGTCGGAAGCTCGGTGCTCAAGGACTTCATCAACAATGGCCTGACCCAGGCGCACTTCAGCGTTGAAACCTTCAAGCGTCCCGATGGCCTTATCGATGGACCGCCCTGCGCGAACAACGCGAACGTCACGCCATCAGCCTCGCCCTCAGCGTCGCCCTCAGCCTCGAGCACCAGCGCCGAGAAGGAGCTCTACTTGCCCGGAACCGAGTGCAAGGCGGCGCCGACCCCCTCCCCCACTGCATCGCCTTCGCCGAGCGACTTGCTGTCGCCCATTCCCTCGATCGTCCCAAGTGGGATAACGCCAGGCCCGAGTCCCAGCCCGAGCACCGCCCCGACGCCGACACCGACACCCAAGGCCAGCACGTCGCCCTAGAGCCGCAGCAAGAAGTCCAGCAGCTGCGGAAGGTCGCCAAAGACCTGCTGGGCGCCTCCAAGGCGCAACTCCTGGTCCGTCCCAGCACCGGTGAGGACCCCGCAGAAGACCACGCCAATCTGGGTCGCGCCCTCGCCATCCCACCGGGTGTCCCCGACGGCCGCGGCCTGCTCCCGGCGGGCACCGCTTCGCTCCAGGGCAACGGCGAAGACGTCGGGCGCCGGCTTTGACGTTTCGATGTCGTCCTTGTCGACGATCAAGAAATCCTGAGGCCGCTTGCCGATCACGCGCAGGTTGGCGGCAACCTCTTCAGGGTTGGACGACGTGGCGAGCACCGGACGGATCTCGAGCCTGCGTATCCCCTGGAGAAATTCCGAGATGCCGGCCACCGGGCGAACGTCGGCGAGATGGCGCTTGTAGGCCTCTCCGTGGAGCTTGCGCGCCACGTCGCCATGGCGCCGCTCCCACTGTTCTCCGGCCACCGCTTTGACGTAGAGGTCGCCCCCCTTGCCCATCTGCCGGCGCAAGGTCTCGTCATCGACCTCGAGGCCCAACGCGGCAAAGGCCTCGCGCCAGGCCGCGATGTGCTGGGCGGTGTTGTCCACCAGCGTCCCGTCGATATCGAGGAGGAGAACGCTGGGCCGCACGACTCCATTCTCGCCATAGAATGGCTGTATGGCAAAGAAGCCTGCGAAGAAGACTCCTGCCAGGAAACCTGACGCGACGTCACCGCATCGTGAGAACCTGATCGGGCGCATCGGAGAAAGGATCGAGGCGCGATTCTTCGAAGGGGCGGAAATGGCAACAGAGACGACGTCAGCGGAGACCAACGTCGCGCTGGCGGCGCTGGCCGCGATCGAAGGTCCTCGCGAGCCCAAGCCAGCGCCGAAAGGGAAGCCCGCCAACGCCAAGCGCAAAACCCCTCGATCCAAGAAGCGCTAATCCCCTTCCCCTCTACGACCGGGAGATTGCGCGGCTCCGGAGCCACCTGCGCGCCCTCGACTCGCGGGGTTGGTGGGCACGCAGCCACTGTCGTGGCTGGAGCGTCAAGGACGTGGTCGCCCATCTGTCGACCGACGAGGTCTACAACCAGGCCTGCCTGGACGGGACGTTGGACGAGCTGCCGGATAGCCATGACCTCGCTGGATGGAACGCGCGCGGCGTTCGGGTTCGCCGGGCCATGAGCCCGCTGGAGGTGCTCCAGGAGTGGGAGGCCCGACAGGCGCTCGTCCGTTGGGCGTGGGGCAAGATCGGTGTCGACGGGCGGATCGAGACGAGTGTTGGCCGCTACCCCCTCCGCCTCCAGGTCTGGCACCTGGCTCGCGAGTACGCCATCCATGCCGATGACATCCGGGTCAGGATGTCAGAACCCGAGCGTCGCGACCAGCTCCGCTGGCGTATCGGGTTCGGCCTCTTCGCGGCCCGGGAAGAGGGCGAGCCCGTGAATGCCGAGCTCGCCGCCGAGGAGGTCTACCTCCGGCTGCACGGAACCCTGCACCGGCTCCAGCCCGAGACGTTCATTGCCTACTTGACCAACCGCCCCCAGCAGCTGACCGATCCGAAGGAGCGTGCACTCGTTCGGCGCCTGGGCGCGACGGGATAACCTATCTATCGAATGCCCAAGCAGCAGTACCTGTGCACGCATTGTGGGCGGCGCGTCTTCGCGGAGCGTGGACCGCTGACCGCGATCAAGCTTTGCCGCTCGTGCTTCGAAAAGGCGCGCGCGGAACAGCGATCAGGCCTGCACAAAGACGAGGGCGCGCACAAAGACCGTCCGTGAGATCTCCTCGCTGAGCCGGAACCCGGTCGCATCAGAAACGCGCAGCCACTCCGATCGCGGGAAGAAATGGAACGCCCCCGGCCCGAAGGCGAGGAGGTTCCAGGCATCGCGCAGATGCTCCACGAGCAGGACCCTCCCACCGGGTTTGATCACCCGTGCGAGCTCGCGAAAAAACGCCTCTTTCGAGGCGGGCTGGCGCAGCTCGTGCGCGACGAAGATCACCGTCACGAGGTCGGCGGAGGCCGCCTGGAGAGGCAGCGCCCGAAAGTCGGCTTTGACCGAGGCGAGCTCGGCGCGCGGCTCACGCCGCGCCCGCGCGATCGACGGCTCGGGCATCTCCGCAGGATCGTAGATGTCGAGGATCGTCACCTCGGCGGCGGGATAGATCTCCTGGAGCGCCAGGCTGGTTTCATCCAGGCCGGCGTGGATGTTCACTACGTGCCCGGGATTCGGTGCGATTCGCTTCTGGATCCATTGCCACCGGTAGAGGTCCGAGCGATCGTAGACATAGTGCGAGACGGCGAGCGAGAGTGCGAGCCAGAAGAGCGCCGCGATCGCGCCGAGAATCAACAGGCCCGCGAGCACGGTCGGCGGATGCGTCGCAACGACGAACCCGATGACGACCGCCGCGCCGACCATCGCCGCGACGTAGAGATTCCAGTTGTAGCGGACGATCTGGAGGACCCCCGCGAATGGGCCGCGCGACGATCGCGCGGAGGTCACGCAGCCTCCCCGAGCCTCTCCACGATGCCGCGCTCCCACCGGTAGGGCACGTTTTCGACGTGAAAGGCGTTCGCCAGGATCGGCCTGACCGTGTTGAACGGCGGGTATTCGAGGAACGTGGCTTTTCGCACGACAACGGAAATCGGTTGCGGCTCCCAGTGCGTGCGGGTGGCCTTGATCATCACGATCGAGTTGGTCTCCCGCTCGTAGTCAAAGGTGTACGGCAGTGGCCCCGCGAAGCGGCGCGCGTCCTCGAGATTGGCAAACGGCGAGCCCGCCGGCAGCGCCGCGGGCCGACTCGCAAGGTCGGCCACTACCTCGAGATCGGCTGCCGCGCCCGGGCTGATCACCGTGACGCGGAGGCGGTCGCCATCGGTCACCATGGCGGCGCGGCAATGGACGTACCCGTAGTGCGTCAGGAGATTTCCACCAAGCGCCATCAGCCGCCGATCGGTGTCGCTGCGGAGGATCCTCAAGCCGCGCAGCGAGCGCTTGGAAGAGAAGCGGGTGAAGACGCGGTACCCGGTCAAGAAGAAATCGACGCCTAACGCCGACGGCAGAAAAGCCGGATGCAGGCGCCTGGTCTGCACCATGGCGATGGCAATGAACCCGTAATCGCCGTAGGTGTCGACCGCCAATCCCGGTGGCAGGAGTGGCTGCAGCGTCTTCGCCGGGTACGCGTAGGTGAGGACCAGCGAATGTGTGAAGAAGGCGTTGATGGAGAGGGGGTGGCGACGAAGGCGATAGAGCATCAATGCACCTTCCTTACCGTCAGCCGGCCCCAGAGCATCGAGCGGTCGCGCGCTGCCCATTGCGTGGACTCATCCGGCGGCGGCTCCATGAAACTGCGAAGCACCACCACAGCTCCAGCCTGCGCGCTGCGGCGAACGGCCGCCATCAGGCGCTCGCCGTAGGCCGGCTCCGTGCCGTCCAGAATGTTCGACAGGCTGAAACCGATGAAGGACGCCGGCGGGCAGCTCTCGAGATAGGCCGCCGCATCGGCGCACACCAGCTCGATCCCTTTCGCGGCCAACGTGGGTTCCGCATGATCCGGAGGGTCGGTCCCGAGGAAAAAGCGCCAGGCGTAGGGGTTGGTCCGGTTGGGATGGAGGGCCCAGCAGCGCTCGAGCCGCGCACGGATGATGCGGTCGAAGCGCTTGGGGAGAACGCGCACGAAGGTCGGGCTGTAGATGGTGCGCAAGGCCAGCGGGTTGATCGCGACCGCCAGTGCCGCCTTGAAGCGGGCCGTGTCAAGGCGGGCGTGCCAGAAGCGGACCTGGGCTGATGGATCGGCCAGCTCGAGGAACTGCCGAAGCGTCGATCGACGTAAGCCCATCAGCGGAAGGAATCGCCGGCCGGCGGCGAAGAACCAGTCGGCCATCCCGGCGCGCGGCGCCGCTCCATTGAGACGCGCGCGAACGTAGTCCACCTGCGCCGGGTTGATGTCGACCGCGGTCACCGCCAGCCCGCGGGCGGCCAGCGCGATGCTGGTACTCCCGGCCGAGGCGATGCAGAAGACCCGCCCTGAGGCCGGCAGCACCTCGGCCTCGATGCCCCAGTCCTCGTACATATGGCCGAACAGCAGTCGGGGCTTGCCGCGGCGCGCATCGAGACGACCGCGCTGCCACGGGGTGGTGGCGCTCACCGTCGTGCCGTGCTCCAGATGAGGGCAACGAGCGCGAGGTTTTGCGTCACCATGTTTGCCGGCTCGGCGATCGAGCCACGGCTGAAGAGCAGGCCGCCGCCGTTCATGGCGCCGAGCAGGGCCGTCTGCGCCGCGGCCGCGGTCCGAGGCGCGCGACCGCTGAGCACCCAGGCCGCCAGCGCGATCTCGACGCTGCCAACCATCGCCAGTAGCTGCCGGGCGTGGGCCGGCCCGACCCCGGGCAGGTCGGCGACGACCCTCAGATGTCGCTCGTTGGGGGCGACCAGCTTGCACCAGCCACCCTGGTAGAGCCAGACGGCGGCGATCGCCATCCTGGCGAGCACCCTCATCGCGTCGCCGCAAGGCCAAAGACAATCGCGAGAAAGGCGAAGGCCACGATGAAGACAACGTCGGCCAGGCGGTTTTGCCGTCGGATCTCGGCCGGGTAATAGAAGAGCTGGATCGGCACTCGAAGCAGCCAGAAGATCGCCAGGAAGGTGCTCAGAAACCGGCCGAGCGGCCGACCGCTGACGAGTTCCTCGGGGAACAGCAGGCAGAGAGCGGCGAAGCCGAGGACGACCAGCACGATGTAGGCCGCGTGGACGTAGAAGATCTGTCGGACGATCTCCGAGGCGCCGGCCAGGTTTTTGCGGTACTGGAGCCGGCCGGCGAGCGGCAGATTGGCCAGGCCGATGGCCAGCTGGACCGCGCCGGCAATTTGAATCCAGGCGAAGAGCGGCAGCAAGTTGCTGGCTAGCCTACCGCGATTCCCGCTAAGCTGTGCGCAGATTCCCTGACAGGGAAGGAGGGAGAAAGCTCGATGAGAAACGTGGCTCGTGGCATCGCGATCGCCCTGGCGCTCGCCCTCGCCGCCTGTGGCGGCAGCAGCACGACAGGGACCAGCACCTCGAACTCATACCAGGGGAAGACGATTCAGCTCGGAGCGATCCTCTCGCTGACCGGCGCCGGCGGCGTCTACGGCCCGAGCTCGAAAAAGGGCATGGACCTGGCGGTGGAGAAGATCAACAACTCAGGCGGCGTCAACGGCGCCAAGATCGCACTCGATACCCGAGACGACGCCTCGGACAAAATTCAGTCACAGCAGGTGGCGCAGACGCTATTCCAGCAGGTCCAGCCCTTAGCCCTCCTCGGACCCACGCTGTCCAACTCAGCGGTTGCCGTCCATCCACTCGCCGAGAGTCTCAAGATTCCGATCCTGGCCGTCAGCACGACCGGGATCAACATCGTGCCCAACTGCAACGCCCCGTCGACGGTCCCGTGCACGTACGTCTTCCGAGACAGCCTCGGAGAGGAGTCGGCGATCCCGGCCAACATCAAGGTCTACTCGGACGCGCACCATCCGAAGACGGGCGTGCTGATGGTGGCGAATGACGATAAGTTTTCAAGGGACGGCGGAACGATCGTCACCAGTACGGTTGGCCAGTACGGCATCCAGCTGCTGGCCACGATCCCGTTCCCCAAAGCGACAGCCGATTTCGCGCCATTCGTCACGCAGGCGGTGCAGAAAAATCCCGACGTCATCTTCATCACCAGCCTGGGCAACATTCCGGCCAACATCATGCGGGAGGCGCGCAAGCAAGGTTTTGCCGGGCAGTTTCTGGGCGGCAACGGCTTCAACACCGCGGCGGTGTCGAAGGCGGCCGGAGCCGACGGCAAGGGCGCGGAGAGTGGCAGCGCCTGGTACATCAACAACACCTTCACCTCGAACGCCGGATTCGTACAGGCGTACCGAACCAAGTACAGCACCGACCCGGACCAGTTCGCCGCCCAGGGCTACGCCGCGATCCTGATCCTCGCCGATGCGGCCAAGCGGGCGAACCTGACGTTCAGCGACGCCGCCGGTGACCGCACCAAGCTGCGCGACGCGATGGAGACGGTCAACATCGACACGCCGCTGGGCCCCTTCCAGTTCACCAGCAAGCACGACGTCAAGCAGACCATCTGGGTGATCCAGATGGACGGTGTGGGCGGATTCACACTCGTGAAGTCGGTGACGCCTAGCTGATAACGCGTTGACCCAACAGGTCCTCAACGCGATCTTCATCGGGTCGATCTACGCCCTCTTCGCCGTGGGCTACACGCTGGTCTTCGGCGTGCTCGACGTCCTCAACCTCGCCCACAGCGCGGTCTTCATGCTAGGCGCCGTCATCACCTATTCGCTGGTGGTGCTCCACGGGATGCCCTTGTTGCCCGCCGCGGTGATCGCCCTCCTCGTCTGCGGCCTGCTCGGCCTGCTGATCGAGTTCGTTGCACTGCGCCCACTGCGCCGCCGGAACGCCCCGCCCATCTCCGCCCTTATCTCCACCATCGGGCTGGCGCTGATCTTCGTCGCGATCGTCGAGCAGGCAACGCCGGGCACCTTCTTCGCCTGGCTCTGGCAGGATGGCGCAAACTCCGTCCGCTTCCCGTCAGGAACGGTACCGGACCCCACCTACCATTTCGCCGGGCTGACCATCGAGGGCACAAAGCTCGGGATCCTGGTGACCACCGTGGTCTTGATGCTGCTGCTCGGCTACGTCATGCGCTTTACGCAGGTGGGCCGCGCGCTGCGGGCGGTGGCGGAGAATCGCCGGGCGGCAACCTTGCTGGGGATCAACGTCGATCGGATCTTCGCCTCGACGCTGTTCGTATCCTCCGTACTGGGCGGCCTCGCCGGATTGCTTTTTGGTCTGGCCATCTCGGACATCAGCCCCTATATCGGCCGTGACCAGGTCGAGCTGAAGGGTCTCGCCGTCATCGTCCTCGGCGGCATGGGCAGCATCCCTGGTGCGGTCCTGGGCGGCTATCTGCTGGGGCTGATCGAGGTCTTCGCCCTCGTCCGGTTTGGCGGCAACGTCGAGGCGGGGGTGGCCTTTGCCGCGCTCTTTCTGATGCTGGTGGTGCGGCCGCAGGGGCTCTTCGGCGCGCGTCTGCGCGAACGGCTCTAGAGGCACGTTAGGTCAGGCGTGGACTTCTTTACTCAGCTGTTCACCGATCCAGTCGGCTTCTACAACTCGCACGAGCTCCTGATCGCGCAGATGGGCATCAACGCCATCCTGGCGATCTCCATTTTCGTGACGTTCTACTCCGGACAGCTCACGCTTGCCAATGCCGGCTTCATGGCGATCGGCGCGTACACCACCGTCATCATGAACATCTACCTGCCAACCCCGCTGCCACTCGACATGCTGGCCGGCGCGTTGCTCGCCGGCGCCGTCAGCGTCCTGGTGGGCCTGCCAGTGCTGCGCCTGCGCGGCGTGTTTCTCGCGATCGCCACCATCGGCTTCGTCGAGGCGCTCCGGCTGGGCGTGATCCTCAACGTGCCCATCACCGGCGAGGGTCAGGGTTTGAAGAACCCAAGTCCAGATCCCCTGGGCGGGATCCTCCCGATCCTGATCTCGGTGCCGATCCTTACCTACCTGGTATGGCGCCTGACGCACACGCGACTCGGGCAGGCGTGGGCGGCGATCCGCGAGGACGAACTGGCGGCATCCAGCAACGGGATCAACGTGCCCGTCTACAAAATGATCGCCTTCATCATCAGCGCCATCCTGGCCGGCTATGCCGGAGCGCTCGAAACGCATATCAATTTCTTCATCGACCCCCTCGAGTACAGCGTGACCCGCACCATCCAGATCCTCACCTTCGCCGTGGTCGGCGGAACGACGAACGTGATCGGGCCGATCGTAGGGGCCATCTTCCTCACCGCGCTGCCAGAGATCGTGCGCCAGTTTGCCGCCTATCGAGACGTCGTCAACGGCGTGATCCTGATCCTCGTCATCATCTTCCGTCCCCAGGGAATCGTCGGACGGGGCGGCCTCGCCATCATCGCGCCGCGATGGTGGAAGCGCTGGAGAACGCATGAGCGCCCTGCTACAGCTCACTGACGTCAACCGCTCGTTCGGCGGCGTGCACGCGGTCGATGACGTGTCGCTGGAGATCGAGGAAGGGACCATCTTCGGCCTGATCGGGCCCAACGGCGCCGGAAAGACGACGCTGGTCAACCTGGTCACCGGCTACATTCGCCCACAGTCGGGCAGCATCCGCCTGCAGAGGGGCGGAAACGGCACCGAGCTGGCGCGGCGGCCGCCGCACGCGGTGGCGGGCCTGGGTGTGGCGCGCACCTTCCAGACGCTGCGCCTTTACCGCAACCTGACGGCGACCGAGAACGTCCTGGCCGGCATGCATCTCCGCCGGCGCGACGACACGCTGCAACAGCTGATCCCGATCCCGGCGCTGCTCAAAGAGGACCGCCGCCGATTGAAACAGGCGCGTGAGCTGCTGGCGCGCGTCGGCCTGCCGCCCGAGTCGTTCGGCGACCGGCGGGCCGCCACTCTTTCCTACGGCGACCAGCGGCGGCTCGAAGTCGCACGGGCACTCGCCCTCAATCCGCAGCTGCTGATCCTCGACGAGCCAGCCGCGGGAATGAACCCGGCTGAGAAGGACCGGGTTCGCGCGCTGATCCAGCAGCTCAACCAGGATGGCTTGACGGTGCTGCTGATCGATCACGACATGCGGCTGGTGATGGGTGTCTGCCGCCACATCGCCGTGCTCAACTTTGGACGGAAGATCGCCGATGGTCCGCCCGCCACGGTCTCCCAGGACCCCACGGTGGTCACGGCGTATCTCGGAAGCCAGGCGCAGAAGACCGCGGCGCACGTCCCCGGGTCCGAAGAGATGGACATGGCGGCCACATCGACGGCTGTCGCGGCCGAGCCCGCCTCTCCCCTGCTCGATGTTCGCGATCTCCAGGTCTCGTACGGCGCGATCCAGGCGGTGCGTGGGGTCACGTTCGGCGTCGGCAAGGGAGAGATCGTCGCCCTGATTGGGGCTAACGGCGCAGGGAAGTCGACCATCCTCAATTCGTTGTCGGGCGTGCTGCGCCCGCATGCGGGCGTCGCCCGATTCGGCGAGCTCGACCTCACGACGGCGCCGCCCGACCGGATCGTCCGGCAGGGCCTCGTCCAGGTCCCGGAAGGGCGCGAGATTCTGGCGCGTTTGACGGTCCGCGAGAACCTCGAGCTCGGCGCCTGGGGGCGGCGAGGCGGCCGCTCGGTCCATCGCGACATCGAGGGATTGATGGAGCAGTTCCCGATCCTCGGCCAGCGGCGGGACTTGCCGGCCGGGCAACTCTCCGGAGGCGAGCAGCAGATCCTCGCGATCGCGCGAGGACTGCTGGCGCAACCCAGGCTGCTACTGCTGGACGAACCTTCCCTCGGCCTGGCGCCGCAGATGGTGGACACCGTCTTCGAGGTCATCCAGCGCATCCACAACGACGGCGTCACGATTCTCCTGGTCGAGCAGAACGCGCTGCGCGCGCTCGAGATCGCGGATCGGGCCTACGTCGTCGAGACCGGCCGCATCCTGCTCAGCGGCACCGGCGCGGCGCTTCGACGAAATCCCGAGGTCCAGAAGGCGTACCTTGGCGGGTGAAGGCAAAAACGATGAACCGTGCGCTCCTCGAGCTCTTCCGACACAAGACCTGGGCGACGCTGCGCTTGCTAGCGTTTTGTGAAGGCCTGGCCGGCGACCACCTGGACGCCACGATCCCGGGAACCTATGGGACGATTCGCGAGACGCTGCGGCACCTGGTCGATTCCGAGGAGGGGTATCTCTCGATCGTGACGCGCCAGCCATTCCGTACCAAGGAGGCGGCGGCCGCCTTCACCCGACCCGACCAGATGCCCGATGGGCCGATTCCATTGGATGAGCTCGCGGACCGTATCCGACGCATGGGTCCGCAATGGGAGACACTAGCCGGGGACCCCGACTTGCCAGACCGCGAGGTCACGACGACGGACGGCTTTCGCCTGCCGGCCGCGGTGCCGATGGCGCAGGCGATCCATCACGGCGACGTTCATCGCGCCCACGTCCTGTCGATCCTTGGCGCGCGCGGGCTCGAGGTTCCCGAGCTGGACATCTGGGAATACGATTGGTCGGTCGCCACCTGGCAGGAGCTGCCGGCCACGTCGACCTGATCGCTAACTGGCTGCCGTCGTAATGGTGCCGCTGGCAAGGTGCAGGAGGCGCACGCGGCGGCCACCGCCTTCGGCGATGTACAGGTTGTCACCCACGATCCCGATCCCGTACGGATCGTAGAGCTTGGCGTTGATGCCGGGCCCGCCATCGCCACTGAAGCCGGGGGTGCCCGTCCCGGCCACCGTGCTGATGGTTCCACTTCGATCGATGCGCCGGATCCGTTCGTTTTTCGAGTCGGCAACGTAGAGATTCCCGGCTGAGTCGAACGCAAGGCCGTTCGGGTCGTTCAGCTGGGCTGCGGCCGCCGGCCCGCCATCCCCGCTGAAGCCGCACCTGCCGGTTCCCGCGATGACGGTTACGACTCCCGCTGGACTCACGCGGACGATCCGGCATCCGCCGATCAGGTTAGCCATCAAAGCGTTCGGCGCACCGTCGGCCACGTACAGGTTGCCGGATGCGTCGAACGCCAGGTACCGCGGAAGCCACATCGGGTCCGGCAGCGATGAAGCGTCGAGACTGGTGATGGTGCCAGCCGCGCTGATCCGGCGCACGCGACCGTTGAATGAGTCCGCCACGTACAGGGTGCCATGGCTGTCGAACGCGAGGCCGAGCGGGGCGTAGAAGCGGGCGGCCGTCGCCGGACCGCCATCGCCCGAGAAGCCCTCGTTTGGGTCTGGGTTCGAGTAGGTCGCTCGCTCCAGAGTAGACGGACCGCTGCCGGCGAACGTACTGATGATCCCATTGGAGCCAATGCGTCGGATCCGATCCCCCCAGTAGTCAGCGACGAAGAGATTGCCATTGCGGTCAAAAGCCATCCCGGTCGGCGCCTGAAGACTGGCCTTCGTCGCCTGGCCACCATCTCCCCCTTCTGCAAACTCCCCGGTTCCGGCAATGATCGTCAGGCGACCGTTCGTCTGCAGCCGGAACACACGTTGGCCCGCGTAGTCCGATACGTAAACGCTGCCGTCGGTTCCCACCACAATTCCTTCGGCTGCCTTGAATGTGTGCTGAGGCACCACGATAGGGAGGATCTTCGGTGCGGCCACGCGCGCCCAGATCTGAACGACCCCGATGCTCGCGATCGTGGCGAGCGCCAGGGCCACTGCGAGAGCGGCCTGCGGGCGCCGCCAGCGCCCGGGATGCTCCTGCCAGGTGCGCGTTGCCCGGTTGAGAATGTGCGTGGCCTCGCTCTCGGGCACAGCGCTTGCCCGCACCTGCATATAACGGCGGAGTTCTTCGACGTTCTTCATGGTGTTACCTGCTCGCCTGGCGCCGAATAGCCCGCAAGGGAGCCTTCGAGTCGCCGTAGCGCTTCGTAGAGCCGAGTTTTGACGGTGCCCTCCGGAATGTGAAGTTCGGTCGCCACCGCCTTCAGCGTCAGGTCTTCAAAGAAATGCAGGAAGATGACGGCACGCAACTGCGGGCTTAGCCTGGCGACCGCGCGCCCGACGTCGAGACTTTGCGTGGCATCGGGCTGAGGCTCGCGGCTCACGACGTGCTCGGTGAGCGTCAGCCAGCGCACCCACGGACGCCGTCGCCAGCGCAGACACTCGCGAAGGACGATCCGGCGCAACCATGGGCCGAATGCGGATGCCTGCCTCAAGCTGTCCCGACGTTGCCAGGCAATCACAAACGCCTCCTGGACAGCGTCTTCGGCAGCGCTGAGATCATGGAGGACAAAGTCCGCGTACTGGAGCATCGAGCGAGCATGCTTTCGTAATGACGCCTCGAAGGCGGCTGGATCATCGAGCTTCTTCCCCGGCTCTTCTGCCACCATGGTGGTCACCCTATTAGAGGGCTTGGAGGACCGGAAAAGTTTGGGTGGCTATTTCACCGCAATTCGTTCGCTAGCCGCTCGCGCTGATCGGGATCGAGCCACACAGCTGCAGCGAGGTTTGGCCGAGCTTACGTCGTTCCAGCGGGCTGTTTGAGGTTCTCGATTGGCACCGGCTCGATCGGATCAGCGAGTGGGAAGCCAAAGACCTTCGAATAGAAGTAGAGCTCGGCCTCGAGCGAGCGCTTGATGTTCTTGGCGATGCGGAAGCCGTGCTGCTCGCCCTCGAACGGGATGTAGGCGACGGGCAGCCCCTTCTTGCGCAGCGCCGCAACGATGAGCTCAGCCTGGTTGGGCGGGACGATCTTGTCCTCCAGTCCCTGAAAGAGGATCACGGGCGCGGTGATCCGATCGACGGAATGGATCGCCGAGCGCTCGCGATAGATGTGTCGATCCTCCGGCCACCGCCCCAGGAGGCTCTGGTCGTACATCGCCTCGAACTTGTGCGTGTCGCTGTGAAAGACTTCCAGGTCGCTAATGCCGAAATGGCTCGCCCCGGCTTTGAAGAAATCCGTGGAGGTCAAGGCTCGCAGTACGGTGTAGCCGCCGGCGCTCCCGCCAGTGATCGCCACCCGGTTGCGGTCGACCAGGCCACGTTCGATCAGATAGCGGGCACCATTGACGGAGTCGTTGACGTCGACGACGCCCCACTGGCCGTTGAGGCGCTGCCGGTACGCGCGGCCGAACCCCGTGCTCCCGCCGTAGTTCACCACCAGGTAGCCGAAGCCGCGGGTGGTCCAGAACTGGTCGCTGATATCGAGCGCATTCGACACCGCACTCGTCGGGCCGCCGTGGACGTAAACGATCAGCGGTGGGAGCTCGCCGGCAGGTGCCTCGTATTCGGGGTTCACCGGCGGATAGAAAAATGCATGGGCGCTGACCCCGCCCTCGGTGGGAAATTCGATCGCCTGCGGCACCGAGATATAGGTTGGATCGACGACGTGTTCGGCGGAGCGGCGCAGTACATCCACCCTGCCACTCTCGAGGTCGACCGCGATGAGGGCGACCGGCTCTGTTGCTGACCCGGCGATCGTGAACGCACGCCCGGAGCGTGCCTGGAAGTACGGCGAGAACGCCGTGAAGGGCGTATGGATGGTATGGAGGGGTCCGCCCTGCGGGTCGATGGTGGCCAGGTGGGCGACGCCCTGGGACCGGACCTGGCAGACGATGCGACGCTCGGATTCGAACGCATAGGTCGACATGGCGAAGACCCATTGCGCGCTACCGAGGTCGGCGGCCGTTTCTACCACCGGTTCGCCATTCGGGGTGCGCCAGCGGTACAGGTTCCACCAGTTGGTCCGGTCGGAAACGAAGTAGAGCACGCCGTCCGGCGACCAGGCCGGTTGGAAGATCGATTCCTTCTGGCTGCCGGCGACCTTGCGAGGTGCCCGAAGGCCGTCCTCGGTCAGCTCGGCGACCCATAACTCCGTGCCATCCCAGGGCATGTTCGGGTGGTTCCAGGTCAGCCAGCTCACATGCGTGCCCGAGGGGCTGACCCGCGGCGAGGCATAGAAATCGTTGGCCTGGACCAGGGTTCGCGCCGGCGTCTTTCCCGTCGGATCGAGGCTGACGACGCTGTTGACCGCCGATGGCATGTCGGTCAAGTGGTCCTCGCGAACGGCGATCAATCGCTGATGCCGCTGGTCGAAGACGAGATCGGCATGCCGGATGTCCTGCGCCGGCGTGATCGCAACTGGTAGCTTCCCGGGGTCCTGCCGGTAGAGCCGCTGATCTTTGAAGTTCGAGAACCAAACGGTGCCCCCGCGCACCAGGTACGCGCCGCCGCCGTACTCGTGCACGCGGGTGCGCACGTTGTAGTCGGGCGGTGTGATGTCCGTAATGCTGCCGTCAGGGCGGCGCCGGACGACGACATTCCGGCCGGCCTCGGCGGGCCGCTGCTCGACCCAATAGATGTCATCGCCGTCGAGCTGGATTTGGCCGAGTCCAATGACCCCGGCGACGATCGCGTCAGCGGTCACTGGAGAGCGCCAGGAACCGTAGGGGCTGGTCTGCCGTCGCGTCGACACGGGTCGAGCCATCCATCGACAAGGCTACCTGACCCCTAGACTTGCCGAGTGCGGATCGAGAGCCCGGCGTTTACCGAGCGCGAGATGCAGTCCTTTCTCGATGAGATCCTGGATGTCGAGCGGGGCCGGCTCGCGGACCGTCTCGAGGCCGACTCGACCAGGCTGGCGGATCTGGTCGGGGACATTCCAACCGGTTCCGTGGCCAGCTCGGGGCCCGAGTGGAGCGCCCAGGACATCCTCGCCCACATCGTCGTGCTGTCGAAGTTCTACGGCGTGCTCACCTCGCGGGTCGGCTCCGGCAAGGTGTCGGAGCTGGACTTGCTTCCCCAGGTGAAGGACCGCGACGTCGCGGGCGAACAGCTGAGCTCGCTGCCGCCCGACCAGTTACTGGCCTTCGCGCAGCGCGATCACCAGCGGACCATCGCCTACCTCCGCTCGGCTGACGCCGCGGCGATGCGGCGACGGGCGGTCCTCTACGAGGGTTTTTCCATGAGCGCCGGGGAAATTGCCGCGATGCCGCTCTGCGCGCACCTCGAAATCCATCTCGATCAACTCGAACGGACGTTGCGCCCCTGACTCGCTACTACGAGGACTTCCAGGTCGGCGAGCTCATCGACCTCGGCAGCATTCAGGTCAGCCAGGCGGACATCATCGGCTTCGCGCGGCAGTACGACCCGCAGCCGATGCACCTCGATCCCAATGCGGCGAGCTTCACGATCTACGGCGGGCTGATCGCCAGCGGCTGGCACACCGGCGCCCTCTTCATGGGCCTGCTGGTGCGGAACTTGATCGCCCAAACCAGCAGCCTTGGTTCGCCCGGGATGGAGGAGTTGAGCTGGCCGGCTCCGGTGCGGCCCGGCGATACCCTGACCGGACAGATCGAGGTGCTGGCAGCCCGCAAGTCGAACAGCCGGCCGATGGGGATCGTTCGCTGGCGCGGTCACATGCGCAACCAGGACGGTCAATTGGTAATGACAGCCATCGGCACCAACTTCTTCGGTCTGAAGCCGGCTTAACCGGCGATCCGCGAGAAGAAGACGTCCGTCGGGCCGTGGCGACTCGATGGTGTCGCCTGGACGAAGACCGCGGCGAAGCCGTCGGGTACGCCAACCAGCCCCATGTAGTCGCCGATGAAGCGGCCGTAGCGGACGGCGGGCGCGGTGCGCAGGTCGAACGGCCCGGCCGCTCGGCGTTCGGTCCAGTGCACGCCGCGATCGCGCGAGGTGCTGAACCAGACCTCGGTATCGAGCGCCGGGCTGCCCCGCGTGAAATGGCGGAAGTCGTACCAGAGTAATCCGACGGTGGCATCGCCAGCCACCGCCAGCGTGGGGAGAAACGCTTCGGCCTTCTCACGCACCACGCGCTGCGGTGCCCGCCAGTGAACCCCGGCGTCCTCGGAGCGTGCCACCTGGATCGTGGAAAAATCTGCGTGGTCTTCGAACCAGGCGACATACACCGCATTGCCCGCCGACGTGGCGGTAATATCCTGGCCGCTGAAACGAAGCTGAGCACCGGTGCCCGGATCGACGGCGTTCGTATAGGTGAACCTGGCCGCATCAACCGGTGCCGACCAGGTCTTTCCCTGGTCGGTCGAGCGGATCAGCCGGATCTTGACCGGCAACGGCGGCGGATGCGGCGTGCCAGGCAGCGAGGGAGCTTCGGCGAAGACATCGAGCAGCACCCCACCGGCGGTCAGCAGCAACTGGTTCTGCTGGGCTTCGTCATTGCCGCTATAGATCGCGGCCGGGGTCGACCAGGTGTGACCACCATCGATGGTGCGCGCGAACATCACCTGGTCGACGGACGGCTCGACGCCGCTCGTGATCCGGTAGTCGACCCACACCGCATAGGCGCTGGCCGGACGCCGCGGATCGGCCAGAATCGCCTCTTTGTCCGGTTGAAGTGGCGGCGCGGTCCCGGTCTCGACGACAACCGGTGCTTCCCAACTTGCACCGTGATCGCGCGAGACACTCACAACCACATCACGTGCGGTACCGGTCGCGGTCGCCGGCTGGGAAGCCAGGCCGGCAACATAGATGATGCCGTCGCGCCCGATCGACACCCAGGGGTCGCTCGTATGGGCGTACCGGCCACCGGCGCAGGTGAGCATTCCGGGGAGTGTGGACCGACTCCAGGTTGCGCCGCCGTCATGGCTCACGGCGACGACGGTGCCCGCCGCATTCTCCAGCCAGCTCGCGACCAGCTGTCGCGGATCACCAGGATCGGCCGCGAGCGACGGCTCAGTCGGCGCTGGCGGCGCCGCGCCGGTGCAGTCGGCTGTCGCTGGGAGTGCACCGCTGATGGCGCTTGGCGGAGGCAAGCTTGGCTCGTTTGGCGGAGTGCTGTCGCAACTGGTGAGCACGAGCAGCACCCCCAGTGCGGCCGCCCGGCCGGCACGCATAGGCGTGCATCTTAAGTGACGCGCCTAGGCGGTCATGCGCCACGCGGGCGGGAGCTGCCGCCCGGTGCCGCTCTGGATGCAGGACGCTAGCAGCACTTCCATGGCCTCGTAATCGAGGGGCTTGGAGAAGTAGAAACCCTGACCCGCGTTGCAGCCCATCGCGTTCAGAGCGGCAAGCTGATCTTGCCGTTCGATCCCCTCTCCAATCGTCATCAAGCCCAGGCTGTTGGCGAGCCCGATGATGGCGCGCAGGATGGCGCCGTCGGCCATGCCGTGTCCGATGCCGGCCACGAACGAGGCATCCATTTTGAGGATGTCGACCGGGAAGTCCCGAAGGTGCCCGAGCGATGAGTAGCCGGTGCCGAAGTCGTCGAGCGCGAGGCGGAAGCCAAGGCTGCGAAGTTCCTGCAACGTGCGAGCCACCGGCTCGGTGTCCGCCAGCAGCACGCTCTCGGTCAGCTCGAGGATCAACGATTGGGGGTCGAGACCGGCGGCGTCGACCGCGTCGACGACTTCCTTGATCAACTCGGGACGCTCGATCTGTCGCCCCGAGAGGTTGACGCTGATCTGCATCGGCGGTACCGACGGATAGCGCACCTGCCAGCGACGTCCGTCGCGGGCGGCTTGTTGCATGATCCAGCGCCCGAGCTCGACGATCAGCCCGCTCTGCTCGGCGACGCCGATGAAATCGACCGGGGACAGGATGCCTCGGCGTGGATGGTTCCATCGCAGCAGCGCCTCGAAGCTGTGAACCGCGCCGGATTCGAGCATGATGACCGGCTCGTACTGCAACACGAACTGCTTCTCCTCGAGGGCGCTCCGCAGGTCGTTCTCGAGTTCCATACGTTCGATCGCTGCGTTCGCCAGCGAGGCTTCGAAGTGGACGAAACGCGCCTTGCCTTTCGCCTTCGCGATATACATCGCGACATCCGCGTTTTTGAGGAGCTCGTCAGCCGCCTCCTGCCCCGAGACCAGGCCGGCGATGCCGATGCTGGCCCGTATCGAGATCTCCTTCCCTCCGATCGCGAAGGGCGGCACGAGCTGCCGCGTGATCCGTTCGGCAACCCGCGCGGCGATTTCCTCGTCCTCCATCTTCTTCAGCAGGACCGCGAATTCGTCACCGCCCAGGCGCGCAACCGTATCGCCCGGTCGCAGCGTAGACGCGATTCGGGCGCCGACCGCGACCAGCAACTGATCGCCGATGTCGTGACCCAGCGTGTCATTCACGGCTTTGAAATCGTCGAGATCGAGGAAGAGAACCGCGATCCGCCCCTCAGCGTTCCCATGCAGCGCGTGGTCGAGGCCGATCCGGAAGGCCGCCCGGTTCGGCAGGTTGGTGAGCGAGTCGTGGAAGGCCTGGTGGGTGAGCTTCTCTTCCAGCGCCTTGCGCTCGCTGACGTCGCGAGTGTTTAGAACCAGACCGCCGACTGCGGGCAACTCGAGGAGATTGGTGATCGTGATCTCGGCAAGGCAGTACGAGTCGTCCACCCGCCGCAGCCGGCACTCGGCGGAAATCGGCGGTCCGACGATATTGATGGCCTCGTCGATCTTCCGGAGCAGTTGCGTGCGGTCCTCCGGGTGCACCAGGTCTCCGAACGGCTTGCCCAGGAGCTCGTCCTCCTTATACCCGAGGATCCGCTCCACCGAGGCGCTCTGATAGCGGATCGACCCGTGACGCCCGATGAGCGTGATGACGTCGGATGAGTTCTGGACCAGCGCGCGGAAGTGCTCTTCCCTCTTGGCGAGGTCCGCCGCGGTCGCTTCCAGCCGCCGGTTGAGGAGCTGGTTGTCGGTCAGCATCAGGTATTGCCTGAGGACAACGCCCACGATCAGCCCCATCACCGACCAGAACACCACGGGGTCCAGCTCGCCGGGCAGCGACTCCTCGACGACAGCGACGATGGCCGCCGCCGCAATCGGCACGTAGGGAAGTGCCAGCCAGATCCGACTGGGTGTGCCGTCGCTCCCGACCGGGCCCGCCGCGCGCGTCGTGGCTGCGCGAAGGCCCGCGATCGCGATCAGCAGGTAGCCGGCAGCCCAGCCCGTGTCCGTTGGATTGCCGGTTCCGTAGGTGTTGGTGGTGGTGAGGTAGGCGAACGCGCTGTCGGCCAGCAGGTTGGCGATCAGCCCGCCGGTCAGAAGGAGGAATGGCAGGCGGTTTGCGCGGCTGGCCCTGGACGCCACGATCAACACGATGGTCGCGATCACGATGTCGCCGGCCGGATAGGCGAGGCCGATCAGCTGCGCCAGCAGACCGCCCGAGCCGGCCCGGTAGACCGTGCCCAGCACCGTGGCCCAGCTGATGACGAAGAGCGAACCGGCGATCAGGAGCGCGTCCAGGATGGTCCTGAGCAAGGAGCTGGCTCGGTTGGGCGCCGAGGGGAAGCACAGCACCCCAGCGACCGCCAGCGGCACGGCGGTGAGATAGCCGAGATCGGCCAGGGAAGGGAACGGTACCTGCTGCCCCTTCAGCAGCTCGTAATACGACCAGACCGCCTGGCCCAGGCCCCAGGAGAGCGCGGAGGTGCCGATCAGCGCCCACGCGATCCTTGTTCTTCGCTGGTGACGCCAGGCGGCGACCCCGCAGGCCGCGGCGCCGACGAGGGCCGCCAGGGTTTCCCCGATGTCGTCAAATCGCCGAGTCCCAAGCGACCCAGCCCAGTGGAAGTACAGCCAGGCGGCGAAAAACAGGCAAAAGCCAGCCCACCCAGTGAGCACCATGAAGAGGCGGCGGTTGCTTGCCATTGTCTGCAGATGCGGGAACTCCCGCACCTACAGTCATAAGTCAGGGTCGCGGGGTTTCCCGCATGGCTTGTATCGCTCGTTGATCGGACTGCGACACGGGCGTTTCAAGCCCCCACCCTACCCTCTGGGGGAGGGCAGGGGTGGGGGGCCGAAAGCGTTAGCGGCCTGCCTCGCCGACTGTCACTGGGATTTCCTTCACCTCGCCGGCACGGACGACCTTGACGGTCTGGGTGGCACCGACCTTGATCTTCCGCAGCCCCGAGTACAGGTCCTCCAGGCTCGTGGTCGCGGTTCCGTCCAGCGCGACGAGGGTGTCGCCCTGCATCAGGCCCGCCTTGTCCGCCGGGCTCTGCGGCTCGACGGCCACGATCAGCAACCCGCTGTCCTGGTTGACCCGGCCTTTGACGGCGTCGGGCAGGGGCACTTCCTGGGTGCCGATCCCCAGATAGGGCCGCTTGATCCGGCCTTCGGACCGCAGGCTGGCCACGACGCGCTCGGCGACGTCCATCGCGATCGCCCGACCGTCTCCGCGACCGAAGACCCAGCTGTTCATGCCGACGACGCGGCCGTCGACGTCGACCAGCGGACCGCCACTGAACCCGGGATAGAGCGGTGCGTTCGTTTGGATCAAGTGCTCGATCTCGCTGCCGCGCCATCCGCGCCAGGACGATGCAACGGCGCTGATCGTGCCGAAGGTCGCCTTGAGGCTGCCCGGCCGGCCGATTGCCAGCACGATTTGCCCCGGCTTGAGGTCATCCACTTTCGCACGCGGCAATGCCGGGGCCGACAGGCCATCCACCTTGAGCAGCGCCACGTCGGTCGCCGGGTCGCGGCCCACCAGCGTCGCCGTCGTGCTCTTGTCGTCGAGGACCACCGCGATCTCGTCCTCCTGCTCGACCACGTGGTTGGCCGTCAGGACCAGACCGGTGTCCCAGACGATGCCGGTGCCCGCCCGGCCCCTGCGAGCGTCGACCCGGACTACGCTCTTGCTCGCTTTCTCCACCAGCGCTTCGATGTCGTTGGAAAGGTCTTTGAGAGTCGCCATGGTGTTGCTCGCTCCTTTGTGCTGGGAAAATTCGACCGCCTTCCACGCTAAGGCTGGAGCAGCGCCGGCGGCTTCACCCGGACGGCGAGGACGCGACCCGGACGTTCAGCTAGGGGGTCAGCCGCTCGGCCAGGTACTTGATGGCGATCGGATAGCGGTACTCGATCGCGTCGTGGGTCGCATCGATGAGCTCGAAGAAGACGTCCGTCACCTCGATCGCCTCCAGCGCCCGGCGGAAGGCCTCTGCGCCCAGGTCGAGGTGATACTGGTCGCGTTTGCCGGCGTCGATATAGATCGCCCTCATTGCTCGCAGCGCGTCCGCATGGTGCGGCACCATCCGCACCGGGTCCCAGCGCAGCCAGCGCTCCCAGACTTCCGGGATGAGCTGGCCGGTCGCAGTGTCATACGGCAGGTGGACCGTCCCGTCATCGTCGGCGGAATAGCAGGCCGCCATGCACCAGTCGTTGAGGAGCTCGCCGTCGCCCTCCCTGGTGAAGGCGGTCCGGCTGCGGAAGTCCGTCCAGAACTCGTCGAAGGAGCCGTGGTAGTGGTCGCGTAGTGTCCGCACCGACTTTGGAAAGTCGTGCGCATAGCACATCTCGAAGAGCGCATCACCAGCATGGGTCGCCAGGCCGCCGAACAGATCCGGCCGCAGCATCGGCGTGATCATGGCGCCATATCCGCCACTCGACTTGCCAGTGATGCCGCGGTGACCCGCCTGCGGCAGCGTTCGATAGCGGGCATCGACCCAGGGGACGATCTCATCGCACAGGTAGGTGTGGTACTTGCCCGTGCCGGGTGAGTCGACAAACTGGCTGCCGCCTACTGAGGTCCAGCAGTCGACATAGACGAGGATGCACGGCTTGGCGGCGCCCGCCGCGAACTGGGCATCGGCCAGCTCCGGGAAGTTTCGCCGGAACGCGGGGCGGTTTCGCCACATGTCGATCTGGCCGGTCAACCCCTGGATCACGTAAATGCTCGGGTAGCGGCGCTGCGGATCCGCGTCGTACCCGGGTGGCAGGTACACCCAGAGCGGCCGGCGATGGGGATCGCCGAGCGGATTGCCTTTGAGCACCGTGCTCTCGAAGAGATGCTCGTCGTAGCGTCCCTTCGGTGCGAAAAGCCATGGCGGAAAGTCCGGCACGATGCGACTATAAGCTGTGGCCATTCAGCGGTGCAGTTGGGCAGAGGGCGATCCGCTGATGCTCGAGTACCACGACCGAGAGTGGGGTGTGCCGGTCCATAACGACAGTCTCCTCTTCGAATTCCTAGTCCTCGAGGGCGCCCAGGCCGGGCTGAGCTGGATGACGATCCTGCGGAAACGCGACGCCTATCGCACCGCGTTCAAGGACTTCGACCCAGCCGCGGTCGCCCGCTTTCGCGAGACGGCCGTCAGCCGTCTGATGACCTTGCCGGCGATCGTCCGAAACCGGCGCAAGCTCGAGAGCGCCGTCCGAAATGCCCGCGTGGTCCAGGCGATCGCCAAGGAGCAGGGCAGTTTCGATCGCTACGCCTGGTCATTCGTCGGCCAACGGCCGAAGCGCAATGCCTGGAAGACGATGGGCGATATTCCGACCGAGACCACCGAGTCACGGGCATTAAGCAAGGACCTGATCGCGCGCGGCGCGAACTTCGTCGGACCGACGATCTGTTACGCGTTCATGCAGGCGACCGGCTTGGTCAACGACCACCTGGTCAGCTGCTTCCGCTACCGGCAACTCTCCGTCAAGACCAGGGGGTGACGGGCCTGGGCTGCAGCTCGCCGTCCACGTAGACGGCGTCGACCTTCTCATCGTAGAAGCACAGCAGGTTCTCGATCTTCGGACACTCCGGGATGGGCGCCGGATAGCCCCAGACGATATCGGTGAATTCCTTGCCGCCGGCGTTGACCGTCCAGTAGGAGGCCTTGCCTTTGTAAGGACAGCGCGTCGAGGTGTTGGTGGGCGTCAACAGCTCCAGTCGCACGTCGACCTTCGGAATGTAGTAGCGGGTCGGTAGGCCGGTCTCGAACAGGAGGCGTGGCCGAGTGGTTTCGGCGACGAGTTCGCCACCCACGATGACTTTCACGTGGCGAGAGCTGTTCAGGACGTCGACCCGATGGTAGGGATCGCGGGGATGAACGAAGACCTCGTCGTCCTCCTCGAACCAGGCGTCCATCTTGTCCCAGTAGAAGGCGAGATAATCCTTCAACTCAGGGCGTTCGGGTTGCAGGTAACGCCAGGCGGCTTTTTCTGCGACGCGGTCTCCGACCTTGACGGAGTAGAAGCTCGCTTCGCCCTTGCCCGCATGGGAACTCTTGTAGTTCGTCGGCAGGAGCAGATCGATGCGGACGTCCTTCAGGGGGAAGTAGTAGATCGCCAGCCGCTTCTTCTCGAGCATAAGCATCACGGCGCGACTGTCGGCGATCGTAGTGCCAGCGAGCATCACGCGGACACGCCGGTCGGTCCGCACCAAGACGATGTCATCGGCCGCGTTGGGTCGCTGGCCTACGTTTTCTACGATCCGGTCTTCAAGAGCTTTTGCCATAGCGAGGTTCCTCCCTGGGCTTTCGATCCGGCGTCAATCACTGGCTGAGCCGAGTTGAGGCCGACGTGACAGCTCGCCTGGCCGCGCTTCTCCAGGTACTGCTGGTGGTAGTTCTCCGCCGGGTAGAAGGCGGACGCCGGCGTGATCTCGGTCACGATCGGCTTGCGGCGTGTTTCCTGCCGCGTGAGAAGCGAGGCCGTCGCCGCGGCCTGCTGTATGGGGTCGGTAAAAAAGATCGCGGAGCGGTACTGGCTGCCCAGGTCCCAACCCTGACGGTTCAGCGTCGTCGGATCGTGGCTGGCCCAAAAGACATCCAAAAGCTGCTCGTAGGCGACTCTGGACGGATCGAAGTCGACTTGCACGGCCTCGGCGTGGCCGGTGTTCCCGCTACAGACCTGACTGTAGGAAGGGTTCTTGGTCGTCCCGCCCGTGTACCCGACCGTGGTCGCCGTCACGCCAGGAACTTCGCGAAAGGCAGCCTCGACGCCCCAAAAGCAGCCGGCGGCGAAAATCGCTTGGCTCACGTTATGAAGAACCAGCCGCAGCCCGGCTATGTTCCATTCAATCGAATGCCAACACCAGCAGGCCACTCAGGATGCCGAGGTTCTTGAGAAACTGCACCCGCTGCTGCGACCGCTTCACCGGATCGTCGACCTCCCAGAAGGGGTGACCGGCGACGGTGGTTGGCACCATCGACACCGCCAGCGCCGTCGCCGCAAGCCGCGACATTACGCCGGCCGCCAGGAGCACCCCGGCTCCCAGATGCACCGCCGCGTTCAGCCTGACTGCGTCAACGGGATCAGCCGGCGCGAATGGGACGACAGAGGCGACCAGGTCGACCACCGGCTTTGCCACCTTGGCGCGCGGCTCGGGGTTCGCGAGCACGTCCAGCCCTGACACGATGAAGACGCTCGCCAGCATTGGCCGCGCGACCGTTCGAGAAAGCCTCATCAACCCACTCTATTAGGCGGCGGCGGTCAGTCGCAACCGCCTAGGTGACGCTGAGCCGAAGGTTGGCGATACCGAGGGCCGCGGCGCGTTGCCGCCATTCCTGCTCGGTGAGCTTGCCGGCGGAAACGTCCTCGACGATCCCGAACGGTTCCACACGGTCGGCGCCGCGGTGGAGCACCGGCGCTGCGCCGGGCAAGGATTCGAGCGTCCAGCCGCTGCCGACCAGGGCAACCGCCAGGGCCGCGCCAATGGTGAGCAGGCGGGTGCGCCTGGCGCCAGCGTCCCCGTCGCCGAGCAGCATCAGCTGCGGGATGTCTGCGACCGTCTGCCCCGCCAGCAGCTGCGCGTCGCGCCGGACGCGCGCTTGCCAGTACGGAACCTGGACCTCGATGCCAACGTCGCGCCACGAGACCGGCCGCAGGGCGGGCGCGCCGGGCTTCAACAGGCTCGCCGCCAGGGGCACCTCCACGCCGGACGCATTGTCGAGCAGGGTGAGCGCGGGCGGCTCAGTCGCCGGCTCGGGGCCGGGTGGAAGGCCCTCCAGCGCTTTGAGCCGATCCGGGAGTGACGGGTGGCTGTCGTACGGATCGATACTGGGCGCCTTGATCTCTTCTTGCGTCGCGCGATTGACGGCGTCCGCCACTTTTGGCTCGCGCAGGAACTGCTCGAAGCCGTCCGCCAGGGGCGGCAGGAAACCCGCGCTCAGGACAGGGACGACTTCCTCGCGCCAGTAGCCGTCGTAGGCCAGTGCCGCGCCGAAGATCGTGCGCAGGCCGCTCCGGAGGGGCCGAGCGCCAACGGTGCGCGCCGCGAGCACGTCCGCCGCGAATTCCTGCTGGCGCGAGATCTTCTGCGTGACGCGGAGGAACATCTGCCCGTACCAGACGAAGGGCAGGTGGAGCACGCTGCTACTCCCGGACAGTTGCCGGACCGTCCGGATGATCGCCTCGCGCGTTTTGTAAATCCACGGGGCCAGCCTGGTGTCGCCGCCGTGATAGTGACCGAACTCGTGCGCGAGCACCGCCCGCATTTCGGAAATCGTGAGGACCTGGAGCAGCGGCAGGCCGAGCAACATGACACGGCGACCGCGGGCGCCCATGAAGCCGCCACGCTGACGAACGCCGGCATTCACGTCCGGGACCAGGTAGACCTCGTGCGGCATCGGCTCCCCCACTCGCGACGCGACGTCGTTGAGTTCTTTGAACAGCCTCGGATTTGAAGACGCCATAAGGGCAGGTCCCGGCGGCTGGAACCGCTCCGGTCGCGGAACGATCGACCAGAGGATCACCCCGGCACCGATGACACAGAACGCCGTGACGCGGTTGACGTGGTGGCCGTTGATCCAGAACAGCCAGGCGATCAGGAGCAGGCCGCCGGCGATGCCCAACGCCAGCCCATAAAAGCCGATGGTCAGCAGCAGCGCCACGGTGACTCGCCCCCGCATCGGCTCAAATTCTGCCACGTCCTGAGCCGGCCGGGTATTCAGATCTGATCTCAGGCCTACACAAATACCTACATCTACGCTATCATCTTTGGTGATGTCGCTAGCCGCACTGCCACTAAACCCCGCCTGATGCCCCGTCGCCGCCTGTCACGCTACTCCCTGCACCGCCGTCTGCGGTTGCTGCGCAAGAGCCAGCGCCGAATCAAGAGCCGGCGCGCCTTCATCCTGGTGGCGGTCTTCCTCCTCGCCCTACCGCTGATGGTGATCCCGGCGTTCGCCGCCGAATCCGTCGGGAACCTCCCCGCGGTCGACGGCCTCTCCGCCAGTGGCCTCAACCAGGACATGCTCATCTTCGATCGCCACGGCACCCTGATCGATGACATCGGCGACCATGGCGACCACCGCGTCGTGGTGCCCTTGACGTCCATGTCACCGTACATCAAACAAGCGACGATCGCGATCGAGGATCGGACCTTTTACGACAATCGCGGCGTCGACTTTGGTGGCATCGTGCGAGCGGCAGTGGCCGATTACTCGCATCACCATATCGCGCAGGGCGGGAGCACGATCAGTCAGCAGCTGGTCAAGCAGGTGTTCATCGGCCCGAACCCCCCGCCCACCATCCAGCGGAAGCTCCGCGAGGCGGTGCTCGCCGTCGACCTCAACAGCCGCTACTCGAAGGACCAGATCCTCGAGCTCTACCTGAACACGATCTACTACGGCGCGCAGAGTTACGGCGCGGAGGCCGCCGCCCGGGGCTTCTTCCACACGAACTCGCACGACCTGACGCTCGGTCAGGCGGCGATGCTGGCCGGGTTGCCGCAGGCGCCGACCCAGAATAGCCCGCTGGTCAATCCCACCCAGGCCAAGGTGCGGCAAGCGGAAGTGCTCAATGCGATGGTGTCACAGAAAATGATCACGCCCGAGCAAGCGGTGGCGGCGGAGAACGAGCAACTGCAGTTCTTCTATCCGACCAACCAGCTGCAGGCCCCCTATTTCGTCGAGAAGTACGTGCTCGACGTCCTCGACAAGCAGTTCCACATCCGCCCGAGCGATCGCAAGGGTTATCGCGTCTATACGAGTCTTGACCTCAACCTGCAGCACCTGGCGGAGTCGGTGGTCCGCAACCAGATCAGCAGCCAGGGCAATTACTACGACTTCCACGACGGTGCGCTGGTGGCCATGGATCCACGGACAGGCGAGGTGCTGGCCATGGTGGGTGGCGACGACTACTACCGCCCGGGAGGTCAGATCAACATGGCGACCACGACCACCCGCCAGCCCGGATCCTCATTCAAGATGTTCACTTACACGGCGGCGATCGAGAGCGGCCGGCTGAACATGACCAGCCCAATCCTCGACCAGCCGATGGTGTTCCCTCTGGGCGGCGGTACGGATGGGCTGAAGCCCTATGCCCCGTTGAACTATGACCAGCACTTCCACGGCACGGTCCCACTGAAAATGGCCATGGGCAACTCGCTCAACATCCCGGCGATCAAGGTCGAGCTCACCACCGGAATCCCGGCCGTGCTCGACACCGCGCGGCGGATGGGCGTGACCAGTCTCAATCAGGCTGACAACCATTACGGCATGAGCCTGACGCTGGGGGGCTACGGCGTCTCACCGCTCGACATGGTGACCGGGGCCTCGACGCTGGCCAACCTCGGCGTCCGTCACCGGCCCGCACCGGTGCTGCGTATCGAGGACGGGCTGGGCAAAACCATCTTCACCTACGACCCGACCAAGAACGAGTTTCGCGCCATCAGCCAGCAGGGGGCTTTCATCATCGATTCGATCATGTCGGACGACCGCAACCGTTGCATGTCGTTCGGGTGTGGTGGTGACCTGACGCTCCGCGGCCGCCACGTTGGCGCCAAGACCGGCACCACCCAGGACTTCCGCGACAACTGGACGGTGGGCTTTACCCCTTCGCTGGCCACGGCGGTCTGGGTTGGCAATCCCGATTACCATCGACTCGCCCACAACTCCACCGGCATCGTGGGAGCCGCCCCCATCTGGCACCAGTTCATGACGCAGGCACTCGCTGCGCAGCCGGACGAATGGTACGCGGTGCCTGGCGGCGTCGACCAGGTGGGTGGGAACTATTACCTGCCGGGGACCGAGCGCCTGCCGTCGACACTGGCTTCCCCGTGGCCGACCTGCCGCTTTACGAACTTCAACCCCTACACCGTGACGGACGCGCAGCTGACCGTCAACGGACTTCCCTGCATCCTCAACTACACGCCGCGCGACCTCCGCGGCGAGGGCTAGGGACAAGAAACCCGGCGACTACCGGGTGGCAGCCGCCGGGTTCGTGAAGGGATCGCGCGCTATGGCGCTCGACGGCTGCCGTAGAAACCGAAACCACCGGCGAACAGGCCGAGGATGATCAGGATGATCCCGATCAAGGTGTAGCTGAGTACCAGCGCAATAATCCCGAGAACGATCAACAATCCGCCACCACCGAAGTACACCCTGCACCTCCTTTTCTGAGAAATCCAGACGGGACTCGCTCGTTCCACCATATGACGCACGGGTCCTCACTGTTAAGGGTTCGAATTGCGAAGCCGCCCTTGCGGGCCCAGGAGCCGCGTGCGCTATGATACTGAGTATCAAATGACTCGGGTTATCAAGACGCTGATCGTCAGCGCTCTCCTCGCCGCCCCCCTGTCGGCCTGCGGTGCGCCCCCCGCAGGCGCGGGGTCCTGCACTCTACAGGCGATTGCGGGTGAGAACTTCTGGGGCAGCATCGCCGCGCAGCTGGGCGGCTCGCACGTCACGGTGACCAGCATCGTCACCAACCCGAACACTGATCCCCATGAATACGAGAGCAGCGCCACTGATGCCCGCGCCTTCGCGACGGCCGACTACGTGGTTCTCAATGGCGCCGGCTACGACGCCTGGGCCAGCAAACTGCTATCGGCAAACCCCAACCAGAACCGGAAGGTGCTGACCGTCGCCGACCTGCTGAAAAAGAAAGCGGGGGACAACCCGCACTTTTGGTACAACCCCGAGTGGATCGACCAGGTCGCCGACAAGATCACAGCCGACTATCGCGCGCTCGACCCGGGGGACGCGGCCTATTTCACCCAGCAACGTGAGGCGTTGGCGACCGCACTCGAGCCATACCATGCCGCGATCTCGCAGCTCCGAGCCACCTACACTGGCGTCGCAGTCGGCTCGACGGAAAGCATCTTCGTCTATCTGGCCCAGGCACTGGACCTCACCCTGATCTCGCCTCCGGAATTCATGCAGGCGATCTCTGAAGGCAATGACCCGCCAGCGCAAACGGTGGCCCAATTCCAGGACCAGATCGCGCACCACCGGATCAGGCTGCTCGTCTATAACACGCAGACTTCAACCACGATCACCGACAACCTCAGGCAGTTGGCCAGCCAACATGACATCCCGGTGGTCGGCATCTCGGAAACCGTGGAACCGGCGACCGCCTCCTTCCAGGCCTGGCAGCTCGAACAGCTGAATTCCCTCCAGGCTGCTCTCAGCCGACAATAGCCGGCAGCATGTCCCGCTCGATTACTCCCGCCATCGTCGCCGATGGCCTGGCGGCCGCCTACCGCGACCAGCTGGTCTGGCGCGACGCCAGCTTTACCGTGAACACCGGAGAGTTCGTGGCCGTGCTCGGCCCGAACGGCAGCGGGAAGTCCACCCTCCTGCGCCTGTTGCTCGGCCTCATGCCCCCCGCTGCGGGTAGTCTTGCAGTACTGGGCAAACGGCCGCATCGCGGCAACGCCGACGTCGGCTACGTCCCCCAGCGCCGCAACATCGACCGCGACTTGCCCGTCCGAGGCCGCGACTTCGTTCACCTCGGCATCGACGGCGCCCGTTGGGGAATCGAGCTGGGCAACAACCCGAATTACCACGAGCGGATCGACCAGGCGATCACGTCGGTCGACGCGCAGGCCTATGCGGATCGCCCGATCGGCAGGTTGTCGGGCGGGGAGCAGCAACGCTTGCTCCTGGCGCAAGCGCTCGCCGGCAAACCACGGATGCTTCTGCTCGACGAGCCGCTGGCCAGCCTCGACCTCCGCAACCAGATCGTCATCGCCGAGCTGGTCGCGGATCTGGCGCGGGCCAACAATCTCACCGTGCTTTTGATCGCACACGACATCAACCCGCTATTACCCGTCGTCGACCGCGTGCTCTATGTGGCGCACGGTGGCGTCGCGATCGGCAAACCCGCCGAGGTCATCACGACCGAACAGCTCAGCCGCCTTTACGATGCGCCGATCGAGGTGCTCCACGACAGCCACGGCCACATGTTCGTCGTTGGCCTCGAGGCGGAAAGCGCCCATCACGATGCCTGAGCATTACCTGGCTGCCGCCCCGTACTTCGGTTGGGACCTGCTGCGTGACCTCCAGGAGCTCCTTCACTACGCCTTCATGCAGCACGCCTACGAGGCCGGGACGATCGTCGCGCTATCGGCGGGCATCATCGGCTACTTCGTCGTCCTTCGTAGCCTCTCCTTTGCCGCCCACGCGCTGTCGCACATCGGCTTCGCCGGTGCGACCGGCGCAGTCCTGCTGGGAGCCGCGCCGATCGTCGGACTGCTCACCTTGACGATGTCAGCCGGCGCGCTGATGGGCGCCCTCGGCCAGCGGCTGCGCGGCCGCGATGTGACGATCGGCCTGGTGATGGCGTGGTCGCTCGGCCTGGGCCTACTCTTCACCGCCCTCTACAAGGGGTCGGCCGGGCTCGCGATTGGCATCCTGTTCGGTCAGATCTTCGGGATCACGAGTGACGACGTCGCCGTGACGCTGGTGGCTGGATCGCTCACGGTGCTGGCGCTGGTGGTCGTTTACCGGCCACTGCTCTTTGCCACCCTCGACGAAGAGGTCGCCGAAGCCAAAGGCGTCCCGGTTCGCGCTCTGTCCATTGCGTTCATGGTCATCCTGGCGATCGCGGTCTCGGAGGCGGTGCAGGTCGTCGGGGTCCTCTTGATCTTTGCCCTGATCGTGGCGCCTGCCGCCATCGCCGAGCGTTTCACGACTCGTCCGAGCCGCGGTGTGCTGCTCTCCATGCTGCTCGCGGTGCTCTTCACCTGGTCGGGCCTGACCGTCGCCTACTACCTTCCGTATCCGGTCGGCTTCTTCATCACGACGATTGCCTTCTGCAGCTATATCCTGGCGCGGGTGCTCAGCGACGTCATCGCGCGGAGCGCGGCTGGGCGGGTGCGTCCGTGGCGCGACGAGCAATTACGGCACTCACCGTAGAAGTCGAGGGTCGCGTGGTCGACGCGGAAGCCGTGCTGGCGAGCGATCGTCTCGGCCAGCGGCGCGACTGACGCTTCGTCGAGGTCTTCGACGGTCCGGCAGGTGGTGCAAATCAGGTGATGGTGATGGCCGGGCTCACACCAGACGTAGGCGGAGACGTGACCGGGTCGCTCGAGCCGCTGCGCCAGCCCGGCGGTCACCAGGGTGTCGAGCGACCGAAACACCGTCGCCCGGCCAATGTAGGCATGCTTCCTGCGGACTCGCTCGTAGAGTTCCTGCGCCGACGTTTCTTTCCCGGTCTGCGCCAGCGCGGCAGCGATGGCCAGCCGCTGTGGCGTCAGCCGGACGCCGGTCTGCTGGAGGGCGGCCTGGGCGCCCGTCTCAACCACAACCAAATGATACTGGGATCGGCCCAGGGTCCCATCGCCCGTGGGGGGAGGGCAGGGTGCGGGTTTTCGCACCGTTACTTCGCTATGGCTACCGCCGTGGTCGGTTCGCGCCCGTGGATTACACGGGCCACGCCAGTGGCGGCGCTGGGCGCCCTCCTCTTCCCCGCCGGCGTCTTCGCCTGGCTGCTGGCGCATCCCGCCGCCGACCCCAACATCGTTGTGCCATGGCAGCACTTCGTCATCGTCACGGTGGTGTCCTTGCTGGCATTCGGGCTCGCCGTGCTCCTCGCCATTGCTGCCGTGCAGATCGCTCAGTATCGGGTCCTCTTCCTCTGCCTCGGGTTCATGGCCATGGGTGGGATCTTCGCCGTGCACGGCATCGATACCCCCGGCATCCTCATGGCAGGCGAGGCCGGTACATACGCCGGCGCCGTCGTCGGGGTATCCGCCTACCTGAGTCTCTTTATTCCCGCCCTCTTCTTCGCCGCATCCTATACGCCACTGACCGCGGCCTTCGAGCGCCGTCTTCCCTTCTCGCCCGCAGGCTGGCTGATCGTCCTGCTGGCCACCGCGGTCGCCATCTACGGCGTCCTTGCCGTCGCCAGCACGGAGGTGATCGCCGAGCTGCCCTTCGGCGTCAAACCCTACTCGAGCGTGATGGGCGTGACCACCATCGCCCTGCTCCTCTTTTCAGCGTGGCGCCAGGCTGGTTCCTACCTGGTCGCACGCCTGCCACTCCAGGGTGTCCTCGTGCTCGCCTTCCTCCTCCTCGCGGAGGCGCAGGGCATCATGATGCTCGGCCAGGTCTGGCGACTCTCCTGGTGGGAATATCACGGGCTGATGCTGGTTGGCGTCGGTCTCGCCGTCTGGTCACTGGGGGCGCAGCGCGCCAAGGGCCTCTCGTTCCGGGCAGTCATGGAAGCTACGCTCGAGCTCGAAGTCAAGGTTGGACTCGAGCTCGAACATGCGGAGTCGATCGCCGCGTTGACGGCGGCGGTCGAAGCCAAGGATGAAAACACCAAAGGCCACAACACGCGAGTTGCGGAGCTCGCCGTTCGCATCGGGCGCGCGATGGAGCTGCCCACCGATAAGCTGCGGACGCTCGCGCGCGCCGGCCTCCTCCATGACGTGGGCAAGATCGGCATCCCGGATGCCATCCTCAACAAGCCGGGCCCGCTCGATCCGGACGAGTGGACTGCCATCAAGCGCCACCCGGCGCTCGGGCACGAGATTCTCTTGCGGGTGCCCAGCCTGCGGCGCGAGGCCGATATCGTGATCGCCCACCACGAGCGCATCGATGGCAGCGGCTATCCGCGCGGCCTGCGTGGCGAGCAGATCCCACTCGAGGCTCGCATTCTGGCCGTCGCCGATACGTACGATGTCCTGATTTCCGACCGGCCGTACCGTCAAGCCTTCGACGACGAGCGCGCGCTGCGTATCCTTCGTGAGGAGTCGGGGACCCATCTCTG
This sequence comes from Candidatus Dormiibacterota bacterium, assembly GCA_035279665.1. Lineage (GTDB taxonomy): Bacteria > Chloroflexota > Dormibacteria > CF-121 > CF-121 > CF-13. Next base: position 10,147 of record DATEHI010000022.1, on the reverse strand, counting down.
GGAGCCGGCCGTTCGGGCCCTCCTCCACAGCCTGGGCGAGCGCCTGGACGGCCAGGCGGCCGCCTGATCAGCGATGATCCAACCCTAGTCGGTGAAGATGGCGGAGATGTACATCTTGCCGCCGTCGATCGCCGTGCCGATGCCGACCTGGCGGAAATGCGCACCAAGAATGTTGTCTTTATGCTCGGGTGAGTTCATCCACCAGACATCGGCCGAGGAGATGGCGCCGTCGAATGGCGGCCCACCCGACCAGAAGATGTTCTCGCCGTTCCACGTATAGGCGACGCCATTCTGGTGGAGCAGTTCGGTGACGGCCATCGCCGTGCGACCCGGACGCACATGGGTGAGCCCATCCGTCAGCATCTGCTGGGCGCGCGTCGACGCGATCCCGTCAAGGACCAGGGACTCATTGAGTGGTGGCAGGCCCGCCTGGGCCCGATCACGGTTGAAGAGGGCGATCGCGGCCTGCGGGAGTCCGGCGGGGCCCGCCGCGAGCGTGGCGATGGGCGGCGCGTCGTTGGCATCACGAAGCCGAAGCGACCGCTGGTCGGTGAGACGCACCGGTGCCCCGATCGTCGGCCCGGTGGCGACCGGGACGCGGGCGGCGTGGGCCATCCCCACCCCGGCCTGCGGGTCGCCGAGCCAGATCGCGATGGCGACCAGGCTGGCGACTGCGCCGAGCAGGGGCAAGCGGGAGGCGCGACGCGTCGCGTATTGAGAGTAGTGGATCATGCGTTCCCCTTACGCATAACGTGATATCAAGTATATCAGAATCCCGGGTCCCGTCCTCTGGAGCCGGAACGTGGATTTCCCTCCCCCGCTTGCGCGGGCCCGTCGGCCTACTTCAGGGTAAGGGTGCTATGCGCTGGTCGGGCTGGAAGCGGCAGCGGCGTCGATCTGGGGCTGCAACGAGGTCGCGTCTTTGGCAAGGCCGAGCCGCGGCACATTCAGCTGGTCGGCGATCGTCGCCAGCAGCGAATAGTGATTCAAGGGCATGGCCAGCTGGCCATGGAGATTCGGGGTGATGACCAGCAAGGCGACTCGGCCGGCAGCGGAGCTGGATTCGTCCCACACGACGAACAGCGCCCCGCCCTGCTTCCATGCCGGCGAGCTCGTGATCTGGGGAACGAACTGCGCCAGCCAGCGATCGGACGTCGCGACGCCGCAGTCGTGCCCGTCATTGCACATTCCGGGCGTGATCCACGAGAGTTGCGGCGTGTCCCCGGTCAGGTCCGAGGCGAGGTCGGTCATCGGCACGACGCTCGCCGGGCAGGCCCCGCCGTAATAGGCGAAGGGATTGTGTTTGAGCGCGTAGGGATAGGGGCTGTTGAAGCAGTCTCCCGTGAATCCCTCCATGTAGGCCTTCCAGGAGATGCCCGCGTCGCTCAGCTGCTGTCCCAGCCCGGTCGCGGGCAGCTGGTGGTAGTTATCGTCGCGGATCCCCCAGGTCGAGCCTGAGGTCATCGCCAGGTAGTTCGGGAGGCTGGGGATCCCGACCTGCGCATAGTTTGTCGCCACCGCGTACTGCTTGGCCAGGCTGGCGATGTAGGGCTGGCGTACGGCGAGCTGGTAGGAGGTGTTCTCCAGCACGATGACGAACACGTGCTTGGCGGCCGCCGGGGTCGGCGACGAGGACGCCGACGCTCGCGCTGATGCGCCCGAACTCGATGCGGGCCTAGATTGGGCCACCGGCTGACACGCCGTCATCAGCAGCAGGGCGATCAGGGGCAGCGCCGCTCCGCGGCCCATCTTGCTAGCAGCGATGTCAGGAATGCTCCCACACAAAGGTAAATTGAGCCTGAAGGGCGAGTGAGAAAAGGTTAAGGGGTCAGGCGGCGTTCAAAATGCCCGACCGGTCCGACCAGTTGCGCATCCAGGCTTCCAACTCCCCGACCGGCATCGGCCGGCCGATGAAATACCCCTGGGCGGCTGAGCACCCCATCCGTTTGAGGGCCTTCAAGGTGCGCTCGTCCTCGACGCCCTCCGCCACGACCTCGAGGCCCAGGCTGCCGGCCAATTCGATGGTCGCTCGGACGATGGCCGCGCTGCCCGCTTCGCTGCTCATCTGGCCGACGAATGAACGATCGATCTTGATTTCCTCCACCGGGAGCCTCTGCAGGTAGGCGAACGACGAGTAGCCGGTGCCGAAGTCGTCGATCGAGAATCGGATGCCCGCCAGGCGAAGCCGTTTCATGCTTGCCAGCACGCGACCGGGCTCGGCCATGACAGCGCTCTCGGTGATTTCCAGCTTGAGGTGCTCTGCCGGTTGTCCGGTTCGGGCGATCACCTCCTCCATCATTTCTGGAAAGTGAGGGTCGAGGAGGTTGCGCATGGAGATGTTGACCGCGACCGGCAGCTCCACACCGGTCTTCCCGATGGCCATCGCGTCCTTGCCGGCAAGCTCGACCAGACACTGGGTCAACGGCTTGATCAGGCCCATGCGCTCCGCGACGGGAATGAAGTCCGCAGGCGGGATCCAACCCCGCTCGCGGTGTCGCCAGCGGGCCAAGGCCTCCATTCCGGTGAGCTCGCCCGTGGCCAACGCGACCTGGGGCTGGTAATAGAGTGTGATGTCGTGCTGGTCGATGGCCCGCCGCAGGTCCGCCCGGAGCACCAGCCGGCTCGCGTCATACGGGTCATCTTCCTCTCGGTAGACCGCGTAGGTCCCTCCCGTGCGCTTGGCCCCGTACATGGCGACATCGGCTCGGCGCATGAGCGTCTCGGCGACCCCGCCGTGCTCCGGGTACGCAGCGATCCCGATGCTGGCGGTGACTTCGAGGGCGTGGTCCTCGCTCAGGAACGGCCGTTCCAGAGCCCGCAGCATGGCCTGCGCCAACCGTGTCGCCTCCAGGGCATTCGCGCCCGGTAGCAGGATCGCGAACTCGTCGCCGCCGAGCCGGGCGATCAGGTGCTCGGCGTCGATCGGTTCACGCAGGCGGGCACCCATCTGGCGAAGCAGCGCGTCGCCCACCTGGTGCCCGAAGCTGTCGTTGACTTCCTTGAAATTGTCGAGGTCGAGGAGCAGCAAGACGGCGCTGGCGTTGGTGGCAATGGCCTTTTGGATCTCTTCCCGCAACATGAGGCGGTTGGGGAGGTCGGTCAGGCCGTCGTGGAGCGCGTGGTGCTCCAACGCCGCCTTGGCCACGCGCTGGCGGCGGCGCAACTCCCCTTGCTCGATCGCATTCTTGACCGCGGTTCCGAGCCGTCCAAGCCGATCCTTGAGGACGTAGTCCATCGCTCCCAGCCGCACGGCGGCAACCGCCAGGTCCTCCCCGATGGCACCCGAGACGATGACAACCGGGATGTCCAGGCCCATCTCCTGCATGACTTTCAGTGCCCGGATGGCATCGAACTGCGGCTGGTGATAGTCGGCGAGGACCAGGTCGAGCTCCGGGTCGAGGTTGGCCCTGAAGCCCGCCTCATCGTCCACCCGGCGCCAGTTGAGCTCGTACCCGGCCCGACGGAGCTCGTGAAGGGCCAGGTCGGCGTCTTCCGGCCGGTCTTCCAGCATCAATACACGCAGCGGTCGTCCGGTCATGCCCAGCGATGCAACGGCTTGCCGAGCAATTAGTTGCCCGCGTAACCGGTTCTAGTAACAGTGACCCAGGCGGGTTTCATTACTACTACCCAGTACCTCACCACGGCGGCCTTCGCCGTGATCGCCGTGCTAACGGTCCGCGACTGGCTCGTTACCAGGGACCGGAGTCGGATGTACCTGTCCCTGGCGATCGGGTCCCTGGCGGCCGTGTCGATTCTTGGCCAGGTTGGCAAAGCGCTCGGGCCATCGTTCGCCTGGGCCATCGCCTACGTCACCATCACGATCTTCCTGGTCTCGGGACTTGCCCTGCTCTTATTCCGGCATGCGGTCATTCCACTCAAGCGGCGCACCTTGCGAGCGGTCGTTGGCATCGTCGTCGCAACCGGCGTGCTCGAGATCGGCGTGCAGGCGATCTTCGGACAAACAGCCCCCAGGCCGCTCCGGCTGATCGCCGCCGCCGCCTTCGTCCTCGTCTGGAGTGGCTGCGTCGGTGAGCCGAGCGTTCGACTCTGGTTTTCCGCTCGCCGGCGGACGGTGGTGCAACGTGCCCGGATGCGCGCCCTCAGCCTCGGATACCTCGCGATCGTTGCCCTTCTGCTGGTCGCCGTCTTCACGGCGTCGCTCGCCACCCAACCCGCCATTCAGATCGGGGTTGCCCTCGCGACCATCGCGATCGTCCCCCTGCTCTACGCGGGATTCGTGCCACCGGCTTGGCTGCGGCGGATGTGGCGACAATCGGAGGAAGACAAATTCCGCCAGGCAACCCATGCCATCGTCCTGTTCGCCTCGGATCAGCTCGCCCTCGCCAGACGCTCGCTCGACTGGGCGATTCGGCTTACCGGCGCGGAGGCCGGCTTCTTCCTGAACGGACCAAGCACCATCCTGGCCACGCAGGGCATCACGGCCGATGATGCCCAAACACTGCAAGCCGCCGTCGCCGGGGCCGGAGAGCGCACCGTCATTCCGCTCGGGGGTACGCCGCCACGCAGCGCCATGATCGCCCGCCTTCACGTCAACGATGCCGCCATCGTCCTGGTGGGCGGCCCCTTCACCCCGGTCTTCGGCAGCGACGAGGAGGCCTGGCTGCAGCAATATGCCGCGATGGTGGGCACTGGCCTCGCGCGCGTGCGGTTGGTCGAGGCGCTCGCGCGGACCAACGGCCAGCTGGAGGGCAAGGTCCGCGAAGTCACCGAGCGAACTCAACAGCTCGAGGCGGCGAACCGGGAGCTCGAGGCTTTCTCGTACACCATCTCGCACGACCTCCGGGCACCGTTGCGAGCCGTGAGCGGTTTTACCAGCATCCTGTTCGAGGAATATGCCGATGCTATGCCGGTCGAGGCACGCGGATACCTGAAGCGGGTCAAGGACAGCGGCGAACACATGGGCCAACTGGTCGACGACTTGCTCGCCTTTTCGCGGCTTGGCCGGCAGGCGATGCGCACGCAAGCGGTCAGCATCAGGCGGATCGTCGACCGGTCCCTCGAGCAGCTTGCTCCGGCGCTCGAAGGGCGGCAGGTTGAGGTGGTGATCGGCGAGCTGCCCGACGCCGAGTGTGACGCCGCCCTCGTCGAACAGGTCTTCGTCAACCTTCTGAGCAATGCCTTCAAGTACTCCCGCAAGCGCGAAGACGCAAGGGTCGAAGTTGGGGTCCTCAACGCCGGCGCCACCGAAGGCCCGACGTACTTCGTTCGGGACAACGGGGCCGGCTTCGACATGGAGTACGCCGGCAAGCTCTTCGGGGTCTTTCAACGAATGCACCGCAGCGAGGATTTCGAGGGCACCGGCGTGGGCCTCGCTATCGTTCACCGGATCGTCGAACGGCACGGCGGCCGGATCTGGGCCGAGGCGAAGGTTGACGCCGGCGCGACGTTCTACTTCACATTGAAAGGAGCGCAGGAATGGCGGACAACGAAAGCAGCGTAGACATCCTGATGGTCGAGGACAACGCCAACGACGAGGCGTTGACCCTCCACGAGCTCGCCAAGTATCACCTGACCAATCGGATCCGGGTGGTGCGGGATGGGCAGGAGGCGCTCGAGTACATCTTCTGTACGGGTCGCTACGCCTCGCGCGATATCAAAGAGCAGCCGCATGTGATCCTGCTCGACATCAAGCTCCCCTTCATCGACGGCCTGGAGGTCCTCAGGCGGATCAAGCAGGATCCGAGAACCCGCACCGTCCCAGTCGTCATGTTGACCTCGTCGCGCGAAGAGCGCGACCTGATCGAGAGCTACCGGTTGGGCGTCAACTCCTACATCGTCAAGCCGGTCGACTTCGACCAGTTCAAGGAAGCGGCCCGTAGCCTTGGCATGTACTGGCTGCTCCTGAACCGACCGCCCCAGGCGGCCTAGCTCCCGCCGACGTCGCGTCGCTGCCAGATCAGAAGGCTCAGGGCGGTGAAGACGACCAGATAGACCAGTAGCGTGATCACCCCGCGTCCGGCACTGACCAGCTGCGTCGATGCGCCGGAATCACGGATCGTGACGGGAAAGGCCGCGTTGATCGCGTCGCCGTTGATACCGGGCAGGAACCTGAGGACTTCCTTCACGACCGGGGTGTCGCGAAGCAAACTGCCCAACAGCGCTTCGCCAACGAAGAGGTAGGTCAGGCCACCGCCAATCGCGGCGGCCGCACTGCGGAAGGCGATCCCAAGAAAAGCCCCGAATCCGGTCCAGACGGCAAGTTGAAGAACGAGCGCGCCAAAGCCCTTCAGGATCACCTCCCACGCCGGCCAGGCACTCGAGCTGCCATCGATCGTCACCGCGGCATAGGAGGCGAGCGCCCCGGCCGCAAACATGACCAGGGTGACCAGCAGGGTCGCGCCGGCGAGTGCGAGGAACTTTCCGACGAGCACCCCGGCGCGCGTGGGCTTTTGAATCAAGATCGTCTGCACCGTGAGCCAGCCAAACTCGCTCGCGGTGCTGAGCGCGCCGAAGATCAGCATGATGGCCGCCCCGATACTCGCGCCGGCACCGAGGACGGTCGGCACGAAGTTCTCCGGGAATAGGCGCCGCTTGAGGAGGCTGGCCGGGACGGGGCCCTGGATGCTCTTGGGCGATAGCGTCACCACCAGGAACAGGGTTAGATAGGTGAGCAGGAGGATCCACGCCAGAAGAATGCCGATGAGGATCCAATTGGCCCAGCGCTTTCGAGTCTTCAGGTTCTCCGCGCGGAAGCTGGCGATCATGCCTTCGGCCCCTGGGGGTTCTCCGTCAATTGCAGGAAGACGTCTTCAAGGCTTTGCTCGGAGACGCGCAGCTCGCTGACGTCCACCCCGTCGGCGACGAGGCGCCGGTTGATCGATGCCGCCTGCGAGGGGTCGACCGACAGGACGAGGGCGCTGCCATCGACACGGACTTGCTCCGGTTTGAGAACGGACTCGAGCAATCGGCGAGCCTGGTCCAGCGGTGCGGCCCGGACGAGAAGCGCGATCCCGCCGCTGCGGGCCCTGAGCTCAGCCACGGTTCCCTCGGCCACGAGCTTGCCCTTCGCGATCACGCCCACGCGGTCGCAGGTCAACTCCACCTCATTGAGGAGGTGACTGGAGAGGAGGACCGTGCGACCGCCCTGCTTCAACTCCTTGATCAACGCCCGCATTTCGATGGTGCCCTGCGGATCGAGACCGCTAGTGGGTTCGTCGAGGATCAGAAGGTCGGGACCCTTCAGCAGCGCGGCCGCAACGCCGAGGCGCTGCTTCATTCCCGTCGAGTAGGTCTTGAATTTGTGGCGCGCGCGGTCGGTCAAGTCGACCAGTTTTAAGACGGGCTCGACTCGCGATTTCGGCATGCTGGCATAGCGTGCGATCACCCGCAGGTTGTCACGTCCCGAGAGGTATGGATAAAAAGCCGGTGTCTCCACCATCGCGCCCATCCGGGCCAGGCTCGCCGGGCTCCCCGGCGCGGCCCCTGCAACGATGGCCGTACCGCTCGTGGGATGCAGCAGCCCGGACAGGAGCCGCAGGGTCGTGGTCTTGCCCGCGCCGTTTGGCCCCAGGAAGCCGTACACCTCCCCGACCCTGACTCGAAGGTCGAGGTTGTTCACCGCGAGCACGCCGGTCGAATATCGTTTGGTAAGGCCGTGGGTTTCCACGGCAAGGGCCTCTGCCAAAATGTCACCCCTCCTCGCCCGTGAATTTTATCGGCTGAACCTCGTTTCCCACGCGCGCAGATTCAAGCTAAGGAGGCCCTAAGGATGAAGTGGCCCGAGAGTCGCGGGCTCCCATGATGTCTTCTGACTTCGCGCTCATCCTGTCTGCCCGGCTGCTGCGCGCTTTCGGCTTCGGACTGGCGGCGGTCTTGATCGGGCTTCATCTGGAGCGCCGCGGCCTCCGCGCCGGGGCCATCGGTCTCGTTCTGACCATCGGCTTGCTGAGCGCGGCCATCGCCGGCGTCATCGCGGCCGCGCTCTCATCGCGGGTCGGCCGTCGATACACTCTCGCCGGCGCGGGCCTGCTGATGGCGATCGCGGGATTGGATCTGGCGATCGCCAACTCGCCGCTGTTGCTGGCCGTCGCCGCCGCAACTGGGATGCTCGGCGCCGCCAGTGTCGACCTGGGACCATTCGCTTCGATCGAGCAAGCCGCCCTCGCCGAGTCCGTCGAGCCGGGCCGGCGCAACCTCGCTTTCGCGCGCTATTCGCTGACCGGCGGGCTCGCGGCCGCTGCGGGTGCCCTGCTCGCGGGAACGGCCACGGATCTCAACGGCGGCCGTCTCCTGTTCGCGGTCTATGCGCTGATCGGGTTGATCACGGCGGTGCTGGCGATGCTCCTCTCCCCTCGCGCCGAGGCACCCGTGCGCGCCGCGGCCTTCACTGCGACCGAGATTCGCAAACTCGCACCGCTCTCGGCGCTCTTCGCGATCGACGCGCTCGGCGGTGGCCTGGTCGTGAATGCCGTGATCGCCTACTGGCTCCATGTCCGCTTCGGCGCGCCGGCGAACGTCCTGGGTCCGGCCTTTGCGGCGATCGCGGTGTTGCAAGCCGCCTCCTATGAAGCGTCGGGGCGGCTCGCCAACCGCATCGGCCTCATTCGCACCATGGTTTTCACGCACATCCCCAGCAACATCCTGTTGCTGCTCGTTCCGTTGAGCCCATCACTGCCCTGGGCGATTGGCCTGCTCCTGGCTCGCTTCAGCCTCTCGCAGATGGATGTCCCGGCTCGCCAGGCCTACATCGTGTCCATCGTTTCACCCGCCGAGCGTGCGGGCGCGGTGGCCTTTACCGGCCTGGTGCGCGGAGTGGGTCAGGCTGCCGGCCCAATCCTGTCGGGTGTGGCGATCCAGAGTGCCGCGCTCGGGTTGCCCTTTTTCCTGGCGGGCGGGCTGAAGCTCGTTTACGACGTGAGCCTTTACGCCGCCTTTCGATCTCGGCGCGCCGAGCACGAACGGCTGTAAGTCCCCGCATCAGGTCATGCCCTTGCCGCTATCAGGTGCTGGGCGCTCCTGGGATGGGCATGAATAGAGGTATGAAGACCATGCAGCGACCAGCCCGGTCCGCGGCGCCCGCCGTAACGTTTCGCCGCCTGCCTGCTAGTGGTGACACCGCGCTCGCTGCCTCCGCGCTGATCCAGGCCGCCCTCGGCATCGAGTTCTTCCTGTCGGGGCTCAACAAGTTCGCCGATCCCAACTTCGTTCGCAACTTCACCCTCTTCGTCAACGCCAGCCCGGGAACGCATGACGGCGTGCTGGCCCCGCTGATCCGCACCTTCATCCTGCCGAATATCGCGCTCTTCGCGGGCCTGACCAAGTACATGGAACTCGGCCTGGGCATCGTGCTGCTGCTGGGCGCGGTCGAGGTTGGGCGCCGCCGCCTCTCGGGTCGGGCCGGCGCTGAACGTGGCTATGAGGCCCCCGTCGCCCTGGTCGCGGCCGTCGCCGGACTGGCCGCCGCGGGGCTTTCCCTCTCGATCGCCCTCTTGATGGGTGAGCAGCTGCCGACCATCACGCCGGGCCGCGCCCTGACGACCGCGATCCCGGTCGAGCTCTTGCTGGTCCCGATGGGCATCGCGGTCGCGTGGATGGAAGCCGGTCGCTTCCGGGTCCTGCGCGCAACGCACTGACCTGGCAGCTATCCTCGAAGCGCCATGAGCAAGGGGCGCGTCGAGGCGTTCAGCGACGGGGTGTTCGCGGTGGCGGCTACCCTCCTGATCTTCAACGTCCAGATCGACAAGACCGCGACGGGCGGGTTGCTGGCCGCGCTGCTGGCGGCCTGGCCGAAGTATGCGGCCTACGTGGCGAGCTTTCTGACCATTGGGGTGATGTGGATGAACCACCATGGCCTCTTCGGGCGCATCGCCCGCCTCGATCGCATTCTCGTCTTCCTCAATTTGCTGCTGTTGATGGCGATCGTTTTCATAGCCTTCTCCACCGCCGAGCTCGGTGCCAATATCCTGGTGCCTCGTGACGCCAATACCGCTGCCAGCGTTTATGCGATCAACGCTTCCGTGATCGCAATCCTTTTCGGCGCGGTCTGGTTGTACGCGCTGGCGCACCCCGATTTGCTGTCGCCGGACGTGGACCGCGAGGCGGCGAGGCGGGCATGGCCCCGCTTCTCCGTCGGCAGCGTTGTGTACCTCGCCTGCATTCCGCTCGGCCTGATCAGTCCGATCGCGGT
>DATEHI010000021.1:0-53547 GCA_035279665.1 Candidatus Dormiibacterota bacterium | reverse complement strand
TCGGTTACGCCGACGGCCTGAACGCGCAGCCGGGATAGACTCTAGCGGCGTTTTGTCGGCAGGAAGAGACGAAAGGAAGCGCCCGAGCCGTTTTGATCGACGAGCTGCAGGCTGCCACCGTGCGATTCCGCGATCGCCCGGCTGAGGGCGAGACCCAGTCCGGCACCGGCGGTATCGCGAGCGCGCGCGCCGTCCGCCCGCACAAACCGTTCGAAGAGGACAGCACGCGCGGCTGCCGGAACGCCGGGTCCCTCGTCGCGCACGTCGATGTTCCAGCCTTGCGCCGTGGGCGCGCCGATCAGCTCGACGGCGGTCCCCTCCGGCGTGTGACGCGTGGCGTTGTCGATCAGGTTGTCCATCACCCGGCGCAGCAGGTCGGGGTCCGCCTGGACGCTCCCGGAATCAGGTGCCAGCACGTCGACCCGGACGTGCCGCGTTTCGGCAATCGGCCGCCAGCGCGCCGCCGTCTCGTGGAGAAAATCGGCGACGTCGACGTTCGTCTCCGCCGGTCGCAGCGCGCCCGCGTCAGCGCGGGCCAGCATCAACAGCTGGTCGACCATCCGGGCCATGTGCTCGACCTCGGCCTCGAGCCCGCGCAGGACCTGCTGGTACTCCGCCGGGGTGCGCGTCCGCGCAAGGGTTCCTTCCAGTTCGCTGCGCATCAGCGCCAGCGGGGAGCGCAGCTCGTGCGACGCGTCCGCCGTGAAGCGCCGCAGGCTCTCGAAGCTCGCCTCGAGGCGCGCCAGCATTCCGTTGAAGGTCTCGACCAGTTGGCCGAGCTCGTCCGGCGGAACGTCGACCTCGACGCGACGATTGAGGTCGTGCTGGCTGAGCGAGCGCGCGGTCGAGGCGATGCGTCGGACCGGCTCCAGAATGTTGCCTGCCAGACGATGCGCCAGCAGCGTTCCCGCGAGCACGACGAGGACCGAAAGGACCGCGAGGAAGAGGATCGTTTGATTGAGGGCGGCCTGCAGCTCGCCGACCGAGCGGCTGACGATCAAGACCGCCGATGCTCCCTGGCTCGTCTGCAGCGGCAGCGCGTAGACGAGCCGCGGGACGCCCCGGCTATCGCGCACGTTGAACGGCGGCACCGGCGTCTTTTTCGTCCGCGCGCTGGCCGCGATTCCGGCGAGGGTCGAGTCGGAGAGGGCCTGGCCCGGCGATTGGGTGATCGAGCCGTCCGGCGCGATGATCGCCGCCTCGACCGCGACCCCTTGCTGGGTCTCGGTCGGCAGGTCGCCCGCCCCAAAGCGGACCTGGCCGTTGACGTCGTCGATGCCGCTGGCAATGGTGTTGGCCTGGGAGACGAGAACGTCGGCCGCGGCACCGGTTTCCGCCCGCGAGAGCGCGAGATAGAGGGCCACGTCGGCGACCACGATCGCGACGGCGAGGACGGCGGCGAAGGCGAGCGTGAGCCGGAGGCGAGTGCCGGCGAGCATCCGCCTCATTGGCGCGCTTCTAGACGGTAGCCGGCTCCACGAACCGTGACGAAGGGATCGCCTGCACCGGCCGTGATGAGCTTGCGCCGCAGGCGTCCCATGTAAACCTCGACCAGGTTGTGCCCGCCCTCGAAGTCGTAATCCCAGACGTGGTCGATGATCTGCGCCCTGGTCAGCACGCGCCCCGGATGATGCATGAAGAAGTCGAGGATCGCGAATTCCTTGGCGGTCAACTCGACGTCCTTGTCCGCGACCTTGAGCGTGTGGGCTGCCGTATCGAGCACGATGTTGCCCGCCGTGAGTACGGAGCTACGATCGGGGAGATGTCGCCGGGCGAGCGCCCTGATGCGCGCCAGCAGCTCGCGCATGGCGAAGGGCTTGACCATGTAGTCGTCGGCCCCCGCTTCCAATCCGCGCACCCGGTCGTCGACCGCATCGCGGGCCGTCAACATCAGGATCGGCGCGCTCACTTTCTGCCGGCGAAGCTGGCGGCTGACTGAGAGTCCATCGGCGCCCGGCAGCATGACGTCCATGACCAGCACGTCGTACGGCGTGCTGAGCCCCGCCGCAATCCCGTCGTTGCCCTCGTGGACGACGTCGACAGCGAGTCCCGACTCGCCCAGAGCGCGCTGAATGCTGGCCGCGAGCCGGCGGTCGTCCTCGATCAGCAGCACCCTCATGCCCTCCAGTATCCGTACGGCGCCTAAAAGATGTCTAAAGATGCCGAAGCTTAGATTTTTCATCCGCCGTCTCGGGGGAGGGCAAGGGTGGGGCTTTCGTTTTAGGGCGGGTTCATCTACGGCGGCCAGACTTGGTCGTCAGGTCCCGTTGACGGGGCCAAACCATAGGAGGTGTCCATATATTGAAGACGCCGAAGACGATTGGGCTGCTGGCCGTGCCAGTGGTGCTGGCGGCGGCGATCGTTTCTGCGACCGGGGCATTCGCGAAGGCGCCGGCGCACCAGTCAGCGGCGGCGAGCCTGCGAACCGTGAAGCTCGGCTCCGCGGGTTCCGCTGACGCCGTCAAACCCGCGGCACAGGTCGGCGTGCCCGCGGTGGCCCCGAGCCAGCCGAAGAGCGAACCGACCGAATCGGCGACCGAACCGGCATCGACCGAGACGACCGATGCCGCCGGGGGTCACGCCGACGACCCGAACGACCCGAACGCCGACCATCAGTTCAACGGCGAGGAGTAGCTCTCCCCACATACCAGGCCCGGAGGACGCCTACCCTCAGTCCTCCGGGTCGCCCTTATTGCGCTGTCTCTATCTTTGCTGTGCGGCGCAGCAGGATGGCAAGGTAGACGCCGAAGGCGAGCACGATGACCGCCGGCAGGATCACGTAGCCCTCGCGGTGAAGGGCGAGCAAATGCCCGATCCGCCCGCCGAACACGGCGCCGAGCATCAGGAAGAATCCCGCCCAGACCGCCGTCGAGATGGCAACACTCGCGATAAAGACGCGATAGCGGACGCGGAAGATGCCAGCCGCGACCGTGAGCGGCACGCGAAGTCCAGGGATGTGCCGCCCGAAGACGAGCGTCCAGACTCCGTAGCGCGCAAACCACCGCTCCGCACGGTCGATCCGGGCCGGCGTCAGGTGCAGCACGCTCGCGAGCCGGTGCTCGACGATGGACCGTCCCCAGCGCTGGGAGATCCAATAGAGGTTGCTCGCGCCCAGGACGACGACGGCGATCAGCGCGAGCCAGGCCGCCAGCGCGGTCAGCAGCCCGTGAGCCGCGTGATGCCCGACATACATGACGAAGACGTCGCCGGGCATGGGCATCGGGACACCCGACTCTTCCGCGTAGAGCAGCGCGAAGGCCGCCAGCAGGCCGAACTGCCGCAGCAGGTGGCCGACGACATAGGCGCCATCTTGGACGAGGTCGGGGAGGTCTCCCTCCAGGATCGCGAAGACCAGCAGAGCGACGATCGCGGCGCCGAACGCGCCAATCGTCCAGCGGCGACGCCGGGCAGCGATCGCGGCAGCCGCGCGTCGAGGCGCGCCACCAGGACTCAAGCGCATGCCTTCACTCTGCCAATCCTTCCTGAACGGCCTCTAAAGGGCGCCTTCCTTCCCTTAACTTACCGTTACGCGGGCGCAGCCGTCGAGATAATGAAGGTGGGTGTCGATTCTCAGGGGTTACCGTTTGTCGTAAGGGCAGGAGGTGAACAGATGAAATACGTATTTCTGTTCTGTGGAACGGCGGCCGACCAGGCCGCTTTTGACGCGTTAACCCCGGACGAACTCAGGCAGCGGTACAGTCAGGTCGGGCGCTGGTTTGCGGAGAACCAGGCGCGGATCGGGCATGGTAATCAGTTACAGGGTCCCGACACGGCAACGACGATCCGTTTCCAGGCCGATGGCAAGCCAGTTGTGAAAGATGGCCTGTTCCTCGAGGGCAAGGAGATCGTCGGCGGATACACCGAGGTCGACGTTGCCAATCTTGATGAGGCGCTGGCCATGGCCAAGAGTTGGCCCGGGCGTGGGACGCTAGAGATCAGGCCGGTCATCCAGCAGCGATAGCAAGAGTGAGAAGCGCCCCCGCACCGGCTGCGTCGGCCCTCGCCGAGGTCTTCCGCGAGGAAGCGGGCCGGATCACAGCCGCACTCATCCGCCGTTTCGGCGATTTTGATCTGGCGGAGGAGTGCGCCCAGGACGCGTTGGTTGCGGCGATGGAACGCTGGCCGCGCGACGGCATTCCCGACCGACCGGGCGCGTGGCTCCTGACCGTGGCCTCGCGGCGCGCCCTCAACCGAATCGAGCGCGACAAACGGTACCACCGCAAGCTTTCTGAAGTACCGCTCGAGCCTCGACGCGACGAAGAGGACGATCGGCTGCGGCTAATCCTGACTTGTTGCCATCCCGCGCTGTCCCGCGACGCCCAGGTTGGACTCACCTTGCGTGCGGTATGCGGCTTTACCACAGCAGAAATCGCGCGAGCCTTCGTGGCCTCCGAAGCGACCGTTGCTCAGCGGCTGGTGCGAGCCAAGCGCAAGATCGCATTGGCGGGCATTCCGTATCGCGCTCCATCGGGACCTGAGCTCGCCGAGCGTTTGGGGGAAGTGCTCGCCGTTCTCTACCTTTTCTTCAACGAGGGCCATCTTTCATCGCACGGCGCAGCTGCATTCCAGCGCGATCTCGCCGAGGATGCAACCTGGCTGGCCGCACGCCTGTCGCGACTGCTGCCTGACGAACCGGAGGTCCTCGGGCTGCTGGCTCTGATGAAGCTTCATCTCGCGCGCGGCGAGTCCCGATTCACTGAGTCCGGCGAGTTGGTCCTTCTCGCTGATCAGGATCGCGGCCGATGGGACGCGACCCTGATTGCCGAGGCGATTACCCTGATCGAACGGGCTGCACGCCTCGGCCGGCCCGGACCGTACCAGCTCGAGGCGGCGATTACCGCGTGCCACGCGGAGGCGCCCAGTTTCGAGGCGACGGACTGGCTTCAGATTGTGGTGCTGTACGACATGCTTCTCGCGCTGGCGCCCTCTCCGATGGTCCGGCTCAATCGTGCGATCGCGCTCTGGAAGGTCGAGGGTTCGGCCTCGGCGCTCCGTGAGCTGGAGGCGATCGCGCCCATATTGGACGGCTATCACCTGTTCCATGCGGCACACGCCGAGTTGTTGAACGACCTCGGCCGTCGCGAACAGGCGCGAGCGGCGCAGCGACGCGCCCTGGATCTGACCGAAAACCTCGCGGAGCGCTCGCTCCTCGAGCGGCGGCTTTTCAGCTAGGGTTCGTGCCAGCGAAAAGCCTGGTCAACCTGATGGCCCGTCGAAGCGGGCATTTCCATTTCGAGTCGGGCCACCACGGCGATCGCTGGCTCGAGCCCGATCTGCTGCTGCAGCGCCCGACGGCGCTCCGGCCTTTCGCCATCGCGCTGTCCCAACGTCTGGGGCGGCACCGTTTCGAGGTCGTCTGCGGCCCGCTGACGGGCGGCGCCTTCCTGGCCCAGATGGTGGCCGAGCAGTGTGACGTCGGGTTCGCCTTCGCCGAACGTTTTGCGCCGCCGCGGTCGGATGCCCTGTACCAGGTGCGCTATCGGATCCCGACTGCGCTACGTGATGGTTTGCGGGGTGCGACGGTCGCCATCGTGAACGACGTCACCAATGCTGGATCGGCTGTGCTGGGAACCTACCAGGACCTGATCTCCTGCGGCGCTCGGCCGGTGGCACTCGGGACGCTGATCGCGCTCGGCTCATGGTCAACGAGTTTCGCGGACGAGCACGACCTCGCCCTGGAAGCGCTCGAGCGGTTGGGAAACAACCTGTGGACGCCGGAGGAATGTCCGCTGTGTGCCGGCGGCGAACCGCTGGAAGATCTTTCAACGTGATTCTCGGCCATCGAGGCTGACGTTCTGGAGTCGGACCTGTCCGCGGGCGACGACCTTGCCGTCGTCGGCCCTCGAGATAATGACCTGCCACAGCTGCTGGGTGGCGCCCTGGTGGATCGGCTCGGCGACGACCTTGACCCGGCCACTCTTGTGCGGGCGGAGAAAGTCCGTGACGTTGTTCACCCCGACCGCGAACTGGTCGCGATCCAGAACCGCCGCCGACGCCCCGACGCTCGCCGCGCTCTCGATCGCCGTCGTGTACGCGCCGCCATGGACCACACCCCATGGCGTGTGCTGGTCGGGACCAAGCTCGATCCATGCGACGACCCGGTCCGGCCCGACCGATTCGAAGGTCATCCCGAGCGCTTTGAGGAAGGCGCTCGGATCATCGAAGTGGGGGAGCTGGCGGCTCAGGTTACCCTCCTCTGGCGGTGCCGAATGCGCAGCGTGCGCGATCAGTACTTGTAGATGTGCTGGCGAAACTCGAAGGCCTCGTCCTCTGCGGCAAAGGCCTCGATGTCGAGCTCTTTGACGGCGATGTAGGACGTGGCGAGGCGCTCGCCCAGCGCGTCGGTGAGCGTGCTGTCGCGTTTCAGGTTGGCGATCGATTCTTTGAGGCTGGTGGGCAGCCGGTCGGCGCCGATCGCCTGGCGCTCATGGTCGCTGAGCGTGTAGGGGTCGACGGTCGCGGGCGGCGAGAGGGTGAGCCGGCGCTCGATGCCGTCGAGACCGGCCGCGATCACGGCGCCGAGCGAGATGTAGGGATTGGCGCTGGAGTCGGACGCCTTCAGCTCGACGTTGGTCGACGCTTCCTCGTGACCTTTGAATGGCGAGGCGACGCGCAGGGCGCCTTCGCGGTTGTCGGGTCCCCAGGCACGATAGGCCGAGGCCCACATCTGCGGTTGCAGGCGCCGATAGGAGTTGACCGAGGGGCAGGTCAGCGCGAGCAGCGCCGGCAGATGGTCGAGGACGCCGGCCATGAACTGGCGCGCCAGGGTCGAGATCTTGTACTGGGCGCTGCCGTCATAGAAGCGGTTCACGCTCTGGTCCTGGTTCCAGCCGGAGAAATGCAGGTGGCAGCCGTTGCCTGCCTGGTCGGCCCAGGGCTTGGGCGCGAAGGACGCATAGCGACCGTGCCGCAGCGCGACGCCCCGCACCGTCTCGCGATAGATGATGTGGCGGTCCGCCGCTTGCAGCGCGGGCGCGTGGCGGATGGAGAGCTCCTGCTGTCCCCAGCCGAGCTCGGCATAGTACTGCTCGACCGTCAGGCCCTGGGACTCGAGCGCCGCGACGATCTCGTCGATGACGGGGGCCGCGATGTTCATGCCGGTCGATGTAAAGCAGCCGCTGTCGTCGACGGGGGAGAAGTTGTCGCCGCCGTTCTTGACGGCGAGCGACCATTCGGGCTCGAAGGCCGCGACCAGCGAGAGGTCATGGTCGTTGGCGGCGCGCTCGATCATCCGCTTGAGGAAGCCGCGCCCGTCGGCGGCGTAGGGCTGGCCGTCGAGCGTTTGCATGTCGACCAGGACGGTGCCGGTGTGCGGGGCGTAGGGCGCGATGGCGAACGTACTTGGGTCGGGGACGAGGCGAATCTCCCCCACAGGGCCCATCCCATCGACGCTCGCCAGGTGGTCGAGCATGGTGAAGGCCTGCATGGCGACCGTCAGGCCGATGCCGGTTTCGAGCCGCTCTTTCAGTGTGGCGATACCAGCGGCCTTGCCACGGATGATGCCGTCGTTGTCGCAGTAGAGGAAACGCACGAGGCGGAGGTCCGCTGCCTCCGCCTGTGCCACGATCTCTGCGCGTTTTGCGTCGACGTCGGCGGCTGTTGTCGTGTCGGTGAGTGCCGTCGCCATGCGTCGCTCGACTAGCTCGCGACGCCCGCGCCGGATGCGCCGGCGGCCGCCAGCGCCCGGCGGGCGGTGTTAACGCCGAGGAGATAGACCACCACCGCGACCGCCAGCGAGGCGATACCGACGCCACCGACGATCAGAATCCATGGACCGTTATCGATGACTGCCGAGTTCCAGGAGCCCTGCAGCTGGCCGGTGAAGACCCAGCCGCCGGTGAGGGTCACGATCACGCCGACCGCGCTGGCGATCGCGCCCGCGATCGACGCCGCCCAGAAGACGCCCACCGGCACGAGCTGCTCGCGTTTGAACTCTTCCGGATACTTCGAGCGGATGATCAACACGTCGACGAAGAGGAAGACCATCGACAGGCACCAGATCACCGTGACCGCCGCCTGCAGGGCGATGTAGATCCCCACCGAAAGGTTGGCGTTGCCATTGAAGATGAAGTACGCGATGGCGGTGAGGATGGTGGTGATCACCGCTTGAACCAACACGGCGTTCTGCGGCACCTTGTTGCGGTTGACGCGACCGATGAAGGCCGGAAGCCGCCGGTCGAGCCCGCTGACGAACAGCAAGCGGGCGAACGAGTAGTTATAGACCGTTGTGTTGAAGATGAAGAACGCGATCATCACCAGGGTCACAACACCGGCCACGAAAGCGCCGAGCGAGGTCTGCACCGCCGTCAGGATGGCGGTCGTCGAGTTCACATTCTTCACCGGTACCGTGACCATCGCGCCAAAGGTCAGCAGCAGGTAGCCGATCATGACGACGATCGACCCCCACACCAGGTAGCTGGTGATCGCCTTACGGTCGCGGATCTCCACGCCCATGTTCAGGGGAACCTCGATTCCGAGCAGGGCAAGGATCACGAGGCCATAGAATGTCGCATTCCCCGAGTTGAGGCCGAACGCACTACGCGAGAAGTCGTTCGCCGCTGGATGGCCGCCCAGCAACCAGGCGAGGCCGGCAAGGCCGACGGTGAGAATGGCGGCGCCGTAGATCACGAAAACGCCGTTGACCAGATTCTGCGTGACGCGGAAGCGGAGGATCGAGAGCGCGGATGAGAACCAGATGACCGCCAGGATGATGATCCCTTGTTGCCACAGGGCGGACAGCGGATTCACGACATTGAAAGGTGGCAGGCTCACGAAGAACTGGAGCAGATTGACGACGAGGACGGCGGTCGCGACCATGACCAGTGTGCCGGGCCACCATGCGCAGAAGCCCGCGAAGAAGCCCCAGAAGGCGCCGAGCGCCTTGTTCGTCCAGACGTAGATCGAGCCTTCGCCGGGGAACATGAGCCCGAGCTGGCCGGTGACGATCGCGCCGGGAATAAGGAATGTGACGAAGCCGAGAATCCAGTAGACGAAGGCGGAGGCGCCGGCCGGTTGGACGACCGAACCCTGGACCGCGAAGAGGACGATCGCCACGAAGATCGCGATCATGTCAAATCGACCGAGAACTTTAGGTAGGATGCCGGGCGCGATCCGCTCAGAGAGCAGCTCGCCCGACTTTGCAGGTGCGCTGTCGACGGTAGTGGTTGCCATATCCCCTCCTTGGGCGGCTTTATGTGAGAACACATGTATCGTGCCGGACCACAGCTGTCAAGGGCCGGTGAAGTTACACAGATCTGTGATGGTCACGTTGACTTGCCCAGGATCCAAGCGGTATGGTGGCCCATCTCCAGTGGGCACGCAAAAGTCGGGCCGCCCGTTCTTCATCCGCAACCTCGATGCCGGCCCGTTGCTCGAGACCTTCCTGGTGTCGGCGGTGGCGGCCGTGCTCGCGGTGCGCTTCTTCCTGGGCGCGACCGGATATCCGCAGCTCGGTGGCCGAGGGCTGCACATCGCGCACATGCTCTGGGGCGGCGCGCTCATGCTGGCCGCGGTCCTGGTGCTGCTGGGCTACCTCGGCCAGCGGGTCCGGCGGGCGGCGGCGGTCCTCGCCGGCATTGGATTCGGCCTGTTCATCGACGAGCTGGGCAAATTCATCACCAGCGACAACAACTACTTCTATCGGCCCGCGATCGCGCTGATCTACGTGGTTTTCGTGATGCTCTTTCTCTGGTGGCGCTCGTTGGAGCGACACCGGGTCTGGGACGAGCAAACCTATCTCGCAAACGCCCTGATGCTCCTGCAGGACGCCGCCCTGCACGACCTCGATCCGGCGGAGAAGTACCACCTGATTCGGTGGTTGCGCCAGAGTGGCGCCGCCGGCACCGCGCTGCTGGGCGATATCGAACACGCCGTGGCCGCCCGGCGGCCCGACCTCCCGAGGCGGAGCGCACTGGGGGTTCGGCTGCGATGGATCCAAAAGCGCACCGAGAGCGGCCTGCGCTCGCGCTGGACCGGACGCCTTGCCATTACGGTGCTGGTGGTCAGGCTGGTGGGCGCCGTCGGGAGCAGCCTGACGCTCGTCTATTCGCCGGCGACGACCGGCCCCGGAGAGAGTGTGGATCTGCCGCTGCTGCTGGCCTCTGCCGTGTCGGGTGGTCTCGCCCTGGTCGGACTGGCGTATTTGGTGCTGCGGTCTCCTGTTCATGCACTGCGCTGGTTCAAGCGCTCGATTCTCGCGTCGATCTTCCTGACGGACCTGTTCACCTTCTATTACCAGCAGCTGGGTGCGGTCGCCGGCCTGGCGGTCGACCTCATCCTGCTGGCGGTGTTCGAAGCGCTCATCGAGGCCGAGCACCGGCGCGCGGAGCGGCGTGAAGCGACCGCGGGCTGAGGCTTAGACTGGCCCCGTGTCTGAGACGAAGTTGATCAAGTCGCTGCGCTCGGTGCGTCAGTTTTCGGACCGCGAGATCCCCGATGAGGTTTTGCGCGACATCCTCGACACCGGCCGGTGGGCGGGATCGGCCAAGAACAGCCAGCCATGGGACCTGGTGGTCGTGACGAACCGCGACACGCTGGCGGCCCTCTCGAAGTGCGGCAAGTTTGCCTGGCATGTCGCCGGCGCGAAGCTGGCGCTGGCGCTCGTGATGCGGGGTGACGATGCCTGGAGCGGCATGGACGAGGGACGGCTGATGCAAAACCTGATGCTGGGCGCCTGGGCCCATGGCGTCGGCTCCTGCATCGGCTCGATCTACCCGGAGCACCAGCAACGCGCCCGCGAGTTGCTGGGCATCCCAGCGAACCGCTACGTGCGGACGGTGCTCTCGATCGGGTATCCGGCGAGCCCGGAAGCGTTGCGCCTGCCGCCCAACGCCGGCATACCGCGTGGGCGCCGGCCGCTGGACGACCTTGTCAGCCGGGAGCGGCTCGGGACGCGCTGACGCGCTCGCGGCGCAGCCAGCGAACGAGCTCGGCGACCACTTCGTAGCGGCCGAAGGAGGGCATCAGATAGACGCCCTGCACCAGGTGCCTGGTCTCGTTCAGTAGCTCGCGCGATTGGGTAAGCCCCTCGGCCATGCCGTTCTCGCCGGCGGTGCGCATGCGGTCGCGAAGTTGCTGCGGAACCACGATGCCCGGGACCTCGTTGTGCATGAACTCGGCGTGGCGTGAGGACTGCAACGGCAGGACGCCGAGCAGGAATGGGATCGGAAGGGGTCCCGTCTTTTCGAAAAAACGCTCCAGCGTGGCCAGGTCGTAGAGGGGCTGGGACATGGCGAGGTCGGCACCGGCCTCGATCTTCTGGCGGAAGCGATCGATTTCGTGGTCGAGGTCGTCCGCCGATGGGTTGACGGCGCATGCGATCGTGAAGTTGGCCGGCTTGCCGATCGATGTTCCGAGCCAGTCGTAGCCCTCGTTGAGTCGCTGCAGGATCTTGATCAAGCCGATCGAGTCGACATCCCAGACGCCCGTCGCCGACGGATAGTCGCCGATGCGCGGAGGGTCGCCGGTCAACGCGATGATGTTGCGGATGCCGAGCGCGTGCGCGCCGATCAGTTCCGCCTGCAGCGCCATCAGGTTCTTGTCGCGTGACGTGAAGTGGATCAGGGTGTCGATGCCGACTTCCTGCCTGATCATGATCGCCAGCGACAGGGCGCTCATGCGGACGCGCGCCATCGGGCTGTCGCCGATGTTGATCGCGTCGGCACCGGCATCTTTGATGAGCTGAGCGCCGGTGATGCACTTTGAGGGGTTGAGACCGCGCGGGGGATCGATCTCGACGCTGACCACGAAGCTGCCCTGGGTGAGTCGCTGGGCGAACGTCGTGGGGGGTAGCTGCTCCGCCGGGTTGAGATCGATCGGAACCGAGGTCGAGTGAGTGGCGTGGCGAATTCGCGGCGCGGCGGCGACCGGTTGGAGGGCAGCGCGCATGGCGGCGATGTGCGCCGGGGTCGTGCCACAGCAGCCGCCGATGTAGGCCACGCCGAGATCCGCGGCCTGGCGCGCGTAGGTCGCGAAGTACTCGGGCGTGGCGAAGTAAAAGAAGCGGCCTTCGACCCGCGCCGGCAGCCCCGCATTGGGCTGGCCGGAGAGCGGCAGCCGAGTCTGCTGCCGCATTTCCTCGAGCACCTGCAATGCGACCTGGGGCCCGACGCCGCAGTTGACCCCGATGACGTCGACGCCGGCGCGCTCGAGCGCCTGAACCACCTGGCTGGGTTCCTCCGCGCTGAGCGTGAGGCCGTCCTCGGCGAAGGTCATCTGGGCGACGATCGGTAGGTCCGCGGTCTTCTTTGCCGCCGTAACGGCGGCGAGCAGCTCGGGGAGATTGGTAAAGGTCTCCAGCACGAGCAGATCCGCGCCGCCCTCGAGCAGCGCGGCGATCTGTTCCTCGAAGGCGGCCGTCGCCTGGGCGATCGTGATCCGGCCGATCGGCTCGAGCTGCTGACCGATGGGCCCGATCGAACCGGCGACGAAGACCGGCTCGCCGGAGATCTCGCGGGCCTCGCGGGCCAGCTTGACCGCCCGGAAGTTGATGTCCCGCACGCGCTTGTCGAGCCCATGGCGGGCGAGCTTGATCCGGTTGGCGCCGAAGGTATTGGTCTCGATCAGTTCCGACCCGGCCGAAATGTACGCTCGGTGAATTTCCTCGACCACCTTGGGCTCGGTGAGGTTGAGCTCGTCGAAGGAACGCTCGAAGCTGATGCCCCGGGCGTGGAGCTGCGTGCCCATGGCGCCGTCGCCCAGGAGCGGACCGCGGTAAAGCCGCTCGAGGAACGGATGGGTGCGGGGTTTGGATCTTCCCGAAGCGGGTCCCACGGAGCGCAATAGTAAGGTAGGAGGCCGCAAGAGGGGTCGCCTACCGGGAGTTGCTCCCTTGCCGATGGCAGATGCGACTTCGCCCGGTTCGACCAACCACGTGGTGGTGATGGGCGCCGGGCCCGCCGGCCTGTCGGCCGCTTACGAGTTGACGCGGCACGGGACCCCGGTCACGGTGGTCGAGAAAGACCCGCGCCAGGTGGGCGGCATCGCCCGCACGCTCGAGTTCATGGGCTGCCGGTTCGACGTGGGCCCGCACCGGTTCTTCTCGAAGAGCGCCGAGATCGAGGCACTCTGGACCGAGGTCCTTGGCGATCAGATCCGGCCGGTGTCCCGCCTGACGCGGATCATGTACAGGGGAAAGTTCTTCGACTATCCGATCAAGGCTTCGAACGCCTTTCTCAACCTCGGCCCCTATGAGACCGCGCGCTGCCTGGTGAGCTACGCGCAGGCGCGGCTCCGTCCGGTGGTCGATCCGCAGTCGTTCGAGGACTGGGTGTCGAATCAGTTTGGCCGGCGACTGTTCGAGATCTTCTTCAAGACCTATACCGAGAAGGTCTGGGGGATCCCGACCAGCCAGCTGTCCGCCGACTGGGCGGGGCAGCGGATCCGCGGTCTGAATTTGCTCGAAGTGATGCGCAATGCCCTCCTGCCCGCATCGTTGCGGGGCGGCGAGCACGCGATTGTGAAGACCCTCGTGGATTCATTCCGCTATCCGCGATTGGGCGCCGGTCAGATGTGGGAGTCAGTGGCGGCGCGACTGAAGGCGAGCGGGCACCCGGTGCGATTGGGAGAGGAGGTGGTGGCCGTCCGCCACGCGGGTGGGCGGGTGTTGTCGGTGCTGGTACGCGATACCGCCGGTGGGACGCTTGATGTGCTGGGAAGCGAGTTCATCAGCACCATGCCGATCCGCGAGCTGATCGCGAGGCTGCAGCCGGCCGCTCCGTCGATGGTGCGGGCGGCGGCCGAGGCGCTCGGCTACCGGGACTTCATCACGGTCAACGTGGTCGTCGACCGATCCGACCTATTTCCCGACCAGTGGATTTACGTGCACGATCCCGGCGTCAAGGTGGGACGGATCGCGAATTTCAAGAATTTCAGCTCCGCGATGGTTGACGACGGTGGCCTGACGGGACTGGGAATGGAGTACTTCTGTTTCGAGCAGGACGGCATCTGGAGCTGGTCGGATGCGGAGTTATTGGACATGGGGCGGCGCGAGTTGGTCGCGTTGGGCATCTGCCGCGCGGACGAGGTCAAGGCGGGACTGGTCTACCGGCAGCCGAAGGCGTATCCGGTGTACGACGGCGCCTACCTCGCCAATGTCGCGATCGTCCGCGAGTGGCTGCAGCGGGCGTTGCCGAATCTGTGGCTCGTCGGCCGAAACGGGATGCATCACTACAACAATCAGGACCACTCGATGATGACGGGGATCCTGGTGGCGAGGAATATTGCCACGGGCGCGCACTACGATCCGTGGCTCGTCAACACCGACGCCGAGTACCAGGAAGAAGAGCGGGTGGGGGAGGCGGGCACGCAAGCCGGCCGGCAGGTCCCCGAGCGGATCGCGAGCTAGCGGGCGGAGGTTGGCGGATATACTGGATCGCGCCTGGCGTTCCGGAGTAGCTCAACGGTAGAGCAGCGCGCTGTTAACGCGACGGTTCCCGGTTCGAATCCGGGCTCCGGAGCCAACTCGTTTCGGTCCCCGGTGCCGATCAGCCAGAAGCGGTAGCCTACCGCGTTTTCACTCTGTGGCGTTACGGTTGGAGGAGACCGAACCGCGCCGGCCGCCACGAGCCGTCGTGCGCCGGCCGCGACCATGGGTCAACGCGGCCATCGGGCTCGCGGTCTACCTCGCGCTGGCTGCCCTGCTGTTCAGTAGCGCCTGGGTCTCACCACAGACCACCGCCATCGGCCTGGGAACCGACCCGGTTTTTTCCATCTGGTTCTTGCGCTGGGTGCCATTCGCGATAGGCCATGGATGGAACCCCTTGCTGACGACTTACCTTGACTATCCGGCCGGCGCCAACCTTTCATGGAGCGGTCTCTTTCCGCTGCCCGCGCTCGTCCTGTCACCGGTCACCCTCTGGCTCGGTCCGGTGGTCGCCTATAACCTGCTCGCGACGTTGGCGCTGGCCCTCTCAGCATGGGCGGGTTTCTTTTCGGCGCGGCGACTCGTCAGCTCGCCGTTCGCTGCTGCGCTTGCCGGCCTGCTGTACGGATTCTCACCCGCGCTGATCGCGCAGTCCCTCGGACACCCGCAGATTGCCGTTGCCTTCATCCCGCCCTTGATGCTGCTCGCACTCGACGAGATCCTGGTGCGCCAGCGGTGGACCTACCGTCGCAGCGGCGCGCTGCTGGGGTTGCTTGGTGCGGCCCAGCTGCTGACCGGCGAGGAACTCCTCGCGGCCGAGGTCATCGTGGGGGCGGCGGGGACCGCCTTGTTGATGGCCGCCAAACGCAAGGAAATCGCCTCGCACCTCGGCTACACCATGCGCGCGGCCGGCGTGGCTGCGGTCGTCTTCCTGGTGCTGGTCGTCGGGCCGCTTGCCTCGCAATTCTTCGGTCCCCAACGGGTGGTCGGCTCGCTGCAGCCCGCCAATGTCTACGTCAGCGACCTCCTCAACTTCATCGTCCCGACCAGCGTGCAGCAGTTCGCGCCCGGCTTCGCCCTCCGCCTCAGTGACCAGTTCTCGGGGAGCCTCGCGGAGTGGAATGCCTACCTCGGTGTGCCTCTCCTGGTGCTGCTCGTCGTCGCGGCGATCCGGTACCGCGCGCATTTGATGCTCCGCCTCTGCGCCTTGCTCGCGTTTCTCTTTGCGCTGCTCTCGCTGGGCATCACGCTGCACGTCGGCGGGCACGTCACACCGATCCCGGTCGCGCTCCTTGCCGTCGGCTTCGTCGGATTGCGCGGCCTGATCCCCCTGCGCGCCATCCTCTACACCTTCATCGGTCTTTGGGCCGGCCTCGCGATCGTCCCGGTGGTCAGCAATATCTTGCCCGGCCGTCTGATGCTGTTTGTCTTTCTCTTCGCCGGCATCCTGCTCGCCGGTTTTGTCGACGAGGCCTTGCGCTGGCCCAACGGGCGCCACCGCGCGCTCGCGCTGGCCGCCGCCGGACTGGCGTTGCTGCCGCTCGTCCCCCGGACACCGTATCCAGCCGCCGCGATGCCGACGCCGGCCTTCTTTACGGCCGCGTTTGGATCGCTCGTGCCGGACGGATCGGTGACGTTGGTGGCACCCTACGTCCGCGGCGGCAACACCGAGGGGATGCTCTGGCAGGCGCAGTCGGGGATGGCCTTCAAGATGCCGGAGGGCTATGCCTTGATCCCGGGGCCGCGGGCGAACCCCCCCAATAGCGTGCTCGGCAGCGAGATGGTCGCCATCGAGCATGGAGCTGCGCCGGACCTCAACCCCGACAGCCTCGATCGCATGCGGGCGGATCTGAACGCCTGGGCCGTCACGACCGTCATCGTCGGGCCGATGCCGCACCGAGTAGCCGTGGTCGCGCTCTTTAGCGCGCTGCTTGGCCGGGCGCCGGTGGAACGTGGTGGCGTCCAGCTTTGGACAGGCGTCAGCGCGGGCAGCCCCCAGCAATAAACCGCCGGGCAATTCGTCATCAACTCGTGGCCATCGGCATCGGCTTGGTCGGCTGCGGCCGTTGGGGCCTGAACTACCTTCGGGCGTTCTCCGAGTTGGATGGATGCCGCGTGGTGGCGGCGTGCGATGTCAGCCCCGACCGGTTGCGGGAGGCCGAGCGGCGTGCGCCCGGCGTGCGGACCAGCCGAGAGCTCCACGAGATGCTGGCGGCGCCGGATGTTGACGCCGTCGTGGTCGCCACCGACGCCACGCGCCACTACGCGCTAGCGCGAGCCGTCCTGGAGGCGGGCAAGCACAGCCTCATCGAAAAGCCGATGACCACCGACGTCGAGCACGCGCGTCAGTTGCGCGATCTAGCGGAGCACAAGCACCTGGTGCTGATGGTGGGACACGTCTTTCGCTACAACCCCGGCATCAACCACCTGCAGAAGGTGATCGGTTCCGGGACGCTTGGCCAGCTCGAGTACCTCACCTTCACCCGTACGAACCTGGGTCCGATCCGCTCCGACGTCAACGTCGTCTGGGATCTCATGACCCACGACGTTTCCATCCTGCTGCACCTGCTCAACCAGCGACCGTCGTGGGTGTCGGCCCAGGGCGCGTCGTTCCTCTCCTCGCGCTGCGAGGATGTGGCATTCGCGACGCTCGGCTTCGACGGCGGCGTCATCGCCAACATTCGCGCCAGCTGGCTGGACCCGCGCAAGGTGCGGGAGATCACGGTGGTCGGCAGCGGGAAGATGGCGTTCTTCAACGACCTGGAGACCAACGAGCCGTTGCGCATCTTCGATAAGGGCGCGATGCGCGAGCCCACCTATGAGACCTTCGGCGAGTTCAAGCTCGTCACCCACAGCGGCGAGGTGGTCAGTCCAGCGATTCCGGCCACCGAACCGCTCAAGAACCAGTGCCAACACTTTCTCCAGTCGGTGACGGCGCACCGTCCGGCACTGAGCGATGGTAGTGATGGGTTGCGGGTGGTCGAGGTGCTGGTCGCCATCAACGAGTCGATTGCGCAGCGTGGTGTACCGGTGACGCTGCGGCCCGTCCTGGCGAAAGCCGCATGAACCTGGCGGAGAGCAACTCTCTGCACGCCCAGCCCGTCCTTGGCGGTCTCGGCTACCAGCTGGGGGCATTCCCCAATGCGGAGCGGCTCGCCGCCCATAGCCTGTCACTGCCGATGTATCCCGAAATGCCGCTGTCGCATGTCGAGCGGATCGCCGACGCGATCACCGGGCGAGGCAGCCGGCGCGAGGCCGCCGCGGCGTGACCGCCATCGCCCTCCCCTCACGGGGGAGGGTAGGGTGGGGACAAATATCCCTCGCCCTTACCGGCAGGGTGGGGCGGGGGTTACCCGCGCTGCTCTATCTCGGCCTGGCGGCGCTGCTCTTCGGCAGTGTGTGGCCGTCACCGACGACGCTGCAAGCGGGGGCCGGCGGTGACCCGCAACTGGTGCTCTGGCTGCTGCGCTGGTTTCCCTACGCGCTCCAGCATGGGCAGATGCCGCTCTTGACCACTCACCTCGACTATCCGGCGGGCGTCAACCTGATGTGGAACACGGCGTTCGTACCGCTGGCCGCCCTGGTCGCTCCGCTGACGCTCGGTCCGGGTCCGGTCCTGGCGTCCAACGTCTTGCTGGTCCTCTGCCTGGGCCTGAGCGGGTGGTGCGCGTTCCTCGCGATTCGCCGCTACACGAACTCCTGGTTGGCCGCCTTCCTGGGCGGTGTGCTGTACGGCTTTTCGCCATTCATGGTGGCGCAGGCGCTCGGCCATCCGCAGATGACGGCGGCCTTCACCCCGCCCTTGATGCTGATCGCGCTCGACGAGCTGATCGTGCGACAGCGCCGTCGCGTGATCTCACTGGGATTAGCGCTGGGCGTGCTTGGAGCGATTCAGCTTTTGATCGCCGAGGAAGTGCTCGCCACCGAGGCGCTGGTCGCGACGCTGGGGGTGGCGTTGCTCGTGGGCATGTACCCCGGTCAGTTGCGCATCCGGGCGCCGTTCGTCTTGCGGGGGCTCGCTGTTGCCGGCGTCGCGATCATCGTGCTCACCGGCTTTCCGCTCGCGGTTCAATTCTTCGGGCCGCAGCAGGTCCACGGCAGCATCTGGGGACAGCGCCTGTTCGTCAGCGACCTGCTCGGCTTCATCGTGCCCACTCCCATGCAGGGCGTGCGGC
This sequence comes from Candidatus Dormiibacterota bacterium, assembly GCA_035279665.1. Taxonomy (GTDB): domain Bacteria; phylum Chloroflexota; class Dormibacteria; order CF-121; family CF-121; genus CF-13. The sequence continues at coordinate 35,010 of DATEHI010000021.1, read as the reverse complement.
CACCCTTTGCCGACGCCATTACGCAGCGATTCTCGACCGGCATCTATGAATGGGACGCCTACCTGGGTTGGCCCCTGATCGCCGTGCTGGTGGTTGTGGCGAGGCGCGCCAAAGACAACCGATTGATCCAGTTCGCGACGCTGATGCTGATCTCCGTCGCCGCACTGTCGATGGGTCCTGTCATCCACGTGGCCGGCCTGATCACGCCCGTCCCGGTGGCTCTGTTCGCCCTCGTGCTCCCCGTCGTCGCCGGTGCGCGGATCGCCCGCCGCTGGTTGATCTATCCCTTCATCGCGGCCTGGGCGGGCCTCACGCTCTTGCCGGTCCTCAACCAGGCGCTCCCCGATCGCTTGATGCTGTACGCGTTCCTCTTCGCGGGGCTCCTGTTCGCGATCTTCATCGGCGCGCTCCCACGCCTTTCCCTCCCCAAGATGCGGGCCCTTGGCAATTTCCCCCCCGATGAAAATGTCTTGCTTCCCCGCATGCGGGGGAGGGCCGGGGTGGTGGGCTGGGCCACCGTGGCCCTGGTGATCGTTTCACTGATTCCTCGGTTGCCCTACCCGGCCGAGCCGGTCACGGTACCGGCGTTCTTTGCTACTGCGGCGGCCCACCGTATTCCCGAGGGGAGCGTCGCCTTGATCGCCCCCTATTCGCGGCAGTGGCGTGCGGAGGCCATGGTGTGGCAAGCCGCGAGTGGGATGCGCTTTCGGATGCCCGAAGGCGACGCCATCGTCCCGGGCCCCTCGCTGAGCCCACCGTCTAGCGCGCTCGGCTCGCTGCTTGCCAAGCTCGAGGGAGGCGCGGCGGCGGTGCCGCCGCCCGAGGCGATGCGGTCCACGTTGATGGCCGATTTGCGCCACTGGGATGTGCGCACGGTGATCGTGGGGCCGATGGATGGTCACGAGGCCGTTGCCGCGATGTTCACCTGGTTGCTCGAGCGGCCGGCCGAAACGGTTGGCGGCGTCGACGTCTGGTGGGACATCTCGGCGTGAACTAGGCGGCTTTCTCCGGAGCGATCGGCTCGGCGCGGTCGGGGTTGATCGGGTGGAGGAAATGCAGACGTCCCTCGAATCCTTCCGCGGCGAAGAGCTTGAGGATGTGCCACGCTGCCTTGATCGCAGCACGTGGTGACCCATTCTTCGCCCGGCCGTGTCGGCGGGCACGGTAACCGATTTCGATCTCGACCATGCGGGGTCGGTCCGGGCGTGAGCGCACCAGGAACTCGGCGCAGAAGAAAACGCTGTCGAAGGCACTGCGATGGGAAAGCCACATCGACCGCCGCCAGACCTGCACCCAGTTGAAGTCGCTGATGCGCAGCCCGAACGCCAGTGACACCCACGCGGTGTACACGCTCGAGGCGAGCCGCCGGTACAGGGTGTAGCCCGGGCGCTGGCCGCGTCGCGTGATGATCACGTCGTAGTCCGCCATGAAGGGCAAGAATTTCCGAATCTCCCCGGCCGGCACCTGGCCGTCGGATGGCAGGTACGTCACCCACGGCAGACGGGCGGCGTCGTAGCCGGTTCGCACCGCGGCGCCCAGTCCAAGGTTGCGCGGATGGGTGATGACGCGTAGCGGAATCGTTGCGGCGAGGGCCTCGATGATGGCCGGCGAGCTGTCGCGGCTGGCGTCATCGACGACGATGATCTCGAAGCCCGTAAACCAGTGCGCCTGAGCGGCCAGCTCGCGGAGAAAGGTCCCGACGGAGCCTTCCTCGTTGAAGCAGGGAACGATCACGGAGAGTCCCGACATCTCGATGTTTCAACGGGTCCCGGGCGATTTCCCGCCCCTTAGGGTGGGGGCGGTGAGGCGAGCACGATCTTTCCCGGAGCAAGCGACCCATACGGCACGCCGGGTCGCGGGTCCCCGGCTGGGGCAAACTCGAGGCTGAGCCGCGGATGGGCTGGGCCGAGGATCGCAAAGAAGTCCGCTCGTCCGGTTCGCGCATAGCTGGGCAGCTCGACGTAGACCGCGTTGGCCTCGAAGCCGGCCTGGACCTGGTCGGGGGATGTTGTCTGGTAGGCGAGGTGCGCGGCCCGGTCGCGTGCGACCTGCCATGCCACGTAATCCTGTTGTCCCACCACGTAGAGCGTGAGCCCGGCGGCGACCGCGGCTGTCGCCCAGGCCTTCGCCGCACGCTGACGACTGGCCCGAGCGGCGGCGGCCGCAACCAGTGGAATCAGCGGCGCGATCACCGGAAAGTAGTAGCGATCGTAGATGAACCACTGCACCGCCAGCAGCGGAAGGAATTGCAGCACGCTGACGATCACGAGCAAGAGCGCATCGGGTGGATGCGCGTGCGGAGCCCACCAGCGCCGTCGGAGCACGAACAGCAGGACAAATGTGGTGACGGCCGCAATCTCGATCGCGCGAAACACCGGACCGGGAAAGATCGGCGGCTTCGATCCCGAGAGGATCGCCGCGAACCCCAGCGTGCTGAAGACGTTTCCGGGAAACGTCATTCCAAACTGGAGGAGGTCGACCACGCATCCGATGGCGCCGACGATCCCGAGCCCGGCCGAGATCAGCGACCATCCGCTCTCCCGACCGAGCAGGCGATTTTGCCCTCCCCCTCGTGCGGGGGAGGGAAGGATGGGGGCCGCCGGCCGCAAGGCGAGCGCCACCAAAAAGGGAATCAGGGCCAACCCCAGCATGGCGGGCAGCGGAAAGATCGCGTGACCGATGTTGTACGGCGACGGCCCGACCACGGAATACAGCGGCTGGTCGACCGCGAACCGGCCGGCGACCACCAGGGCGGCGGGCGGCAGGATCCACATGGCCACCAGCGCCAGGCCGTCCGAGCGCGTCCACGTCGGCCGCTTCCAGAGGAGCAGCCCCAGGGTCAGGGCAGGAACCAACGCCAGGCCAACCTGTCGCTGCAGCGGCGTCATGATCAGCAAGGCCACGCACAGCCAGCGCCAGCGACCACCTGCGATCCAGGCCACGCCCGTCAGGGCGACAGCCATCACGAGGCCGACGTAGAAGTTGTCGCTCATAAAGCTGGTGGCATTAGTCATGAAGAGCGGCATGGCGAGCAGCGATGCGCCCGCGACCAATGACCAGAACCGATCGGCGCCCAGGCGTCGGGCCAGCTGATAGCTGCACCACGCCGTGAGACACACGAGCGGGACGACGCTGAGCCGGAGCAAGCGCTGGTCGGCATGCCCCAGGCTGAAGGCCGCGCCCCAGACCACCTGCACCAGCGGAAGCGCGGTGCTTTCCGGAAAGAGGTGCAGCCCGTGCCCGGCGAGCAGCTGCCGCACCGACCACGCGTACATCCAGTCGTCGTTGAAGGCGAGCGGTGGGGAGAGATCGAACATGATGAGCGCCACCAATGCGGCCACCGCCAATGTCACGATGGCAGCACTCGGGAGATCGGCGCCGAGCCAAAAGCGCCCAGCCGGCCTGGTGGATGCCGAGTGCATCTCGGGCGCAACCATCCTGAAGAGCAAGACCGCGGCCCGCGGTATCTTGCGGGCGCACACTCGTTTAACCCGCGGTCGCCAGGGGAAGGACTTGGTTGGATGCCCCGTTTTTCTGCTATAAGGCGGATTGGCGGCGCGAACCGCCCGGATCCAGCAACGGAGGTTTAGATGGGTATCTTCAGCCAGGAGGTCCGGCGCGAGTTCATCGCCCGGCCGGATACGGCCAAGGGCCAGATTCTCTTCAAATGGCCCGACACGAACATTCGCAAGCTGACGCAGCTAACGGTCGAACAGGATGAGCTGGCGGTCTTCTTCCGCGACGGCCGGGTCCAGGGCACGATCCAGCCGGGACGGGTTACCCTCGATTCGTCGGAAATCCCCTTCCTCGGCATCCTCGTCGACGCCGCCAGCGGCGGGAACCTGTTTCGCACCGAGCTCTATTTCATCTCGACCCGCGAGTTCCCCAATCTGCCGTTCGGCGGCGCGATCGACAACGTCGTCGATCCGCAGACCAACTTTGGCGTCGGGTTGCGCGTCTTTGGTGAGTACTCGCTCAAGGTCATCGAACCCCAGTCGCTGATCGTGAACCTCGTCGGGACCCAGAACCTTTCCACCAACGACGAGATCACCGACTGGATGCGCGAGCAGCTGCTCAAGACCTTGCGCACCGACGTCGTCTCGCACGTTGTCACCAACGGCTGGCCGCTGCTCGGCATCGCGGCCCACACCGATGAGATCGAATCGGAAACGATCGCCCAGGTCCAGCGCAACATCAACAGCTACGGTCTGCAGATCGTCAGGCTCGGAAATTTCACGATCACGCTCAAGCCCGAGGACGAAGACAAGCTCAAGAACTTCCTCAAGGACGTCCAGTACACCAAGCTTGCGGGCGGCTTCCAGCAGTACGCCGCGGGCGCGGCGATGATCGGTGCCGGCCAGGGTCTGGCGCAAGGGCCCGGTCAGGGTGGAGCCAACCCGGCATTCCTGGGGGTCGGTCTCGGCGTGGGCGGCCTGGTCGCCGGCCAGTTGGGTCAGACGGTCGCCGCGGGCGGCCAGATCCAGGTGCGCTGCCCGAACTGTCACGCCCTGAACAGCGAGAACGCGAAGTTCTGCAACAGCTGCGGACAGGTCCTCTCACCGGCCCCGGCGCCGACGGGTGCCACCGTGGCCTGCGCCAAATGCGGGACGCAGAACGCGGCGAACGCCAAGTTCTGCACCAATTGCGGTCAATCACTCACGGGCGGAGGCGCACCGGCACCATCGTGAGCTGGCGCCGGCGACTCGTCCTGGGCGTGCTGATGGCGATGGCGCTCGTGCTGGTCAGCCCGCTGCTGGCGTTCGCTCGGGGCGGCGGCGGCGGCCACTTTAGTGGTGGCGGCGGTGGGTTTGGCGGCGGCGGGGGCAGCTTTGGCGGCGGGGGCGGCGGATTCGGCGGTGGCGCATTCCTGCTGCCGTTCTTCCTCTTCGGGGGAGGCGGCGGTGGGTTCATCTTTTTCCTCTTCATCCTGTTCGGCCTCTGGCAGGCCTATCGCCGGATGAGCATCGGCCATCCCGTGCAGGCGTCCAACTGGGGCCCGGCTTATTCGCCAATGGCCCAGATGCGGTCGACCCTGAGCGATGACCTGGCCGCCCTGCAGGCGAAGGACCCGAACTTCAACCAGCAGATGTTCCTCGATCGGGCGCAGGCCGCGTTCTTCGCGCTGCAGAAGGCCTGGATGGACCGCAACCTGGAACCGGCCCGGGTCTACATGTCGGATGGCATCTACCATCGCTGGAAGAACCAGATCGATGCCATGACGGCGGCCCACAAGAAGAACATCCTCGACAACCTGGTGATCGGCGGGGTGCAGATCGTCAAGGCGCAATCCGATCCGAACTTCGACTCCATCACGGTGCGCATCGACGCCAGTGCCGCGGACTACGAGGTGGAGGACGCCAATCCCAGCAAAGTCATCTTCGGTTCCCAAAAGGACCAACCCTTCACGGAATACTGGACGTTTACGCGAAGCGGCGCGGCGCGTACCAAGGCGGGCGAAGCGGCCGAGGTGACCCAGTGCCCCAACTGTGGCGCGCCACTGTCGATCAACGAATCGGGTGTCTGCAGCTACTGCAAGGCGACCGTGACGAGCGGGCAGTTCGGTTGGGTCCTCGACAACATCACGCAAGCATCGGAGTGGCAAGGATGAACGAACAAGACGGACCGCCCGCGGATAGCACGCCGACCCCAACCCCAAGCGACCGAACCGGTTGGTCGCAGCCGCCCGCGCCCCAATCGCCCGGCCCGCCGGGTGCCTTTACCGACCGCCCGGCGGCGCCGCCCGGCGCCCCGCTCCCACCAGGGGCCGGCTCCCCCGTGCAGCCGGGACCGCCCCTGTCGGTCCAGGCACCGATCAAGGACACCACGATCAACATGGGCGCGCTGCTGCTCGGCGTTGGCGCGGTGGTCCTGGTCATCATCGTGGTCGTGATCATCCTGATCGCCGTCTTCAGCCACCACTGAGTCCATAGGCGTAGACTACTACACAAAAATGTAGTAATATGCAGCATCGATGGCTGCGCCGGACGAGCCGGGCCTGCTGGCTGCCCTGGTCGGGCAGCGGGGCGACCTGTCGGGGGTGAGAGCCCTGCTGGCGGAAGGGGGCATCGTGGAGCGGCCGCCGGGCGACCTTCGGGCGTCGGCTCGCCGCCACGGGTTCCGGCCCGCCCAGGTTCGGCGCCTCTTCATGGTGCGGGAGCTCGCTCGGCGCTGGCACGTCCCGGCCGACAGCGCGGCCCCCGCGGTTACCTCGCCGCGCGAGGCGCTCCTGCAGTTCCAGGAGCTCCGTAGCAGCCTGAAGGAATGCTTTTCGGTCCTCTACCTGAATACGCGCAACCAGCCGGTCGGCTGCGAGAAGGTCGCCGTCGGTGGCCTCAACGTTGCGGCCCTGCAGCCGCGAGAGGTGTTTGGGCCGGCGTTGACCCTCGGGGCGGCCGCCGTCATCCTGGCCCACAATCACCCATCGGGCGATCCGACCCCGAGCCCGGAGGATCTGGCGGTCACCCGCCACCTCCAGGAGGCGGGCCGGCTACTCGGGGTGGAAGTCCTTGACCACCTGGTGGTCTGCGCCGAACGTTTCCGTAGCCTCCGCGAGTCGGGGGCTCTTTGAAGAACCTGCTGCCGGAGAGAAACGACCCTAAGCTCCGGCAGTAGGCTGCCTGTTCAGAATACAAAAATGATAGCGTCGATGTCAACTAATATGTAGGCAGCGCGACGGGTCCTCCAAAGTTGCCGGCCCACAGGAGCCCGCGCAGTGAGAGAATAGTGGGGCTCGCCTGCCGGCGGGTACGGCCCAGACGGGGCAGGAAAACCGACCACTGAGCGATGGTCGGTTTTCTGTTTTCAGGCGCGAAAAGCGGCTGAAACCGAGCTCCCACCGCAACTCGCGCGCCTATTGGTGTACGCGCGCATCTCGCCCACCATTGGACGAAATGTGTCCGCGCGTTTCTGGGAACGGTGGGAGCTCGGCCGTTGAAATTCGCGAGCCGCGACAAGGCTCGCGAATTTCTCCCGGCGCATCATAGAGCGCCGGGACGTCTTGTGTCGTCAGACTCGATCGATTCGGGTTAACAACCAGCCGAACTTGCCGCTGATGACGGCCGCATCGCAGAACGGACAGATGCTGGTGAGGTCGACATTGACCGACGCGCCGCAGTTCGGGCACGCCTGCGCGGTGATGCTCCCCGGCGTGCCCGTCTCCGCCAGCGAGGGGCGCTGAAAAATCCAATCCTCGGTCCAGTCCCATGGTTCGACGTCACCGCGGATAACATTCCCGCCGGCATCGATGTCGTAGTCAGCGGAGTTGGCGTTGATACGGACGGTGACGGTATCGAAGCCGGTGCCGCTGACCGCGCCGGCGACGACGGCGCTGGTGAACGTCAGCTTGTTCAATACGTTGCGCCATCCCCGTTCCCGGTAGGTGGCGATCTGCGCCTTCTGCTCCTCCCAGATGAGCGAGGCCATCACGCCCTGGCTGAGCGCCGGCTTGAGCGCCGTCCACGCCTCGAGGACGGCGAAGAACAGCCGCTGCACCTGGGCGAGGAACACGTTCTCGTCGAACGCCGGGTCGTGCGCGCAGATGGAGATGATGCCGCCGAGCTTGCCCTCGACGCCCTCACTATCGACATTCGCCGCCCACGAGCCCGGCATCACCTGTCCGTACCACTGGCGGCTTGGACGATGTAAGGGGCCGCCATCGGACGTGAGGTATCCCTGGCTGGCGGTCGCCTCGCCTTCGCTAAGCCAGCCGGTCAGATCCTTGAAGCGATCAACCAGGCCGATAGGTAGTGCGACGGGCCCGGCGGCTGCGTTCTTTCAGGCATTAGCTCGTCCGGAAGATCTCCGTGATCTGGCCCGTCCCGTAGTCGCCGACCAGCAAGCCCCCGTCGGGGGCCTCTGTGATGGCCAGCGGATGGGAAAAGCCCCAGGCGAAATCACTGACGAGCCCGTGTTCGGATGCCCCGGCACCGGTGAGCTGTATTCGCATGACCTTGCGCCCGGTGGAACCCCCGGCGTTGGCACCCCATTCGGTGACGAAGGCATTTTCCGCGAAGCCCGCGCCAAACTCGGCGCCATCGTAAAAGACGATGCCGTCCGCCGACGAGTGCGGCGCGAAGACCGCGACCGGCGGTGCGACCCCAGCGCAGTTTCCGTGCAGGCTGCCATCCGGATAGGCCGGCCAGCAGCGTGGCCACCCCGCGTCGGCGCCATCCGCCACTCGCAATAGGTGGTCGGCCGGCTGCGAGCCGAGGTTGTCCTGCCCATTGATGGTGACATAGGCATCGCCAGTTGCGGCGCGAAGCGCGAGACCATAGGGATTGCGGGCACCCCGGACAACGACGCCGGCGTAGCTCCAGTCACTGCGAAAACGCAGCACGCTGGCGCTTCTGGAGTCGCGCTCGCTGCAGACGTCGCAGGTCGATCCGACCCCCAACAGAAAGTCCCCGTTGGGCATGGGGAGAATCCAGTCGTTCTGATGCCGGGAAACCGGCAACCCGCTGACGACTGCGCCGCCACCGGAGAGCGCGCCATTGCTGAGTTGATAGCGGCGGACGCTTGTACGCGCCGACACGTAGAGATCATTCCCTCGCCAGGCCAGACCGAGGGGAGTGGGCAGGCCGGCCACCAACGTCTGTGGACCGGCACCCGGTGATGGCACCACGGCGAGTGAGCCGCCGGCGCTCAACACATAGAGGCGTCCATCCGGGCCAAAGGCCATCGCGGTGGTCGCGCCCAGGCCGCGGGCATAGACGTAAGCCGAAAAACCGGGCGGCGCGCCGAATCCGCCCGCGGGCGCGAGGTTGGGTGGGGGTGGCAGGGGCGTGGCTGTCGGAACCGGCGTCGGGGTCGGACTCGGTGCCGGCGTCTGGCGGGGTGAGGCGCTCGGCGTCGCCCTGGCAGTCGGCTGCCCGCAGCCAACCAGGTAGACGGCGATCAATGCCGCCACCGCCGGGCGTCTCACGAGAGCGGAGGTATCGTCAGCACGATCTTGCCGAAGTGTTCTCCATGCTCCAGCAGTTCCTGCGCCTTGGCGGCCTGCTCGAGCGGGAGCGTCCGGTCGACGACAGGGCGCAGGGTTTTAGCCGCCAGCAAGCGGTTGAGCTGCTCCCAGTCGTGCGGGGTGCCCATGGTCGAGCCATAAATCGTGATTTGCTTGGCGAAGATGCGGCGGATGTCCTCGTCCGGCTTGGGACCCGACGTCGCGCCACAGGTGACGAGACGGCCGCCTTTGGCCAGCGCCCGGATGCTGCCCGCCCAGGTCGCCGCCCCCACGTTTTCGATCACGACATCGACGCCGCGCTTCTGCGTAATATCCCAGACCTCCCTGGAGAAGTCGGCAGCCCTGTGGTTGATCAGCACATCGGCGCCCATCGCCTTCGCCCGCTCGAGCTTTTCCTGGCTCCCCGAGGTGACGAAGACGCGCGCCCCGGCCTGCTTGGCGATCTGCAGCGCGGCCAGCGCGACCCCCCCGCCGATCCCGAGAATGAGCACCGACTCGCCCGGCTGTACGCGAGCCTTGGTGACCACCATCCGCCAGGCCGTCAAGAACACCAGCGGAAAGGCGGCGGCTTCTTCGAAGCTCAGGCCTTCCGGGATGGGCCGGAGGTTGACTTCGGGCAGGACGACCGCCTGCGCGAAGGTGCCGTCACGATGCTCGCCGAGAATCTCCCACTTGTCGCAGAGGCTGTGCTCGCCCCGAGCGCAATAGTCGCAGGTGCGGTCGCTCAACCCGGGGTCGAAGAAGACGCGCGCCCCGACCGGATACCGGCTCGCGCCGGGACCCGTCGCCGCCACCACCCCGGCACCGTCCGCACCGCCGATGTGGGGGAGGGGGACCTTGGGCACGCCGCCGCTGCGGGTGAAGATGTCCAGGTGGTTGAGGGCGGCCGCCCGCAGCGCGACCAGCACCTCACCCGGGCCCGGCTCCGGGGTCGGCGCATCCTCGTAGCGCAGCACCTCGGGGCCGCCGTGCTGGTGGAACCGAATCGCCTTCACGTCGCGTCATGCTACTGATTTACCGGGCGGTGGCGTCGTCCAGCGGCCCATCGCGCACTCGGCCGAAATCACGATGGCCTCGTGGGCGCGTACAGGCCCATGCGACGCCCGCCCTCTCACGCGCGAAAGCGCGGCTCGCGCTGCGCGCTCGCTGAAAGAAAGTCACGGACGGTGACGTTGCAGTATCGAAACCCACAATCGGCAACGTGGTTGTGTCAAAAAATATGACCTATAATGTCGCGCACGTGACAGCCGACCCCGAGATTCAATTGCTGAACCGGCTCGGCGGTCTCTTCTCCGCCTCGCTCTCACTGAGCGACAACATCGAGGCCATGCTGCGCGCCACCTCCCAGATGGTGCAATTCGATGCGGCGACCGTCTTCTTGCTCAACGAGGGCAGCCGCGAGCTCACCGCGACCGCCACCTACCCGCACCGCGACATGGTGCCCCACATCGCCCGCTTCGTCCTCGGTGATGGCATCCTGGGCTACGCCGTCGAGCAGCTCGAGACCCTCAATATTGCCGACGCCACCCTCGACCCGCGCTTCAAGATCCTCGACCAGAGTCGGTCGCCGCGCTCGCTCATGGTCCAGCCGCTGGCGACGACGCAGCGGGTGGTCGGCGCGATGACCATCTCGCGTCAGCGGGTGGATCCCTTCACCGAGCTCGACGCCGCGATCCTCAAAGTCATCACCAACCAGGCCTCGATCGCGATCGAGAACGGGCGCCTTTACGAGCAGCTCCGCAACCACCTCGGGGAGCTGGAGACGGCGAATGCCCAGATCGCCGAGGTCAGCCGGCTCAAGTCGGAGTTCCTCGCCAACATGTCGCACGAATTGCGCACGCCACTCAACGCCATCCTCGGATTCTCGGAGCTCCTTCGGGACGACCTCGCCGGCAAGATCACCGAGAAACAACGCCATGACTGCTTGGACAACATCTATAACAGCGGCAAGCACCTGCTGTCGCTGATCAACGACGTCCTCGACCTCACCAAGGTCGAGGCAGGCCGGATGGACCTCGTCTACGAAGAATTCGGGGTCGACTCCGCCGTGCGCGAGGTGCTCAACGTGGTGCGCTCGCTGGCGATGAAGAAGGACATCGAGATCGGCTCCAGCATCGAGCCGCCTGATGCGCTGTTGATTGCGGACAAGAACAAGTTCAAGCAGGTTCTTTACAACCTGCTCTCGAACGCCATCAAGTTCACGCCGCCTTCCGGGAAGGTCGGCCTCCGGGCCGCCGTCCAGGGAACCGCCGTGCGGATCACGGTCAAAGACAGTGGCATCGGCATCCCCAAGGACGTGCAGCACAAGATCTTCGGCGCCTTCTACCAGGTGCAGAGCGCCAGCAACCGGGAGTACCCGGGCACCGGGCTCGGGCTGGCCCTGACCAAGAAGCTGGTCGAGCTCCACGGCGGCACGATCGACTTCGAGAGCGCCCCCGACCAGGGGACAGCCTTCACCGTCGAGTTCCCGCTTCGGCCCGGCCCGAGCAAGCGGAACCGGGTGCTGGTGGTGGAGGACAACCCGTCGAACCTCGACCTGGCCCGGATGGTCCTGGAGGGCAACGGCTTCACGGTGGACACCGCCTTGAACGGCCAGGAGGGCCTGGACAAGGCCCGCCACCTCCGGCCCGACCTAATACTGATGGATATGCAGCTTCCCGGCGTTGATGGATTAGCGGTCACCCGCCAGCTCAAAGCTGACCCGGCCACGCGAAGCATCAAAGTGGTCGCCCTGACAGCGAACGCGTTGAAGGGAAGCGAGGAGCAGGCGCTGGCCGCGGGGTGCAGTGGCTACATCGCGAAACCGATCGAACTCAAGAAATTCATGCTGCAAGTGACGAACTTTCTGGAGAAGGAGTAGGCGCGACCCATGTCATTCCCGAAGACGATTCTGATGATCGAGGATGATGCCCCGACCCGGGAGGTCGTCCGGATGGCAATGCTGGGTCAAAACCTCAACCTGATCGAAGCCGATACCGGCGAGAAGGGCATAGAGATGATCGAGAAGTCCGAGCCCGACCTCGTCATCCTCGACCTGAACCTCCCGGGGGTTTCCGGGATGGATGTCTGCCGCCAGCTCCGGGCCGACGGCACCCAGGTCCCGGTCATCATGCTGACCGCGAAGAACGACACGATCGACGTCGTCGTAGGGCTCGAGGTGGGGGCCGACGACTACCTGTCCAAGCCGTTTGAGGTACGGGAACTCTTAGCCCGGGTGGGCGCACACCTGCGTCGGAGCGAGCAGGCGGTCTCGCAGGCACAGCCCAAGACGCGCTTCGAGTTCCCAGGCCTCATCATCGACATGAACAGCCGCCAGGTGTGGCGCGAGGGCAAGGAAGTCGCCCTGACCCTCACCGAGTTCAACCTGCTGTCGTTACTGGCCTCGCAGGCCGGGCAGGTGGTGAGCCGTGGCGAGCTGCTCCGCAAGGTGTGGGGCTACGAGGTCGAGATCGAGACGCGCACCGTTGACGCCCACGTCTACCGGTTGCGCAAGAAGATCGAGCGCGACTCCGAGAAGCCGCATTACATCCACTCCGTACCGGGGATCGGCTACCGCTTCGTCGCCGACTAGCCGGGCCTGGGGAATTTTCCCTCCGCTGCCGGGGGAGGGGAGGGTGGCGGCTCGGTGAGCGCTAAGGCGCAGGGCGAGGTCGACCGGCTGGTAGACGAGTACGGCCGGGCGGGCCGGTGGGCCGAACTCGGCGAGGTCCTCGACCGGATGGATCGGCGCAACCTCCCGGGAGCTGATCAGGAGGCCTGGTTTCACGCCCGCGGCATTGTCGAATTCCGCACGAATCACCGCGCCAGGGCGAGGGAGATCTTCCACGAAGGCGTCCAGCAGTTTCCAGCGTCCAGCTGGCTGAACTTCGGCTTGGGGCAGGAGTACGAGGCGCAGGGCCGCATCGATGAGATGGCCGCCTGCTTTCAGCGGGTCCTCCTGAAGGACGTGAGGGGCGCTGGCGTGCTGGCGATGGCGCGCTACTACTATCTATGGAACCGCTTCGAGCTTGGTCAGCAGTCGATCCAGCCGATCTTCGACCGTTACTACGAGTTGAAGATCGCCGACGACATGTTCCTCTACATGCGTGGGCTCCCGATGTTTGACGTGTCGTTCGGTTGTCGCGCCACGTTTGCGAAGCTGGCCGGCAGGCTCGAGCAGGCGCGCTCGGAGCTCGAACACGCGCGATCGGAGCTCAGCGACCTGACGCTCGAGCACTACGAGCTCGATCTCGAAGCCACGGCGACTGGAAATTGGGCAGCCGTCCTGGCTCATCTCGATTCGCTACTGCCGTCGATCGATGCCCGCATGCCGACCGGACAGCTGAGGATGAAACGCGCCCTGCTGCGTAGCCGCGCCGCCATGACGGTCGAGACGGCGCTGGCCGAGCTCGATGCGCTGCAGCTGACACCCGATGACCATGCCTGGTTGGAGGACATCCGAACTCTCGCTCGAGCCGAGCTGTTCCACCGGTTTCAAAGGGCCGATCGGGAGCGAGCGGCGTTATCGGAATTCTGGCCGCAGCAAGCGATGCTGTTCGAGCCGAACCATGCCTTCACCTTCGGCCTCATCGAGTACCAGGAGACGTTGAAGCCGCACTACCAGTCACGTCGCCATACCTAGGCCGAATGGGGGTATTGGCGCGCGAGCACTGGTTCGGGTATCGTGCTCTAGGGAGGAGGGCGGTCACCGAGGGGGTCCTCAGTGGGTAAGCTCATAGCCAGCGTCGACCCGGTACTTGAGGATTACATCGAAGCTGCGGCTCAGGCCGAGCACGTTCCGATCGATGCCTATGCGGGCGCCCTGCTCCAGGTCGGCTGGGAGGCCGTCTTTGGAATGCGCAAGTCCGAGCGGCTGAAGCGCGCGGCGTCGGCGTGGCGTCAAGCGGAATTGCGGGCGAACTTCGTGAAGCTCCGGGCCAGCCTGACCCACAACGGCGCGGAAGACGGCGACAAAAAGCGCGACAAAAACGGCGACTGATCAGGGGACCCTGATGGCGGCGATCTCCTCCCAGAGACACAGGGCCGCCTTGCGACCCAGGAAGAAGCTGTCCAGATCGAGGCGCTCGTTGGGCGCGTGCGCAAAGCAATCCGGTAGCACGAAGCCGACCAGCAGGCAGGGCGCCTCGAGCAGCCGCCCCATGATGTCGACCGCGCCGATCGACCCACCGGCGCGGATCATCGCCGGATCCTGACCGTAGACCCGTCGCAGGGCGCGCTGCCCGGCTCCGACCAACGGATGGTCAATGGGCGTAATCCACGGATCGCCGTGACCGCTGAGCTCGGTGAGGCTGGTCCGTACGGTCGTGGGCTGCACCTCCTCGATGTAGCTGCGCAGCGCTTCGCTGATGGCCTTTGGATCCTGGTCGGGGACGAGCCGGCAGCTGAACTTGGCGGCGGCCCAGGCCGGGATGATCGTCTTCGCGCCGGGACCCTGGTAGCCGCCCCAGATCCCGTTGACGTCGAGTGTTGGCCGCGCCCAGTTGCGCTCGGTCGGCGTGAAGCCCGCCTCGCCGTGCAGCGCTCGCAGGCCATAGGTCCGCTTGATCGCCGCCTCGTCGAAGGGCACGCGCGCGAACTGGCGGCGCTCGTCGTCGCTCAGGGGCCGCACGCCGTCGTAGAACCCGGGCACCAGGACGTGGCCGGCCGCATCCTTGAGCCGCACCAGGATCTCGGCCAGGGCCTGAGCCGGGTTGGGCGCAATGCCGCCGAGGTTTCCGGAATGCAAATCGCTGGTGGCGGCCTCGACCCGGAGCTCGAAGTAAATCAGGCCACGCAGCGCGTAGGTGATGGCAGGAAATCCCTTCGCCACCATTGCCGTGTCGCTGATCACGCAGTAGTCAGCCTTGAGCCGGTCCCGGTTGGCTGTCACGAACTCCTCGAAGTGTGGGCTTCCGATCTCCTCTTCGCCCTCGGCGATCACCTTCAGATTGAGGGGTAACTCTCCCGTCGTTCGCAGCCAGGCATGGATCGCCTGCCAGTGGAGCGCGATCTGACCCTTGTCATCGGATGAGCCGCGGGCGAAGAGCAGCCCATCTTGCCGATGCGGTTCAAAAGGTGGAGATTTCCACAGATCCAGGGGGTCGACCGGCTGGACGTCGTAGTGACCGTAGAGGAGCACCGTCGGCTTGCCCGGCGCCTTCAGCCAGTCGGCATAGACGACCGGATGCCCGGCCGTCTCGATGACCTCGGCGTTCTCGAGTCCGACTCGCTGGTATTGCTCGGCCAGGTGGCCGGCGGCGCGACGAACGTCCGCGGCGCGCTCCGGTTGACTCGAGATGCTGGGAATCATGAGAAAGTCTTCGAGTTCCTTCAGCCCCTGGTCGCGCGTTTTATCAAGGAATTCTTCGGGCGCGGTCATTGCTGGCGGGGCCTGGCTAGTAGATGAAGCCCAGCAGATCGAGTCCGGCGGTGGACTTGATCGTCCGGTAGTCGAGCCGGCCCCATCCGCCGTAGTTCATCTCGGATACCGTGAAGGACCCGTCCGCGTTCACGGACTCGACGTACGCCACATGTCCGACCGGCGAGGACCAACTGATGCCCTGCACCATGATGGCACCCACCATTGGGACCTGGCCCTCGGCAAAGCCGAACTGCTGCGCGTTGTACCACCACTGCCAGGCGTTCCCAGACCACGGCACATAACGCTTGTGCGCGACCCACCAGGTGCAATAGCCGTAGGGGAACTTGCCGCCGGAGCCGTAGGTGGGGGCATTGCTGTAGGTGATGGTGTAGTTCGTCACCTGCGGGCCGAAGCGGTTCCAGGTCACCGAGCGCACCGTCTTCTTGCCGATCCCCGGATCGGCCAGCGACGGTCCGACGCCGTCGGGCAGCATCAGCATGGTCCCCGCCTTCAGGTGATCCGGATCCCGGATCAGGTTGAAATCGATGATGTCCTGGACCTTGACGTGATACTGGATGGCGAGCGCGCTCAGCTGGGTGTTCACCTGAACCTTGACCAGGATCCCGTTGACCGGGGGCACCACGAGGCGCTCGCCCTGGACGACCGCGGTCACGTCGGCGATGTTGTTAGCCCAGCGCAGGGTGTCCAGCGTCAGGCCGTAGCGCCCCGCGACGCTCTGGACGGTGTCACCCTGCTTGATGGTGTAGTAGGCGACGTCGCGTCGAACCGGCGTGTCCACGCTGGAGGTGCTCATCTTCATGATGAAGCCGCCCTGGCTCAGGATCACGTCGTCGACGTGCGTGGTCCGCAGTGAGACCGACGGAGTGGGATTTGCGCCGTAGGCGGTGTCAGTGTGGAGTCGGTCGAAGGCTGTCAGTACCGGGATCACGGCCGCCGCTAACAAAACAAGCGTGTGCGTTAAAAACCGGCTCTGTGCCAGATCACTTCCCCCGTGATAGCCCGAGTTGGTTTTTCAGGATGGTAGCACAGGTTAGGCCGGCGCAAGTGCTCGGGTGGGCTTCCAGGAAAGGTGGAAACAGGCAAGTGGTGACAAAAATGTGAAAATGGGTCAAAGTAGCGCCTGGCGCTCAGGAGGCGCACCGGCAGGGTTCGAATACGAAATGGGCAGGAAGGGGCCCACGGAGGCACCGTTTGGGGTTCGATCGGGCAGGAAGCACTGGCCTGTGCCTTAAGAGTTGTAAAGACTTCGGTAGGACTGTGAACTCTCGACGCTCTGTGGTCCCCGGACCGAAGCGTGGGCGTAGAGTGACCGTCCTACTGATGAGTCTGGTTGGGCTGCTCGGCTTGCTGGTGGCACCGGCGGCGGTTCTGGCCGGCGCGCCGGGAGCCTCACCCTCACCCTCGCCCAGCCCGAGCCCCACGACCTCACCCGTCGCCGCCGTCACCCAACAGGGACCCTCGCCCTCACCCGCGCCCAGCCCGTCGCCGACCAACCCCGGCCTTCTGAACCGGCAGCCCCAGGGCCAGCTGATCGCCGACCTCACGGCGTCCGAGGCCCATGCCCTGATGCTGGAGAAGTCCCTGAACCAGTCGGAGCTGAGCCTGATCGCGCTCGGCCAGCAGATCTTCGACGCCGAGAAACAGGTCGCCTCGCTCGATAGCCGGATCACCGCGGTCAGCGCGCTGCACGATCAGGTCAGCACTCGGCTCCAGGTCGACCGCGCGCAGCTGGCCACCATTCTTCGGCGCCTCTACAAACACCAGGACAACTTCTTGGCCAGCCTCATCCGCTCGGGCGGCTTCGGCGGCTTGCTGGAGACCATCGGCTACAGCGACGTCGTGCTGGATCGTGAGCGAAGCCTGATCCGGGCGGTACAGGCCGACGACGTCGCCCTGGCCCACGCCCAAGCGACGCTGGAGCGCAGCCGGCACACCAAGAAGGACACCCTATCCCGGCTGGTGATCGTCCGCACCACCCTCGCCCAGGAGATCGCCAACGAGCAATCGCTCCAGACGCAACTGCAGGGAACGATCGATGAGGCGCTGGTGGCGCTCGATGCCATGCAGACCGACTCGCCGGAGATGGCGGTGCGGCGGGCAAAGCTCGTCAAGATGAAGACCGACAGTGTGCTCAGCCAGATCGAGCAGGCTGTCTTCGCCCAGCAGGACTTCCAGCAAGCGGCCCAGCTGATCGCGCAAGACCCGGTGCTGGCCTCGACCGGACACCTGCTCTGGCCGATCCCGCACGCGACCATCACGCAAGGCTTTGGGCCGACGCCCTATGTGTTCGAGGCTGCTTATGCCGGCTTCCCCCACTTTCATACGGGGATCGATCTAGCAGTGCCGCTGGGAACGCCCGTGTTCGCGGCGGCGGACGGCGTCGTCACGCTCGCCCGGCCCATGGCCGACAGCACGGGAACCCTCGTCGGCTACGGGAACTACGTCATCATCCAGCACGATGCCGGCTTGAAAACGCTATACGGTCACTTGCTCACGATTGGGGTCAAGGAAGGTGACATCGTCCACCGCGGCCAGCTGGTGGGCCTGGTGGGCTCAACCGGCAACTCGACCGGGCCGCACACCCACTTCGAGGTTCGAATCGAGAACAGCCCCGTCGACCCGATGCAGATGCTCCCGGACCTGGCTCCGCAGCCGGCGGCGCCCCTCCCGGCCTCGCGCTAGTAACCCACCGGCGGCGCCGGAGTAGCGGCCGACGTCAGGTCCGACGTCGCCGCAAACCACTTTCCGCCGATTCCCTGCCCGTAGGCATCGGCCGCGTCCCCATCCTTTATGTAGGTGTATAGCGGGTGCCCGTTATAGACAACCTGGTTGCCGTTGGCCCCATTGAGCACCGTCAGCTCGCCCGGGAGCGCCGGGTTGCTGGTGGGCGTGCCGGTGTTGGCGAGGAGCGGCGGCCAGTTGGACGCGCATCCGCCGGTGCAGGCAACCTTCGTCGCCGTGTCGGGGGTGAAGTAGTAGAGCGTTAGCCCCTTGGCATTTTTCAGCACCGTTTGCGTCTTGTCCCCGATTTTGATCGAGGCGGTGTGGATCAGGGCGGCGCCGCTTGGCGATGCGGCGTTACTGCTGGGTGCGGTGCTGCCGCAGGCCGCCAGCCAGAGGGCGGCGACCGCCGGAATGATGCCCACGTGAATTCGGTTCGACTTCATCGATGCCTCCTCTACCGGTGTAATTGCGCCGTAAGGGGATACCGAACGAGGTTACGATCGGCCCTTGCGTGGCGACAAAACATCTTGTACGATGTGCCGCACATGTCAGGGCGGGTTCAGTTCGCGGGCTTTTACTTTTACGCCTACCTCGGGCCGGCACGGGACCGGCTCGGGATGGGCTAGCGCCGCCCCTCCCGCCGCCCCCCGTTCACCGGCCTCCTCCTAACACAAACAACTAACTTGGCGCGCCCAGGAGGCAAACAAGGTGGCGGTTCGAGGGATTCGCGGCGCGACGACCACTGATGAAGACAGCGAGGCGGCGATCGTCGCCGCCACGACGGAGCTGCTGGCGCAGCTCGCCCGCGAGAACGCGCTCAGTCCGGGCGACATCGCCGCCGTCTGGTTCACCACGACACCCGACCTGACGTCAGAGTTTCCCGCAGCCGCCGCGCGACGCTTCGGTTGGGGAGACGTGCCCCTGCTCTGTGGCCACGAGATGGCCGTGCCGTCTTCGAACCCACGGAGCCTGCCACACTGCATCCGCGTGCTGCTCCTCGTCAACACCGACCGGCCGTCGTCGGCGATGCGCTTCGTCTACCTGCGCGGCGCGGAGAAATTGAGGGTGACAGCATGATCATCGTGATGCGGCACGACGCGACTCCCGCGCAGGTGGCGGCGGTCGTCTCCCAGGTCGAGGCGCACGGTTGCCGGACCCACCTGAGCGACGGTGAGGAGCGAACCGTCATCGGCGTCATCGGCACGAATCCATTCGCCTTGCGGGATCTCTTCATCGAGGCCCCTGGGGTAGCTGAGGTGGTACCCATCACGAAGCCATTCAAATTATCGAACCGCGAATTCCGATCGCGCGATACTCGGATCAGGGTCGGTGACCACGACGTAGGTGGCGACCGTCCCTGGATCGTGGCCGGGCCGTGCTCGGTTGACGGTGAGGAGATGTATCTTCAGACTTGCCGAAAAGTACTGGCGGCAGGGGCCCATGCGCTGCGTGGCGGCGTCTTCAAGCCGCGCACCTCCCCGTACAGCTTCCAGGGGCTACGCGGCGACGGGATCAACATCCTGCGCGAGGCAAAGCGCGAGACCGGCCTGCCGCTGGTGTGCGAGGTCCTGGAGCCGGCGGACATTGGCACGCTGGCCGGCATCGTCGACGTGCTGCAAATCGGCGCGCGTAACATGCAGAACTTCCCGCTGCTCTCCGAAGTCGGCCGTTTGCGCAAGCCGGTCCTGCTGAAGCGAGGCATGTCGGCGACGATCGAGGAATGGCTGCTCTCGGCGGAGTACATCCTCAGCCAGGGTAACTACGAGGTGATCCTCTGCGAGCGTGGGATTCGGACCTTCGAGACGTACACGCGAAACACCCTGGACCTCAACGCCGTGCCGCTGATCAAGGAACTGAGTCACCTTCCTGTGATCGTCGACCCAAGCCACGGCACGGGGCGGCGCTCCCTGGTCACCCCAATGGCCCTGGCCGGCATCGCGGCGGGGGCCGACGGCTTGATGGTCGAGGTGCACGCGCAGCCGGAGGTCGCGCTCTCCGACGGTGCGCAATCCTTGACCCCGCAGGCGTTCGCGCAGCTGGTCCAGCAGGTCGATGCGGTGGCCGCTGCCCTGAAGCGGACCGTCGGAGTGGCGTGATGCGGGTCGGCATCGTCGGACTCGGACTGATTGGTGGCTCACTCGGCCTGGCTCTTCGCCGGCTGGGCGGGTCGATCGAGGTCCGCGGTATCGCCCATCACGATGAGGGCGTGCTGGCGGCGCAGCAGCGTGGCGTCGTCGACCGCGCGTCGACCGACCTGCGCGACCTGGCCGGCTGCGACGTTGTCGTTGTCGCCACACCCATCAACCAGATCCGGGCGGTGCTCGAACGACTGGCGAGCATCGTGCCGCGAAGCGCCATCGTCACCGACGTGGCCAGTGTGAAGCGCCCGGTGCTCGACTGGGCGCGCTGTCTGCCCGCTCCGGATCGATTCCTCGGCGGCCACCCCGTCGCCGGCAAGGAGCGAAGCGGCCTGGGTGAAAGCGATGCCACGCTCTTCCGCGGCGAGACGTGGATCTTCACGCCGGATGAGGGGCAAAACCTGACACCGTTCGACGAGTGGTTCCGGCTCGTCCGCGCCCTGGGGGCGCGGCCGCAGATCCTCTCCGCCGAGGCGCACGACCGCCAGATGGCGTTTCTGAGCCACCTGGCCTTCACTATCAGTATCGCGTACGCGGAGACAGTGCGACCGGTTGCGGATCCGGCGCTGGGCGGCCCCGGATTTCGAGGCATGGTGCGCCTGGCCGAGGGTGATCCCACCCTGTACGAGGACATCACGACCACCAACCGCGGTCCCCTGGTCGACGCCATCGACCGCTTCTCCGAGGTACTGCGCGACTACCGCGAGCGCATCGACCGTGGGGAGCGCGTGGGCGACCTCTTCAGGCAGGGCGTGCATGCCACTGGCTGAGGTGCAGTCCGCCCGCACCGTCTCACCGGCGATGCGCGTTGCCGGCGAACTGTCCGTCCCCGGCGACAAGTCGATTGCGCATCGTGCGCTGATGCTCGCCGCCCTGGCGCAGGGCGAAAGTTGGGTTCACGGTCTTCCCGAAGGTGAAGATGTCCTGGCGACCGTTGCCTGTCTCCGCGGCCTCGGTGCCGACCTCCAGCGCAGTGGTCGCACGGCACGGATCCGTGGGGCGGGCCTGAGCTCGTTCGCGACGCCGCATGGCAACCTCGACTGTGCCAACTCCGGCACAACGATGCGACTCCTGCTCGGCTTGATCGCCGGTAGCTCGATAACGGCGACGCTCGACGGCGACGCCTCGCTCCGCCGCCGCCCGATGGATCGGGTGATCGAGCCGCTGAAGCGTATGGGGGCGAGGATCGAATCGCAAGAGGATCGAGCTCCGATTGCTGTGAGGGGAACATCGCTCCAGGGTCGCCGCTACGTGTTGCCTATCCCAAGCGCCCAGGTGAAGAGCGCGCTGCTGTTGGCCGGACTGTCCGCCAGCGGTCCTACGACCGTCGTCGAGCCCAAGCCTACGCGGGACCACACAGAACGGTTGCTGCGAGCGATGGGAACGGATGTTAACGCGACGGCGGATGGAGTTGTGATCCGGCCATCGCATCAGCCGCTTCGGCCGATCGAGCTGGCCGTGCCTGGCGACTTTTCCTCGGCCGCGTTCTGGATGACGGCCGCGGCGTTGAGGCCTGGCTGGTCGGTGATCATCGGCGATGTCGGCCTCAACCCAACGCGGACCGCGTTTCTCGAGCTGCTGCGGTCGATGGGAGCCGGCGTCAAGGTCGAGGCATCTTCCGACGACATCGAGCCGCGCGGCATGGTGACCGTCACCGGCCACCGCCTGCGGTCCATTGTCCTCGGTGCTGCCGAGGTGGCGGCCGCCATCGACGAGATCCCTGCCCTGCTCGTGCTGGCGACGCAGGCTGAGGGGGTCACCACAATCAACGGCGCCGGAGAGCTCCGCGTCAAGGAGAGTGACCGGCTTGCCACCATGGCCGAGGGCCTTCGCCGAATGGGCGCCACCGTCGAGGAGCGCCCCGACGGCGTCAGCATCCAGGGGCCGGCCGGTCTGCACGGCGCGACCGTCGATCCGCAGCAAGATCACCGCGTCGCGATGGCGCTCGCGGTAGCGGGACTCGTCGCATCCGGTCCGACCACGATCGAGGGTGCCGACTGCGTCGCCGTCTCCTATCCCAACTTCTTTGCCCAACTCGAGGACCTGGCCCATGCCTGACTCAATCCCTCCCCCGTCTACGGGGGCGGGTAGGGTGGGGGCGTGAACTCCGTGCTCCTGCTGGGTGATCCCGTCTCCCGCAGCCTGTCGCCCGGCATGCAAAACGCTGCCTTTGGGGCGCTCGGCATCGATTGCCGCTACGTGCTTTGTGAGGTGAACCGGGCTGCACTGGCCGGCGCGATGGCCGAGCTGGGCGGAGACGAGCGCATCCTCGGTGCCAACGTCACCATCCCACACAAGGAATCGGTCATTCCCTTCCTCAATGAGCTGGACGCGCAGGCCGCTCGCATCGGCGCGGTGAACACCATCAGCCGGCGGGGCGCAACGCTGAAGGGCTGGAACACCGATGTGGAGGGATTCCAGCGCGCCCTCGAGGAACAATTTCCCTCCCCTGCTCGCGGGGGAGGGCAGGCTGCGGGCTATTCCCACGTCGCGATCATCGGAGCAGGGGGCGCCGCGCGGGCCGTTGCTGCCGCGCTGCAGCCGGCTGCCGAAGTCTGGGTGGTCGCACGCAACGTCGAGCAGGCACAACGCCTGTGCCACGAGCTCGAGATCGTCCGTGGCGGCCCGCTCGAGATGGACCACCTGCAGGAGGCGGTCGCGAGGGCGCAGCTGGTCGTGAATGCCACGCCCGCCGACCTTCCACCGCGGTCCTGGCTGCGCACGGACCAGGTCCTCTTCGACCTGCGCAGCCGTCGGTCGGCGGAGGGTCGGGCCATGCTCCTGTACCAGGGTGCGGCGTCATTTCAGATATGGACCGGTAGAAAGGCGCCCATTGACGTGATGCGGGCCGCGCTCGATCGCGCATCGGTGCCGGCATGACCCTGCGCCTGCTCACCGCCGGCGAATCGCATGGCGAGCGGCTGACCGTCATCCTCGACGGCGTGCCCGCCGGCTTGACCGTGCGCGAGGAAGACCTGGCCCGCGACCTGACGCGCAGACAGGGCGGTCATGGCCGTGGCGGGCGGCAGTTGATCGAGCACGACGAAGCCCACATCGTCGCGGGCGTGCGCGGCGGGCTGACGCTCGGCTCGCCGATCACGCTCGAGATCGCGAACCGAGACTGGGAGAACTGGCGCCAGGTTATGGCCGTCGATGCCGCAGAGGTCAAGCGCAAGCCGATCACGCGTGTGCGGCCGGGCCATGCCGACCTGGCCGGAATGCTCAAGTACGCGGCAAGCGATGCACGTGATGTCCTGGAACGGGCGAGCGCGCGCGAGACCGCGGCTCGTGTGGCGGCGGGCGGCGTGGCGAAATTACTGCTCCGCGAATTCGGTATGCAGGTGCGCAGTTACACGCGCTCGGTCGGCGCCATCGAGGCCACCGTACCTTGGCCGATCCCCTGGGAGAAGGTCGAATCCTCGGCGGTGCGCTCCCCCGATGGAACTGCCGGCGAGGCGATGGTGCGCGCGATCGATGCGGCGCGCGAACGAGGCGACACGCTGGGCGGCATCTTCACCGTGATCGCCGAAGGCGTCCCGCCCGGCTTGGGCAGCTACCGACAGTGGGACACGAGGCTTGACGGCCTGCTCGCCCAGGCGATCGTCAGTATCCCGGCCTGCAAAGCCGTCGCGATCGGCGATGGCGTGGAGGGAGCAGGCCTGCCCGGCTCGCAGGTGCATGACGTGCCCGTCTACGACAACGGGCGCCTGGGCCACGAGACAAACCGCGCCGGCGGATTGACGGGCGGCGTCAGCAACGGCGAGCCGCTGGTCGTGCACGGCTACATGAAGCCGATCTCGACCCTGCTCAAGCCGCTGGCCACGGTCGACCTCAAGACGAAGGAACCGGCGCGGGCCCACTACGAGCGCAGCGACATTTGCGTCGTGCCCGCCGCCGGGGTGGTGGGGGAAGCGATGGTTGCCCTGGTCCTCGCCGGCATGCTGCTCGAAAAGTTCGGCAGCGACTCGATGACCGAACTGCACAGGAACGTCGAGAGCTACCTGCGGGAAACGCGCCGGTGAACAACGTCGTGCTCGTCGGCTTCATGGGCAGCGGAAAGTCAACCGTGGGTCCGCATCTGGCGCACCGACTCGAGCGGCCGTTCGTCGACCTCGATGAGGTGATCGAGGCGGACGCGGGGCGATCGGTCGCCGAGATCTTTTCAAGTGAAGGCGAGGCCGGATTCCGGGAGCGCGAGTCGCGCTGCCTGCAGCGCGCCCTGGAGCGCGACGGCTCGGTGGTCGCGGTCGGCGGCGGCGCACCAATGCGCGACGAGAACTGGGCCCGAATCCGAAGTGGCAACACGGTCGTTGCCCTGCTGGCGGAGCCTGGTGAGCTAGCCCGCCGCCTGAACGGATCGAGCGATCGCCCGTTGCTGCAGCCCGGCGCCCCCTCCGTCATTGCCTCGCTACTTCCCGGCCGGTTATCCCGCTACCTCGAAGCGGATGTGGTCGTCAAGACCGATGGCATCGACCCGGTTGACGTCGCCGAGCAGGTCCGCGACCGGCTCTCCCGGGGAGGACCGCAGCGCATCCTCATTGATATCCCGGGCTCCCCTCACGATGTGACTGTCGGTCACGGTCTGCGCCAGCTTGTGCCGGCCGCCCTGCGACGGATGAACATCTCGGGGACCGTCGTCGTGATCAGCGACGAACACGTAGCCAAGCGGCATGCCAGGGCGCTCACAGACGCCTTCATCGGCACCGGCCTCACCGTGCAATTGCATCTGGTGCCCGCGGGAGAGGCCGCCAAGGAACTCGGCGTGCTGGCGAGCATTTATGAGGCTCTGGCGGCTGCAGGCGTGGATCGACAGGGTGCGCTCATCGCCCTGGGCGGCGGTGCGGTTGGGGATGTGACCGGGTTCGCTGCCGCAAGCTGGATGCGGGGGATTCGTTATGTGCAGCTGCCGACCACCCTGCTCGCCATGGTGGATAGCAGCATCGGCGGCAAGACCGCGATCAACCTGCCCGCCGGCAAGAACCTGGTGGGCGCGGTTCACCAGCCCTCGGCGATCTTCTGCGACCTCGACTATCTCGCCACCCTGCCCGAGGCGGAGTACCGGGCGTCGTTGGCCGAGGTCATCAAGGCCGCCCTCATCGCCGACCGGTCATTCGTCGACCGGCTCGTCGCGAACCTGCCGGCGGTGCTGCGGCGCGAGCCACCTGCGGTGCGCGAGGCCGTGGGTCGTGCGATTGCGATCAAGGCCGCGGTCGTCGCTCAGGATCCCCAGGAGACCGGTGTTCGCGCCATCCTCAACTACGGGCACACGGTCGGTCATGCGCTGGAACGGGCCGCCGGGTTCGGAACGCTCCGGCACGGCGAGGCGGTTGCCTGGGGTATGGAGGTGGCGGCGCGTATCAGCCTGCGCACAGGTGCCTGCGGGCCCGAGGCTGTCGCGGTGCAGCATTCGCTTCTGCGTGCCGCCGGTTTGCTCGCCGACCGACCAGCCGTGGCTCATGCCGCGCTGATCGAGGCGATGCGCCACGATAAGAAGTCGCGGGCAGGCGAGCTCCGCTGGGTTCTCCTGCGCGAGATCGGTCGGGCGGAGTATGGTCAGTCGGTCGAGCCGTCCGTGGTCGAGTCATCGCTGGCGGAGGTGCTACCCGGGTGAAAGTCCTCGTGCTGAACGGGCCCAACCTTGGCACGCTCGGGCGCCGCGAGCCGGAGGTCTACGGCACCCAGACCCTCGCCGACCTGGAAAAGCTGCTTGCCGAGCGGGCCGCTGAACTCGACTTCGAGCTTTCCTGCCTGCAGTCGAACCACGAGGGCCAGTTGATCGATTGGATCGAAAAGGACGGTGCTTCCTGCGACGCCATCATCATCAATCCGGGGGCGCTCTCGCACTACAGTCTGGCGCTCGCCGATGCATTGCGCGGCTCGGGCAAGCCCGTTGTCGAAGTACACATCTCTAACGTCTTTAGCCGCGACCCGGAGCGCCATCGGATGGTGACGGCCGCGGCCGCCCAGGGTCTCATCTCGGGCCTTGGCTTCGAGGGGTACCTGGCGGCCCTGGATTTTCTCGCCGCAATGGATGGTTGAGAGCTGGACTGCTGAATTCCCGCTGGTAGGCCCAGCGGGCGAGGCGATCGACCTCCGGCGGGTCTTCCTCTCACACGGTATTGCCGAACTGCCCCCGATGCGTCTCGATCAGAAAGCCTGGACCTTCGAAATCACCGTGCCCGTCGCTGGAGTCGGCGCGCGCACATTGACGATCTCGCAGGCCCGTCCCGGACACGGCCTGATCTCGGTCGCGGGCCAATCGCTGACCCCCAGGGTCGCCGCCGCCGTGATGGCGCAGGTCCGCCACGTGCTCAGCCTCGACCTCGATCTAACGCCCTTCTATGCCGTGGCGGCCGAGGACCCGGATCTCGCCTGGGTTCTGATGGGCGCGGGCCGGATGGTGCGCAGCCCGACGGTGTTCGAAGACGTCGTCAAGACGATCTGCACCACGAACACATCCTGGGGCGGAACCACCCGGATGGTGAACGCGCTGGTCGAGCACCTGGGGGAGAAGGCGCCAGGCGCGCCCGGCGGCGGTCCCTACGGGCGGGCCTTTCCCACGCCGGCGGCGATGGCAGCGGCGCCGGCTGGTTTCTATAAGAAGGTTGCGGGCGCCGGCTACCGCGGCCCCTATCTCAAGACGCTGGCGACCGACGTGGCCAGGGGTCGGGTCAATCTCGAGTCGCTCGCGAGTGCGTCGCGTGACGATCTGCCGGACGACGAGGTGGCCGCCCGGCTGCTCGCGCTCCCCGGTGTTGGGCCCTATGCCGCGGCGCACATCATGTTGATGCTGGGGCGTTACGACCGGCTCATCCTGGATTCGTGGACGCGGCCCACCTACGCGCGGCTGCTCGGCCGGAAGCGGCCCGTGAGCGATCGGGCGATCGAGCGCCGCTTCAAGCGTTACGGGCCCTACGCCGGGTTGGCCTTCTGGCTGTTTCTGACTCGCAATTGGTTGCCAGACGACGCTCCGTGAGATCCTTGGGTATAACCATGTGCATGGCGGAGCTTCGGGTGCTGATCGTCTCCGCGAACCCGCTGGCCCGCGGCGGACTGGCGGTGCTGGTCGAGGGGATGAGCGGCATGAAAATCGTAGGGGCGAGCGGAGTTGCCGAAGCCGCATCGCTCGCCGGGCAACTCCTTCCCGATGCGGTGCTGCTCGATGCCGGCGAAGGAGAAGCTGAGGAGCTCGACGCCATCGCCCGATTGGCCACTGCCCAGCCGGGCTTGCCAATTGTCGCGCTGGCGAGCGACCATGGGGCGGTGTCGCAGGCGCTGACCTTCGGCGCGGCTGCCCTGCTACCGGCCGCAGTCGATGGCGAAACGCTGGCGGCGGCGTTACGCGCGTCGGCACGTGGGTTGGTGACGATCGCACGCGCCGACTTTGCCATGCTGATACCACAAGAGGAGCGCATCGAGCCATCGCTGCGGGCGCCCGCCGAAGCGCTCACGCCTCGAGAGCTCGAGGTGCTGCAGTGGATGGCGCGTGGTTTGACGAATCGGCAGATCGCCCGACGCTTGCAGATCAGCGAGCACACCGTGAAATTCCACGCCGGCGCCGTCCTGGGCAAGCTGAATGCACGCTCGCGCGCTGAGGCCGTCGCCCGGGCGATTGGGTTAGGCTGGATCCTGGTTTAGCGATGGCAGTGGACGCCGAAGGCTACGGATATGGTTCCCATGAAGAAGGGCTCGACCGGCTGCTGAATGACGCCCGGGTGGTGTCGCCGGCCGGTATCGAGCGCGCGGCCTGGGGCTGGGATCGGCACGAAGACCCGGCCGCGATGCAGCGGTTCCGGGACGCCGAGCGCGCCGCCCTTCGCGTCCTCGAACAGACCAATCGCGACCAGGCCTGGGATGACGCCAAGAAGCGCATCCTTGATCTGACCGAAGGCCGGACCTCGCTCGTTTCGTGGAAGGCGGAGCACGGCGATATCGGACACAAGGGCGAGCGCGCCTTACTCGGTGCCGCCCTCGCGATCCTGGCCCGCGACCGGCTCACCCACGAGCAGTACGTGACGCTGGTTCGACCGATGGCCGAGGCCCTCCCCTGGCTGCTGCCCGAAGCGCCGCCGGAACCGCGCCGATGATGATCGCGCCGCGCATCGATCCGGGTTCCGCCAAAGCGAAGTTGGATGCTGGTGAGGCGGTCGCCCTCGATGTGACCAGCTCACTGGTGTACCCGGCCGTGAGCCATCGAATTCCCGGAGCCATCCGCATCCCACCCGAGCCCATCATCCGCGGCCTGCAGGCTGCCCGGCCGGCAGCCGAAATCGCCAAGCACTTCGAGTCCCTGCCGGCGGACCGTGAGGTCATCGCCTACTGCACCTGACCCGATGAGGGCACCAGCGCCCGTGTGGCGCAATTCCTCCGACAGCAGGGCCGGCAGGCGTGGGCTCTGCGCGGTGGATTGGCGGCGTGGCGTGCGGCGCAGTATCCGATGGAGTCAAAACACGCCGGCCACGCTCCCGGGCCGGAAGAAGAATGCCCCGACTGTCACGAAGAAGTCGGGGCACACATCGCCTGACGCTTAGTCGGTCAGCTCGTAGACGACCGCCACGTCAACGGTGACGTTCATCTGTCCGGCCTGGACGGGCCCGCCGCCGCCACCGCCACACGCGCCGCCAGCGCCGCAGGGCGCGTACGACGACCCGCCGCCGATCACTTCCGAAACCGAGAGGACCTTGCCGAGGTGGCGCCCGGCGAGGTTCGCCCATTCCTTCGCACGAGCCGCCGCCGCGTTCATCGCGGCCTGGCGCGCCCCTTTCAACTGGTTGGTGTTATCGCTCAGTTGCAGCGAGATGCCACTGATCTGGATGTCGTTGCCCACGGCCCCCTGGGCCGCCCCAAGGACGGTGCCGACGTTGGCGATGTGATGGATCTTGACGTTGACCGTGTTCGCCGCCCGGTAGCCGATTACGTTGTACTGCTGCTCTTGATAGACGTTGATCCCGGTGGTCTGGATGTCGACATCCAGCACACCCTGACCCTTGATTGCCTTCAGCAGTGCCGTCATCTCGGTATTCGCGGCGTTCATCGCCTCTGCAGCGGTTCCCTGCCGGGTTGACACGCCAAGGCTGACCAAAGCGTTGTCCGGCGTCGCATTCTGGGTGCCTTCGCCGACGACGGTGATGGTGTCGCGCGGGCCGGCAACGGCGCCCGCGCCAACCGAGGTCTGCGTCGATCCGCCGGCGCCGGCTCGAACGGCTAGTGCTGTTACGGCCGATGCCGCGATCGCGATCAAGGCGCCGATGACGATCAGGATTCCACGCGTGGCAAACGTAGTCCTCAGCGATTGCATGATGTCGCTCTCCTTCAGATGAGCTCGGTAGATGAATCTGTCGTAAAGAACGTGGCCCAGGAGTAAAGCGTTACACCTGCCCTAATGGGTGGCTCGCGTCCCGGGCGTCTGGGTGATGACGCCGGCGGATCCAGGCGATAGCGTGTGGCTATGGCAACCCTCTCGGATCTTTCACGCGAAATTGTCGAGCTCGTCGAGCGCCTCGGGGCCAGCATCGTGCGGGTCGACGCCCGTCAGGGCCGGCCCGCCACCGGCGTCATCTGGGGCGACAATCTCGTGCTGACCGCCGATCACGTCCTCGAGCACGAGGACACCATCCAGGTGACCGGTTCGCAAACGACGGTGAAAGCCGCGGTCGCCGGTCGTGATCCTGGCACCGACCTTGCCCTCTTGAGGACGCAGGGGCTGAAAGGCGTGCCCGCAACGCGCGGACGCTCGACGGATATTCGTGCTGGCCACCTTGTGATCGCTCTCGGTCAGCCCGGCGACCTGCAGGTCACCTTTGGGATCGTCAGTGGCCTGTCGGGTTCATTCCGAAGCTGGCGGGGCGGGCAGGTTGAACAGCTCATCCAGACGACGGCGGAGCTGTTGCCGGGATTCTCGGGCGGGCCGCTTGTCGACGCGGACGGCCGCGTCATCGGCATCAACAGCTGGAACTTTGGGCGCGGCATCAGCCGCGCGGTCCCGGTCGAGACCGCCGAGCGGGTCGCCGAAAGCCTGAAGACCCATGGCCGGATCCGCCGAGCCTATCTTGGTCTGGGCGCGCAGCCCGTCCGGCTGAGCCAGGCGCTCGCCGGCCAGGTCGGCCAGGACAGCGGGCTGCTGGTCGTGACGGTCGAGGCGGGTGGCCCAGCCCAGACGGCGGGCCTGCTGCAGGGCGACACGATCGTGACCATCGACGGCGAGCCGGTGCGGCAGCTGGACGAGCTCTTTGGCAAGCTCGGCGCGCTCGAAGTCGGCTCCGCGCACCGCCTTGGGGTGGTCCGGGCGGGTGAGCGCAAAGACGTCGCCATCACCGTCGGCGAACGCCAGAACTAACGCCACTCTCTCCCCCTCGGGATGGGGGTCGTTCGAATACGGCCCCGGCTGGGTAGGCTAACCAGCATGTACTGGTGGCACGGCGGCTTTCACGAGCCGGAACCGGGGGTCAAGTTGGAGTGGCCGCTCCTCAAGCGCGTCTTCAGCTACTTCATCCCGTACTGGCGCCTGGCCATGGTCGTGCTCGCCTGCATCGGTGCGGCGGCGGCACTCGGACTGATCCCCGCGCTCGTCACCCGTGAGCTCATCAACTACCTGACCGCGCGCAATGGCCAATTTGGCTTCGTCGCCATCCTGATCGGCATCCTGGTCGGCGCATCCCTGCTCGGCGGACTGATCGGCGTCCTGCAGTCGTACTTCAGCAACCGCATCAGCCAGAGCATCATGTTCGACCTCCGCAACCAGCTGTTCGACCGGGTGCTCAAGCAGTCGATGGCGTTCTTCACCGGCACACGGACCGGCGACGTGATGTCCCGGCTGAGCAATGACGTCAACGGCGTGCAGAGCGTCGTCTCCGACACCATCTTCAGCCTCGTGAACAACGTGGTCATCCTGGGCAGCACTGTGGTCCTGATGTTCGCGCTCGACTGGAAGCTCACGATCGCGGCGCTCCTCGTGCTACCGGCTTTCCTTCTCCCGACGCGCCAGGTCGGCAAGGCGACGTTTCAGGCGCGCAAGGCGACGCAGGGAAAGCTTTCCGAGATGACCGCCTACATGCAGGAGACGCTCGGAATCTCCGGCATGCAATTGGTCAAGGCGTTCGTGCGGCAGAGCGCCGAAACCCTGCGGTTCCGCAGGCTCAACGACGAGCTGCGGCTGCTCAACATTCGCCAATCGATGATCGGCCGCTGGTTCTTCATGCTGATGGGCGTGCTGGGCACGGCCGGTCCGGCCGTGCTCTGGCTGTTCGGCGGTTACCTGGTGGTGACCGGCCAGGAATCGCTGGGCACGGTGGTCACCTTTGCGACCGTACTCCTCGGGCGCCTCTACGGCCCGGTGGGCTCACTGGCGAATCTGCAGGTCAACGTGGTTGGTTCGCTCGCGCTCTTTCAGCGCATTTTCGAGTACATGGATCTGCCGGTCGTGATCGATCAGAAAGCCGATGGGGTCCACCTTGGCCAGGCGCGCGGCCAGGTCGAGTTCGACCAGGTGACGTTCCGCTACGGCACGAGCGACCGCCCGGCGCTCAAAGACGTGTCCTTCAAGATCGAGCCCGGCCAGCTGGCCGCCCTGGTCGGCCCCACCGGCGCCGGCAAGACCACGATCACCAACCTGCTGCCCCGTTTCTACGATCCGCAGTTTGGCGCCGTCCGGCTGGACGGCTACGATGTTCGCGATCTGACGCTCGAATCGCTGGGCTGCCAGGTCGGGATGGTCTTCCAGGACACCTTCCTCTTCCATGCCTCGATCCGCGACAACCTGCTTTATGCCAAGCCGGACGCGACCGAGGCGGAGATGGTGGCTGCCGCCAGGGCCGCCTACATTCACGATTTCATCGCGTCCCTGCCGGAAGGCTATGACACGGTGGTGGGGGAGCGGGGGCATCGCTTGAGTGGCGGCGAGAAGCAGCGCGTGGCGATTGCCCGCGTCATCCTCAAGGATCCGCGGGTGCTGATCCTCGACGAGGCGACCTCCAACCTCGACTCCGAATCGGAGCACTTGATCCAGGTGGCGCTGCGGCCGCTCTTCGAAGGGCGCACCTCACTGGTCATCGCCCACCGTCTCTCGACCATCCTGGCGGCCGACGTCATCCTGGTCCTGGACCATGGGGAAGTGGTCGAGCAGGGGCGCCACGCCGACCTGCTTCTGCAAGGTGGGCTGTATGCGCGACTGTATCACCGGCAGTTTGAGGCTGCCGACGAGCTGGCAACCATCGCCTGACAAGGAAGGAGAATCGAATCAACGATGGCCACCACACAAGTCTGTACACACCTCGAACTGATCCGCAATCCGCGGCCGCACACCAAGGGTTGCGAGGAATGTCTGAAGATGGGTGACACCTGGGTCCACCTGCGGCTGTGCGAGATTTGCGGCCACGTCGGATGTTGCGACTCGTCGAAGAACAAGCACGCAACCAAGCACTTCCGCGCGACCGGCCATCCGATCGTCAGGTCACTCGAGCGGGGCGAGAACTGGATGTACTGCTACGTCGACGACGTGATGTTCGAGGTCGACTAAGCCGGGCGCCGGCCGATCAGCATTCCGCGATCGCCGCGAACGTCGAGCGCGGCTGCCTGAAAGCCGGCCTCCTCGAGGAGACGCAGGATGGCCTGCACCGGCAAGGGCCGGTCGCCGTTCACCTCGAGCCATTCGAGGTAACCCGACCAGCCCGGCGGGTTCGGGCTCTGACCCTGCCGCTCACGAAGCGCATGGAAAGCGGCATACAGGGTCTCCGAAGGAATCGCCAGACGATCGATGATGAAGAACCATGCGCCCGGCGCAAGATGCTCGAATGTCCACTGAACGGCAGTACGATACTGCGCCTCTTCGAGGTGATGCAGCGACTGCACGGCGATCACCGCGGAGCAGTTCGCGGGCGCATCGAAACGATCCAGCGCTGTGAGGTCACCCTGGGCCAGCTCGACCCGATCGCCGTAGCGACCGAGGCGGCCCCTTGCGATGCCGAGCATGGCCAGGGACGAGTCGAGACCAAAGACCCGCGCGTGGGCCGACTTGTCGAGCACCATCTGGGTCACAAGGCCGGACCCACACCCGAGATCGAGGATCCAGCCACCCTTGACCTGCCCCAGGATCGCGAGCAAGAGCGCGAGGTGCTCGGCACGAGCCGGATTACCCGCGAGGTGGCGGGCGTCCCAGGCTTCAGCGAATGCCGGATCCTGCCAGTTCTGGGTCAGGCGGCGAGGGTCCCTTCCGACTCCGGCGTCTTGATTTCGATCACTTCGCCGAAGCGATGGACCGTCTCGATGGCCTCGTAAAGGGGTACCGCCCGCTCTGCCGGAATGAGGTCGGTGATCTTCACGTAGTAGCTGCGGCCCTCCGGCCAGACCAGCGTCGGCACACCGAACACGCCGCGCCGTACCGCCTCTTCGTGCTCCAGGGCCAGCGTCGTGAAGTCGGTGGTTTTCACATCCATCTCCCAGCGGCCGACGTCCAGACCGGCGCGCTCGGCCACTACTCGATGGGTCGCATGCTGATCGAGGGGCAGGTGATCTTCGTGGCGGGCGCGTTGCAGCGTAAGGCGGAAGCGATCTCCCAACTCTTCGCCCTGGGCGCGGGCCGCGGTCGCCGCCAGGAACGCCGGTACCCCTTGGGCCTTCGGGTCGCGCTCCCAGACGGGCGGCTGAGCCTTTCCGTCGTGGGCCGCGTGGTTCTGGCTGAGCGAGAAGAACCGAAACTGGGGCCGTATCCGACCGGCCTTCTCGACTTCGGCCAGCCACATGGCTCCCCGGTAGGCCCAGGGACAGAGGAAGTCGATGTAGACGGTGGGTTCGCTGATCGTCATCTCGTGGTCGAGTGTACCGGGGAGGCGGCCGTCAGCCGCGGAATGACTTCACGTTCAAAGCGGTGGAGCGGCGCCTGGTCGTAGGCGACGCCCGGAATATAGATGATGAAATAGTCGATCCCGGCCTCGATCAGGCTTTCAAGGTGCGCCACCACCTTTCCGGCGTCCGCGACCAGCGTTCCCTCGCGGAAGGACTCGTCGCCTCGGGCGTTGGCCCTGACGCGCTCGGGGTCCTCGCCCTTGCCAATGACCAGGACTTCGACCTCTGCCGATTTGACGATATCGCCGTAGTTGCGGCCGGCCGCGTCGCAATGCTCCCGCAGGACGGCGAGCTTGTGCCGGATCGTCTCCGGGTCCCCGCCGATGTTGCAGGCATCGCCGAACTGGGCGACCAGCTTGAGGGTCACGCGCTCACCCGAACCACCGATCCAGAGGGGGATGTGCGGTCTCTGGACACCCTTCGGCTCGTTGATTGGCCGGTCGATTGTGTAGTACTTCCCTTTGAAGGTGGCATAGTCCTGCGTCCACATCTTGTGGATGATTTCGCAGGCCTCCTTGAACATGCCCATCCGCTCTTTGAGCTCCGGGAAGCCGTAGCCGTAGGCGCGCCACTCGTGCTCGTACCAGCCGGCGCCGATGCCGGCATTCAGACGCCCGTGGCTGGCGATGTCCACCGTCGAGGCGATCTTGGCGTAGAGCGCCGGATTGCGATAGCCGTTGCAGCCAACCATCTGGCCGACGCGGACACGCTTGGTGTCGCGGACCAGGGCTGAGGTGATCGTCCAGCATTCAAACGTGGCCTCTAATTTTGGCTCGGGTATTGTATGGAAGTGGTCGTAGACCCAGATCGAGTCCCAACGGCCTGTGTCCGCCGCCTGAGCCACTTTGGTCATCGCTTCATACTTCTCAATGGGGTCCTTGATCTTCGCCAGGTCCATTCGCCAGCCTTGCGGGACAAAGACGCCAAATTTCACTGCCATGATTGAAGTTTAGGGCCATGCCGGTCGAGGTGGGCTGCACGGCGGACGG
>DATEHI010000020.1:0-9849 GCA_035279665.1 Candidatus Dormiibacterota bacterium | reverse complement strand
ATGACGAAGCCGGTCCTTCCCTGCCGCAGCCGCGCCATCGCCTGCTGGATCAGCACCTCGGTTCGCGTGTCAACGCTGCTCGTCGCCTCGTCGAGGATGAGGACGGTCGGATCGGCGAGGAAGGCGCGCGCGATCGTGAGCAGCTGTTTCTGACCGGCGGAGATGTTGGAGGCATCATCAGTCAGCACGGTCTCGTACCCGTTGGGCAGCGTCCGGACGAACTGGTCCACGTAGGCGGCCTGCGCGGCGGCCATGATCTCTTCGGCGGTCGCCCCCATCTTCCCGTAGGCGATGTTGTCGCGGATGGTACCGGTGAAGAGCCACGTATCCTGCAGCACCATGCCAAACACCCGACGGACCTCGTCGCGGCGAAGGTCGCGCGTGTTGACGCCATCGAGGCAGATGCGGCCCTCGTCGATGTCGTAGAAGCGCATCAGCAGGTTGACGATCGTCGTCTTGCCGGCCCCGGTCGGGCCGACGATCGCAATCGTCTGCCCCGGCCGCACCGCGAGGCTGAAATCGGTAATGAGTGGCTTCTCGGGCTCGTAGCGGAATGCCACGTGCTCGAGCGCGACCTCGCCTTTCGGATCCCGCAGTTCGGCGCGGACCTGGTCAGGCGTCTCTTCCTCTTCCCCGAGAAACTCGAAGATGCGCTCGGCGGAGGCGAGCCCGGACTGCAGCAGGTTCAACTGGCCGGCGAGTTGGCTGATCGGCATCGTGAACTGTCGCGAGTACTGGATGAAGGCCTGCACGTCGCCCAGCGAGATCGAGCCGGTTGCGACCCGGTAGCCGCCGACGGCAGCGATGACGACGTAGTTGAGGTTGCCGAGGAACCCCATCGCCGGCATGATGATGCCCGACAGGAACCCGGCCCGAAAGCCTGCCTCGTAAAGCGCCTGGTTCTGTTGATTGAATTCCTCGATCGCCTTCTGGCGCCGGCCGAACACCTGCACCAGCGCGTGTCCGGTGTGCACCTGCTCGACCTGAGCGTTGAGCATCCCCGTACGCGCCCACTGCGCGGCGAAATGCTTCTGCGACCGGCGGGCGACCAGCAAGGTGACGATGATCGAGATCGGCACGGTGACCAGGGCGACCGCGGCCAGCAGCGGGCTGATCCAGACCATGACGGCCAGCACCCCAACGATGGTGAGAGTCGACGTGAGGAACTGGCTCATGCCCTGCTGCAGGGTTGTCGTGATGTTGTCGATGTCGTTGGTGACCCGGCTCAGGACTTCGCCGTGGGCGTGGCTGTCGAAGTATTTCAATGGCAGGCGGGCCAACTTCCCCTCGGCATCGCGGCGCAAGCCGTAGACGGTGCGCTGCGCCACGCCGGCCATGATGTAGGACAGCATCCAGGTCAGGACGGCGGCCAGCAGATAGACGAGCGCGGCCAGCTCGAGAGTCTGGGCGAGCTGCGTGAAGTCGATACCACGGCCGGGCACGACGTTGGCCCCCGACACCAGGTCGGCGATCTGGCCATGGCCCTGCGCCCGCAGCGCGGCGACGGCCTGCTGCTTGGTCAGTCCGGCGGGAAGGCTCTTGCCGATGACGCCGTCGAAGATCACGTTCGTCGCGTTGCCGATGATCTTTGGACCGATGACACTGCCGGCGACGCTGCCCAGCGCGAGGAGAGCCGAAATCACAATGCGCGTACGCTCCGGTCGAAGCCGCGCGAGCAGCTGGCGCAGCGTCTTGCCGAGGTCTTTCGTCTTCTGCGGCGGCATCATGCCGCCGAAGCCGCCGCCGAAACCCGGCCGCGCCGGTGGTCGCCCGCCCGCGTTGCGCGCCATCATGCCACGGCCTCCTCGCCCAGCTGCGAGGCGACGATCTCGCGGTAGGCCTCGGTGGTGGACAGCAGCTCTTGATGGTTTCCGATGCCGACGATCCTCCCGGCGTCGAGGACGATGATCTGGTCGGCCGAGAGGATGGTGCTGACCCGCTGCGCCACGATCACCACCGCCGCGTTCCGCGCCTCAGGCTTGAGGGCGGAGCGCAGCCGGGCGTCGGTGCCGGCATCGAGCGCCGAGAAGCAATCGTCGAAGAGATAGAGGGGCGGGCGCCTGACCAGCGCCCTGGCGATCGCCAGCCGCTGACGCTGGCCTCCCGAGAGGTTGGTACCACCCTGGTCCACTTGTGCCTCGAGCTTTTCCGGCATGGCGGCCACGAAGTCCCGAGCCTGCGCCACCTCGAGCGCATGCCAGAGTTCGGCCTCGGTGGCGTCGTCCTTGCCGAATCGCAGGTTCGCGGCGATCGTGCCCTTGAAGAGGTACGCCTGCTGGGGCACGAGCCCGATCGAGCTCCACAGGGTTTCGAGCGGCTGCTCGCGGACGTCGACGTCGTTGACGTAGACCGCGCCTTCGGTGGTGTCGAAGAATCGGGGAATCAAGTTCAAGAGGGTCGTCTTTCCGGAGCCCGTGCCGCCGATGATCGCGGTGGTTGCGCCCGGTCGCAACTCGAACGACAGGCCGTGCAGCACTGGCTTCTCGCCGCCCGGATAGCCGAACGTGACGTCGCGGAATTCGACCGCACCGGTCAAGGCAGTTGGCTCAACCGGCTGGTCGGGCTCGGTGATCGACGGTTGGGTACTGAGGACCGCCTCGAGTCGCGCCGCGCTGGCGGCCGCACGCGGGATGAAGATGATCATCATGACCGCCATCATCACGGCGAACATGATCTGCAGGATGTAGGCGAGAAACGCGATCAGGTTGCCGACCGGCATCTGCCCGCTATCGATGAGATGACCGCCGAACCAGACGACGGCGACGCTCGAGAGGTTCATGATGGCCAGTAACGCCGGCAGCGCCAGGGCGAAGATCCGGTTGACGCGCAGGGAGGTTGTGGTGAGGTCGAGGTTAGCCGCCTGGAAGCGGTCGCGCTCGTAGGGGATGCGGTTGAAGGCGCGGATGACACGAACGCCCGTGATCTGTTCGCGGAGGACTTCGGTGATGCGGTCGATCTTCCGCTGCATCGATTGGAAGAGCGGAATCGCGAAATACATCAGGACCGCGAAGACCGCGATCATCAGCGGAAGAATCACGATCAGGATGGCCGACAGCGTGACGTTCTCACGCACCGCCAGGATGATGCCGCCGACCAGGATGATGGGCGCCGTCACCAGCATGGTGAGCGCCATCTGGACGAAAAGTTGCACCTGCTGGACGTCGTTGGTGTTGCGCGTGATCAGCGACGGCGTGCCGAATCGGTTCATCTCCGTGGCGGAGAACTGCTGGACGCGCTCGAAGACCGCCCGCCGGACGTCACGGCCGAAACCCATCGCCGCCCGCGACGCAAAGTAGACCGCGACGATGGCGAGGATGCCGACGACGACCGCCAGCGCCAGCATGATGGCACCGATCCGCCAGATGTACCCCAGGTCCCCCTTGGTGACGCCGTTGTTGATGATGTCGGCGCTCAGGTTGGGCAAATAGAGGTTGGCGATTGCCTGGATGAGCAGCAGGGCGACGACCAGGGTGACGGGGCGCGCGTAGGGGCGCAGGAAATAGGCGAGCACACGAAGCAGGCTGGGCATGTTCGCCTGATGATATCCCGACTTCCCTTAAGACGCTCGACGCTGATTCACAAGTCGTTCACAAGTAGCGGGCATCATGAATCTCAGAATCAAAGGAGGTTCACACATGAATCGACGGTTCGGTTTTCTATGGATCTGGGGGCTCGGAACGGCCGCCATCGCCGCGCTCGTCGGGGCGATCGCCTATCACGCCGGCCAGACGGCCACGGTGGTCACCACGGCGCCGGGCGGCAGCGAGGTCATCTATCGCGGCTATGACGGCTTCGGCTTCTTCCCCTTCTTCGGCCTGTTCTGGCTGCTGCTGATCGGGTTCTTCATCTTCCGGTTGTTCGCGTGGCGCTCGTGGGGACGGGGTCCCTGGGGCTACGGTGGGTCGCACTACCACGATCACACGCATGGCCCGGCGGCGACGGCCCCACCGACGACGCCCTCAGCAACAAAGCCGCAGGATCCGACCATTGCCTGAATCTGAAGTCGGCGTGTCGACGGACCAAGCGCAGCCTTCGAGCTCCCCTCCCCCGCTCACGAGGGAGGGTAGGGTGGGGGCTGTGCGTCCCTTCCGCTTTGGCGTCGTCGCGGCGATGGCACGCTCCGGCGAGGAGTGGGCCGAAAAGGCTCGCCGCATCGAGTCGATGGGGTACGCGACCCTGCTGATGCCGGATGGGTTGCGGTACACCCTCGCTCCCCTACCCGCGTTAACCGCAGCCGCCATGGTCACCCGAAGACTGCGGGTGGGAACCTACGTGATCGCGAACGACTCTCGAAATCCCGTCCTCCTCGCAAAGGAGGCAGCGACGGTGGACGTCCTGTCGGGCGGCCGCTTCGAGCTGGGGATCGGCATCGGCCGGCCCGACGCCGCCGAGGACAACCGCATGCTCGGCATCCCCTTCGATTCGGGCGCGGTGCGTGTTGCGCGCCTGGCGGAATCGCTCGCGCTGCTCAAGGCGTTGCTGTCGGGACAGACGGCGACGGCGACCGGGCCGCACTATGCGGCGGCTGAGGCGCAGATCGGACCGCGCCCGGTCCAACAGCCGCGACCGCCCATCCTGGTCGCCGCCGGCAAGCGACGGCTCCTCGAGCTCGCCGCCCGCGAAGCCGACATCATCGCGCTCGGCGTCCCACCCACCGAAACCGAGGCCGGGGTCGCGCAACGGATCGGATGGATCCGCGAGGCGGCCGGCTCGCGATTCGACCAGATCGAGCTCAATCTGAATCTGATGGCGGTCGGGCCGCAGGTCCCGCGCTGGATCGCGCGTCAGATGGGACTGACGGCCGAGGGCCTGGCGGGTGCCGGCGCTATCGCGGCGCTGACGGGCACGGTCGACGAGATGGTCGAGGGGCTGCAGCGGCGCCGCGAGAAGTTCGGCATCTCGTATATCGCCGTCAGCGACGAGATGATGGACGGACTGGCGCCTGTCGTAGACCGGCTCGCGGGTCGCTGATCTCGAAGATACGAACCGGATCTGAGCCACCCGCGGCGAGTTGTGGCATAACTGACACGTGGCGCAGCGTCCATCTTGGGACGACGTTTACCTGGGCTCACCACCTTGGGATATCGGTCGCCCGCAAGCCAGCATCGTCGCGCTAGCTGACGCTCATAAGATCGCCGGCCGGGTGCTGGATGTGGGCTGCGGCACCGGTGAGCACGCGCTGCTGGCCGCCCGCCACGGCTGCGACGCCTACGGCGTCGACATCTCCCCGCGCGCCGTCGGCATCGCCCAGGGGAAGGCCGCCGAGCGCGGCCTGGCCGTGCACTTCCAGGTCGGGGATGCGCTCCACCTCGACCGGCTCGGTCGCCAGTTCGACGTCATCATCGACAGCGGTGTCTTCCACGTCTTCGATGACGACGAGCGCCCACGCTACATTGAAAGCCTGGCCAGCGTCCTGCGCCCAGGCGGAACTTGTTTTCTAATGTGCTTCAGCGATCGCCAGCCCGGCACCTGGGGGCCGCGCCGGGTCAGTCAGGCGGAACTCAGGGAGGCGTTCTCCGACGGCTTCTCGATCGAGTCGATCGAGCCTGCGGTCTTTGAGGTGGCGCTCGAACCTTCCCATGTACAGGCCTGGCTCGCCACCATCCGGCGTAGCGCGGACAAGGGGCAAATTCAGACGAGGTACTCGTAGAGCAGCTCTTCGGTGCCAAGCGTCCGGAAGTTGAGCTGGATCTGCTCCATGCGCTTCAGCAACGGCTCCAGGTCGGCCTTGTCCTTCAGCTCGATCCCGACCAGGGCGGCGCCGCGTTCCTTGTTCGTCTTCTTGATGTACTCGAAGCGGACGATGTCGTCCGTCGGGCCCAGCGCATCGTCGACGAACTGGCGCAGCTGACCGGGCTTCTGGGCGAACTCGATGATGAAGTAGTGCTTGCGGCCGAGGTAGACGAGGCTGCGCTCCAGGACCTCGGGGTAGCGGAGGACGTCGTTGTTGCCGCCGCTCAGGATGCACACGACCGTCTTGCCGCGAATCTCTTCGGCCACGTCGTCGAGCGCCGAAAGGGCGAGCGCCCCGGCCGGCTCGGTGATGATCCCCTCGTTCTGGTAAAGCTCGATCATCGTGGTGCAGACCTTGCCTTCGGGCACGACCACGATCCGGTCGACGTACCGCCGGCAGAAATCGAAGGTGCGCTGGCCGACCTTGCGGACCGCGGCCCCGTCGACGAAGGTGTTGATCTCGTCGAGCGCGACGATCCGGCCCTGCTTCAGCGACTCGTACATGGAGGGCGACCCGGCCGGCTCGGCGCCGATCAGGGTCACGCCCGGATTCCTCTCCTTTAGATAGGATGCGACGCCCGAGGCGAGTCCCCCGCCACCGATCGGGACGATGACGAGCCCGAGATCACCGCCGGTAGCCTCGTAGATCTCCTTGCCCACCGTGCCCTGGCCCGCGATCGTCTGCACATCGTCGAACGGGTGCACGAAGATGCCTTGCTTGTGGTCGCAGTATTCCTGCGCGGCCGCGCTCGACTCGTCGTAGGAGTCGCCCACCAGCCGGATCTCGATGAACTCACCGCCGAAGTGCTCGACCCGCTCGATCTTCTGGGTTGGGGTGATCCTGGGCATGAAGATCGTGCCGCCGATCCCGAGGTGGGCGCAGGCGAAGGCCACGCCCTGGGCGTGGTTACCGGCACTGGCGCAGACGATCGGACGCTTGCGGTCATCGGCCGACAGCGAGGCGATCTTGTTGTAAGCGCCTCGAATTTTGAAGGAGCGGACCGCCTGCATGTCCTCGCGTTTGATCAGGATGGTGGCGCCGTACTGCTCCGACAGCCGGATCGACGGCTGCAGCGGCGTCGTCGTGGCGATGCCCTCGAGCCGCCGCTCGGCCTCCTCGACCGCGCGAACCATCTCCATGGTCTGGCGATTGTATCTTGAGATGGTGGAGGCTTACATCTGCCGGACGTGTGGCGTGCAACAGGCGGAAAGCGAGAATCCGCCGGCCCACTGCCCGATCTGCGACGACGAGCGGCAGTATGTTCCACCCGGTGGGCAGCGCTGGGTCACCCTCACCGGACTCAGCGGCGAAGGCCACCGTAGCGACGTGCGCGAGCTCGAGCCGGGTCTCACCGGGATCGGCGCCGATCCGCCAGTCGGCATCGGCCAGCGCGCGCTCCTCCTCCAGACGCCGGCCGGCAACTTCCTCTGGGATTGCTTCGGATTCATCGACGACGAGGGCATCGCGGCCGTTCGTTCGCGGGGCGGCCTCCACGGCATCGCGATGTCGCACCCGCATTTCTACGGCGTCTGTGTGGAGTGGAGTCGCGCCTTCGGCGCCGCACCGATCTACATCCCGACCGCGGATCGCCAGTGGGTGATGCGACCCGACCCGGCCGTCAAGCTCTGGCAGGGGGTCATCGAGCCGCTCCCCGGGATCACGCTGGTCCAATGCGGGGGCCACTTCGAAGGGAGCGCTGCCCTGCATTGGGCGGCAGGAGCCGCCGGCCTGGGCGCCCTGCTGACCGGTGACACGATCACCGTTGCCGCCGACCGCCGGTTCGTGAGCTTCATGCGCAGCTACCCCAACGACATCCCACTCTCGGCCGGTCATGTCCGACGCATCGTGGCGGCCGTTGAGCCGTATCGCTTCGACCGGATCTACGGAGGTTGGTGGGATCGGATCGTCGACCACGACGGCAAGGCCGCCCTCCAAAAGTCAGCCGACCGGTACATCCGCTGGATCCAGGAAGCCCCGACCCAACCCTCCCCCAAAGGGGGAGGGAAATCCTGAGCCTTCCTGCGCCGATTCACGCAATCGTTACGGACCCGGAAATAGTCCGTGGCGAGCGGCATAGCGGATCAGCGCGCAGTCGTGGCGGAGTTGCGGCAACGGGTGAAATGTCGCTGACGGGCGCTCGAAACGCCGCACACGGCCATATAGTCGATGCACTCGGAGACCCCCACCCGACCCTCCCCGGCGGAA
Source organism: Candidatus Dormiibacterota bacterium (assembly GCA_035279665.1). Classification (GTDB taxonomy): domain Bacteria; phylum Chloroflexota; class Dormibacteria; order CF-121; family CF-121; genus CF-13. The sequence goes on along the minus strand of DATEHI010000020.1, from coordinate 1,910 downwards.
GGGAAAGCCTGAGGGCCCTCGATCGGCGGCGAACTCATTCGGCAGGAGGAAAAATCGTATGAGCAAGCGCGAGAAGAAGATGGGCGAGCAGGGCGGGCAACCGCAACCAGGTCAGGGATTCCCGCAGAAGCAGGGTGGCCAGCCTGGCCAGCCGTGGCAGAAGCCGGCCGGTCAGCCCGAGCACAAGCCGACCACGTGGCCGACGCAGCCCGGCCAGGGCCGCTAAAGCTCCGACTTTCGACAAGAACGGCGCCCCATTGCGGGGCGCCGTTTCTTATTTATGGAACGCCTCGAGCCGCTTCGCTTCGTCGTCGACGTCTCGGCGGGCGGCTTTTGGAAGCGGCTCGAACGGCTTGACCTCGACGCGACCGCCCTCGTATCGCCAGGTTCCCGCGACCGCACCATCGACCAGGAAGGTCGGCACCGAATGCGGCGTCCTGGTATTGAAAACGAGCGGCCGGTACGGCTCCGGCAGGATCTGAGTGCGCCGGGCATGGACCAGCAGCGTGGCATCCCAGGTCGGCAGGAAGCGCACGGGCGCCGGGGTTTGCGGAGCGGGTAGCGCCGCCCGCTGCAGATCGACGAGTTCTTTCCCCTTCTCGTCGCGAAAGCGCCGGAGCGAGAGTCGATCGATCACGGGCAGCAACGTCGGGTGAGGGATGCCGGCCCAGTCTGCGATCTCACGCACGGAGGCCGGGCCGAAGGCGCCAAGGTAGCGACGAACAACGTGCTCGAGTCCGGCCGCCTCGGTTGGCGCCGCCGGTTCAGCCCACTGCTCAGCCAGGGCGTAAAGGTCCGCGCGCCGCTGGTCCCATGTGCCGGACGGCGGCACGCGAACCATGTCGACCCATATCCCAACGCCGGTCCAGGTAGCCCTCGGGAAACCACGTCCACTCAGCAGTTCCTTCAGGTCGCCGGCGCGCTGTGGCCCCGCCTCGAGCGGTTTGCGGATCACGGCGGCAGCCGCATCCATGTCGACGTCTCCGAATGCCTTTTGTGTGACCCGGCGCCACCAATCCTGACGGCTCTGCCTTACCGCGGCTAAGAAGAGCCAGTAGTCCCTCGCCGAGACCATGTGAATCGTGCTGCGGAGCAACGTCCCCTGAATGACGCCGCGCTCCTCGAGCGCGCTCGTGAGTGCGTCGCGCCGGAAGTTGGGCATGCGCGACCAGAGGCCGACATACCCCGATGGCGCGTACTGCGTTTGCAGCCCACCGACCCGTTCGAGCGTCGGGACCAATGGCAAGGAAGACCGCTCGAGCAAGAACTGGCGCGCGAGCAAGGCCCGATTGAGCTCGCGCGTGGTCAGGATGCGCTCTGGGCTTTTCGTTTAGCCGCTGGTTGCGGCCACGGCCGCCGCGCTGCTCCCGGCCGCGGCATCGGCATCGTCGGCGTGAAGAAGAATCAAGTACCAGCCGAGTAGCACAAGCAGCGGAGTATCCGGGCGGCTTTCGGCACCAGGCAGGATTTCGACCGCGCCCTTCGCCTTCACGATGCCGTATCGCCCTTTGAAAAGGATCAGCGGCTGATCCTTCTCCTGCCAGACCCACTGGGACTGCCAGAAGTTGGCCGAGCTCAAGCGCACGCTAGCGCCGTCTGCGAAGTCGAGCGTCCCCCCGCCGGCCCAGTGGGGTCGGAAGGCCGCGACATCGGCATCGGATCCCGGTACGCGCACCGTGACGCGCGGCTGCCAGAAGCCCTGCCGCTTGAATGTCCAGTGACGGCCTTCGGCCTCGGCGTCGGCAAGGCTGCCGCGCTGGAAGCGCAGGGTCGCGACCACGTCATCGCCGGCGCGCAACTCATGCTCGCGCCGCAGAGCCGCGGGCTGGATCCACAGAAGCTCCTCCCCCGCCGTCTCGGAAATGGGTCGCACGAGGAAAGTCTAGATCTGTGCCGGATTACCCAGGTAA
>DATEHI010000019.1:0-6434 GCA_035279665.1 Candidatus Dormiibacterota bacterium | reverse complement strand
GCACCCGCATCTCCGGCGGCGGACCGAGCTGAAGTTCCAGTCGCGAGAATCGCTCCTGCCGGGCGATGTCTTGTTCCTGGCCCTGCCCCACGGCCAGACCAGCAAGGAAATCGACCAGCTCCAGACGCTGGCGCCGACGATCATCGACCTCTCGGCGGACTTCCGCTTGCGCGACCGCGCCGGCTACCCGACCTGGTATGGCTGGGAGCATCCGCAGCCAGCCCTGCTCAATGACTTCGTCTACGCGCTTGCCGAGCTGCATCGCGAGCAGATCAGCACCGCTGATCGTCTCGCTGCCGGCGGCTGCCTGGCGACCGCGGCCATCCTGGGGCTCTACCCGCTGACGCGCGCCGGTGTCGTCGACCCGTCGATGCCGATCGTGATCGAGGGCAAGACCGGATCATCCGCCGGCGGCGCGGAGTCGGGGCCGGCGTCGCACCATCCCCATCGCAGCGGCGAGATGCGATCCTTCGCACCCACGGCGCACCGGCACACCGCCGAGATCATCCAGGAGCTCGGTCTCCAGTCGCCCAACGGTCATGGACCCAACATCGCCTTCTCGGCCACCGCTGTGGAGGCAGTCCGTGGCATCCTGGTCACGGCCCATGTGTTCCTCAGGGAAGACCTCACCGAGAGGGATCTCTGGAAAATCTACCGAGCGGCCTACGCCGATGAGCCGTTCATGCGGATCATCAAAGAATCACAGGGCATCCACCGCTATCCCAATCCCAAAATCCTGTCCGGCACGAATTACTGCGACGTTGGTTTCGAGCGAGACCCGCACTCGCGTCGCGTGGTCGTCATGAGCGCCCTCGACAACCTGATGAAAGGCGCGGCCGGGCAGGCAGTGCAGGCTCTCAATATCCGCTTCGGGTGGGATGAGCGAACCGGGCTCGACTTCCCAGGCCTCTACCCAATCTAGTCGTGCTGGTCATCAAGATCGGCGGCAGCCTGACCGACTTCGATCCCTTGCTGCGCGATGTCGCCGCCTCCCGGGAGGCGCTGGTGCTGGTGCATGGGGCCAACAAGGAGCTGAATGAGCTATCCGCACGGCTGAGCCATCCACCGCGGATGGTCACCTCCGAACGGGGCGAGATCAGTCGCTTCACCGACGCAACGACCATGGATCACTTCCTGATGGCTTACGCCGGCAAGCAGAACAAGCGGATCGTGGAGCGGCTTCGCGCCCTGGGCTCGAACGCCGTGGGCCTGACGGCGATGGACGGCGGCATCGCGATCGGCCGGCGCAAGCCCGACCTGCGTATCAAGGAAGGCGACAAGGTCAAGATCTTGCACGGCGACCACAGTGGCAGCATCGAGCGGGTCGAGCCCAAACTCTTGCGGCTGCTGCTCGACGGTGGCTACCTGCCGGTCATCTCCCCGCCCGCGATCAGCCACGAGGGCATCGCCATCAACGTCGACGGCGACCGCCTGGCGATGGAAATCGCTACCGCGCTGCAGGCCGAGCGCCTGTTGATCTTTGCCGACACCCCCGGCTTCATGCGCGACGTCAGCGACGAGCGAAGCGTGATCCCGTTGATTCACCTCGACGAGGTCGAGCGGGTATCGGAATATGGCAAAGGACGGGCGCGCGTCAAGCTGCTGGCGGCGGCACAGGCCATCCGGCGCGGCATCAAGGCGGTCGGCCTGCTCGATGGGCGGGGTGAGCACCCGCTGATGCGCGCCTTCGAAGGAGCGGGGACATGGGTCACGACCTGACCGCGACGCACACCCAGCTCAGCCCGATTCCGCTGCATGCCAGCCGGGGACTGACCCTGGTTCGCGGCGAGGGGTCGTACCTGTGGGATGACAAAGACCGGCGCTACCTCGACCTGATGACGAACTACGGCGTGAATCTTCTTGGCCACGCTCACGCCCTGGTGACCGATGCCATCACGCTGCAAGCGACGCAGCTGACCAATGCCCACCAGAGCTTCGACACGCCGGCGCGCCAGGATTTCCTCCAGGCGTTGGGGGCGTTGCTGCCCCCACCGCTGAGCCGGATCTCCTTCGGGAACTCGGGCGCCGAGGCCGTCGAGGCCGCGCTCAAGTACGCGCGCGTCGCCACCGGGCGCATCGGTATCGTCGCCACCCACCGCGCCTATCACGGACGCACCTTTGGCGCCCTGTCCGCGACTGCCGACGCGAAGTATCGCGACCCGTTCGCGCCGATGCTGGAAGGCGTTCGCCACATCCCGTTCGATGACCTCGACGCGCTGGACACGGTGCTGGACGACTCGGTCGCGGCCGTGATCGTCGAACCGATCCAGGGAGAGGGTGGCATCCGAGTGCCGGCTGACGGCTATCTCAGAGGGATCCGCGAACGGTGTGACGCCCGCGGCATCCTTCTTATATGTGACGAGATCCAGACCGGGTTTCGCACCGGGAGCCCGTTCGCCTTTACCCGCGAGGACATCGTGCCCGACATCCTGTGCCTCTCGAAGTCGATCGCCAACGGGTTACCGATCGGAGTGACCATCACGACTGAGGCGGTCAGCGACCGAGTGCCGAAGGGGAGCCACGGCAGCACGTTCGCCGGCAACCCGCTGGTCTGCGCCGCCGGTGCGGCAACGCTGCGCGTGCTGGCGGACGGGGCGCTGCATGCGCGCGCGGCGCAGACGGGAACGCGCTTTCAGGAACGTGTTCGCGACCTCCGGCTACCGCAGATCCGCGAGGTCCGCGGCCGGGGCATGATGCAGGCCGTCGAGCTGAAGAAACCGGTCACCCCGGTGATCAAGGCCATGCAGGAAAACGGTGTCCTTGTCCTGCCGGCCGGCGGAACCGTGATTCGATTCCTGCCATCGATCCTGATCCAGGATGAGCAGCTCGACGAGGGGATCGACGCGATGGCCCAGGCGATTCGCCAGGCCAGCTGACGGGCGCCCTCAGCCGCTGGGCCTGGTCAACCTGATCTCGATGTAGGCCGCGCCTGCGCTCTTTCGCCGGCTCAACAAGCGCTCGATTCGCTGCAGAAAAGCTAACGGCGGCTTGACGTACCAGTACTTTCGGTTCAGCAGCCGATGCACGTCGCCACCCGCCTCCGCTGGCAGCAGGGTGGCGGTCGCCTCGACGGCGGGCCCCTTGGCCTTCCCTTTGTAGTCGCACCGGCTGATCATCACTCGCGAGTTGTTGCGAATTCGCTTGACCTTCCCTTCCGCGGCCCCGGACCATACGAGGATCCGGTCGCCATCGATCGCGAACCAGACCGGCGTCGCCACCGGGCGCCCGTCGCGACGGAAGGTGGTCAAGCTGAGGTACGAAGCCCCCACAAACTCGTCCATCACTTACGCGGTCACCTTCGGAGCCTACCGGAGTTCATCGAACGGACGCGCCTATGCTGGAGCTGACGAGCAAATGAGGCACACGCCCGAGGATGTCATCGACCGGACCCAGCGAGAGTTCAAGCGACTGAACCAGCTCGTCACGCGATTGGATGTGGCCGACTGGCGCCGCCTGGTGCCGAGGCCCGAGACGAAAGACCCATGGACGGTCAAGGACGCGCTGGCACACATCGTCTACTGGAAGGCGCACAGCGCCCGGGTCTTCCGAGGCGAGAAACGGCCGCCCGAACTGCGGGGCCTGGAGGTCAACCAGATCAACGCTGTGGTCTACAAGCGGTGGCGTAACCGCCGTCCGGCCGAAGTCGTTGCCTGGCATAAGGAAGTTCAGGACGACGTACTGCGAACGCTCCGCGATCGGCCGGCTGATTGGTTTGGACGGCGAGAGCGCAGCCCCGATTGGCCCGGCGATTTCGTTGGCCATTCGGCCTGGCACCGCATCAGGGATATCGAAGCGGCGTTGCACCGCTAATCCGGAACAGGAGGCATTCATTTGGAGATTCATCCCGGATTCTTTGTGTCAAGGGTGTCGACCGACGCATGGGAACCCGATCTCGAGGTGGGTGGCCAGATGCATGTCCTGTGCAGTGGGGTCGGCATCGAAGCCGGACTGTCGCGATTCGACGAGGGTTCCGACGGGGTCTTGCGATGGACGCTCCCCGACCGCGAGACGATCCTGGTACTGGAGGGAAAGGCCCGAATCGAGGTCGTCGGCGGTCCAACCTTAGAGCTTCAGGCTGGAGATATCGCATCCCTTCCCAAAGGAGCACAGACGACCTGGCACCTTACGCTGCCCTTCCGGGAGTTTTGGGTCATCGGACCTGCTAGCCCGTAGGACTGAACCAGAGCGTCCGTCAGATAAGAAATGCAGGACGCCCACGAGAACCGAACGACGAACGACGACTGAAGTCCGCGTCGTCACCTTGGGCGGCGCGCGGTAGACTCCCTCCCCCTTGCGGGGGGAGGGAGATCCAGCTGTCAGTTGATGACGAGCGTGACCTTGACGGTGTGCGTTTTGCCGCCTCCCGTCCCGGTGATCGTGAGGGTAAAGGTGCCGGTGGTCCCACCGCTGGTGTTCACCGTGAGTACGGAAGACGTCGTTGCCGGATTCGGGTTGACGCCGCCCGAGGATCCGGATGGAAGCCCGTCGACGGCGAAGTTGACTGATCCGGTGAAGCCATTGAGCCCGTTGATGGTGATCGTGTAGGTTGTCGACCGCCCGTGTCTGATCGTGCGGCTGGCCGGCGAGGCGCTGAGCGAGAAGTCCGAGTTGACCACCAGTGTCACCGTCGTCGAATGGCTCAGGCTGCCGCTGGTTCCCGTGAGCGTAAGGGTGTAGGTTCCAGCCGGCGTGTTCGACATGATGCTGACCGTAAGCGTCGACGAGGTGGTCGCCGGGTTCGGGCTAAATGTCCCGAGCGCCCCGATCAGCGGGCCACTCGCGCTCAGCGTTACCGGGCTGTTGAAGCCAGTGCCGGGCGTGATCGTCACGCTATAGGTCGTGCTCGTGACACTGCCACCAACCGAGGCACTGGCTGGCGTGGCGCTCAGTGAGAAGTCTGGCACCGCATTCACCACCAGCGTGGCTGGCGCTGAGTGGCTCAACGTGCCGCTCACTCCTCTGATCGTCAGAGGATAGGTACCGGTCGGCGTCGTCGTCGCGGTCGTCACCGCGAGGGTCGACGAACCCGTCGCCGGGTTGGGGGTAAACGTTCCCGTAGCGCCACTTGGGAGACCGTCAACGCTCAGGGTCACCTGGCCGCTGAAACCACCGGCCGGTGTGACCGAGGTCGCATAGCTCGTACCGTTCCCGACAACGACCGTCTGGCTGGACGGTGTGACCGACAGGGTGAAGTCGGGCGCCGCCACGGGGCCGGTGCTGATCGCGAAGTTCTGCGTGGTCCATTGGGCGAAGCCGAGGAAAGCCGGGCCGACCAACTGGTTGCTGCCCCAGACGACGCCCCCATTGCTCGGGTCGGGCGATGCCCCGGAGTAATCGCCCCACCGGCACGGGTTGGTCGTGCAGTTGCCCTGGAAGAGGGTCTCCTGGTCGAATGTCGCACTGCTCCCAAGGACGACTTCACCGGCGTCCATCTGGCCCATCGGCGTCGAACTCCCGCGAGTCTGCGCGCCGATCAAAGCCAGGGTCGACCCACTCCCGCGGTTGTAAAAGACCCCGGCTGCACTGCCGGCAGATGATGGCGAAATCGCGCCATTGAAGATGTGGTCGGTTGCGCTGCCGATTTCGCCCTCCTGGAGCACGGTGAGCGTCGACGGTGCGAACTCATCCCAGCGGACCACGGCGCGCCCGCCTGCTCCGGCGACGGTGTGCTGGGTCCAGACCGCCTCGACGCCCCCAGCCGACGGGTCGCGGAGTTGAACCGCCTGGGTCAAGCGTCCGTCGAGGCTGTCGAGGAGGTAGGTCGTGCCCGGCTGTGGCACGCTCGGCGGAACGCTGAACGTTCCGACGGTTATGTCGCCATCGGCGACCAACGTCGGTCCGGGCGCAATGTGCCAGACCATCACCTTCGACTGCGCCGCTGTCGTGTCGTCGTGAGCGCCGACGATGTATCCGGGCGATGATCCGTCCGCCGTGTTTGCCGGCACCGGCGTGAAGGCGAGCGAGCCATCAGCGTTGTGCAGGAGATGCGTGGCATCCGCGAAGTACCACGCGGACACAGGCGAGCTGCACGACGTGTCGCCCGCGAGCGGCTTGGGGATCGCCCAGATGTTGGCGGTGACGAAGGGGTAGGTCGGCAGCGTGTCGCTGGACACGTTGGCGCCGATCGTGATGAAGTTGGCGTCGTGCCCCAGCTTGGGATAGTCGTTCAGGCTGCTCCCGGTGCCGACGCCGTAGCGGCACCAGCCGCCCGGCAGGCTGCTCGGGTCGGCGGTTTTCGTCCAACCGAAGAGCACGTAGTTGTTGCTTGTCTGGAAGCCGATCAGCGCATAGATCCAGCGGTTCGACTGCGGATCCCATTGGATCTGCACATCGGTCGTCGTGAGGCCGGTGGGCGCGCCGACAAAACTTGCAAGGTCGAGCGCGGTCACGCGCGCCAACGTGTTGCGATCGAAGACTGCGACGTACTGGTTGAC
>DATEHI010000018.1:0-13202 GCA_035279665.1 Candidatus Dormiibacterota bacterium | reverse complement strand
GTGTCGGTGGGCGGCATAGGCGGGCTGGGCGGCGAGCGCGACGGTCAGGCTGAGGCTGGCCGCGATCGCGACCGCCAGGCGCGGAAGTTTGTGCATGCGACCGAAACGTCACCGCGGCCCGTCGACTTGCTCACCTGCTGCAAATTGTTGTTAAGGGCCACCCGTCCCTTGACTTTGGCTGAGGCTGGGCATCAAATATGGGGAGTTCGAAGGGGGATTCGCGCCCAAATCATCGAGGGAGGGAAGTCAACGCCTATGGCCACCGTTATCGACGAACGTCCGAAGACCGACACCGAGCGCCTGCACGAACTTGGCTACGCCCAGGAGCTGCTCCGAAGGATGAGCGGCTTCTCGAACTTCGCGGTCTCGTTCACCATCATCTCGATCCTCAGCGGTTGCCTGACTCTGTACAGCTACGGCATGATCACCGGCGGACCCATCGTAATGAGCATTGGCTGGCCACTGGTCGGCATCATGGTCACGCTGGTCGGCTTGGCGATGGCCGAGATCGCCTCGACATTCCCGACAGCCGGCGGCCTCTATTACTGGTCGGCCAAGCTGGCGGAGAGCAACGGCGCCGCCTGGAGCTGGTTCACGGGTTGGTTCAACCTGTTGGGCCAGGTCGCGGTCACGGCCGGCATCGACTTTGGGCTGGCCTTGTTTGTCACGGCATTCCTGAATCTCCAATTCAGTTACCCGATTGATCCGCCGCACATCATCGGCGTGTACGTTGTGGTGCTCGCTATTCACGGTCTCCTCAACACGTTCGGCATTCGACTTGTTGCACGCCTGAACGACATCAGCGTCTGGTGGCATGTCGTGGGTGTCCTCGTCATCGTCGCTGTCCTCGCCATTGTCCCGTCGCATCACCAATCAGTGTCATTCGTCTTCACGAAATTCGTAAACAGCACCGGCTGGGGCGGCATTGGCATCTACGTGTTTGCCATCGGGCTCCTGCTGGCCCAATACACGTTCACCGGCTACGACGCTTCGGCACACATGACCGAGGAGACTCATGACGCGGCGCGTTCCGCCCCGCGCGGGATTGTCATGTCGATCGTCGTGTCGTTGATCGCGGGCTGGATCCTGCTCCTGGGCGTGACGTTTGCTATTCAGAACTACGACGCCGAGGCGGCGGCAACGGTTGCACCGGCCCAGATCTTCCTTGACGCCATCGGATCGACGGGCGCGAAACTGCTGCTGCTGATCGTCATCGGGGCCCAGTTCTTCTGTGGCATGTCGTCGATCACGGCGAACTCGCGGATGATCTACGCCTTCTCCCGGGACGGTGCTCTGCCGGGCTCGAGGTTCTGGCACAAAGTCAACAAGCGCACTCGGACCCCCACCAACTCGATCTGGCTGGCGGCTGTGGGCGCGCTCATCCTCGGTCTTCCGTACCTGTGGAACAGTGAGGCCTACGCGGCCGTGACGTCGATCGCCACGATCGGCTTGTATGTCGCTTACATCATGCCGGTCATCCTTCGTCTGCGGCAGGGGGACCGGTTCGTTCGAGGGCCCTGGCATCTCGGTCGGTGGAGCAAGCCGGTCGGCGTGATTGCGACCATCTGGGTCGCGTTCATCACGATTCTCTTCATGCTCCCGCAGGCATTCCCACCGGACCTGCAGAAGAACTTCAACTATGCCCCGGTCGCGGTGGCCGTCGTCCTGCTCTTTGCCGGGGGATGGTGGTTCCTTTCAGCTCGCAACTGGTTCAAAGGCCCCAAAGTGCAGGGCACAGCGGAAGAACTGGCAGCAATCGAACGCGAGTTGGGTGAGGTCGGCACCGCGGCGGCAAGTTAAGTCTCAATGGGACGGCTCGACGGTAAGGTCGCGCTGATCACCGGCGCCGGGAGCGGCATGGGTCGCGTGGCGACCCATGCCTTCGTCCGCGAAGGCGCCAAGGTGGTCGCCGCGGACGTCAACGACAAGGCGGTCCACGAAACCGTCGCCCCCCTGCAGGGGAACGCGGTGGCAGTGATCGGAGACGTCACGCGCGATGCTGACGTCGCGGTCTTCGTGGAGACGGCGGTCGGCCACTTCGGCAAGCTCGACGTGCTCTACAACAACGCCGGCATCTTCGATGAAGCCGATGAGTCGGTGCTGACGACGACCGACGCGATCTGGGACCGGACGATGGCGATCAACGTCAAGGGCCTCGCTTTCTGCTGCAAGCACGGCATCCCCGAGTTGATCAAGGCCGGCGGCGGCTCGGTGATCAACATCGCCTCCTTCGTTGCCCTTGTCGGGTGCTCCGTGCCGCAGGATGCCTATACCGCCAGCAAGGGTGCGGTCATCGCGCTCACGAAATCGCTGGCGGTGCAGTTCGGGCCTCAGGGCATTCGTACCAATGCGATCTGTCCGGGACCCATCGAAACGCCGCTGATGCGCGACCTGCTGAAAGACGAGAACAAGAAACGCGTCCGGCTCAATCGGATCCCGATGGGCCGCTTCGGCCATGCCGAGGATATCGTCTCCTTGGCGATCTACCTTGCCTCCGACGAGTCCACCTGGACCAACGGTGCCGCCCTTGTCGTCGACGGCGGTATCACCTCGAACTACTTCTGATGGTGACGGTGGCAAGTCCTGGCCGTTTGCTGATCGGCGGTGCCTGGCGCGCCGGGCAGGACGAGACGACCTTCGAGGTCATCGAGCCCGCCACCTCAGAAGTGATGGCCGCGGCCGCGGTGGCCTCGCCCGCCGACGTTGACGCCGCGGTCAAGGCGGCACGCGCGGCATTCGAGGGTGGCGCCTGGAGCGAGGCGCCCGCCAGCGCCCGAGCGAAGGTGCTGTACAAGATCGCGGAGCTGATCCGGTCGGAGGTCGATCAGCTGGCGACGCTGGAGGCGCGTAATGCCGGCAAGCCGATTCGCGATGCTCGCGATGAGGTGCTGGGTGCCGCCCAGTGTTTCGAGTATTACGCGGGCGCCGCCACTCAGATCTTCGGCGAGACCATCCCGGTGACGGCGCCCGGTCTCGACTTCACGCTGCGCGAGCCGGTCGGCGTGGTGGCGCTCATCGTGCCGTGGAACTTTCCACTGACGATTGCGTCGTGGAAGGTCGCGCCGGCGCTCGCCGCGGGCAACGCCGCCATCCTGAAGCCGGCGAGCTACACGCCGCTCACCGCCCTTGAGCTGGGGCGCATCGCGCTCGAGGCGGGCCTGCCGGAGGGTGTGCTCAACGTCATCACCGGCCCGGGCAGCAGCACGGGGAGCGCGCTGGCCGGCCACCCTGGTGTCGACAAGATCGCCTTTACGGGGGAGACGCTGACCGGCGTCAGCATCCTCCAGCAGGCCGCTCCCAACATCACGCGCGTCTCGCTCGAGCTCGGTGGGAAATCGCCCAACATCATCTTTGCGGACGCGGATCTCGAGAAGGCCGCGCCTGCCGCGGTCAACAGCGTCTTTGGGAATGCCGGCCAGGACTGCTGCGCGCGTAGCCGCGCTTTCGTGCATCGCTCGATCGCGGAAGAGTTCGACCAGCGGGTCGCGGCCGGTTCCAAGAATTTGAGCATCGGCGACCCGCTCGATGCCCGCACCGAGATCGGGCCGCTGATCTCGATGAAGCAACGCGAACGGGTGCAGGGCTACATCCGGCTCGGCCGGCAGGAAGGCGCACGGTTGCTGGCCGGCGGATCGGCCCCGGGAGGGCACTTAGCGGCCGGCAGCTTCCTCGAGCCGACCGTCTTCGACCGCGCCGATAATCGGATGCGGATCGCGCAGGAGGAGATCTTCGGCCCGGTGCTGACCATCATTCCCTTCACCGATGAGGACGAGGTCCTGCGCATGGTCAACGACACGCCCTACGGCCTTTCCGGGTCGATCTGGACCCGCGACATCGGCCGCGCGCTCCGGCTCGCCCGCGGCGTAAAGACTGGCGTGCTGAGCGTCAACAGCAGCCGCAGCGTTCACCAGGAGGCGCCGTTCGGCGGGTACAAGCGAAGCGGCATTGGCCGCGAGTTGGGCATGCACGCGCTCCAGCTCTATACGGAAGTCAAGAATGTCTTCGTCAGTCTCGAGTAAGCAGGAGGGATTCGACATGGCGCGCACAGGCAGCCCGACGCGCGAACGATCGACCACCACCCGAGCCGACCGCACTAACGGACAGTCGCGACGCCAGGAGAAGACCGCCAAGCTCACGCTGGAGGAACTCGTCCGGCAGACCAAGGCCGGCGAGGTCGACACAGTCATCATCGCGATCGCCGACCTCCAGGGACGGCTGATGGGGAAGCGGCTCACCGGCCCGTACTTCCTCGACCATGTCGACGAGGGACTGCACGCCTGTGACTACCTGCTGGCGATGGACGTCGACAACGAGCCGCTGCCGGGCTTCAAGTTCAGCAACTGGGGCACCGGGTACGGCGATATGCACGGACATCCCGACCTGTCGACCATCCGGCGCCTCCCCTGGCTGGAGAAGACCGCCCTGATCCTCTGCGACGTCGAGACTATGGGTGGCAAACCCGTGGACGTTGCGCCCCGCCAGATCCTTCGCCACCAGGTCGAGCGCGCGCGCAAACTGGGCTTCAACCCGAAGACCGGCTCCGAGCTCGAGTTCTACCTGTTCAAGGACAGCTTCGAGCAGGCCGCCGAGAAGGACTACCGCAACCTTCAGCCGTATGGCCGGTACATCGAGGACTACCACATCCTGCAGGGCACCAAGGCCGAGTGGTTCAACCGGCTCGTCCGCAACGGGATGGAAGGGGCGGCGGTCCCCGTCGAGAACAGCAAGGGCGAGTGGGGATTCGGGCAGCAAGAAATCAACCTGCGCTTCGCAGAATCACTCGAAATGGCCGACCGGCACGTCATCTACAAGAACGGCGTCAAGGAAATCGCCGCGCTCAACGAGGTGGCGGTGACCTTCATGGCGAAGTGGACGATGGCGCAGGCTGGCAGCTCGTTCCATCTGCATTCGTCGTTGTGGGACGTCAAGAGCGATAAGGCGCTCTTTCATTCGGCAAACGGCGGGCCGCACGGGATGTCGACGCTCTTCCAGCATTACCTTGCGGGATTGATCGCGCTCGCCCGCGATTTCTCGCTCTTCTATGCGCCCTTCGTCAACTCCTACAAGCGTTACCAGGCGAGCTCGTTCGCACCAACCTCGATCGTCTGGAGCTACGACAACCGGACCTGTGGCTTCCGCATCATCGGTCATGGGCCCAGCCTTCGCGTGGAATGCCGCATTCCCGGCGCGGACGGCAATCCCTACCTGGCCTTCGCGGCGACGATCGCGGCCGGGCTGCACGGCATCGAGAACAAGCTCGCGTTGCCGCCCGAGTTCCACGGCGACGCGTACACCGCGAAGGATCTCCCCCGGGTGCCGGGCAATCTGACCGAGGCGATCGACGCGCTGGACAAGAGCCAGGTGGCCCGCCAGGCCTTCGGGGACGAGGTGGTCGAGCACTACCTGCACTCGGCCAGACTCGAGCGGCAGACCTTCGACAGCGCCGTCACCGACTGGGAGCTGAGAAGGAACTTCGAGCGAATCTAGCCGAAGTCGACGTCCTTGGTCTCGACCGTCCCGGCCTTCCGTCCCGGCGCGGTCTGGTAGGTCCAGTACAGGTTGGTGTGCGCGATGACCTTGTCCGGCGGCGGCGCCCCCCATGCCGTCTGGTCCTCCGTGGTGTGGGCGTCTTTGACAAGGGTTGCATCGTACCCTCGGACGAACGCGCCGTGGAGCGTCGAGCGGATGCATGCATCGGTTTGGGCGCCGACGACGACAAGTCGCCCGACGCCGAGGCCCGACAGCACGGTCTCGAGCGTGGTGTCCTCGAAGGAGTCGCCGTAGTTCTTCTCGACGAGCGGCTCGGCGTCGCCTGGCGTCAATTCAGGGACGATCCGCCACTCGTGACTCCCCCTGGCTAGCTGCTTGTCGGAGTGCTGGACCCAGACCACGGGGACGCGTTCGCGTCGTGCCTTCTCGACAAGGCTGCCGACGTTCGCGACGACCGCGTCGCGCTGGTGCGCTCCGCCCACGACGCCGTTCTGCACGTCGATGACGAGGAGTGCAGTGTTCGGTCGATTCTCAAGTGTGCTCATGGTCTCTCCCTACTCTAAGGCGTCGACGGAACCGTTGTGTCCTTGATTGAGCTCCAGGCGGTGCCGGTCCACTCCCACGCGTTGATACGAAGGGTGCCCAAATCGCGGCTGACGTCTTCAAAGCCGAAGACCGCGCCTTCAACCGTGTCGCCCTTGGCCGCCACGATTTTTACTTCGGCACTGGGCTGGCCGTTGAGTTGCGGTCCGACCCAGTCTCGACCGTCCCAACTCCACGTTTCGGTGTGAGCGGGCCCGAGGGGGTCGCGCGCCACGGTGACCAGCAGGAGCTGCGCAGAGATCGGATCCGGGGCGAGCGCCATGCTGTAGTAGGCAAAGCTGGGCTCGTGGGCCGGTCTGAGCTGGCGCCAGCTGGTGCCGTCCCAGCTCCAGGTCTCTGAGCGGCAGAGGAAGCCCGAGCAGTCGCCGGCAATGGCGACGATCGTTCGTGCACGCGATTCAAAACCGACGGCGGCCACCGGGCTGATCGGCCCGCCGGAAACCCTCCGCTGGTGCCAGGCTGCGCCATCCCAGGTCCAGAGCTGAGTCGGTGCCCCAAAGCGGATGTCGGATTCGACGAGGACCATCTGCTGAAGCTGGCCGTCATACGTCATGGTGCTGATGAGGCTCGGGGGCGGCGCGAGCCGTGACGTTCCGACGTCTCGCCAGCTCGATCCGTTCCAGGCCCAGGTGTCGTTGAGAAGGGCGTCATTCGCGACGGCCTGCCCGCCAAACAGCAGCACCGCGTGCATATCCGGGTCCCACGCGACCGCCCCGCCTGTCCGCCCTGGCGGCGCCACCGGAGGATGGGCTTGCACCCACTGATGGTTTGACAAGAGCCACGTCTGCGAGAGGAAGTTGAGCAGGACGACCTGTCGGTGATCGGCGTCGTAGGCAAAGACCGGAAACAATCCAAAGAAGGGTGTCGCGGTCAGCGATGACGAACCTACCGGCGCCGGCTTGGCCGCCGGGGTGGCGGGTCGTTCGCCAAGCACGATGACCGCGAGCACGAGGGCCACGGCCAATGCACCCAGCAGGACGGGGCGACGCCGCTGAAAGAACTCGGTAAGCGGTGGGCCCGGTTGGTCGGCGCGCAGCCATTCGTCGTCGCTGCGCTGTGGCGTCGGCTGCTTCATGCGTCACCCTTATCTTTGCATCCGCTAGGCTTTGCCGTGGTGGCAAAACAAGCCGCGCTCGAGTCGCCGCCCGTGAACATCTACGAGGCGAACGACCAGCTCTCGGTGGCGATTCCCATCCCGGGTGCCCACCATGACACGGCCGAGGTCATGCTCGACGGCCGGAGGCTGATCGTCCGGGCGGAGGCGCGCTATCCGCAAGCACAGCAGCACTACCTCCGCCACGAGTGGTCGGTCGGGACATCGCATCGGGAGATCGAGTTGCCCAGGCCGGTCAGGGCGGCGGGCGCCAAGGCAATGCTCACGCACGGCATCCTGACGATCTCGTTGCCGATCGGGACCGAGGAAATGTCGACTCGGACTCGCATCCCGGTCACCGAGCCCCCCAGCCACCAGGGCCAGCCACACTAACCGTGCCCGCCGCCGCGGCGCGGGGGATAGTCCTCGAGCTGCTCCATCCGATTCCGTCACTGCTGACGACCGTCGCCGCGTTGGGCTTTGCCTGGATCTTTGGCATCGGCTCGCGCGACCCGAGATTCTGGTCCATTGGTGCCATCATGCTGCTCGTCCAGTTCTCGATCAGCGCGCTGAACGAGTGGGCCGATGCCGGCCTCGACCGGCGAGCAGGACGGCAGCGGCCGATCCCGCTGGGCCTGGTCTCACGCGGCGCGGCGCTGACCCTCGCGGTCGTTTGTGCGGTGAGCGCGTTCTCGCTCTGCGTGCTCTCCAACCTGGGACCGCTCGCCTTGCTCCTGGTCGGGCTCGGCACCAGCTGCGGGTGGGCGTACGATCTGTGGCTCAAGGCCACCCCGCTGAGCTTTGTTCCGTTCGCCATCGCGTTTCCCCTGATGCCATTCTGGATCGGCGTCCTCGCCGGCCGCCCGCTGATGTCGCTGATCGTCCTCTTCGTCGGCGGCAGTCCGCTTGCTGGCGCGATCCACCTCGGGGACAGCATTCCCGATCGTGATCGCGACCGGGAGGCGGGCCTGAAGACGTTGGCCGTGGCGCTCGGGAAGCCCGCGGCTGAAATGGCGGCCGCCGGCCTGCTGCTGCTCGGTACCCTGGTCTCGATCGTCCTGCTGATCCGTCGTGGGCAACCATCGATCGGCGCGCTTTCCCTCGTCGCCGTTGCCGGCAGCGGTGTGGTCGTTGGTCTCAGTGCTCGAGGCACTCCGTCGTCGTCCCTGCTCGGCAAATGGGCGGTGATCGCGGCAGCCGCCGTGGCGGCGGTACCGCTGGTAGTGTCGGTCAGTGAGCCGTAGCCGCGGGCACATCGACGAGAACGCCGTCGGCAACCGCTATGGCGAATGGTTCAGCCACGGCCTGCGCGGGATCGGCATGCGGTACGTCTTTTCCCGGCGGGGCCTGTGGGTCATCAACACCCCATACCGGCGGATCCTGGATGCAGCAACCATCACCGCGCACGATCGGGTGCTCGACCTCGGCTGCGGCCTGGGCAACATCCTGATCGCGCTTGCGGAGCGGATCGACTTCATCCATCCTCCCGCCGGCGTCGACGTGTCGCCCGACCTGATCCGTATCGGCGAGCGAGAAATCGCACAGGCCCGGCTGGGCGATCGCATCAGCCTGCAGGTTGCGCCTGCCACTCGCCTGCCCTTCGCGGACGGCGCGTTCGATGTCGTTCTCACGTCGCATGTGCTGAAGCACCTGGATGATGAGGCGCTGCTCACCAGTTTCCGCGAGGTGGTCCGCGTACTCCGGCCTGGAGGGCGACTGCTCCTCTGGGAGTTCGCAAAGAGCCCACGGTCGGCCCTGTTGTTCTGGAGTGCGCGACTCACCGGCTTGCCGCCGCCGTTCCAACTGCGCACTATGGAAGAGTTTTCAGGGGCGCTGACGCTGGCAGGATTCCACCGCGTGGTAGCTGTCGACACCGGATTCTTTCTTCTTCCGCCGGTGCCCCGTATTGCGCTGCTGGCCACTCGATGAGCGAGCTTTCTACTATTGAGTCGATGGCAACGACGATGACCGCGACCATGCGCGCGGTGGCCGTGACACCCATGCGGGCAGGCAGTGCGCGGCAAGTCGAGCTTCCGATCCCCACGGTCGCGCGGGGGACGGCGGTGATGCGCGTGCTCGAGGTCGGTATCGATGGCACGGACACGGAGATCAACGGCGGTCTCTACGGTGAGGCGCCGCCGGGCTCCGATTTCCTGGTGATCGGTCACGAAGCGCTGAGTGTCATCGAGGCGGTAGGGGAGGGGGTGTCTGGATTCACGCCGGGCGACCTGGTCGTCTCCACGGTGCGCCGCCCGGACGACTGCCCGAATTGCCGTGCGGGCGAGAGCGACATGTGCCTCTTCGGCCGATACACCGAGCGCGGGATCAAGGGGGCGCATGGCTACATGGGGGAGTACTACGCCGAGGCGCCGGCGTTCATGCTCAAGATCCCGCCGGTCCTGCGCCCCTTTGCCGTGTTACTCGAGCCCCTCAGCATCGTGGAGAAAGCCACCTACCAGGCCTGGAAGATCCAGGAGCGGATGGTGTGGGAGCCGAAGCGCGCCGTCGTGCTGGGCGCGGGACCCATCGGCATCCTCTGCACGATCCTCCTGCGCTTGCGCGGCCTCGAGGTCCACGTCTACGCCAAGGCGCCCCCCGACACCTTGCAGGGTCGCATCCTCAGAGACCTTGGTGCCAGTTACGCAAGCGTCGTCGACCACCCCGTGACCGGCATCAAGGACGAGCTCGGGCAGATCGACTTCATGCTCGAAGGCACGGGCAACAGCACGGTCGCGTTCGAGGCGATGGCCCAGCTCGGGATCAACGGCGTCCTCTGCCTCACGGGCGTGTCGGGCGGCAGCAGCAGTATCGAGATCCCGGCCGACGTTATCAACCTGCAGATGGTGCTCGGCAACCGGCTCGCCTTCGGCTCGGTCAATGCCAACCGCCGCTACTTCGAGATGGGGGTCCAACATTTCCAGCAGGCCGAGCGCCAGTGGCCCGGCATCTTCGAGCGATTGATCACCCGCCGGGTCCCGTTCGACGAGTTCATGTCGGCGCTCGACCGGCGTCCGGAGGACATCAAGACCCTGCTGACGATCGCCGCCGCGTAGCCGTCCGTGGCGCTTCACCTCGATCCACAGACCTGTCGCGACTTCGAGCCCGGCACCGGTCGCGAGTGGTTGGTGACGGACGGCCTCGGTGGGTACGCGTCGGGGACGGTGACGGGTGTCAACACGCGGCGCTACCATGGGCTGCTCGTCGCTTCCCTGAATCCGCCGGTGCAGCGGATGGTCCTGCTAGCCGCGCTCGAGGAGTGGCTCATCGCGCCGGATGGCGAGCGGCAGCCGCTCTCGGCTCAAGAGTATTGGGACGGAACCGTCTACCCCGATGGGTACCGGTTCTTGGAGGGCGTCGACGTCGACGGGATGCTGCCCACGTTCCGCTGGGTGGTTGACAGCCGCATCATCGAAAAGCGCATCTGGATGGAGCATCGGCTCCCCAGGACGGTGGTGAGCTACCGGTTGGTGAGCGGGCCGCCGGTGTCGTTGCAGCTGCGGCCGCTCTTTGCCCACCGCGACTATCACGAGCAACGCCACGGGCAGGGTGGCTTCGAGATGGCGGAGAGCCGCGGCGGATGGGTCGTCGACGCCGCCGGCGTTCGCAGTCACTTCGAGGTCCGCCCCTCGCCGCTGGTCCGTAGCCGCCCCGATTGGTACTGGCGGGTTTTGCATCGAGTCGAGCGCGAGCGCGGCCTTGACGACGAGGAGGACCTCTTCACGCCTGGAACGGTCGAGGTGGCGCTCGACGAGCAACAACCGGTGGTCGTTCTCGCCGGCACGGATCCCGCGCCGCGCGATTGGGACGTCGCGACCTCATGGCATGCAGCCTTGCAGCGACAGGCAGCCTTGACGGATCCGTCGACCCGTCATCCGCTCGCCGCGCAGCTGGTGATTGCCGGCGAACAGTTCCGCGTGGCGCGCGGCGTGGTCAATTCCCCTCCACCAGCCGCGGGGGAGGGTCAGGGCGGGGGCCAGCGGACGGTGATCGCCGGTTATCACTGGTTCGCCGATTGGGGCCGCGACACCATGATCAGCCTGCCGGGTCTCGCGATGCGACCCGGCACCCTCTGGGAGGCACGCGCGGTGCTGGACACCTACATCAGATTTCTCGACCATGGCCTGATTCCCAACCGCTTTCTCGACGGTGGTGAGGCGCCGGAGTACGACACGATCGACGCCACGCTCTGGCTCTTCCAGGCAGTAGCCGCGTATCTCCGGGCGAGCGGCGATTGGCGGTTCATCGCCGACCGCCTCGAGGCGCTGGAAGGGATCATCGACTGGCACGTCGGCGGAACCCGTCACAACATCGGCATGGACCCACGTGATGGATTGCTCGCCGGCGGCGAGGCGGGGCATGCGCTGACCTGGATGGACGCACGCGTCGGGGACTGGGTCGTCACGCCGCGTCGCGGGAAACCAATCGAGATCAACGCGCTCTGGTTCAACGCGCTGCGGCTGACCGCCGACTGGTGCGAACGCGCGATGCGACCGGCGGGACGCTATCGTCAGCTGGCGGCGCAGGCGCACGAATCGGCGCAGGCGCGCTTCTGGTATGGCGAGGGTGGCTACTGCTATGACGTCGTCGACACGCCGGAGGGCGACGATCCGAGCTTGCGTCCCAACCAGGTACTCGCCCTCGGCCTCGTCTATCCATTGATCGAGGGCGATCGCGCGCGTTCGGCGCTCGATGTCGTCACGGCAAAGCTCTTGACGCCTTACGGCCTGCGGACGCTGAGCCCCGACGACCCCAGGTATCAAGCCTCCTACCAGGGCGATCAACGCGCGCGCGACGCGACCTATCACATGGGGATGGCCTGGCCCTGGCTGCTGGGACCGTATCTCGATGCGCATCTGCGCCTCAACCGGAATCCAGAGTTTGTCCGGAGAATCGTCGAGCCGTTCGACGCGCATCTCCGAGATGCCGGACTGGGCACGATCAGCGAGATCTTCGAGCCGGAACCGCCCTATCGGCCGGTCGGCTGCATCGCGCAAGCCTGGAGCGTGGCCGAGATCCTTCGCCACGCGCTCGCTCTATCCTGAGATCGGATGAAGCTCGTGGACATCAGCGTGCCCATCCGCGATGCAATGGCCGTCTATCGCGGCAATCCGCCGGTACGGATCCGCCCGGCCATGACGTTGCCCAGGGATGGCGTGAACCTCAGCGAGCTCTGCCTTGGATCGCACACCGGGACACACGTCGATGCTCCCAGCCACTTCATCAAAGAGGGGAAGGCGATCGACCGGCTGGACCTCGACCGCTTCATCGGTCCTGCCTGGGTGGCGGACCTTCGTCATGTCAAGCTCGGTATCGGCGCGGCCGACCTGGCAAAGGCGCGGATTCCCCGTGCCAGCCGGCGGGTCCTGTTGCGCACGAGCAACTCGCGCTGGTGGCACCCGCCGCGGGCGTTTCGGACGGACTTCGTCTACCTCGCTCCGGAGGGCGCGGACTGGCTGGTCGACCGCGGTGTGCAACTCGTCGGCATCGATTACCTGTCGATCGAAGGCTATGCCGTCCAGGGCGCGCCGACCCACAAACGGTTGCTGGCCGCGGGAATTCCGATCCTCGAAGGCCTGGATCTGTACAACGTGCGTCCGGGCCGTTGGCAGATGGCGGCTTTCCCGCTGCGGATCACGGATGGTGACGCGGGCCTGACGCGGGCTGTCCTCTGGAGCACCTGAGCTCGACCCTGCGAGACTCGTCGGACTGCGGCTGAGGGCGGCCGCGACGTCGCCCTCAGCGCACGCAACGGTACCTAAGCGGTCGCGTCTAGGAGAAGCAAGCGTCGAGGGGCACGCCCTTCACGACCTGCCGGCTCGAGCTGTCATCGATCGCGGCGAAGTCCGATGTCAAGACCCCACTTGCAACGGTGATCTGGCCCTGCGACAGGGCAGTGGCGTGATCGGAGTCCAGTCCGGCCGCGGTTGAGAAGCTGCCGCAGGTTAGCTTGCCATCGTCACGCACATGGCTGACGACGCCCTTGTAGGTCCAGGTGAGGTTCAGCGTGATCGGTCCC
>DATEHI010000017.1:0-15315 GCA_035279665.1 Candidatus Dormiibacterota bacterium | reverse complement strand
TCCTCCAACCGAAGAATAGTATTACCTCAATTTTGCCGAGACCAGCAGACGAACCGCGAAAGAGCCAGGCTCGCTCGAAGATGTGTCGTGCCGCCATGACTGCGAAGATACGTTGCGTGTGTGTGGAAACGATGCGCGCATACCGACTTGGGAAACAAGCCGTTCGATCATTAGGGCCGCTGGGCTGACGCTCGTTACCGAGCCTACACCGGCGGTCTAGCTACCAGGTGGTCTACCTGGGATCTTCATCTTCTTTTGGGGAAGATGGGAGTACTCATCCTGGGAGCGGCTTCGCGCTTAGATGCCTTCAGCGCTTATCCTTTCTGGACGTAGCTACCCAGCTCTGGGGGAGGCCCCCCAACTGGCACACCAGCGGTCCAGCCATCTCGGTCCTCTCGTACTGAAGATGACGCCCCTCCATACTCCCACGCCCACGACGGATAGAGACCGAACTGTCTCGCGACGTTCTGAACCCAGCTCGCGTGACGCTTTAATGGGCGAACAGCCCAACCCTTGGGACCTACTCCAGCCCCAGGATGCGCCGAGCCGACATCGAGGTGCCAAACCTTGCCGTCGATGTGAACTCTTGGGCAAGATAAGCCTGTTATCCCCGGGGTAGCTTTTGTCCGTTGAGCGCCAGCCTTTCCATTCAGGGCTGGCGGATCACTAAGCCCGACTTTCGTCCCTGTTCGGCTTGTATGCCTCACAGTCAAGCTCCCTTGTGCCTTTACACTCTTTAGGCCTGATTTCCATCCAGGCTGAGGGAACCTTTGGGCGCCTCCGTTACTCTTTAGGAGGCGACCGCCCCAGTCAAACTGCCCACCTGCCACGGTCTGCACGCCCGATAAGGGCGCACGTTAGATCTAAGACCAACTAAGGCTGGTATTCCAAGGGTGACTCCGCCAAGGCTAGCGCCCTGACTTCGCAGTCTCCCAGCTATCCTCTACATAGCAAGCCCCAGATCAGTGACAGGATGCAGTAAAGCTCCACGGGGTCTTTCCGTCCTGTTGCGGGTAACCTGTATCTTCACAGGTGTTTCAGTTTCGCCGAGTCCATGCTCGAGACAGCAGCTAAGTCGTTACGCCATTCGTGCGGGTCGGAACTTGCCCGACAAGGAATTTCGCTACCTTAGGACCGTTATAGTTACGGCCGCCGTTTACCGGGGCTTCAATTCAAGGCTTGCACCTATCCTCTTAACCTTCCGGCACCGGGCAGGCGTCAGCCCCTATACATCAGCTTTCGCTTTAGCAGAGACCTGTGTTTTTAGTAAACAGTCGCTTAGCCCAATTCTCTGCGGCCCGGTCAGGCTTCGGGAGTAAATCCCTACACCCGGCCGGGCTCCCCTTATCCCTAAGTTACGGGGAGATTTTGCCGAGTTCCTTAAGCATGGTTCTCTCGATCGCCTTGGAATCCTCTTCCCACCTACCTGCGTCGGTTTGCGGTACGGTCACCTGTGTTCTGGCTAGAGGTTTTTCTTGGAAGCTTGGGATCAGCCACTTCGCCTTCTTGCGAAGGCTCCTATTCGCATCTCAGCGTTGAATGCCAGCCGGATTTGCCTAGCTGACCGCCTACCTGCTTGACCGAGCACATCCGATCGCCCGGATGGCCTACCCTTCTCCGTTACCCCATTGCTCATAGCGAACACGAGGTGGTTCAGGAGTGATGACCTGATGTCCTATCGTCTACGCATTTCTGCCTCGACTTAGGTCCGACTGACCCTGGGACGATTAACGTTGCCCAGGAAACCTTAGGTTTACGGCGAACACGTTTCTCACGCGTTTCTCGCTACTTGTTCCGGCATTCGCACTTCCGTCCACTCCACCAGTCCTCACGGTCTGACTTCACTGCGGACGGAACGCTCCTCTACCTACCGGTCCTTGCGGACTCGGTACCGAAGCTTCGGTAACAGGCTTGAGCCCCGATCATTGTCGGCGCATCATCACTCGACCAGTGAGCTATTACGCACTCTTTAAATGGTAGCTGCTTCTGAGCTAACATCCTGGTTGTCTGAGCGACAATACATCCTTTACCACTTAGCCTGTACTTTGGGACCTTAGCTGTCGGTCTAGGCTCTTTCCTTCTCGACCACGGAGCTTAGCCCCCGTAGTCTCACTGCCGTTGGAATATCTGTCGCCATTCGGAGTTTGGTTGGGTTTGGTAACGAGGTGATCGCCCCTAGCCCATTCAGTGCTCTACCTGCGCCAGACTCATCAACGACGCTGTACCTAAATACATTTCGAGGAGAACCAGCTATTTCCAAGTTCGATTGGCATTTCACCGCTATCCCCAGTTCATCCACTCCGTTTTCAACCGAAGTTGGTTCGGTCCTCCACGCGGTTTTACCCGCGTTTCAACCTGACCAGGGATAGGTCACTTGGTTTCGGGTCTACTCAGCGCGACTGCCACCGGCTTGCGCCGGCCACGCCCTATTCAGACTTGCTTTCGCTGCGGCTCCGGGTTTGAACCCCTTAACCTCGCCACGCTGAAGTAACTCGCCGGATCATTATTCAAAAGGCACGCAATCAGGCCTTCCAGCCGCTTACGCAACTGGCATAGCCCTCTCACCGCTTGTAAGCACACGGTTTCAGGTACTCTTTCACTCGGCTTCCGCCGGACTTTTCACCTTTCCCTCACGGTACTAGTTCACTATCGGTCACCAGGAGTGTTTAGCCTTGCGGGATGGTCCCCGCGGCTTCCCACAGAATTCCACGTGTTCCGTGGTACTTACGAACTCCGCTCGAAGTCCAGTCCACTTTCGCCTACCGGGCTGTCACCGCCTATGGCGGCCCTTTCCAGGGACCTTCGGCTAGCGGCTGGTTTTGTAACTTCGACGCCATCCGGCAGGATGGCCTGCGGCTCGTACAACTCCCGCATCGCAACGGCTGCCGCCTATCACGCGATGCGAGTTTAGGCTGTTCCCTTTTCGCTCGCCACTACTAAGGGAATGGTCTCTTTTCCTCGGCCTACTAAGATGTTTCAGTTCGGCCGGTGCCCTCTACCGGGCCTATGTGTTCAGCCCGGAGTGCCTGGAGATTAGTCCAGGCGGGTTGCCCCATTCGGGAATCCTCGGATTAACGTTTGCACTCAACTACCCGAGGCTTATCGCAGAGTTCTACGCCCTTCATCGGCTCCTGGTGCCAAGGCATCCACCGTGCGCTCTTTGTAGCTTGACCCATCTATCAACACTGCTCAACGCCGGCTGCGGACGTGTGGCCGCACCCGAGTTTCGCAATGGGTCGTTTCACGCATTTTCTGCATTGGTTACCCTAAATTACTTTCTTCGCTATTCGATTTTGAAGGTACATGTCGCGGCGCCCAGGCCGAGCATCCGATGATACCCACCGGGCGGCGCTTTCTAACAGATGGAGATGACCAGATTCGAACTGGCGACCCCCTGCTTGCAAAGCAGGTGCTCTCCCAGCTGAGCTACATCCCCAAATGGGATCTCTTCACTTGAGATCGTCATCGTTTGGCCGGCAACGTCGCGCTCTGGGCACCAGCGGCGGCTGATAAGAATGGGCCTTTGTGGAATCGAACCACAGACCTCGCGGTTATCAGCCGCGCGCTCTAACCATCTGAGCTAAAGGCCCAGGTGCCAAGGTGAGCGGACGAGCGGCCGTACCTTAACGATTGAAGGAGTGGACGGACCCCCGGATAGGCAGTCGCGGGACACGCATTCCGGATTCCCACCGGCTGCTGATCGGCCTACCTCCCGCGAGCGAGAGATCCCGCAGTCTCGGGCCGCTACTCTTCATCCGCGCTTGCGCGCGAACTACTCTTGACGGTCGTTAAAGCGGTTACTGCCGAACTGAGCTGACTTTCCTCTCGCCACCTGGCTTGCGCCCGGCGACGACAGGCTCCTTAAAGGAGGTGATCCAGCCGCACCTTCCGGTACGGCTACCTTGTTACGACTTCACCCCTCTTGCTGGGCACACCTTGGGCACCGCCGTCCCTATTCGGGTTCAGCAAGTGACTTCAGGTGCACCAAACTCAAGTGGTGTGACGGGCGGTGTGTACAAGGCCCGGGAACATATTCACCGCAGTATGCTGACCTGCGGTTACTAGCAACTCCGTCTTCATGCAGGCGAGTTGCAGCCTGCAATCTGAACTGAGACCGGTTTTAAGGGATTAGCTCCACCTCGCGGTGTGGCAACCCATTGTACCGGCCATTGTAGCATGTGTGTAGCCCGGGGCATAAAGGGCATGATGACTTGACGTCATCCCCACCTTCCTCTGGGTTTCTCCCAGCAGTCTGGTTAGAAAAATTTAACTAACCACAGGGGTTGCGCTCGTTGCGGGACTTAACCCAACACCTCACGGCACGAGCTGACGACAGCCATGCACCACCTGTGCAGCGATCCCTTGCGGGAGGACCGTATCTCTACGGCTTTCCACTGCATGTCAAACCCCGGTAAGGTTCTTCGGGTTGCATCGAATTAAACCACATGCTCCGCTGCTTGTGCGGGCCCCCGTCAATTCCTTTGAGTTTCAACCTTGCGGCCGTACTCCCCAGGCGGTTCACTTAATGCGTTAGCTGCGGCACTGATGGCGTCAATACCACCAACACCTAGTGAACATTGTTTAGGGCTAGGACTACCGGGGTATCTAATCCCGTTCGCTCCCCTAGCTTTCGCGCCTCAGCGTCAGTTACAAGCTAGCAAGCCGCCTTCGCCACTGGTGTTCCTTGCGATATCTACGCATTTCACTACTACACCGCAAATTCCACTTGCCTCTCTTGCACTCCAGCCCCGCAGTATTGGACGCAGTTTCGAGGTTGAGCCTCGAACTTTCACAACCAACTTACGGAACCGCCTACGCGCTCTTTACGCCCAGTAAATCCGGATAACGCTTGCCCCCTACGTATTACCGCGGCTGCTGGCACGTAGTTAGCCGGGGCTTCCTCAGGAGGTACCGTCAGATCTTCGTCCCTCCCAACAGAGGTTTACATCCCTAGAGACTTCATCCCTCACGCGGCGTTGCTCCGTCAGGCTTTCGCCCATTGCGGAAAATTCCTCACTGCTGCCTCCCGTAGGAGTCTGGGCCGTGTCTCAGTCCCAGTGTGGCTGTCCGTCCTCTCAGACCAGCTACCCATCATAGCCTTGGTGGGCCGTTACCTCACCAACTAGCTAATAGGCCGCGGGCCCATCTGAGAGCGTCTTGCGACTTTAGTTGTCAGAAGATGCCATCCAACAACCACATGCAGTATTAGCTCTGCTTTCGCAGGGTTATTCTGCACTCTCAGGCAGGTTGCCCACGTGTTACTCACCCGTCCGCCACTAGCGCTAGCCACCCTTGCGGGCAGCTAGCACCCGTTCGACTTGCATGTGTCAGGCACGCCGCCAGCGTTAATCCTGAGCCAGGATCAAACTCTCCGTTAAAAACCTCGACCCAACAGGGTCTTCGGTTAAAGAATCGAATCAGGGGTCCCTACGACATTTCGAAGGGCCTTCTCGGAGAAGTCCGTTCCACTCTTCAATTGTTAAGGTGCTCGCCGGGCCTTAAGCGCAGGATTACCTCCCGCCTCTCGGGCAGCTTGAGAATGATACCCCATAGGGGCGCGAAGTTGTCAAGAAGGTACGAACGCCTCCCTAGCGTACCCCGGCGGCCACGCAGCTAAACCGCCTGGCCGACCTCTCCTTCGGCCCGGCCCACTCGCTGCCTAGCGATACTCCGGCAGCTGCTCGAGCTCGTCCGCGGCCAGGTCCGTATACACGCGGCGGGTCGTAATCTTCGGGATCCGGTCCGCCCGCACCTCGACCCGGTGCCCGCCACGCGCCAGCTTCACCACGATGCCGTGGAAGATGTCGTCCCTCTTGTCGCCCAGCAATTCCTCGGTCCGGCCGATCTCCTCGCCAGCCTCATCCATGACGGGCGCCTTCTCTGGCATCGCCAGCCAGGCGACCTCGCGCTCTTCCTCTTCCATCTAGAAGGCGCGCCTCCCGCTGAACGCGCGGGCGAGCGTCAACTCGTCGGCATATTCCAGCTCGCCCCCAACCGGCAATCCATGTGCCAGCCGGGACGTGCGCACTCCCAGCGGGGCCAGCTGCTCCGCCAGGTAGGCGGCGGTCGCCTCCCCTTCCATGTCCGGGTCGGTCGCCAGGATCACCTCGGACACCGGCTCCTGGCGCAGGCGACGGACCAGCTCCGCAATCTTGAGCTCGGCCGGCCCAACACCATCGATCGGTGATAACGCTCCGTGCAGGACGTGGTACAGACCGTGGTACTCAGCGGTTCGCTCGATCGCCAGCACGTCCAGGGGCTCTTCGACCACACACAGCAACGTGCGATCGCGACGGGCTGACAGACAGATGGTGCACCGATCCCCCTCGGCGATGAAGAAACAGTCGTCGCAGAAGCGAATCCGAGCCTTGACCTCGACCAGGGCCGTGGCCAGCCGGTCGACCGACTCGCGCGGCGCTCGCAATATATAAAAGGATAGCCGCTGGGCCGTCTTGGGGCCGATGCCCGGCAGGCGGCCGAGCTCCTCCATCACCCGAGTCAGCGCCGGCGGGATCTCAGCCAACCGGCCACTACCCCATCAGGCCGGGCGGAAGACCCATCCCCGCGGTCACCGCGCCCATCTCTTTGGTCGCGAGCTCGCGCGCCTTCTCCATGGCGTCGTTCATGGCGGCCAGCACCAGGTCCTGGAGCATCTCGACGTCGGCGGGGTCGACGACTTCGGGCTTGACCGTGACCGAGAGCACCTTCTGGTGGCCGTTGGCCACCACCTCGACCATGCCGCCGCCGGCCGTTCCGGTCACCGTCTTCTCCCCCAGTTCTTCTTGGACTTTGGCCATCCGCGCCTGCATCTGTTGGAGCTGCTTGAGCATCTTGAACTGCTGACCCATCTAGCCTCTCCCTCGCGGGGTGACCCGCACGTTGGTCGCATCGAACCGGTTCATCGCCTCTTTGACCAGGGGGTCGTCGGCGACGGACGCCGCTGGGCGCACCGGCGCCGCCGGTGCTGCGGCGGGCTTCTTCTCCCCCGCCACCAGTTCCACCCGGGTGTCGGCGCCAAAGATCTCACGGACGGCGGCCAGCAACGTCTCCCGGTTGGAAGCCTTCTGCATCAGCTCGGCGTGCGCCGGATAGCGAAACTCGATCCGCACCAGGCCCTCCGTGGCGCCTGCCAGCCGCGCGTCCATCAGTAGGCTCCCGATCATCTTCGGAAGTCGCTGCTTGAGCGCATCCCATCGCGCATCCGGGCCGAGCACCGCCGGCTCCTGGTCCATGGCCGGCTCGATCACTCGCTCACCGCCGACCGCCTCGGTCGTCGGTGCCGCCAGCGGAACCGTTACCGGCACGGGACGCGTCATGTTCGACAGCAACGTCACCTCCAGCAGCAGGCGCGCGTCGGCGCCCTTGCGCACCTCCGGCTCCATCTCCATCAGGCCCTTCCACAGGCCGAGCAGCGCGTTGCGACCGGCCGCGCGGCCGATCCGCTCCAATCCGGCCGATGCCGCTCCGCCCAGACTCTCGGCATCCTGGTAGCCGACCGAGAGCAAAGCCGCCTCGCGGATCGCGCCCAACAAGCTGCGGACCAGCTGCCGCACGTCGCCGCCCGCATCATAAAACCGCTGCAGCTCGGTCAGCGTCTTGGCCCCGTCGCCCTCGGTCACGAAGGCCAGGAGCGCAACCAGCGTGTCGGGGTCGGCCAGCCCGAGCAGCTCGTGCGTCTTCTGCACAGTCAGCTCCTCGCCGCCCTGCGAGATCAGCTGGTCGAGCAGCGTGATCCCATCGCGCATGCTGCCACGAGCCAGCCGGGCCAGCAGGGCCAGGCTCTGCGGGTCCACCTTGACCTGCTCCTGCTCAACGATCGCGGCCAGGTGCGCCGCGATCGCCCCGGTCTCGATCCGGCGGAAGTCGAATCGCTGGCAGCGCGAGGCCACCGTTAGCGGGATCTTGTGCGGCTCGGTCGTCGCCAGCACGAAGACCACATGCGCCGGCGGCTCCTCGAGCGTCTTCAGTAAGGCGTTGAAGGCCTCCGTGGTCAGCATGTGCGCCTCATCGATGATGTACACCTTGACCTTCAACGTCGCCGGCAGATACTTGACCCGCTCGCGGAGATCCCGGATCTCGTCGATGCCTCGGTTCGAGGCGGCATCGATCTCGATGAGGTCGACGGCCGCGCCGGATCCGATCTCAACGCAGTTCGCGCACACACCGCACGGCTCCGCGCCGCGGCGGTCCAAACAGTTGATCGCCTTCGCCAGGATCCGGGCGGTCGACGTCTTGCCCGTGCCACGAACGCCACAGAACAGGTAGGCATGCGCCACACGGCCCTGCTCGACGGCGTTCCGAAGCGTTTGGGCGATCGCATCCTGCCCGACCAGGTCGCCAAACTTCTGGGACCGGTACTTGAGGTAAAGGGTCTGGTACGCCATCAGCTGCCGCGTCCAATTCTACGAGCCGGCCGGCCGAACGCTAGCTCGCTGCCCCCACGATGCTCTCCGCGTGCTCGCGGAGGACCTGCCGCGTCAGCGTGATCGCCAGCATTCCTTCGAGGATGGCCGAAGTGACCCGCTTGACCGCGCCACGGCGGACATCCCCGGCAGCGAATACGCCCGGCACGCCGGTTTCCAGCATCAGGGGCGCGCGCTCGCTCATCCAGCCCTGCGGCAACCGGCCGTCCCGCAAGAGTTGGTTTCCCGTGACGAGGTAACCGTCCTCGTCGCGCAGCATCGTTCCCTTCAACCATTCGGTGTTCGGATCGGCGCCCATCATGATGATCAGGGCCCGAGTCCGCGCGGCTTCGACCGTGCCACTGACCCGATGGCGAAGCCGCACGCCCTCGAGGCGACCCTCGCCGAAGGCCTCGACGACCTGCGTATTGACGCGGACCCGGATATTCCGCGTGTGGTCGATCGCCGTGGCTAGAGCGGCCGAAACGTTCGCGTCGAGTGCGCCGGCGCGGACCACCATCGTCACGTTGGCTGCGTGCTTTGCCAGGTCAAGGGCCGCCTGCCCGGCGGCCGCCGACGCGCCGGCGATGAAGACCTCCTGACCGGCGAATGTGGCCGGCTCCGCGACCGAGTCCGCGTAGATGACGCCGGTCCCGGTCAGCTTGTCGACGCTCGGGACGCCGAGCGTACGATACGCCACCCCGGTCGCGATTACGGCCGCTCGGGCCGAAATCGTGACGCCATCCGCCAGCGCGACAACCAGTCCACCGACCCCAGTCGACAAACCCACCGCGGGATTGGTCAAGGCAAAGCTGGTGCCCAATCGCTGCGCCTGCTCGTACATCCGACGCATGAGCTGGTCGCCGCTGACGCCCTCCGCGAAGCCCGGATAGTTTCGAATGACGGGGGTAGCCGCGGCCGAGCCGCCCGCGCCGTAGGCGTCGATCACCACGGTCCTCAAGCCATCCGCGGCCGACACGCCGGCCGCCAAACCGGCCGGGCCGGCCCCGATCACCGCGACGTCGTAGCGCTCGGGCACCGTGAGGATGGCCCCAGTCTACGGAACGCCACGCGCAATGCCGCTAATACAGCTGCAGGCCGAGTGTGTCGCCAGGGAGGAAGAACGACCCCGTCCCTCCGGTGAAGTTCGCGATTAACGGCGTGGCCGGCGTGAACTTGTACACGACATACACCTCCACCGCCTGGTCGACGCCCGCCGACGGCCGCACGTTCCAGGCGCTGAAGGTGGCACACGCGCCGTTCGTCCAGTTGGTGCAGGTCCGTACCGCGAAGCAGGCCTGCTGCCCCGCGGCGAAGGCGGTGGGCGGGCAGCCGTTCGGATCGCCGCAACGCTGCGTCGCCGATAGGCAGTCCCCGTTGGAACCGCCTGGCCCGGTCACGCCCCAGGCCGCCGTCGTGTTCGGAATCGCGGAGTTCGGTTCGGCGCGGACGGCGTTGCCGATGTCGACGTTTTGGCCCAGCACCGCCATCCGCATCCCGGCGCGGCTCGCGCCCGACATCTCGAGCTTGAGGTAGAAGGCGCGCCCCATATCGGCCGAGCCGAGCATCAACAAGAGCAGCATCGGAAAGATGAGCGCGGTCTCAACCAGCGCCTGCGCGCGCCGGCCCGGCCGTCCGCGCCACCTCATGCCTCCAACCTCACAGACCCGACCACCTGCACACCCGGCGCCGGCTGGCCAATGTTGTTGAAGGTCCAGGTCGAGGTCACGTAGTCACCGCAGCGGTCGCCGTCGGTCATGAACATGCTGACCGTGACCGTCTGACCGGCGGGCACCGGGAAGGTATAGGTGAGCGTGGCCAGGTCGTTGCCGCGGACCGCGGTCAGGAGGTCACGCTCGTGGCCCCAGGTCCAGTTGCCTTCGACCGTGAACGTACTCCCGTTGGCCGGGCCGTAGATCCCACCCACCGGGTAGGTCATCGTCCACTTCGGATCGCCGTTGGAGGTCGTGGCTTTCGTGTAGTTGCCGGCCCCGATCTCGAGCCCGGTCGGCTTGGCGGGGTTCGAGTCGCTCGGGATGTTCGTCAGTGCGTTGGGCGGCAGCGTCTGGCCCGACGTCGGCCGCGGGCTCCAGATGCCATCCGAGAAGTAGATCGGGCTGCCGTTGTTGATCTTGACGTAGGCGTCGTAGGCGTCGAGCGCCCATTCGTCCGTGTATTTGATCACGATCGACTCGGACGTTGGGGTGGGGCCGGCCTGCAGGACGGAGCTGACCAGGATCTGGTTCTCCTGGATCCCGCTTGTGGTCACGCTCGGGGTCGCGGCCCCGCCGGTGCCATTGCTGAAGTTGAAGGCGCCGAAGTTCCCGAAGGTGGTGAAGCTGTAAGCGAAGATCTGGCCCGTCACCATCGAGTTCGTGGTGAGGGTGCCACCGCCATCACCAAAATCCTCACCGCGCGTCGGGCTGCCGGGGTTGACCTCGACGCCGCCGGCCCGCGCGTTGGTGTACTGATAGATGATTCCGGTGAAGCTGTTCAGCTTCGGCGTATCGCTCTGCCGCGTGCTGCCCGCGTCGATATGGATGAAGTTATCGTTCTCCATGTCGAACAACAGGGGCGCGCCCGCGACGCGCTGCTCCTGGCCCAATCCGGGCGCGTTCATGCCGATGTAGTCGATTTCGCTCGTTGAAACGAAGCCGGCCGAGTTCGCCTCGAAGCGAAAGACGACGCCGGCCCCAGTGATCGAGGTCCGATCGCCGCCACCACCGACGGTCGTCCCACCCCCGCACGTCCCGTTGACGGTGGTGACCAGCGGCCCCGAGCCCAGCGACCCGTACCCGATCCAGACGCCAGCCGTCAGCGTCGGGCACGCGGTGACACTCCCGGACGCCGTCGTGCACAGATCCCAGTCCCGCGAGTTCTCGCGGCTGTGGTCGATCCCGTTCGCCTTGCCGCTGGTCGCCGTGTTCACGGCCGCCTTGGCCTGGATGTCATAGATACCCGGCTCGAAGGTATAGGTGCCGTGGTTCACCACGATCGACTGGTAAATGCCCGGCACCAGGTTATACGGTTCGGACGCGGGCGGGGGACACGTCGAGCCGCTACTCGCGACCGGGTCGCCATTGAGCACGACGGTGCCGCAGGTCGGCAGCCCGGCCAGGTCGATACGCGGCGTCCATGACCTTGTGCTGAAGGACGTTTCGTTGCCGAACATGGTCCCCAGCGAGTACCCGCCTGGTCCGGCCGTCGTGCATGGGACTGGCGTTGACGTCGAGCCAGCCGAGAAGCCGCTGCAGTACAGCTTGGCGCTCGGATTCAGGGCAAAGCCGTACGGGCCGACGGGAGGGGTGCGAAGGCATTGGTTCGCCCTCCCACCGTAGGGGTCACAGAAGGAGGAAATGTCGCCGACCACCATGTCGCCGTTCGACTCCGCGGCGACGGTGTCGGTCGGGGGGTTGAGCGTCGCCCCGTCGATCCCGACGATCAGCGTGCCGGCGCCGTTTTGGACCCAGTAGGTGGGGCAGTTCGCCGTCGCGCCGCAGGTCAGCATCGACCGGGTCGGCGCCTTGGTCCGGTCAAAGCACTGATAGCCAACGCCGCACGCGCCCGTGGGCGCTTCGTAGAGATAGAACGCGAGCGGCGGGGGCGTGGAGTACACGATGCCGCTGGGCTGGGCGAACACGGTTGCCGAGGCACTCACATTGCTCGTCGGGAAGCCAACCGATCCCATGATCAGGTTCTGGACCCGCGAGTTGATGATCACCTGCATGCAGTTGTAGGGGCTCGTCTGGCAGTGCGGCGTCAGCGCATAAGGTGGCACGACGAGGCTCACCGCGTTATTGAATCCCGCGCTCGAACCGCATGCGACGCCAGCTGTGTCGTACCAGGTCGTGGTAAAGCGGGTGAGACTGCCGACGGTCGTCGTCCGGTCGCAGGCCGTATTTCGGGTCGTGATGAACCCATCCGCCCCGGCGAAGTCGTGCGCCGCCACGGCGGCGAGCGTGTTCGAGTCTGCAATCGGCGACTGCTGCGTGGCCCCGGCGAGGCGCTTGCCGGCGGCAAGGGCGGCCGCATCGACCGCTTTCTGCGCCGTGTGCTGAACCAAGTACAGGTGGGTGGCGTCGAGCGCCAGCCCAGCGAACCCCACCAGCACGACGAACATCAGGGCGAAAATCACCATGACCTGGCCACGGTGGCCGGAGCTGCGGTTCGTCAGATGCCGGCGCATCCAGTTCATCTCAGTACTCCGTGTGCACCACGCTGATCGTGGTGATGGTGATTCGGGGCAGGAAGCTGCTGATCAGCGGCATCATCGGGAGGTAGGTGTACTTGACCTGGACCGCCACGTCCTGCACGGTCGGCGACACCGCGCGGGCGGCGCCGTTGCAGTTCGTATCTGCCGGACGGGCAGTGGCGACGGCCGGCCAGATGTAGATCTTGCCCGTGCCTGCGGGCGGATTCTGATCCGCGTTAGGGCTTGACGAGCTGTTCGGATCCGCGTTGCCGACGATCGAGTTTTCGTCGGGCCGGAGCAGGAATCCCTGGGCGCTCGACATGGCCGTCTGGATGGCGGCGCAGTCACTGCTGGCCTGTGGCTCCATCGAGACGACCCGTGCGGCTTCCCGGGCCGCCCAGGAGACGGCGGCATAGGTGTAGACGAGCCGCGCGAAGTCGATGCAGAGGAACAGCATGATGATCACAACTGGGGCGAGCAGGGCGAACTCAACCATCGATTGCGCGCTGCTGCGCCGACGGCCACGACCACGACGCACCATGGAAGCCACGTCGCTAAGGTACGTCCGTATCGATACGGCGAAGGTTGCAACGTCCCGTCTAGCTCAGCTGTGCAGTCTTGTCGACGACTTGCGATCCGCTCGTTAAGCGCCCCCGCGTCGGCCTCAAACAAAAAAGAGGCCGCTCAGAGCGGCCTCTTTTCGAATCGGACGTTAGTCTTCGTTGTTGCCGCCGGCGGTATCGTTCGCGTTGCTCTTCGATTCGTTGACACCGGCCTGCTCGTTCTGGTCGTTGCAGCTGGCGGCGTCCTCGTGCTGGTGGTCGCCGGTATTGTCACCCTGTTCGCCACACTCGGCCGTGGTTGCGGCCGGCTTCGGCGCCCGGGTTGCCGGCTTGGTCGCGGGCGTTGTCGCCGGCTTGGTCACCGGCGGCGTCGCTTTCTGGTCGCTCTGCGTCTGGGTCTGCTGCTGGCCGTTCTGGCCCTGCTGACCATTCCCCGAGTCGGGCTTGGCGCTGGCGGCGACACCGCTCAGCAGCAGAAAGCCGCCGGCGATCATCGCGATGAAAACTCTGCGCATATGAATTCGGACACTCCTTCGGGCAAGACTGATTGCCTTACCCACTAACTCAACGTGGACATCCTATCCCGTATTCGCGTCGATCCTGATTACGAATGGGCGCCCGCCTGGGACCGATCCAGCCCCGTTACGCGCCTGCTACTCGATCCTGATCCGGACGTCGGCGACCAGGTTGAACCCGCCGCCTACCACCTGGCTGAGGATCGGCACGATCGGTGTGAACGTGTAGCCGAGGCGCACCCGGACCAGGTCACCGGTGCGGGGCTGCGTCACCGGATACCCGCCGTCCTGGACGATGGTATTCGTCGCCGCGTTCCAATGCGCACACTGCGTCAATGCTGCACTGGTTCCGTCGTAATACATGACCGCCATGTGCGACGCATCGTTGGCAAAGCTCATGCCGGCCGAATTCCCCACGTACTGCATTCGTCCCTGGACCGTGTTGAACGGTGCCGAGGCCGCATTCGAATTCGTCGCCGCCCCACCACCGCTCGTGTTCGACCAGTTGACGGCGGCGTACCGAGCGCCTTCCCGGACCGCGTTCGTCATTACCGTGTACTGGTAGTACGCTCGGCCAAGATCGACGATGCCGAGAAGGATGAAGACGAGCAGCGGCGTGATCAGCGCCATCTCGACGAGGGCCTGGCCGCGTGCCTTGTCCGTCGGGCGCCTCATTGCGTCAGCCGGAACACCATCGGGTTCCCGGTGCCATAGGTTGGCACGCCCAGGCCACCGCTACCCGGGACGCCGCTCGAGTTCACCCAGTACCCGCCGATCGTGATCGAGTGCGAGGCGTTGTAGACGACAAAGGAGATGTAAAAGGCGAGGAACTCCTTGATCGTCGTCGGGCTGGTCGCGCTCGAGCTGTTGTTGACCCCCAGCATGAAGACGCGCGGGTTGTAGGGAGAGAACTTGCCGGCCTGCGGCAGGTCACCGGCGAAGAGCGGATTCGCATTCGATCTCTGGATGCGGTCGTTGAGGCCAAGCGCGAAATTGTCGTTCGCGGGATGACCGGCGGTATCGATCTGGTAGCTCGGTCCAATGCTGAGCGTGCCTGACAGGCCATTGGCGCTACTGTTTCGCGTTGCCGGTGTCGCGCTGGTTGGCGGATCGTTGAGGATGTGGAAGTTCTGCTGGCCAGGCGCCGGCGAGATGAAGGCGGCGGGGATCGCAAAGCCAAAGCTGTCGTTCTGGCCTGCGGAGCAGCAGGCCACGCCGCCATCGTCGGTCGTTACCAGGAACGGCGTGTACAACGGATGGGTTCCTGACCCGGAGTCGCTGTTCATGAGCAGGGGCGATGCCCCGACCAGTGCGTTCGCGGTGCCGAACTGTGCCATCGCGCTAACCGTCACGCCAACCGAGGTGATGCCGAGCGCCCGGAACAGGAAGGTGTTCCGGTTGCCGTTGATCGTCACCTTCATACCCTGCGCGACCTTGCCCCCGGGGATGATCGGCATGTTGCCGGCATCGTTCGCGAAAGCGACGCCCAGGTTGTCGACCCAGACGATCGTGATCGCGTCCGGCGCCACGGCGCCGTTCAGGTTTGCAAACTTGATGGCGGCATTCCGCTGGGCCGTGTAGTTCTGTGTGCCGCCGACATTCGTCACCTGTTCCATGGCAAGGTGTGTGCCTGCCATCGCGGC
>DATEHI010000016.1:0-3661 GCA_035279665.1 Candidatus Dormiibacterota bacterium | reverse complement strand
GTCCGCGATCGCGCTGTCGGCGAAGCGTTCGACGACCGCCTCCAGCAGCGCCTGCTTCGAATCGAAGTAGTGGTAGAAGGCTCCCTTCGAGGCTTCGAGCTCGTCGAGGACATCCTGGATGCTCATCGCCTCGTAACCCTTCGTCTGGACCAGGCGCTGGGCTACATCCAGGAAAGCGTCCCGGCGGACCGAATGGAGGGTCGCGTTCACCGTCCGGGCCATGCGCAGATAATAACAGACCGACGGTCGGTTTGGTAATCCGTCAACGCGCCCGTTAGAGCAATCTGTCTTTAATAGGTGAGGAGGGACAACCATATGCCCAAAGCGAAGCAACTGACGGTGTCCGTCGAAAATCGGCCCGGGATGCTGGGGGAGGTCGGCTCAGCGCTGGGAGCCAGGAAGGTCAACATCGTCGCCTTCATGGCCACCGTCGCTGACAATCAGGGCATCATCCGGATGATCGTGGACAAGGGGGCCGCGGCAAAAAGGGTCTTTGCGGAGCATCGCTGGGAAACGATCGAAGAGGTAGTCTTGCAAGTCGCGCTTGAAGACAAACCTGGAAGCCTGGGCAGGATCGCCCACAAGTTGCGCGAGGCGAGCGTCAATATCGATTATGCGTATGCGGGCCTGGGGCCGAGCGCGCGGCGTGTCAACGCCTACTTTGGCGTCTCAGATCTAAAGGTAGCGTTGATCGCTGTCCGCTGAGCCCACCGTCGAGACAAGCTACTGACTGAGCGTGCTCCCAAGCAGCACACCGTTGGCCCAGTACTCCCCGGTGGAACTCGCAGGCAGCAGGTCCCAGGTAGCTCCAACGTAGGGCATTGAATCCGTGGTCGTCACGCGACTCCCGTCCAGGAGGTCGCCCGGGTTCAACTCGCCGACCCGCCGGCCGTCGCCGGTGGGGTGGCCGGGGGATGCGAGGACGGCACGCCCATCGGCGAGCACCACGCGGATCACTCGGTGGCCGAATGGCGCAGGCGTGTGCCCGACAACAGATATTGGGGCAGCGACTCGGCGGCCGGCATCAATCGTCCAGACGAGCATGCCGGGCCGGAGTTCCGTCACGGGAACCTCGCCATTGGGGGTCGCGATCCGGTCCCCTGCCGCGAGGCAGATCGGGCAACCGTACCGGCCGGGAAACGGCGTCGGATCGTGGCTCTCGAGGTTGATCGCGCCATGCGAATCGATGGTTCCCACGACATGTTCCGGCGAAGGCCTGGCGGCGATGTAATCGAATCGGAACGCTTGTCCTTCCGGCTGGAGGAGCAGCGCTCCCAGTAGCTCGGCTTGCTGCAGGATCCGGCGGTCGTCGGAGGCGGTGAGATGCGCGGCGTCCAGCTTCTCATGACGAACGATCGCGTCAAAGCTGGCGGGGTCTTGCGACCGCAAGGCCGCAACCTCTTGCGCCGCCTGCGTGTCGTCCGGCACCCGGACCACCGGCGGTCCGCAAAACCGCGGTGGTCCAATCGTGTCGATGAGCCGGTATTTCAGCTCTGGCGTCGTGAGGGGCTGCGTGCTCCCGCCGTACTTCACGGAACCGCACGCGGTCAGGGTTAGCAATAGAAAGGCAAAGATCAGCCGGCGCATATCACTAAGACGTCGTCGACCCCAAAAGGTTCCAGACGCCAGTGACCCCAAATTCGCCTATCATGGGCGCCATGAATGGTGTGAACTGGCTCTGGTGGATCATCATCGGCGGCATCGCGGGTGCGCTCGCTGGGAGGGTCGTGCGAGGGCGCGGCTTCGGGATCATCGTGGACATCATCGTTGGGATCGTCGGGGCCTTCATCGGCGGATGGATCATCTCCGGTCTCCTGAACATCCAGGGGAGCGGGATCATCTTTAGTTTCATCGTCGCGTTCATCGGCGCCGTCATCCTGCTCTGGGTGCTTCGCCTCGTTGCCAAGCGTGGGTAAAGGCCAAGAAGACCCGGCCGTCGTTAGGGCGTCGACCCGGCCCGTCCGTTAGGCAGCGTGTTGCCGGTCGCGGGCGCGAACCAAAAGGCGCTGCCGCATGCCGTATACGGCCACCGTGCCGCCGCCGGCGCCAATTGAGGCCGCCGTCAGGCCCACGAACGCGAGCAGCACCTGCCGGGTAGCAATCCCGTAGGCGATGGCGCCCAGGCCCGGCAGACCGAGAGTCACCATAACCGCCAGGCCAAGTCCGATGGTGGCCGGGGTGACCCAGGTCGCGCGCAAGGAGAGCCCGCCCGGTCGAGACCACATCAGGGCCATGAAGCGGTCCGCGGCGGGCAGCAACCGCAACTGCCAGGCATCGAGCGGCGGCGCGTCCTTCGGGACTCGTGTCCAGGGATAGCTGATGAGAAAGCAACGCGGAGCCGACTCGAAACCTTAGTACGCGCCTGATTGATTCATCGGTCACGCGCTCATAGAATCCGCCCGCAATGAGGCGCAGTCCTGGAATCCGGCTGACCGCTCCCATTCTGGCAATCGCGCTGAGCGCATGCGGTGTGGCCGCCCAGGGCGCGGCACCGCCCGCACGTGCGTCCGCGTCGCAACTTGCCGTGGTCACGGCGAACTCACCCGTGGCGACACCCAGACCACGCGTCGTTGTCGTCGATGCCGCCTACGTCGCCGACGAGCTGGGGACCGTCGAGCAGGCGATTCGCAATCCCGCGACGCCGCCAGGAGACTACACCAGTCTGGGGCAACGCCAGCAGATCGCTTACCATCGGCTCGCCGCCCACCCCGAGTGGGTACCGGCCGTGCTCAACGCGGTGCCGGCATCGATTCGCTCGGCCATCCAGGACAACCTCAGCGCCGCCCAGCAGATCGGCGACCTGAACGGTACGAGCAGTGCGCTGCCACACTGGCGGATCATCGCGCCGCCGGGGCCCGACGTGTTGCTCGGCTACTACAACGAGGCCCAGCAGGCCTCTGGGGTGGCATGGCAGTACCTCGCCGCCATCAATCTGATCGAGACCAACATGGGCCGCATCCAGGGATTGAGCTCGGCCGGCGCGCAAGGCCCGATGCAGTTCATGCCGGCGACCTGGGCCAGCTACGGCCGGGGCGACGTCAACAATCCGCACGACGCAATCCTGGCCGCCGGTCGCTACCTCCACACGCATGGCGCACCTCAGAACATGACCCGCGCCATCTACGCGTACAACCCGAGCATGCTCTACGTGCGAGCCGTCCAGTTGTACGCGCAGCAGATGTTTGCCAACGAGCGGGCCTTCCTCGGCTACTACAACTGGGACGTCTACGTGCCGACCAGAACCGGCAACCTCCTCTTGCCCGAAGGCTTTAGCGGCTAACCTCCCGACGCCGGCCCGACGAGAACTCGCCCAAAGAACCGGAAGGTCCGTTGCAGCGCATCGTCGATCGCCACCTTGTGCTCGGTCGCCCCATACCGAAGGAATCCATGCGGCGCTCCGGGATAGGTGACGACCTCCTTCTGGGTCTTCAGCGCCGCCTGAAACGCCGCGACCTGGTCGGCGGGGATGCCGGGGTCGGCGCCGCCGAAAATGCCCAGCACCGGAATACGGATCTCCCCGGCGAGCTGCAGCGGCGAGAAACGGCCTGGCTCGGCTTGGAGATGCCCGTAGTAGGCGACGGCGCCGGCTAACCCACCGACCCGCGCGGCCGAAACATAGGCGAGACGGCCGCCCATGCAGAATCCCCAGCACGCCACCTGG
>DATEHI010000015.1:0-16556 GCA_035279665.1 Candidatus Dormiibacterota bacterium | reverse complement strand
GAGAGTCCCGTCCTCGATTTCGCCGAGCCTGCCTTGCCGGGCTGCCTCAGATCTTTCCATTTGCCCGTCATCGGGTCCCTGGCATAGAGGCGGCCGTTTACCGCGATGACTTCCGTATCAACCGTCAGGCCGCCGAGCTTTGCCTCGATCGTCGCGTCCAGCTGGTCGGGCTTCTTGACCGCTCCGGTGATGGTCAGATCGACGGTCATGTTGCTGCTCAGGAAGCTGCCTTGCGAGCCGGCCTTGGCCCGCAACTGGTCGACGAGCGACGCGGGCAGGGTCAGGCTCACGGTCCCTTTCGCGTCGAACCGAACCGATTTCAGATTCGCCATCGCCTTGCCGGTCGTGGAAAGGCTCTGCTGCGGGGTGTCGCTCTTGGACGCGGCCGGGGCGTGCAGACCGGCGCACGCCGAGAGCAATCCGATCGCCAGAACGGCAGCCAGGGTTCGCCTCATGTTCCTCACGATAATGCACCGCCGGGGCTGGAAATGTGACACGCGCGCTCTGGATCCCCGAAAATCTGGTGTTGCCCGTTCGATTCTGGCCCCCGGCGCCAATCTGGGTAGACTCCAAGCGTGAGCACCAAGATCTCGAAAACCGAAGAAGAGTGGCGTGCGGAACTTACCCCGGAGCAGTACGACATCCTGCGCCGGAAGGGAACGGAGCGGCCGTTCACCGGAAAATACGTCCATACCAAGGCTGACGGCACGTATACGTGCGCCGCTTGTGGCGCCGAGCTGTTCAGCTCAAAAACCAAGTTCGAGTCGGGCACCGGATGGCCGAGCTTCTGGGAGCCGGCCAATACCGAGAATGTCGAGCTCCGGTCCGACAACAGCTTCTTCATGCGCCGGACCGAAGTCCTTTGCCGGAACTGCGGCTCGCACCTCGGGCACGTGTTCGATGATGGACCTCAGCCGACCGGCCAGCGTTTCTGCATCAACTCGGCAGCGCTCGACCTGAAGCCGAACGAGCCCGGAAGCTAGACCGTAGCCGCGGGTCTACCAGTTCGACTCCCGATCGATCAATCCCCGTTGACGTGCCATTCGATCGGCCCAGGTGAAAACGAGGTGGGCGAGGATGAGCGTGACCACGGTCGCGATCACCAGCCGTAGGAGGACATCGGCGTCCGATAGCACGGGAAACATCCGCATCCCGTGCGAGCCGAGCAGGCTGCGCCGGATCAGCTCCATCCAATAGACGAGTGGCGAGAGGGCGGCGATCGTCGCCAGGATCCCGGGGAGCACGCTGATGGGGAAGATGGCGCCGGAAACAACGTAGAGCACGCTGGCGCCCAGATCACCGTAGCCGTGCGAGTCCCGCGCCAGGAGCAGCAGCAGCCCGTACGCCATGGCCATGGCGATCACCGCCAACATCGCCAGGAAGGAAGCCGCCAGGAGCAGGGGATAGTTCACGCGGAGGGGATCGATGGGTAGGCGGAGGGCGATAGTGGCCACGACCAGAACGATCGCGGCCGACGCCACGGCAGTCGCCAATTGCGCCAGTCCCCGGCCGAGCAGGTACACATAGAAATGCACCGGGCTGGTATACACGTACTTCAACATCCGGTATTCGCCGCGGTCGTCAGCCATGCCGTTGGCGAGCCCCGCGAAGCCGTACTGTACGAAGGACCAGAACGCCACCCCGCTGATGAGGAACGCCAGGTAGGTAGCCGTGCCCGGCGCGCTTCCGCTGATGACGCGATACATCACCACGAGGATGAAGGCGCCCGAGAGTGGTCGCAGCACGGAGTAGATCACGAAGATCACCGGACGGGTCCAATTGCTGGACACCTCCCAGCCAAGCCGGGTCGCGGCCTTGAAGCCGCGCCACTGTGCGATCGCGGCGCTCATGTCGAGCGCAGGATGAGCCGGGC
The DNA here is from genome assembly GCA_035279665.1 of Candidatus Dormiibacterota bacterium. Taxonomy (GTDB): domain Bacteria; phylum Chloroflexota; class Dormibacteria; order CF-121; family CF-121; genus CF-13. Next base: position 14,683 of record DATEHI010000015.1, on the reverse strand, counting down.
ATCCGCACGAGCCCGGCGCTCCAGATAGCGAAGGCTGATCTGCGAGAGGATCGCGTACCCGACGATCTGCGCAACGACGACCAGGATCTCCCATCGCAACGGGATGAATTGCGGTGTGCCAGGGAGAACGAGCTGGCGGATGGCGTCTAAGCCCAGCGTCAGCGGGATCAGCGATCCCAGGCCGCCAGCGATCGCCCCCAGGCTCCGAACGGGGAAGTAAAAGCCGCTGAGGAAATAGATCGGCTCTTGCATCGCGTCAGCCAGCTGCCAGGCCTCCCGTTGATAGAAGAGGAACAGGCTGGCGAGCAGCATGCCGAGACAGTAGAGGGCAGAAATGGTCAGCACGAAAACGCCCAGCGCGGGCAGCAGCCCCGCAGCCGAGTAGCCGACGCCAAACAGGATCGACGCGACCAGCAGGATCGTCACGGCCCGCGTCAGGCTGACATAGGCGCCGCCGAAGGCCATGCCCAGCAGGATGGCGGCCAGGCTGGTCGGGGCCATCGCGAAGAGCTCCAGGTTCCCCGCGCCTCGGTCCCAGAAGAATTGCGTGGCCATCGAATAGATCACGTTCTGCCAGAAGGCCAGCAACACGCCGCCGAGCACCACGAAGCCGAGGTAGCGGGCGGGGGCGTGCAGGGATCGGTAGACGTAGATCATCGCGATCGTCCCGATCAGGGGCAACAGGGTCTCGGTGACGACCCAGGTCCGGTTCCGGTATGTGGAAACAAACCGCGGCCAGGCCCGGGCCACGATCGTCTTGAGGAAGATCCGGACCGCCGATGGGTGGCTCATCCCTGCTCCTCTTCGGCCATCCCCCGTCCAACGAGTTTGACGAAGGCGTCTTCCAGCGTGGGTTCACGCTTCTGCACACCTCGGATCTGCCGCCCGGATCCCTCGACGACCCGCATGACACCGGTCAGGGCCGCGTCGCTGGAGAGCTGGAGACTGAACCGGTCGATGCCGTCCTGCTCGGCGACGCTCGCGGCGGCCACGCCAGCCACGGCGCGCAGCGCGTCGAGCAGCCGGCTGCCCGGGCTGAGCTGGAGATCGACGATCGCATCCTGCTGGACCCGCTGCTTCAGCTCCGCCGGCGTCCCCTCGGCGACGATGCGTCCACGATTCACGATCGCCACCCGGTCGCAGAGCTCGTCGGCCTCCATCATGTAGTGCGTCGTGAGGATGACGGTCCGGCTTGGATCCTCCGCCATCCAGCGGCGTACCTCGTCGCGCACATCGCGGGCAGCGCCGACGTCCAACGCCACCGTCGGCTCGTCGAGGAACAGGATGCGCGGGTTGGTGATCAGGCCCCGGATCAGGTTCATCTTCTGGCGCATCCCACTGGAGAGCGCCGATATCCGCCGGTCGCCGGCGTCGCTAAGCCCCAGGCGCTCCAGCAGCTCCTCAATGTGGCGTTTGACCGGCTTGCTGGGCATGCCATAGAACTGCGAGAACATCCAGAGTTGCTCTTTGACCGTGAGCATGCCGAAACCGACGTTTTCGCCGCCGGACACCATCGCGATCCGATGGCGCAGCTCACGAGATTGATGAACGACGTCGAGCCCATCGACGTAGGCCTCTCCCGACGACGGGAGCAGCAGCGTCACCAGGATCTTGATCAAGGTGGTCTTGCCGGCGCCATTGGGCCCGAGCACGCCGTAGCGTTGGCCCCGAGTCACTCGCAGGTCGACGCCGTCCAGGGCGACCACCTCCTGGGCGCGCGTCCGGTAGACGCGCCGAAGCGCCTTCGTCTCGACGGCGATGTCCATGGGCTGGAGGATTGTAGTACGCGAGCGGTTGGTCAGGCGGCCTTGACGGCGGCGACCAGCTTCATCAGGGAGTCCTTGGCGTCACCGAACAGCATGACGGTTTTGGGATCGTAGAGCAGCTCGTTGTCGATGCCGGCGAAGCCGGGCCGCATGCTCCGCTTCATGAAGACGATGTTCTTCGCCTCGTCGGCGTTCAGAATCGGCATGCCGTAGATCGGGCTGCCCGGCGAGCTGCGCGCCGCCGGATTCACGACGTCGTTCGCCCCCACGACCAGCGCGACGTCCGTGGATTTGAACTCGTCGTTGATCTGGTCCATCTCCTTGAGTTGGTCGTACGGCACGTTCGCCTCGGCCAGGAGCACGTTCATGTGCCCGGGCATCCGACCGGCGACGGGATGGATCGCATATTCGACCTCGACGCCACGCTTCTCCAGTTCATCGGCGAGCTCTTTCACCGCGTGCTGGCCCTGGGCGACCGCCAGGCCATAACCGGGGACGATGATCACTTTTCGCGAGTAGGCCAGCAAGGTGGCGATGTCCTCGGGCGTCCCGGACCGCACGGATTTCCCTTCGGCACCGGCGACACCCGCCACTCCCGCCTTCACCGTGCCGAACGCGCCGAAGAGCACGTTACCCAGCGAGCGGCCCATGGCATCGCTCATCAGCTTGGTGAGGAGCGTGCCGGATGCGCCAACCAGCGTGCCGGCCACGATCAACGCAAAGTTGCCTAAGACGAATCCACTGGCCGCGACCGCCAGGCCGGTAAACGCGTTCAGCATGGAGATGACGACCGGCATGTCCGCTCCACCGATCGGCAGCACGAAGGCGACGCCGAGGACCAGTCCGAGGATCAGGAGCGGAACGAAGATGATCGCCGTCGAGGACACCGCGATCAAGTAGACCGCCAGTGCGACGATCGCCAGCGCCAGCGCGCCATTGACGATCTGCTGGCCGGGATAGGTGATCGGGGTACCGGTCATCAAGGCCTGGAGCTTGGCGAAGGCGACCAGGCTGCCGGCGAAGGAGACGGAGCCGATCACGATGCTGAAGACGCTGGGAAACGCGACCGCGAATGGCGGGTGCGATCCCTGCAGGAGGAGTTCGGAAACGGCGACCACGGCGGCGGCCCCGCCGCCCACGCCGTTGAAGAGCGCCACCATCTGCGGGATGGCGGTCATCTTCACCCGGCGAGCGCCGACCGCCCCGATCGGGACGCCGATCAGGATGCCCACAATCGTGATCACGATCCCGGCCGAGGTGAAATGCAGGAGAGGGATCGTTGCCAGCAGGGCGATTACCATGCCGACCGCCGCGATCTGGTTGCCACGGCGAGCGCTCTTCGGCGAGCTCAACTGGATCAGGCCGAGGATGAAGAGGACGGCGGCGAGCAAATAGGCGAGCGCGACCCCGACGGTCATCCGGCAGTCTTCTCGGGGGGCGTCTTCTCTGCGGGTTTGGCCGTTGGACGCCCCTTGAACATCTCGAGCATCCGGTCGGTCACGACGAACCCACCGACAACGTTGATCGTGGCGAGGATCACCGCCACCAGGCCGAGCGCGATCTGCAGCGGGTCCCGCGCAGTGGCGGCAATCAGGATGGCGCCGACCAGGATGATGCCGTGGATCGCGTTCGTGCCAGACATGAGCGGGGTATGGAGAATCGTCGGCACCTTCGAGATGACCTCGAAGCCGATGAAGATCGCGAGCACGAAGATGGTGAACTCATTGAGCAGGCTGCTGTCGTTCACCGGCTGGCCGCCTCCACCAGCTCTTTGGCGCGCGGGTTCACGATCGCGCCGTCGTACGTGACGCACGCCCCCTTGACGATCTCGTCGTTGAAGTCCAGCTTCAGCGCTCCGTCCTTGACGAGCAGCTGGAGCAGGGTTGAGACGTTCTTGCTGTAGAGCTGGCTGGCATGGATCGGCATGGTGCTCGGCAGGTTTGTGGTCCCGTCGATGGTGACGCCGCCGACCTGGATGATCTCGCCGGCTCGAGTCAGTTCGACGTTGCCGCCGGTTTCGGCAGCGAGATCGACGATCACCGAGCCCGGACGCATGCGGCGGACCATGTCCGCGGTGACAAGGATGGGCGCCTTGCGGCCGGGGATGGCGGCGGTCGTGATCACCACGTCAGAGGCGGCCACCCGGTCACCGAGCAACTCGCGCTGTCGCCGGAGGAAATCCTCGGACTGCTCGCGCGCGTAGCCGCCCGTCCCCTCCTGGGCCTCGAGTGGCAATTCCAGGAAGGTGGCGCCAAGGCTGTGGACCTCATCCTTCACCGCCGGCCGGACGTCATACGCTTCCACGACCGCGCCCAGGCGGCGAGCGGTAGCGATCGCCTGCAGTCCCGCAACGCCGGCTCCCATCACCAGGACGCGGGCGGGCGCCACGGTGCCGGCGGCGGTCATCAGCAAGGGGAAGAACTTCGGGAGATGGTTGGCGGCGATCAGAACCGCCTTGTAGCCGGCGATGCCGGCTTGTGAGGAGAGGGCATCCATGCTCTGCGCCCGGCTGATGCGCGGCACTAGGTCGAGGCTGAAGGCGCTCACCTTCCCTTTTGCCAGCGCCGTGACGACATCGGTATTGGTGGCAGGCTGCAGGAAGCTGATCAGCACTGCCCCTCCCCGCAAACGGGCGACTTCATCGAGCGTGGGCGGCTGGACTTTGAGGACCGCGTCGCTTCCGAGGGCCGTCGCCGCGTCGGTCACGTTCGCTCCGGCGTCGATGTATGAGGCATCGCTGAAGAACGCCGGTGCTCCGGCACCCGCCTCGACCGCGACCTGGAGGTTGGTCTTCACGAGGGCACGGGCCGCTTCCGGAATTAGCGCGACGCGGCGCTCGCCGGCAAGGCTTTCTTTCGGTACGCCAACCCTCATGGCGGTCAGGTTGGCCGCCTATCGAGAAGAGGTCTGGCCCCCGGCACCTGGCGAGCGAAGTCGGCGAGGTCGAAATAGACGCGCTCGCCCGTGAACAGTCCGTCGCGGACCGGGAAGAAGATGACGACGCGATAGCGCAGCGGCTGACCGCTCGGCTCGACGCCAAAGAGGGGCCCATCCATCCGGCCGATCACCTCGGACTCCTCGACGACGCAGTCGTCCGCGTCGATCCGATTCAGGAGGGTCAGTTTGACGTTCGGGATCCCGCGCCAGAGACCGCGGTAGAACTCGCGGACTTCGTCCTTGCCACGCCAGTGAAGCCCAAGGGGCACGACCTGGTACTCACAGTCCTCATGCAAGGTGGCGACCAGCCGCTCGAGCTCTCTACGGTTTTCCGCGCGCGCATGTTCGATCCAGAGTTGGTAGTTGGCTTGCGCCAGCGGACTCTGCGCCCGGGTTTCGAAGGGGCTGCTCTGCAGTCCGGCTTGCGCCACATTAGAAAGGATATCAACGGGGCCGCTGGTAGCATTGGGATTGCTTTGGCAGCGCATCGCGTGACTTTGATCCCTGGTGATGGGGTCGGTCCGGAAGTCAGTGAAGCCACCCGGCGGGTACTCGAAGCAACCGGCGTGCAGTTCGAATGGGACGTCCAGAACGCCGGCCTTGGTGTGATGGAGCAGTACGGCACACCCATGCCGGAGCACGTGCTCGAGTCGATCCGTCGGAACAAGGTAGCGATCAAGGGGCCACTGACCACCCCGATCGGAAAGGGAATCCGATCGGTGAACGTCGCGCTGCGTAAGGAACTGGACCTCTACGCGCTGGTCCGGCCCTGCAAGAGCTATCCCGGAGTCCGCTCCCGCTACGACAATATCGACCTGATCATCGTGCGCGAGAACACCGAGGACATCTACGCCGGAATCGAGTTCCAGGAGGGCAAGGCAGAAACCGAGCGGATGATCAAGGAGATCAGTGCCGCCACGGGCAAATCGATCCGGCCCGACTCGGGCCTCAGCATCAAACCCATTTCGGTGACCGCCAGTGCTCGGATCGTCAACTTCGCCTTCAATTACGCCCGCAGCCATGGACGGCGGAAGGTCACCGCTGTGCACAAGGCCAACATCATGAAGTTCACCGACGGCCTCTTCCTGCAGGTGGCACAGGAGATCGCCAAGGAGCACCCGGACATGCAGTTCAATGACCGCATCGTCGACAACATGTCGATGCAGCTGGTCCAGAACCCACGGGAATACGACGTTATCGTCATGCCCAACCTCTACGGCGATATCCTCTCCGACCTGGCGGCGGGGCTGGTCGGCGGGCTCGGCCTGGCGCCGGGCGCCAACCTGGGTGACGAGATCGCGCTCTTCGAGGCGACGCACGGCAGCGCCCCGAAATACGCCGGCACCAACCGGATCAACCCGATGGCGATGATGCTGTCCGGGGTGATGATGCTGCATCACCTGGGCGAAGCCTACGCCGCCAACATGCTGGAGGGCGCCATCGCGGAGACCATCCGGGAGGGGCGGTACGTGACTTACGACATGAAGGCGGAGCGCAACGATCCGTCCGCCGCAGGCACCACCCAGGTGACCGACGCAATCGTCGCGCGGCTGGAGAAGGCCCGAACCCCTACTACGATCTAGGAATACATTCGGCCGAGCCCGGGTAGACTTAAGAGCAACATGGCGAGTTATCGCGACATGCTCAGGGACGTCAAGTCACGGATCCGTGAAGTGGATGTCCGGCAGTTGGACGCCTCCCGGAACGGCGCCGCCAAACCCGTCGTGATCGATGTCCGCGAGCAGGACGAGGTGGAGCAGGGCATCATTCCCGGCGCGATCCATATTCCGCGGGGCTACCTTGAGTCACGCGTGGAGCAATACGTGCCCGACTATGAATCCCCGGTGGTCGCCTACTGCGCGGCCGGAAACCGCTCCGCGTTCGCGGCCGAAACGCTCCAGCAGATGGGTTACAGGAACGTCACCTCGCTCAAGGGCGGCTTCGGTGCCTGGAAGGACGCCGGCCTCAACTTCGTCGTGCCGCGCGAGTTGACGCCGGCCCAGCAGAAGCGATACAGCCGCCACGTGCTCATCCCCGAAGTGGGGAAGGAGGGGCAGCTCAAGCTGCTCGACGCCAAGGTGCTGATCGTCGGGGCGGGGGGGCTCGGTTCACCGGCTGCCTACTATCTGGCTGCGGCCGGCGTGGGCACCATTGGCATCGTCGATTCGGACGTTGTGGACGAAAGCAACCTGCAGCGCCAGATCCTTCACAACAGCAAGCGGATCGGAATGCCGAAGGTCGACTCGGCCAAGCAGACGCTCGAGGACCTGAACCCCGACGTCAAGGTCGTCCCGTACCAGCAGCGGCTGACCCGCGACAACATCATCGACCTCTTCAAGGACTATGACCTGATCGTCGACGGCAGCGACAACTTCCCGACACGCTACCTCGTCAACGATGCGAGCGTGCTGCTGAAGAAGACCGTCGTGCACGGCAGCATCTTCCGCTTCGATGGCCAGGTCAGTGTCTTCAAGCCGTTCGTGGGACCGTGCTACCGCTGTGTCTTCCCGGAGCCGCCGCCGCCGGAGTTGGCGCCGAGCTGCGATGAAGCCGGCACACTCGGAATCCTGCCCGGCATCGTCGGCCTGTTCGAAGCCAATGAGGCGGTCAAGTTGCTGCTCGGCATCGGAGAGCCGCTGATCGGCCGCTTGCTGATGATCGATGCGCTGACCGATGAATTTCGGACGCTGCGCCTCAAGCGCGATCCGAAGTGCCCGGTCTGCGGGGAGGGCGCGCACTTCAAGGACTTCGTCGACTACGAGGTCTCGACGGCGATCCCGACGCCCGCCTGATGGCGGACTCGCCGAACGGTCTTGACCGCGTGCTCGTGGTGATGGCACATCCGGATGACGCCGAGTTCGGTGCCGCCGGCACCGTGGCGCGGTGGGCGAAAGAGGGCCGGCAGGTCACCTACCTGATCCTCACCGATGGCAACCGTGGCAGCAGCGACCCGGCGATGACGGCCGAGCGCCTGGCCCAGATCCGCCACGCCGAGCAGCGGGCGGCGGCAATGAAGCTGGGCGTGAAGGACGTGTTCTTCCTCGGCTACGACGACGGGTCGCTGATGCCGACGCTCGATTTGCGCCGGCAGATCACGCGCTGGATCCGGCGGACCAAGCCTGACGTCGTCGTGGCGCCCGACCCCACGCGCCGCTGGACCGGGCAGCGCTATATCAATCATCCGGACCATCGTGCTGCCGGCGAGGCAACCCTGGACGCGATCATCCCGGGATCCGACACCCGGCTCGTCTTCCCGGAGTTGCTCGATGAGGGTCTCGAGCCTCACCAGGTGAAGGAGATCTACCTGACGGGGTCAAACGAGCCCGATGCCTGGGTCGACATCAGCGACACCATCGACCTCAAGATCGAGGCTCTCCGCGAGCACAAGAGCCAGGTCGGTGACTGGTCGGAGCTCGAGCAGACGATCCGGGAGCGGGCCACCGAGATGGCCAAGGGCCAGGGCTTTCCCATCGCGGAAGGCTTCAAGTACTTCAGGCTGCACGACTGACCTGACGAGGTCCCTCCCCCCAGGGGATGGAAGGGTGGGGCTTGCGTCACGAACATATGTTCGCTAAGATGCTCGGACATGTCGGTCGAGATGGCGCTGGATCGACTTCTCGTTCAGGATGAGTTCCGCCAGCATCTGACGCTCGACCACACCCTGCCGGCCCGGCAGGCCCGCTACGCCGCCTTTCCAGATTCGCTCGATTCCCGCCTGGGGCAAGCGCTCGCCGCCCGCGGCATCAACCGCCTCTACACCCACCAGGCGGAGGCAACCGCCCTCGCGCTGGCCGGCAAAGACCTCGTCGTTGTCACACCGACCGCCTCAGGAAAGACGGCCTGCTACAACCTGCCGGTCTTGCAGGCGATGCTCAAGGACCCCGAGGCGCGGGCCCTGTACCTGTTTCCGACCAAGGCATTGGCGCAGGACCAGCTGGCCGAGCTCCATGGTCTGGTTGGCGAGCTGAGGGTCGATCTCAAGACCTACACCTACGACGGCGACACACCGGTGAGCGCCCGCCAGGCGATTCGTCAGGCAGGCCACATCGTGGTCACCAATCCCGACATGCTGCACACCGGCGTACTGCCCCACCACACCCGCTGGGTGAAGCTCTTCGCCAATCTCCGCTACGTCGTGATCGACGAGCTGCATGCCTACCGTGGCGTCTTCGGCAGCCATCTCGCCAACGTGCTGCGCCGCTTGTGGCGCGTCTGCGCCTTCTACGACAGCCACCCGGTTGTGATCTGTTGCTCGGCGACGATCGCCAACCCGAAAGAGCTGGCGGAGCGGCTGACGGGCCGCGTGATGACGCTGGTCGACGACAATGGGGCGCCGAGCGGACCCAAGCGGCTGCTGTTTTACAACCCCCCGGTCATCAATCGCGAGCTCGGCATCCGGCGCTCGTCGACGCTCGAGAGTCAGCGGATTGCGGAGGCCTTTCTGCGCGACGGCGTACAAACCATTGTCTTCGGCCGTACCCGACTCCAGGTGGAGATCCTCCTCAGCTATCTGCAGCAATCGCTCGCCAACCGACTCGGCAAGACCGGGGCGATCCGCGGCTATCGCGGGGGATACCTGCCATTGCAGCGGCGCGAGATCGAGCACGGGCTGCGCGACGGATCGGTACGCGGCGTGGTCAGCACCAATGCGCTCGAGCTCGGGATCGACATTGGGCACCTGGACGCGGCCATTCTCTGTGGATACCCGGGGACGATCGCCAGCGCCTGGCAGCAGATCGGACGTGCGGGGAGGCGTCGGGGAGCCGCGGCCGCAGTCTATGTGGCCTCGAGCAGCCCGCTCGATCAGTACCTCGTCCATCATCCCGAATACTTCCTTGGAAGAGACCCGGAACAGGGGCTGATCGACCCCGACAACCTGCTGATCCTCAGCGCGCATCTGCAGGCGGCGACCTTCGAACTGCCGCTCTCGCAGGGGGAACCGTTCGGCGAGGCGCCGGTGGCGGAACTGCTCCGCATCCTGGAAGAGGACGGTGCCGTCCACCAGGCGGGCGATACCTGGCACTGGAGCGCGGACGCGTTTCCCGCCGAGGGCGTGAGCCTGCGCAGCGCGAACGCGGACAACGTCGTCATCGTCGATGTCACCCGAGGGGCCAGTGTCGTCGGCGAGATGGATCAGTTCTCGGCGCCAGTCTTCTTGCACGAGGAGGCGATCTATCTGCACGAAGGCTTGCAGTACCACGTCGACCGGCTCGACTGGGAGGAGAAGAAGGCCTACGTACGGCCGGTCAAGGTCGATTACTACACCGACGCCAACCTGGCGGTCAGCATCAAGGTGCTCGAGACGTTGCAGAGCCGGCTGGCGGAGCCGCTCGCAATCCACCACGGTGAGGTGCGGGTCACGGCGCTGCCCACCATCTTCAAGAAGATCCGCTTCCATACCCACGAGAACGTCGGGTCAGGTCCCATCAGCCTGCCCGAACAGCAATTGCACACAACCGCGTTCTGGCTCGAGATCCCTACCGAGGTGGCCCGACAGTTTCCGCGCGCCGCGATGCAGGGGGGCCTGCAGGGGCTGGCGAACGTGGTGACGCAAGTGGCCTGTCTATTCCTGATGTGCGATGTTCGGGACCTCGGCGCTTATGCGGAGACGCGTGCGCCGCACACCGGGACGCCAGCGGTTTTCGTCTACGAGCGCTACCCCGGCGGCGTGGGGATGAGCGCGCGTCTGTTCGAAACAGCAGGCGCCGTGATGGCAGCCGCGCACGACCTCGTGTCGCAATGCGGCTGCGAGAGCGGCTGCCCATCCTGCGTTGGCCCGGCGCTGGAGGTGGGGGAGGAGGGGAAGGCGGTCGCCTTGCGGCTGCTCGAACTGGCCGCGCTAGATCCCGCGCCGGCTCGTTGACCGCCGACCTCGTGGCGCTGCGCGAGCGGATCGCTGCCATCACGGCGCGCCCCAAGGTTTCCATTCAGTCTCCATCGCCGTCTGGGAGCGGGCCGGGTGGGGGCGCCTTCAACAGGCTGCCGGCCAACTGCAGCGAAGAAGCGACGCCCTTCGGCCCAGTCGTCGTGCGCCGCGAATGGTTTCCGGACAACGGTGACCAGGAAGTGGAGGCGCTCTCCACGTGTCTCGGGCTCGCACCCGGCGATCTGCGACGACCGCTGTTCCTCGACACGGAAACGACCGGCCTATCCGGCGGCACGGGCACCGTCGCATTCCTGGTCGGTCTGGCCTGGCGCGAGGCGGGCGGTCTGACCCTGGCCCAGTTCTTTCTTCGCGACTTCAACCAGGAGAACGCACTGCTCTGGGCGGTCGGCCAGTGCGTGAGCGACGCCGGCGTGCTGGTCAGCTACAACGGCCGCTGCTTCGACTGGCCGCTGTTGCAGACCCGGCTCGTGATGCGGCGTGCGGCGTGGCCGTCGCCGCCGCACTTCGACCTCCTCACGCTGGCCCGCCGCATTTTCCGGCCGCGCCTCCCGGACTGCGCACTGCAAACCATTGAGCAGGCCGTGCTCGACCTGCATCGCGCGGATGACCTGCCCGGCAGTTTGATCCCGAGCCGGTACTTTGCCTGGCTGCGCGATGGCGATCCCCGTGTCCTGAATCCGGTCTTCACCCATAACCGGCAGGACGTGGTGTCGATGGCGCTGTTGCTTGCGCGCTTCGAGGCGGTGCTTCGGGGTTCCGACGATCTTCATCCGCTCGATCGATTCGGGCGCGCTCGCTTTTTAGAGGTGCGTGGCTTCCACGGCCAGGCGATCGATGAATATCGGCAGCTCTGGCAGCGACGTCCAAAGGGGACGTCGCCGGTGATGGGCGGGGCGCTCGGCTTGCGACTGGCGCGCCTGCTCCGGCGGCAGGGACAATGGGAAGAGGCCCGATCGGTGCTGGAAGAGTGCTGGCGCACTCAGTCGTACCCCTATCCGGTCGCGATCGAGCTGGCGAAGCTCCTCGAGCACCATGCACGGGACTTCAACGCGGCTCGACGCGTCGTGGGCGACGCGCTGCGCCTGCTGGCGCTGGCGACCGTGCCCAACCTGCAATGGAGGGCGGATTTGGAGCGCCGCATGCAGCGGCTGGACCGCCGGCTGAATCCGGGCCCGGATTCCCTCAACCTTCTATGTGCGGGCTGAGGCGGCCCGGTCTGCCGTTAGACCGCTAGGCGCGTCAGCGTGACGGCGATGGATCCCCAGGAAGCCCAGAGCTGCAGTCCAGTGCGGCGACCGAATTGCAATATCTTCATACCCTTCGAGGAGGTAACGGCATCGCGGCCCAGCCCGTTACGCCCGCCTTACTGGCTGAAATTGTTGGGGCCGTTCGGCGGCAAGTAGGGGAGGGGATTGGTCGGCTGGCCGCCGTATCGGTACTCGAAGTGGACATGTGGACCGGTGGAGTTGCCGGTCGACCCCTCGTAACCGATCAGCTGGCCCTGGTGCACGCTGTCGCCGGCTTTGACCTGGAAGCCCAGCAGGTGGCCGTAGAGCGAGAAGAAGTTATTGCGGTGCGCGACGATGATGTAGTTGCCGTAGCCGACCAGCTGGCCGTTGACGACGCTGGAACCAGCCGCTACCACGACGCCGTCATCGGCGGCGAGGATTGGGGTGCCCTGGTTGTAGGCGACGTCGACCCCAGTATGGAAGTGCGGATAGCCAAAGCCGGGCGGCTCGAACGCCTGACTGCAGGGGCCGAAGACCAGTGTGATGCTGCCCTGCTGCAGCGGCCAGATCAGCAGGTACTTCGTCGAATGGTTCGCACCGGCGCTGGGCAACGTGAAGAGGTTGTGCTGCATCCAGAACTGGGCCTGCTGCCAGGCGGCTTGCTCCGCCTCTGCGATCAGCTGGTCCTGGCGGGCGACTTCCATGTCCGCGATCCGTTGCGCAAGGGCCGCCGACTGGCCATTGATGGCCACCAACTCCCACTTCACCTGGGTGATGCTCTGGCGCAGCCGGTTCTCGAGGTCTTGCTGATGCGCCTGCTGCGCGAGCAGCGCGGTTTTCTGGTCGACGAGGTCCGCGCGATCCTTGTCAGCTTCTTTCTTCTTGCTGATCACCCCTTCCTGCTGGTTGTGCAGCAGGAGGTCGACCTGGCGGATGTGGTCCATCAGCCGGTTAGAAAGGTAGGTCAGGTGCTCGATGGCCACGGCCCGGTTGAGGAAGCCCTGGAAGTCGGGGGCTGCGAGCAGCTGGGCGAGAGGGTTCGAGTCGCTTTTGTAGACGCTCCGGACGAAAGTGGCGTACTCGGCCTTGGTCTTGCGAAGTTCTTGCTGCTCTTCGGCGATCTGGGCGTCGAGCGCGGCGATCTGGCGCTCCAGCTCGGCGATCCGCCGCTCGGTGGCAGCGATCTTGTCGATTGTCTGGTTGATGGTGTCGCGGGTCTCCTGGAGTTGCTGCTGCAACGCAATCTCCTGGGCCTCGGCTTTCTGGAGGTTGTCCCTGAGGACCCCCTTCAGCTTGTTGATGATCTGGAGGCGGGCCTGGGCGTCGGAGTAGTCATCGGCGGCCGTCGGCACGGCGGTGGCGAGCAAAAGGCTGACTCCCACGCCTCCCGCCACGAGCAAGCGGAAGGCGGTCCCCCTCAGACCCATCGAGCCAGTGATAGCGCCGGAGTCTTACAGCCTTTCCTGCGGCTGTGTGACGGAGCCGCTGCGCGGCGGTAACGCCGAGTTCGGCCGGACTCTAGATCCAGTCGATCGCGAGATCAGCGCTGGCTATAATGCGTGACGCAACGCGGGAGTAGCTCAGTTGGTAGAGCGCAACGTTGCCAACGTTGAGGTCGCGAGTTCGAGACTCGTCTCCCGCTCTCTAGACATGTACGAGTCCGGCTGATACCCGACAAAACGGGTTCGGCTGATGGTTTACACAGTTTCGGCTGATGCCTTACACCGGTGTCGGCTGATGCTTGACACTCCCACGCATGAAGGAGTTGACGTGGGAGAGCAGCGGTACAAGGCGGTCATGGCGGTCCTCGGCGACGGGCGCACGGTGACGGAGGTGGCGCGCGATTGGGAGGTGAGCCGGCAAACGATCCATGCCTGGCTGGCGCGCTACGAGCGCGAGGGCATGGAAGGGATGGGCGATCGGTCGCACCGGCCGACTCATTGCCCGCATCAGCTGCCGGCCCTGATCGAGGTGCAGGTGCTAGAGCTGCGGCGCTCCAAGCCCTTCTGGGGGCCCCATCGGCTGGTGCTGGAGCTGGCAAAGAAGGGGGTGACGCCCACCCCGTCGTCCTCTGCGATCTATCGCTGTCTGCTCCGGGCTGGGATGATTCAGCCCGTTCCAAGGCGCTGGCGAAAGGAGGACTGGAAACGCTGGGAGCGTGGCGTGGCCATGGAGCTGTGGCAGCTGGATGTGGTCGGTGGCTTTCATCTCGCGGATGGCACCACGGCCAAGGCGCTGACCGGACTGGACGATCACTCGCGGTTCTGTGTCTTGGCGCGGCTGATGCATCGGGAGCGGACCAGCAAGGTGTGTGAGGGATTCAGCCTGGCGCTGCGGCAATACGGGGTCCCGGACCAGGTGCTGACCGACAACGGCAAGGTGTTCACCGGCCGCTTCGCCCAGCCGCCGGTGGAGGTGCTGTTTGATCGGATCTGCCGGGAGAACGGCATCGACCACCTCCTCACCCAGCCGCGCTCGCCGACCACCACGGGGAAGATCGAGCGGTTCCACAAGACGCTGCGGCTGGAGCTCGACACCAAGCAGGTCTTCAAGAATCTGACGACCGCCCAGGCGGCGCTCGAGGAGTGGGTGGTCTACTACAACACCCAGCGGCCGCATCGGTCGCTCGACGACGTCACGCCGGCGACCCGCTTCAAAGCAGGTGAGACACCGCTGCGCGAACAGGAACGAGGCGCCGACTACTGGGTCTCGCGCAAGGTGACGAGCAATGGCATCGTCTGTGTCGGATACCAGAAGGTCAACGTGGGGATGCGAAATGCCGGCAGTGCCTGCGACATCCTGGTGAGGGAGGGCACCCTGCAGTTCTGGGTGGGCAGTCAGCTGGTCAAGACGGAAGTCCGCGC
>DATEHI010000014.1:0-53358 GCA_035279665.1 Candidatus Dormiibacterota bacterium | reverse complement strand
TTCAACCCCGCATTGCGCGATCCCGGCTTTGCCCGCCGCGGAGGACCACCGTCCTTGCCCGATGTGCCGGCTGCGAGCGCGACCTGGCTGCCCTCCGGATGGGCCGGGCGGAGCGGAGCGGCGATTCTGCGCGGCGACTGGTTTGTCGCGGCCGAGTGGGCGCTGGTGCTCCTCGCCGTCTCGCTCGCGATCTTCGCCGCGGGAACGATGCTCAGCGGCCGGCTCTACCTTGCCGGGTGGATCCAGGTGGTTCCGCGGCGGCGGCGCCGGCCCGCGGCGGCACGCACCCGCCGGCTCAGCGGCGCGCTCCCCCTGCTAAGCCCGCTGCTGGCATCGATCATCGTCAAAGACTGGCGCATGCGAACCCGCGACCTAGCCCAGCTCGTGCGCTTTGTGATGCCGGTCGTGTTCATCTTCGTCATCTTTGGGCTGCGCTTTGGCGGCCTGCGCAGCGCCGTCCAGAGCCTGGGCGATGGGCCGGCGGCCGCCATGGTCGGCCTCGTTCCGGCCTGGATCCTGCTCTTCTCCCTCAGCATCTCCCTGGGGCTTACCGCCGTCAGTCTGGAGGGGAAGAGCATCTGGGTATACGCGGTCTCGCCGAATACGACCCTGCGCTTTTTGCAGGGCAAGTGCTGGTCGGCCGCTTTGCCCACCGCGCTTCTGGTTGCCCTTGTCGCCCTCGCCGCCGAGATCCTCATCCGGCCGGGTTGGCTTTGGGCAGCCACGGCGATTTTGCTCGCCGTCGCCCAGGCGGTCACGGTCACCACCCTGATGGTCGGCATCGGTGCGGTCTTCGCCCGATTCGATTGGACCGATGCGCGACGGATGTTGAGCCCAGTCGGGGTCGTCATCGGCATCGCCTTCTTCGGCATCATCACCGGCGGCAGCGCTCTCCTGCTGGCGATTTCGTTGGCGCTCGCGAGCGCGACCGGATTCTCGACGTTCACCACCTGGCTGGCGGCGATGACCCTCGCGGTTGGCGGTGCAGTCGCTGTGGCGGTTCTCGGCGTATTGATCGGCAACGAGCGCCTGCGCGGCCTAGAGCTCGGCTGACTCCTCGACCATCGACAACGGTTTTGGCCTGCTGGCGACCCCGACGCGGTGATGATGGCGGCAGCGCGCTTCGTAGGTGGCCGCGCCGCCAATCACGACGAGCGGGGAATCCGCGGACGCCGGCTCGCCGTCGACCAGCCGCTGCGTGCGGGTCGCCTGTCGCGAGCCGCAACCCGGGTACTGACACGATGCCTGCAGCTTGGTGAGCCGGTCCGCGTAGGCGGCCAACAGCGGCATCGGTCCGAAGGGCCGGGCGAGGAAGTCCAGGTCGAGCCCGGCGACGATCACGTGACGGCCGCCATCGGCGAGCTGCTCTGCCTGGCCCACGATTTCCGGCCCGAGGAACTGCGCCTCGTCGATGCCGATCACCCGCGTGTCGTCGCGCAGCTGATCGCGGAGCGCCGCCACATCCGGCACCGCGATCGCCGGAAAACGGACCTCGCGGTGCGAGGCCACCGCCTCGATGGCGTAACGATCGTCGAGCGCGGGTTTGAAGGCCTGGATCGTCGAGCCGGCGTAGCGCGCCTGGTCGAGCCGGCGGATCAATTCCTGCGTCTTGCCGCTGAACATACAACCGCTGATCAGGTCGAGGCTGCCGGACGGCTCGTCGAACCACACCTCCTGGAAACTGGCCGCCCGGGCTTCCGCCGTGTGATGCCGCCGACAGACGGGCAAGAAGCGCTCGGGTGTGCCATTCACCGGGTGAAAGCGTTGCGTCCGGCTGGCCAGGTTTCGGCACCCGGGTTGGGCGCAGACGCCGTCGTCGAGCTTGAGCGCAAAATCGGCGGCGCACATCAACTCCGGTAATGGGCCGGCCGGTTGGCCCGTATAGTCGAGCTCCCAGCCCGCCACCACGACGTCGACGCGATGCATAGTGGCCAGATCGTTGAGCACTTCGACCAGGCGGTCGTCGTACAGCTGAGCGCCGTCGATGGTGACGAGTTCGGCGGCGGGGTCGAGCTCGTCCAGCAGCTGGTTGGCGTCCGGCGGACCGGCCAGGCGTTGGTTGCGGCGCCCCTGCCGTTGAGCGCGTTCGGCTTCGGCCTCCAGTTTCTTGGTCTTCCCCGAGTGGGTCGGGCCGGAGAACACGGTGAGGCTGCCGAGGCGGCGGCGCTCGCGATCCTCCCGATAGCGCTCGTTGATCACGGGCTTAGTTTCGCCGAAGTGGGCTCAGGTCCGGCGAAACTCGACCTTCGCCTGCTCGACCAGGCTGGGGTCAGCCAGCAAATCGGCACCGGTCATCGCCAGCGCCTTGGCGGCGTCGATCATTGCCTGATAGCCCCTCAGGGAGCCCGAGGCCTCCAAGAAACCCTGCGAGTGACCGGGCACATCGGCCGAGGCGATGGCCAATGTCGGATGAAGCGCGGGAACCGCGTGGCTAACGTTGCCCATGTCGGTCGAACCGGCGTTCTCCCAGGGCACGCCTTCCACCGGGTCGATCCCGAGCCGACGGAGGTTCTCCTCGAAGAGGCGGGCCAGTACTGCGTTGTTCCGAAGATCGGTGTAGGGCGCTTCGTCGTAGGTGAGGTTCAGACTGCAGCCCGTGGCGAGCGCCGCCGCCTGAAAGATGTTCTTCACCTTCTGGAGCAGTTCCTCCATGTAGGCCTGATCGCGGGCCCGCACCAGGAATTCGCCGCTGGTGCGCTCGGGAATGATATTGGGGGCCGTGCCGCCCTCTTTGAGGAAACCGTGGAGCCGGGCACCCTCCTTCATCTGCTGGCGAAGCAGGCTGATCCCGTTGTAGGCGAGGACAAAGGCATCGAGCGCGTTGATCCCCTTTTCCGGATCCCCCGAGGCGTGCGCCGCCCGACCGATGAACTCGAAGTGCATGTGGGTGACGGCCAGCGCCCAATGCAACACCTGGGTGCGCGTGTCGGGATGGAACATCATCGCCGCGTCGACTTCCTGGAAGAGACCAGCGTTGATCAGCCGGATCTTGCCGCCGCCACCTTCCTCGGCGGGAGTGCCGATGACGAGCACGCGTCCGCGCAAGCGGTCGAGCGACTCGGCCAGCGCAATCCCGGCCCCGGCGGAGGCGGTGGCGATCAGGTTGTGGCCACAACCGTGGCCGAGGCCACGGAGCGCGTCGTATTCGGAGAGGAAGGCAACCGTCGGGCCGGTTCCATTCCGGCGTGTCGCGACGAAGGCGGTCGGGGTGTCGGCGACGCCGACCTCGACGCTGAAGCCGTGCTTCTTGAGCAGCTCGGCCAGCCAGGCGACCGCCTGACGCTCTTCGTAGGCGATCTCAGGATTGGCGTGGATATCGCGGCCAATCCGCTCCAGCTCCGGCCGCAATGCGTCGACCCGGGTGCTGATGGAATCCTTGAGCTGGCCGGTCGACGCTTGGGCAACTGACACGCTGGCCAATAATTGTAGGTCGATGGCAGAGCCCGTAAACCTCGACCAGGCCTCTGACGACGATCTCGCCCGCCGGATTCGGGAAATCATGGCTGAGATGGCGCCCCTCGAGGAGGCGCTGGGCCGGCTGCGGGTCCAGATCCAGCAGGTGGCCAGCGAGCAGAAGAAACGGGAGCGCTCACAACACCTCAAGGCGCGGATGCAGGTCCGGACGACCGTTGCCCAGGGCCAGATGGCCACCCTGCAACAGGTAACCGAGAGCTCCAACGACCTGGTCCCGCCGGATACCGCGCTTACGGGTCTACAGTTCTTTCGGGATAGCGGAACCGAAGTCGGCCTCGGTTACGCGACCGCCCGGGAGCCGACCGTCTCGATGACGAACGGCAGCAATACCGCGGCCATCAAGACGATCGCGGAGATCCGCTCGCGCTATCTGGAGGGCTGGGACTTCGGGACAGCAGCACATCCGGGGGTGCGGATTCACATCCCGAATAGTCGAACCGAGAAGATACTCCCGGCCTCACAGGTCTTCATTCGCTTGAAGGGCGGCGACTAAAGCCCCGCGGGTGGTCTCCGTCATTACTCTGGGGTTCGAATCCAGCCGACCCAGCCATCGCCTTCAGGTGGCCGCAGCCCCGCCTGGATCAAAACGCTGGCAGCTTAAGGGCTTCCCTGATGGCCATGAGTCGCCCAGGAAAGATCACCACAGATACCCGATCGGATAGGCGGACGTCGGAATCAGTCGACCCTTACCTGAGCCGGAGGGATCGACCACATACAGGCCGGGACCGCCGCCCGCCGCGCCAGATGGGCGCCACAGCACAAGGTTGCCGTCTGGAAGCCAGGACTCCTCACCCATGGCGACACGCGTCCCAAAGGGCCCGAACGGCCTGATCGACATGTCGCTGACGCGCACCAGGTCCACGCCGTACTCCTCCGGTTGAGGCTTGTGTGGGCGCCCACTCAAATTAATCGCGACTAACGTCGCGCCGGCCACCGTCAGCTGCGCGCCGTCCGGCGAGAAGAAGGCGTCACCGATCCCGTTGAAGCGCGGAGTGGGTAGCCTCAGATTGGTGACGCGGCCACCCGGAAACACGAGCCGCAGCGTTGGGTTGGTGTTTAGCGCATTGGGTGGACCGAGCGGCCAACACGCGATCACGCCGCTGTCGGAGACGTCCATCACCATGCAGTCGTGTTGGAGCGGCAGCGCAGTGGATTCACCAGTCGCCGGGTTCACCACGAACATCGTTCCAATGTTCAACGGATTCCCGGCGTTGCTGCTATAACTCGCGAACGGCCAGTACCCGATCGAGAACTTGGGAATCGTACTGACGTAAATGCCCGTGGCCGTCCACGCCAGCGGCAGGGGCGGCGCGAACGGCTGACCCGGCGGGTGAAGATTATCGTGACGATAGACAACCCGCGGGGCGACCCCATCACTGGCGACCTTGATCAAGGTGTCAAATCCCTGGTCAGAGCTCGAGGACATCCAGGCCCACCGCGCGCCACCACGCGCGACCACCACGCTTGATCCGTGGGGGTCAAGGACCTCAGTCGCCCCATCCCGGTCAAGCACTTTCAAGACATGGTCGGAAGTCTCGATGAAGACTCTCCCGGCGCCGGCGGCCCACACAAGCGTGGCGGGCGGGAACGTCAGGTGACCAGATTCTCTTCCAGCCTCGGTCAAGAAGCGAATCGTCACCGGCTTGAACTCGCCGGTCCCTTCGAAAAGTACGAGGGTGACGGCGCGTGCTCCAGGCCGGATCGCCGCCGGGCTCTGGCTAGGGGTTGGTCCCTGGCACGTGGCCACGCCGAGGCTGACGGTCAGAACGAACGGTAATAGAGTCCGCAATCGCATTTCTAGCCACAGAGTACTTCTGCGTTCTTAGAAATTCTTGAAACGCCAACCTTGACCAATTGGCCCAGGCATGGCGTCCATCTGCTGGAGCTGGTTAACGTCTGGCTCATGGTCTTCGAAGTCAACGCACGTCTACGAAGGAGGTAAAGCACGAAGCAGCCTTAGAGCAACCAGGCCGACTTCGCCGACTTCGCCGATCTCGCGCGCTACAGTTGCCAGACCTGACCAATTGACCCAGCCATCGCCTTCAACAAACTGGGACCTAGCCCGGCTCTGGGCGCGCTCAGTCCGGGTTGTTATCAGCGGCTAGGGGAAGTTCCCAGCGCCAGACGACTCCCTCTACCTGGCCGTCGGGATCTGGAATTTCACCGACATATCGGAATCCGCATCGCTTCAGCACGCCTGTGGATGCAGAGGATTCCGGAAGTGTGTGTGCGATGACGCACTTGAGGCCGCCAGCATGCGCTCGCGCGATGAGCTCGCGAACTGCGGCGGTGGCGATGCCGCGCCCCTGCCGGGCGGGAGCGACCGAATACCCGAGCTCGACCACGCCGTCGACGGGAGTGCCCTTCCAGCCACCAAATCCGACGAGGCTGCCGTCGTTGTCGAAGAAGAGGTGAAAGCCCCAGGGGTCTGCGTCGTGGGCTCGCGCTGCATCGAGTGCGGCGGGGATCGCTTCGGGAAACCCCGCCCAACCCGCGACAACCGTCACGCCGAACCGCTGGGTGAACACGTCATCTCCCGCAACGAGCGCCTCCATCCACTCTATCCTGACCGGCTCAACCCTGATCATGTCCGTAAGCTATCTCTACCGATAGGTCCGGAGGTGGCCAGCATCGACGACCCATCGTGGGCTGGTTACACGGCGGAGCCGCACGCGCAAGTCCTCAAGCTCGCGTCCATGGACTGAAAATCAAAGTTGCCAGACCTGACCAATTGACCAGCGATCGCCTTCGGCGTGGCGCGGCTAGCAGGGAGCATTAGAACTGGCTCAAGTGACGTGTGCGCAGACTACGTCACAATAGCGGCAGCGCTTGGCGGTGGATCCTTTGGTCGGCCGGGTGGCTCCTTTGGCGGCTGGGGTCCTTTCTTCCCGTAGAGGCTCTCGAGAAGTTTATGCGCTGTCCCTTCACTCACGCCGGGGCGGGCGGCAATTTCGCTGTTCGTGAGACCACGTTGAACTAGTGCAAGCACGATGAGCTCTCGACGTGTTAAGAGCTCCTGCCGTTGTCTGCTGGTCACCCCTCACCCCTATTGCTGGGTACCATGTTGATGCTCATTCCGTCGCATAAGCGTCGGTCTGGCGTTGCCAGTGAGTTGAAGAAATCGGTCAGGAGAGTTGCCAAACCCATCCAGGTGACCTAGCTCCCAGTGGCCTTCACGATGGCGCAACATACCTTAGCGCCTGGCCGGACTGACCGCGCTCATGGCCAGTCTCATGCCTACGCCCAAAATGGGGCCTGGATGCAGGCGGTGCCGTGAAACAGATCGTCATCGTTGAAGGCCTTCGATCGGGAACGATCCTCGGCGCCTGTGCCATCGCGCTTGCACTCCCTGGCCTCGCGCCGGCCTTATCTTGGGTCCCTGAAATCCCGTTAGTTGCAGCCGCTATCTTGGTTCCGATCGGGATCATCGGTTGGACTGGGGTTCGCGCCACCTCGCGATCAAGGCGGCTGTTCGCTGGCCCCCTCGCGGGCGGGCTAACCGGCGCTGTCGGCGGCTTTGTCGGTGGCCTCACGTACTTCTCATTTGGAAAGTCGGCGCTGAACATCGGCGTCGGTCTCGTCGCAGGCACCATGGCTGGAGTCGCCATGGGCTTTGTGGGCGCCATCGCTTCAAGCACGGGCCTGATCGTCCGCTCAGATCGCTGAGAGCAGATCCGCCAGGCTGAGTCGTCCTAAGACATCTCCAAAAGCATCCGCCGAAGCTCCTAGGTGAGTTGCTAGACCCGACCAGTCGACACAGCCTTCGCCTTCTACGTGGAACCTTGCTATGCCTGCAATTGCTAGCCGCTCAGCTGGCTCCATTTGACGCCGTTCCAGCTCCAGGTTTCGGCGAGTGTCTCGCAGGTAGCGCCTGCGGCAATATTGCCGCAGCCATGCCCTGGAGCTGGGTGACGCCCTAATCGGCGCGTCGGCAGTGCAATACGGCGACCGGCGGGCGACCCTCAATCGTCGTCACTATCCAGGGATCAGCCGACTCACTTCGCCCGATCGTTAGTTGACCACGTTCGGGCGATTCGCTCGATCGGGCGCGGCTGGGTCTTACGAGCCGGCGGGGATTACTTGCTCGCCGACCATCAAGCCAATCGTCATCGCTACGAACCAAACCACCCCAGCCACCAGGTGCGCCGACCCTGTCGATTGGCCGGCGGATTTGGCGCCGGCCGCGATCTTCGACGCCAGGATGGGTGCGGCCACAGTCCAGGCTAGTAGCCCCAGCAGGAGGATCGGGCCGGCGATCCTGTCCGCGCTCGACCCGAAGACGGGTAACAGCGCCGCATCGGCAGCCGCCAGCAGCGTGCCTACGAGCCCCGCTCCCAGCCCGAGGAGATGCCAGCTCCGATAAGAGCGAGCGCGCAACACGAGGGCGGTCCAGCCAGCTGTCAGCAGGGCAGGTACCAGCGCAAACGCGGCCAGAGCGCCGTTGCCCCGGAACGACCATCCATTGCCGGCGGGACCGTATCTAGCCAGATAGAAGGCCACTACCGCCACGGCGCCACCTGCCAGCAGGCCCACGGCGAGCGTGACGCCGCTCAGCCAAAGCCAGGGCGCCGGCGATGGCCGGAGGCCGCGGGATTCCTGTCCGGCATTGTTCAACTCCTGGGCACCGAGACCAGGCACATCGCGTCGGCGACGATCGCGGCGAGAAATCCGCGAATCGGTAGCGCAACCACCAGACCGGTGTCGACCCGTTTCACAGTCTATGTAACGTCTTAAAGCGGGAGCAGGTTTCGGACAACTCTAGCTGGCACTGGGACCAGCCTGGACGTGAGAGCGGCGTCCTGCGAACTTAGTTGGCCAGTGCAGTTGTCAAGCCTGACCAGTCGACCCAGCCAATCGCGTTCACGCCTGGACCTTCCGGCTGCGACAATGCAATCGCCGTGGGGCATCGGACGCAGATGGGCCCAAGCTCGAATAAGGCCTTGCTAACCGCGCCAGATGGCGTACGGCTGCACTACGAGGTCGAGGGTGACGGCCCACCTCTGGTCTTACACCTGGGAGCCGGGTGCGATTCGGAACTGTGGCGCGCTGCAGGATACCTCGAACCACTCGCGAAGAGCTATCGCTGCATTCTCTTCGATCACCGTGGCCACGGGCTCAGCGACCGGCCACGGGGCGCTCAGGCAAACCACATCGATCGGTACGTGGCCGACGTGGTCGCCCTCCTCGACAGTCTTGGCCTTGACAAGGCGGCGTTCTGGGGCTACTCAGCCGGAATCTCGGTTGGGCTCAAGGTGGCGCAGCAGCACCCCGCTCGAATCTGGGCCCTCGTGGGGAGCGGAGGCATCGGTAGGGCGACACCCGAGCAGATCCGCGAGATTATTGCGCGTCGAGTCCCAGAGCTTCGCGAGCACGGCTGGGAAAAACTGATTGCCCGCTTTGATCAGCAGGAGCCTGAGCCTGTACCAGAGTGGATGAAGCAGCGGATCCGGGCTACCGATGTCCAGCAGTTCATCGACTGGTTCTTAGCCCTCCCGGATTGGAACTGGAACGAATGGGAGGCGCTCCCGTTGATTTCCGTGCCGACCTTGTATCTGACTAGCGAACTCGAGGATCCAAGGGATGAAACGGCGAAGGCCGCCGCACTGATGCCAGACGGCCGTCGGTTTCGCATTCCTGGCCAGGGCCACATCAACGCATTCCTGGGCAGTCGGGTGGTGCTGTCGGAGGTAACCCCTTTCCTCGCAAAGCACGCCGTGTAAATTCCTTCGGAGTCGCCAGATGGGGGACACAACAGAGTTAGCTGAGTTCAATCGGTTGTCCGAGACGGCCATCGATCGGTGGCCCGCCGGGCCGGTGCACACGCACGGTGGCCGCGTACTCGAGAGGCCCGCCCTCCAGCCGCAGATACTCCCGGTCGACGGTCATCGTGAAACGAAGCCGGCGGTGGTCGTCGGTCAGCGCCGTCTCGGTCACGCCGTCGCCGCCCAGATAGACCTCGAAGCTGAGCGGATCCCAGCTGCGTTCGTCGGCGAACTGGAGCTCCGGGCCCATCGGGATAACGGCGCCGGCCCGCACGAACAGCGGAAGCGTTTCCAGCTCGGCGTCGTATGTGATCCAGCGCGCGCCGTCGAATCGCTGATCGGTCCAGAAGTCGTACCACCCGCCAGCGGGTAGGTAGACCTCGCGCGATCCGCGGGGTTTGAACATCGGTGCAACCAACAGATCGGGGCCGAGGAAATATTCGTCACTGATGTGCCAGGTCGTCGGGTCCGATGGATGGTCGTAGACCAGTGGCCGCCCCAGCGGAATGCCCTCTGGCGCGCGACGCGCCGCCGCATATAAGTAAGGAAGGAGTCGGTAACGGAGCTGCGCATACCGCCGGAAGATCGAAAGTGCCGGCTCGCCGTAAGCCCAGGGCTCGCGTGGCGCGGTATGACCGTGCGCCCGCGCGTGGGAGAACAGCAAGCCCATCTGTGACCAGCGCACATAGAGGTCGGGGCTGGGCGGGTCGGTCAACGTCGGAATCCCAAAAAAGCCGCCCATGTCGAAGCTGGCAAAGGCGGCTCCCGACAGGATCCAGCTCAACGCGCCGCGCAGGCTGGCCGCCATGTCGTCGAAGGTGCATCCCGGGTCGCCACCCCAGTGGACCGGATATCGCTGCGAGCCGGCATAGCCCGACCGGCCCCAGATGAGGCCGTAGCCATGCACCTCTTTCGTGACTTCGAACACCGCCCGCTGGTAGAGAAGCGGATAGAGGTTGTGAAGTTGCTCGGCCGGAGTGCCGTCATGAGGCACGGCATCCTCCGGCATGTCCTCGGCAAAGTCGGTCTTGATCACCGCGACGCCCATCTCCAGGAGCCGCCGATTCTTCGCCTTGAACCACTCGACCGCGCCGGGGTTGGTGAAATCGATGGCCGCGCTCGGCTTGGTGAAGCCATGCACGAGGGCGGGTCCGCTCCCATCTTTCGCCATCATTAAGAAACCCTTCGCCTCACCTTCGGCACGCATCTGCGAGTCGAGAGGCACGTAGGGGCTCTCCCAGAGGCTGAGGCGAAACCCGAGCGCCTTCAGCTCGGCGATCATCCCTTTCGGATCGGGGAACGCCGACTCGTCCCACTCCAGGTCGCCGTGGTGCCCTTCGTGGTAGCGCATCCAGTAGGGGTCGATGTGTATCACGTCGCAGGGGACGTTTTCCTCCCGCATCCGGCGCGCGACTTGCATCACCTCGTCGCGGTTGCGATAGCCCCAGCGGCTGATCCAGAAACCGAAGGACCAATCCGGCGGCACGGCTGGTGCGCCGGTCAGCCGATGGTAAGCCTGCATCATGGGCGCAATCCCATCGCCAACGATCAAGTAGGCACGCAGGTGATCGGCACGGGCGGTGGCCTGCCAGGCCGCGACCGATGCGTGGCCAAGGTCGTAATAGAGGGGTCCGGTCATGTCGAAGAAGACGCCATAACCCTCGGAGCTCAGCAGCAGCGGGACGTTCTTGTAAGCCCGATCGCTGCGGACGCCGAACGCATCGACCGTCCAGGACGCGAATGCCTGTCCGCGCCGGTTCAGCGCGCCGAAGTGCTCACCCAGGCCAAAGAGCGCCTCATCCGGCTTGAGCCCCGCCGTCAACCAGCGCAACCCCCGAGCATGACCGGTTGGGAAATGGTGATAGCCACCACGGACGTCGCGATCGTTTGGCATGTCGTTGAAGCGGACCGTGCCAGCCGCGTCCTTGAGGCGGATGCGGAAGGGCGCGCGATCGACCTCGAGCGTGAGCTCCGCTGTTGCGACGGACCACCCGTCGGCTCTTTCATTTACCTTCCAGTCGGTGGCGGACGGCGCACCGTCCACTACCAATCGGGATGGCCGGGTCGCTCCGGCGCCGAAATGGAGCCGAATGATGTTCGGTGCCACCGGCCGGACCTCGATGGGAATCCGCCCGCCCCGGTCATCGTCTGCCGCAATGTCGACTCGATTCCGGTGCGCCTGCAGGGTGCGGACGCGCTGGATCGAGCGGGGGTCGCGGGGAAGGAAGTCTGAGGCTGGGCGCGCCGGCCGGGCGGCTACCAGCCGCGCTGGATCCACTCGTCGAGATGCGGTCGTTCGCGGCCGATGGTGGTGGGCTTCCCATGGCCGGGCAGCACCTGGGTCTCGTCCGGGAGTGTGAACAGCTTGCCGCGGATGCTATCGATGATGGTCGGAAAGCTGGCGTAGGGATTCGCGGTGTTCCCGGGACCGCCGGGGAACAGCGTGTCGCCCGAGAAGAGATGCTCACCGCTGAGCAAACAGATACTGCCCGGCGTGTGACCGGGGGTGTGCAGCGCAAGCACTTCGTACTCGCCGAAACGGAAGCGCTCACCGTCTTGAACGCGGTGATCGGCCTTAATCGGCATCATCGACTCGTCCGCCTCGTGACAGCTGAAGCGGGCGTTGGTCTGCTCTCGCACCGGTTGCAGAGCCTGAACATGGTCGGGGTGTCCGTGCGTGGTCAGGATGTGAGTGACCCGCAGGCCCTCGAGCTCCTTGATGATGCGCGGCGCGTCGTTGGCGGCGTCGATCAACAGGGCCTCCTTGCTATTGGGATCGCTGAGCAGGTAGACGTTGTTGTCGTAGGGACCCACCGAGAAGCTTGTGAGCTTGTACACGGCTTGAGTCTACCGGCCCCCCACCTTGCCCTCCCCCGCAAGCGGGGGAGGGAAAATTTCGGACAATGAGCACGATGGCCAAGGAGCGACGAATCGGCATGCACATCCACACCGGCCGCGGCCTGGACAAGGCGGTCGAGACGATCAAGGCGCTGCAACTCAAGGCGGTCCAGATTTTCACGGGCAACCCGAGCGCCTGGCGGTCGGCGCCGGTCGACACGCAGGCGACCGCCATGTTCAAGAGGTCCCTGCAAGAGCTCGACGTACGACCAGCCATGTCACACGCGATGTACCTGATTAACCTGGCCAGCCCCAACCCCACCTTCCAGAAGAAGTCACGGGAG
Source organism: Candidatus Dormiibacterota bacterium (assembly GCA_035279665.1). Classification (GTDB taxonomy): domain Bacteria; phylum Chloroflexota; class Dormibacteria; order CF-121; family CF-121; genus CF-13. The sequence continues at coordinate 40,940 of DATEHI010000014.1, read as the reverse complement.
GCGCTCATTGCCGAACTCGAGCGCGCCGAGGTGTACGGCTGCGCCTATGTAGTGACCCATGTCGGGAGCCACATGGGCGATGGCGCCCAAGCGGGGATCGATCGCGTCGTGGCGACGCTCGACCAGGTACTGAGCAAGGCCGGCGGCTCGAGCATGTGCCTGCTCGAAACCTCGGCCGGCGGCGGCGCCTACGTCGGGGCAAACTTCGACGATCTGGCCCAGATCCTCGGCCGCTTACCCCAGCACGCCGCGCGGCTGGGTGTCACCCTCGATACCGCGCACGCCTACGCCTCCGGCCACGACCTCGCCGGCGCCGAGGGGATGCGCACCACCCTGGACCAACTCACATCCATCCTTCCCGCGGAACGGATCCGGGCCTGCCACTGCAACGACACCACCGTCGCCCTCGGCGGCAAGGCCGACCGGCACGTCAACATCGGCAAGGGCAACATCGGGCTCGAAGGTTTCCGAACGTTGCTCAACTACGAACCGCTGGCCCACTGCGCGTTCGTGCTCGAGACGCCCGGTGAGGAATTGCTCGAAGGACGCGAGAATCTGGACGCGTTGCGTTCGCTCCTGTGAGCGCACCCATCGAGACGGTGCTCTTCGACTACGGACACACGCTGATCTCCTTCGATGATCGGCCGCACTCCCTGTTGGTCGACGCCTACGAGAAGGTCAACCGGCTGCTGGCCGACACACTGGAACGTGACGTGCCCGCCGCGCACGTGCTGATCGAGAAGGTATCGAAGGCGGTCGACGATGCGATCCAGCGCGACTATGCGGCCGGCCGGGCCGAGGAGGTCGAGATCGCGACCATTTATGACAGGGCGTTACGCGGACTGGGCCTTGAGCTCGAGCCGGAATTGATCGAACGGGTCATGGAGCTGGAACAGGAGGGCTGGCTGAGCAGCGTCCATGTCGGCCCCGACGTCATCGGCACGCTCGAGGACCTGCGCGCGCACCAGCTGCGACTCGGAATCGTCTCCAACGCGGCGTACCTGCCGCGCCTCATGAGGCAACAGCTCGCCGCGCTGGGTCTCGCGAACTATTTCGACGCGGTGACCTTCTCCTCGGAGGTCGGCGTCCGCAAACCGCACCCTGAAATCTACGCTGACGCGTTGAAGAAGCTGGGCGCGGACCCCACTCGGACGCTGTTCGTCGGCGACCGGGTGCTGGAGGACGTGCAGGGGCCGAAGGCGCTGGGGATGCGGGCGGTGCTGACGCGTGAATGGCGCCAGGAGGATGACCCGGGTATCGCGGATTTCGTCATCCAGCGGCTGCGTGAGCTGCCGGCGATCGTCGCCCGTCTCGTCCCCAGGGCGCGCAAGGCCGACACCTATAATGGGGTGACGTCGCGCGAGTAGTGATTCGCGGATGCGGTTTCTGGAGGTAGGTGGGGCGGTGGACTTCCGCGATTATCTGAAGCGCAAGTGTCGCGAGCAGAACATCTCCCTGCACCGGCTCGCGGTTCGCTGCGACCTGAACCAGATCTACTTCTACCAGGCCGTCAACAAGAACAAGGAGAATCCGCCACCCTGGGTGCTCCGGCGGGCGGCGCCGCACCTGGGTGTGACCTACGTCGAATTGCTGATCGCGGCCGGGCACCTAACCGAGGACGAGCTCGGTGAGTACGGCACCCATCCACCCAAGCCGCCTGAAAAAGAGCGGGAGCGGGAGCGCGAGAAGGTCGGCGTCTGACCGGAGGGGTCGTCGCTAGGTAGAGGTCGACCCGCCGCCGGTCACGAAGTTCGAGAAGTGATAGGTCAGGGTCCACGTGAACTGCGTGGTGCTCATGTCGATCTTCATCTGATGCATGAGCGAGTCGCTGGCGGAGATCCAGACCTCGACCTGGATGCCGGCGTTGGTCAACACCGCCTCATCCTGCGCGGTGACGCCGCTATTCGGATCTGCCTTGAGCTGACCGACGTACTTGCCGGGGTCGACGGTCAGGGAGAAATGGTGCATGGCGATCTGGTCCATCGTGATGTCGCCCAGGTCGTCGGATGCCCGAAAGGCATGGGCAAACTCGAGGTTGGCGATCGGATCCATCCCGGGCGCGACCTGGCCCTTTGAGTTCCCGGTGACGTCCTTCCAGGCCGGGCCCTGGCTCGGGATCTGCACGAAGTCGTGGCCACCCTCGATGCGCTCATTCATGGCGACGATCGCGGTCTGGCCATTCGCGGCGGGGATCTCCAGCTGGAGGCTGAGGTTCTCTTTGTGGGGATAGATGAGGTCGCCGGAGCCGGTGACTTTGACGCCCGCGACGCCATTGAGGACCAGGATGCCGTTCAACGACAGGTGAACGCTCTTGAGGGCCTGCATCGCGTCACCGCTCTTGCTGATGACCGGCCCGGGATCCAGAGGCGGGGCCGCCTGCTGCGGCAGCATTGAATTCAGGACGCCGCCCTTCCAGATCAGCAGGATCGACGCGACCGCGACGCCCATGGTGATGAGACGACCCATCCCCATGGCAACGCCAGCCTCTGACCTTCCTTGCTAAGGAGAAGCGCGGCCCGCCGGAAGGAGGGGTTGTCGTTGGATCCGAAGAGGGGACGGGAATCAGGGACGCCGGCGGGCCTAGCCAGCCCCGGGATCATAGCAACGCAATCTCGCCGCGACACGCCATATACGTGCTTGTCACGCGCTTGTTACACACACCTAAGATAGGCCCGTGCAGCGGGTCGTGATGCATGTCGATCTCGACGCCTTCTACGCATCGGTCGAGCAGTTGCGCCGCCCTGAGCTTCGCGGCAAGCCGGTGATCGTGGGCGGGGCCGGCGTGGAGGGCGAGCGGGGCGTGGTTGCCGCGGCCTCGTACGAGGCCCGACCCTTCGGCGTCCGTTCGGCCATGCCGCTCAGCCGGGCGCGGCGCCTCTGTCCAAGCGCCGTCTTCGTTCCCTGCGACTTTCCCGCGTACCGCGAGGCGTCGAAGTCGGTCTTCGCCATCCTCGATCGCTACTCGCCGGTCATCGAGCCGATCGCCCTGGACGAGGCCTACCTCGACCTCACCGGCGAGGAGGCGCTGCTCGGCCCGCCGGGCACCGTGGCGGTCCGCCTTCGTGACGAGGTCAAGACACGCTGCGGTCTCGATCTCAGCATCGGGGTGGCCAGCTGCAAGCTGGTCGCCAAGGTCGCCTCTGAGCTTCGCAAACCGCGCGGCCTGGTCGTAGTGCCGGCCGGCGGTGAGGCCATCTTCCTCGCCCCTTTACCGCTCGTCAGGCTGCCCGGCTGCGGGCCGGCCTCGGTGCTCCGCCTCGAACGGATCGGGGTCCGTACCGTCGGCGACCTGGCCGCCCTCCCCGATCCGCTGCTTGGCGAACTCTTCGGCCAGTACGGCCGGCTGCTCGGCGCGCACGCTCGGGGCATCGATCCCAGTCCGGTGCTGCCGCCTGGTGATCCGAAGAGCATCTCGCGTGAGGTCACCTTCGATCGCGACGTGAGCGACGCCGCCAAGGTCCGGGAAACCGCCCTTGCCCTGTTGCAGGACGTCGCCCAGAGTCTGCGCTCACACCACCTCTCGGCCAGGACCGTCGTGCTGAAGATCCGGTACCAGCCCTTCGACACTCAATCGCGACAGGCGACGCTGCCCTATCCCACCGACCGCGATGACCAGCTGGCGGCAGCGCTGCGCCAGCTGCTGGAGACACAGCTCGACCCCTCTCGACCGATCCGCTTGATCGGGGCCGGTGTCAGCAACCTGGAGCAAGGCGCCACCCAGCTGAGCCTGCTCGAATCGCGATCGTCGCGCCTGGCCATGCTCGATGAGCAACTCGACGAGCTGCGCGGTCGCTACGGCGATCACGTCATCGCCCGCGGCGCGGCCCCCCGTCCGCACCAGAAGGACGTCCGGCGCGACGACCTGGATGCCTTGCTGTGACGGCCAAGAAGCTCACCCACCTCAAACCGAGCGGCGAAGCGAGGATGGTCGATGTCAGTGACAAGCAGGTGACCAGCCGCGAGGCCCGGGCGCGCGGCGCAGTGAGAATGAGCGCGGGGGCGCTCCAGGCGATCGTACTCGGCAACCTTCCCAAGGGCGAGGTGGTTGCCACGGCGCGCATTGCCGGCATCCTGGCCGCCAAGCGCACCAGCGAGCTGATCCCACTGTGCCACCCGCTGCTGCTAACGCTGGTCGATGTGGACTGTGTGCCGGACCCTCGCCTGCCTGGCGTGCGGATCGAGGCACGCGTGCGCTGCGACGGAAAAACGGGCGCGGAGATGGAGGCGCTGACGGCGGTCGCGGTGGCGGCATTGACCGTCGTCGATATGGCCAAGAGCGCCGACCACTGGATGACGATCGAAGGGATCGAACTCATCGAAAAGCGCGGAGGAAAGAGCGGCGACCAGCGTCGTCCGGCTAGCTCGCGCTCTTGATCGCCTTCATCGCCGCGTCGTAGGCCTTCTGCATCGGAGCGAACGTTTTCGCTTCATAGTCCGCGGGGACCGTCTCTTCTGGAGTCGACATCGCCTTGAGGGCGGCATTCATGGCATCGGTGCTTTTCTTGACGCCCGCCGTGTCCTTGGCCTGGATGGCCTGGATCAGGCTCTCGGTGTTCTGCAGGACGTCGCTGAAGCTGCTGACCTGCTTGGCGATTTGCGGAGGGAGTCCGGCGGCGTGCGAGTTCGACACGGCCAGGTCGATCTTCTGCTGGGCATCGGGATACGGCGCGCCGGCTCCCACCAGGTCATGCTTGGCGAGCGCGGCACCAATTTTTCCGTAGTCGATGAGCGCGTCGTTGTAGGGCTGGATGACCTTTGTCTCGTTGACAGCGGCAGTCAGAGCCTGGTCTGCCTGCTTCAGTCCCGCCATCGCGCCGTTGATACGGTTGCGCACAGCGCTGATGCCGGCAGCCTTCGACGGCGCCAGCCATTGGAGGAAGGTCAACCGCTGATCCACGGACGTCACCGCTCCCTCGTCAGACCGGACCAGGTTGAGGCCATCAACTAGCGACTTCGACAGCTTGTCGAACTGGGTCTTGGCGGCAACAGGGTCACTGGTGGTATTCCGCAGGGTGAAGGCCTGGGTCAAGGCGGCATCGATCTTGTCCTGGTGCGAGGCCGCGGTCTTGAGCGACTGGTTGGCGGTTGATATCTGACTCGAGGCGACCGCCGGCAGCACACCCACGAACAGCACCAGCACAACCACCAGACCGGCGACCACCCCGCCCGCCGCCCTGGCTGTCGGCAGCGGCAACTGCAGCAGGGCCGGCGGCAGCGCGATCGGCAACGAGAAGGTCTGGCCGAAGAGCCGGATCGTCGTACCTGACACGGCGGTGGGCTGGCCCCCGGGCGCGTATGCCCCGTACGCTGGGTCGGAGCCGTAGACCCCCGGTTGCTGTTGGTATCCGGGCGGCCCGTAGGCGGGATACCCTTGCCCAGGCTGCCCCGGGTATCCGGGCGGAGCTCCGGGGTACTGCGGCTGCTGGGGGTAGTTTTGTGGAGGATAGTTCGGGGCACCGTAGCTCGAGCCCGGCTGCTGTCCCTGCGGATAGCCAGGTGGCGCATAGCTCGGCTGCGGCGGCGGTAGGGGGTTTCGGCAATTCGCGCAGGTCTGGGCGCCCGGCTGGTTCCAGGTGGCGCCACAATACGGACACGGAGGCGATTGGTAAGCCTGCATAGCTGCGCCGCGGCGCTACCCATGCAACTCGGCCCGCACCGGGAACCTTTCGGCGCTCAGCTCAGGAGGTCTTGGAGGTCCTCCGCGTTCCGGACGGCGTAATCGGAGTAGCAGTTGTTGAAGATGGCGTGCACTTCCCTGGCCTCCTTCGCCATATCGTGAAGCTTCGGGACCCAGGGCTGCAGCTCGCTCGGCTCGTAGAGGTACCGGAATTTCTCGGCGGTGCTGATCCCCTTCTTCTCCCATGTCTCCCGGTTGCGTCCGTGGAAGCGCACCATCCCCAGCGGCGTCGTCACCGCGACCACCGGGGGCACGCTCGAGGTAAAGCCCTGCGGCTCATCGACGACCACGTAGGTAAAGCCGTGGTCCTTGAGGAATTTGACGACGCGCGCACGACGCTCGTCCTTCATCCACAAGGCCTGGCGAAACTCGATCGCGATGCCGAAATCCGGGAGCCACTCTCGAAGGTCTTCCAAGAATCGGTAGGAGGCCGGCGACGGCAGGAACCACTTGGGAAACTGAAAGAGGATCGCACCCAGCTTGCCGGCATCCTGCAACGGCTGCATGCCCTCGCGAAAACGATCCCATACGCTCTCTTTGTCTTTGGGTGCCAGGTCCTTGAAATAGAGATTGGCTTTGGAGTCGCCGAGCTTCTCGCGCAGGTCTTTGGGCAGCCTGGCCGCCGGGGTCGGGTGCTGCGTCAGCAGCGCGTAGGCCTTGGCGTCGAACGTGAAATCCCTGGGTGTGCGTTCGACCCACAGCTGGGCCGTCTTCTCGTTGGGGATCGCATAGAACGTGCTGTCCACCTCGACGACGGAATATTTCGAGGCGTAGTAGCGCAGCCGATCCTCCGCGGTCGTAGCATCCGGTGGATACCAGCCGCTCTTGATCAGGGTCGGCTCGGTCCAGGAAGATATGCCGACCCTGATGCGACCCATCAACGGGGACGGTGGGCGGCCGGGGCGTCGCTGACGTCGCCGCGGAGCGTCCGCAGGCCGTGCGGCAACGCTTCCATCACAGCCTCAAGGCTATCCACCACGCCGCGAGGGCTTCCGGGAAGCGCCAGGATGAGGGTCTTGCCGATCACGCCGGCGAGCGAGCGCGACAACATCGCGTGGGGCGTCTTGCGCAGCCCCGCCGCCCGCATCGCTTCCGCGATGCCCGGCACCGGGTAGTCGAGCATGGGTTCCAACGCCTGCGGCGTGACGTCGCGCGGGCCCAGCCCCGTGCCACCGGTCAAGACGATCAGGTCCGGCTCGGTCGCCTGCCGCCATTCGCGGATCTGGCGCTGGATGTCGGCGACCTCATCACTCACCACCGCGCGGCCGACGATCTCGCAGGGGACGCGTGCGAGTTCCTCGCTGACTCGCTCCCCACTTTCATCGGCGCGCTCGCCACGCGCCCCCTTGGTGCTCACGGTGAGGACGCACGCACGGAAGCTCATGTCGTGAAGTCTAGGAGCCGCAGGGAAGGTGGATCAGCCTTCGGCGCGGTAGGCGGCGTGCGCGGCGATCGTGCGGCAGAAGTCGGTGACGGCTCCGCCGACGTCCATCAGGTCGTGATAGCCGAACGGGATGCAGTGATCGAAGGGTGGGAAGCGAACCACGGATGACGCCGGCGGAACATCCGCGTCGTAGAGCGCCAGCACCGGCCGCCCACGCCCGAGCAGCCATCCCGCCTCGAAGCCAACCCCCGTGCTGCGGCCGGTCATCTCCATGCAGCCCGCGTCCGCTTCGAGGAGTTCGCGGTGCATCATCTCGGCGATCAGCTCGGGACGATCGAGCCCGGGCCGGTAATCCGGATCCGCCACCCGCTCGGCGAGGATGCCGGCGCCGAATTCACGCAGCGCCCGATGGGCGAGCTGGATCGCCTCCAGGCTGCGCGGACCCAGTTCGCCGCTGACCGCACGACCGAGGTAGACCTTCACTTCAGGACTCTGGGAGCGGTCCTTCGCTTGGGCAACAACCCGACCATAAGCATCACCATGCCGAGCACGGGGTCAAACGGCAGGATGATGCCACCAAGGAGCGCACTGAGCCAGCGCGGCCGAAAGCGCCGCATGGGCGGATTATCGGGCATCGCCGGGCGGTGTGCCTGTCTCGGTCGTCGCCAGGGCGTCGGCAGGTTCGTCTTCGACATCGAGGGGGTTGGCGTCGTCGGGATGCGCGTCATCAGCGCTTGACTCACCCTTTTTCCGCCGCGCCGGGCGTTCCGCCGCCAGTGACCGGACGTCCAGGCCCTGGCGAAGGAGGTGGATGCTCTCCAGCAACGACAGGCGCTCCACCAGCCAACCGACTCGGTAATGCACGGCGAACCAGGTTTCGTTGGGCCCGGGGTGTCGATGGCGGCGACGCCAGCGACCCACCGCTTCCTTGAAGGTTGGGGCGAACCCGCCTTCGCCGCCCCGACGATCGGTCCCCGAATTGGCCGGCACGGACGGATTCTAATTCGCCTTAACGCCCCTCCCCCGCGAGCGGCGGAGGAAGAGGCGGGGGGGATAATGCCGGAGTGCGGCTCAGCGAGATCATGGCGACCGCCAATCGCCTCGCGGGCTGCGCCCAGACGCCGCCCGACTCGCAAGTCTATCTCGACGGTGAGGTGCGGCTGGTCTTCGTCGGAATCGACATCGACATCGGCGAGCTGCTCCTGGCCCGGGCGCTCGGCGCTGACGGAGTGATCGCCCACCACCCGATCGGTTCTCATGCCCGCCTCGGCCTGGCCAGGGTGATCGAAGGCCACGAATCCCAGATGCGGGCCGCCGGGATCCCGGCCGAGGTCGCGCACGAGATGACGCTGGCCCGTCAGCGACCCGTGGCCCACAGCCTGCACTCCGCCAACTACGACCGCGTGGTGGATGCAGCCCGCCGGTTGGAGATGCCGATGATGAATATCCACCTCGCCGCCGACCTGATCGGGCGCCAGTTCTTCATCGACTTCGTCGGCCGTGTGGTCGGCGCGGGGGCGACGACCGCCGGCGGCCTCCTGGGCGAGCTCAAAACGATCCCGGAAATGGAGGCCTCGCTGGTGCAGCCGGAGCTCTGGCTGGGGAGGGCCCAAAACCCGGTTGGACGCTGGGTCGTCCAGATGGCGGCCGGAACCAATGGTGGCGCACCCGTCTATCGCACGTATTATGAGCACGGCATTGATACCATCCTGGCGATGCACATCGACGAGCGGGACCTGAGGGAGCTGGAGGAGCTGCAGCGGCCCACAGCGAACCTGGTGATCACCGGCCACATTCCCAGCGACTCCATCGGGATGAATCGGGTGATCGATGCGCTGGAGACACAGGGAATCGAAGTTATCGCGGGCTCCGGAGTTATACGACCGTAGACCACCACGAGGAGGACCGCTTGGACGCATCAGCACCTCACGCGTACGGCAACGAGGCGGAGCGCCGCTACCACCTCCGACGGCTCGACGACCTGCTGGAAGCGCTGGAGCGGCTGAACCTCGCCGAGGCCAAGACCTTGCCCGAGGCGGTCAAAGCCCGGATCGAGAAGGAAGGCATCACGGTCGAGGACGGCACCAGCTTCAGCCGCCTGATCGAGATGGTGTGGGCACAGCAGGAGAAGTACTTGATCGATCTCAAGGCCGACCGGCGTAAGGGATCCCGCCGCGTTGGCGACGGCGTCATCGCCTCGCACCGCGTCCTCGATGCGTTCATCCTGGGCCGACTCAACATCGCCGGCAAAAGACGGAGACGCCTGACCGGTTAGCCGAAAGCGCGGCTACCGATAGCCCGCGACGCCCGGTTGCTGTCGGAGCCGGCCCAGTGGTCCGAAGACCACGATCAACGCGGAAGCCATTCCGATCAGACCGCCTGTCACGATGGTTAAGGGCGCGCCCACCGCGCCCGCCAGGATCCCACCCGCGAAGTTGGCCAGCGGCCACGCCCCCCAGAACATGGTGCGCAGGGTGGCCGTCATGCGGCCTTGCAAGTCGTCCGGCGTCACCGACTGTCGCAAGCTGACCTGGCTAACGTTGTAGATCGAATCGCAGACCCCTACCAGGAACTCGGCGCACACCAGGGTGGCGAGTGGCAGGACAATCAGCGCCAGCGGCCATATGAGGAAACCCGCTGCGACCCCTGCGATGGTGACGGCCAGGGTGGCACCCAACCCGAGACGGCGGATCACGGTACCTACCAGGAACGCTCCGATCACCGCGCCCACGCCGCCTGCGGCAAAGACCAGCCCCAGCGCCCCCGGGCTGAGCCCCAGGTTTCGGTACGCGAACAGATAAAACGCCGGTTCGGCCAGGTGGAATCCCACGGCCCCGACGGTCAGCAGGAGGGCCATGCTTCGTAGGATTGGATTGCCGAAGACTAACCGGAGACCGACCCGAATCTCGGCCAGGACGCCCAGCCGCGGATGGCCCTCGAGGCGGGGCGATGGCTCGGTCTGGCGGATCCACGAAATTGTGGCGACCGACACCAGGAACGAGATGGCGTCGGCCAGCATCGCCTGTGCCGCGCCCACCAGCTGGATCAACCCTCCGGCCAGAGCCGGTCCGGCCAGGTAGGAGCCGGAGTGACTTACTTCGAGCTTGGTGTTGGCTTCCAGCAGGTCGGCACGGCCGGCCAAAGTCGGAACATAGGCGAGATAGCCGATGTCAAAGATCACCGTGCCAACGCCCAGAATGGCGGCCACCACGTAGAGCTGGAGCAGCGTCAGCGTCCCAACGGCACCGGCCAGGGGAATCGAAATCAGGGCCGCGGCGCGCAGCGCGTCGGCGGCGATCATGAGCGGGCGGCGGCGGACGCGGTCGATCCACACGCCCACGAACAGGGCCAGGACGGGGAAGGCGACCCGCTCGAGAGCGGCCAGTAGCCCAACCTGCGCGGGGGTCGCGTGCAACAGGAGAATGGCGATGGTCGGCAATGCCAGGGCGGTGACCTGGCTTCCCACGACGCTGATGGTCTGGCCGGCCCAGAGCTTGACGAAGTCTGCGTGCCGCCATAGGCGGCTTCCCCCGAGCATCAGTGGACCATCGGACTCAGGCCGAAGCGCCCGAATAACGTCGCAGCCCGCGCCGCCAGAACCAACGGCTGACCGTAAGCAGCACGATCGCAAAGCCGGTCGCGAACAGGACGGTGTTCCCCTGAAGCCGAGAGGTTAGTGCTTCGGCCGGAACGGTGATGGCAAATCCAATCGGGACCAGGAAGGTCAGCGAGTAGCGGAGCCAGTCCGGATAGATGCCGATCGGCCAGCGCCCGGTCTGATACACGCCTTCGAACAAGTCCGGTAGAAACCCCATTCGGACAACCCAGAAGGCACCGGTGGTCAGGATGAGCAGGAAGCAGTACATCATTGCCGCGCCGAGCAAAAGGAGCAGCCCGAACGCCAGCCAGTCGCCGACCGCCATGCTGCGATGGAGCTGGGTGAGGCCGACGCCGATGACGGCCGCACCCGTGATGAGGTCGATCGTCCGCCAGATGCGCAACTCGCGGACGCTGACGAGCAGTTGCGCGTCCTCAGGCTTGGTCAGGGCATGGTCCAATTTCCCGTCGCCAATCTCCTCCATCAGCCGTTCCATGTTGGGCTGGATCACCGCGTTGATCACGCCCCCCATCAAGATCTGGATTCCGAGCAGGCAGAGGAGCTGTGGTTGCGTCCAGCCGTTGAGCTCGGTCGTATGAGCGTAGACGAGACTGAGCACGACAAGGGCGACCGCAAGCGCGAGCAGCGCCTGGAAAAGCGCGACGATAAAGTTGGCGCGGTACTGAAGCTCGTTCATGGCCCCGATCCGAACGTAGAGCCAGGCGACGGCGAGAGGACGGGGCATCAGTTGCCCACCGCGGTGTAGTGCCGCACCGAGGCGCGCCAGAGGAGCCACACCAGACCCGCACCTACCGTCGTCCAGAAGACCTGCATGCCAAGGCCGATCAAGAGCGACGTCGCGGACTGATGTCCGACGAGGACCTCGATGGGAAAAAAGAAGGTCCACTTGAACGGAAGCCAGTTCGCAATTCCCTGGACCCAGGCCGGCATCAGCTGCAAGGGGACGAGGCGACCGGAAAGAAGAAGCTCGGCCATGATATAGGTCTCGAAAATGGCGCTGCCCCGCGTGGTCCAGAAGGTCACCATCCCCAGCAGCCAGAGGTTCATGGTGCGAATCAGGTAGGCGCCCACGATCGCCGGGAAAAACACGACGAGTCCCAGCGGCGTGAGGTCGAAGGTCGGCTTGAAGACGAGCGTCAGTCCGACCGCGATCGGGAGGTAGAACAATACCCAGATGACCTTGCCGCCGGCGAAGTCGGCTATGTCGTAGTGAATCGGGTGCAACGGGCGCAACAGCTGGCCAGAGAGCTGCCCCTCGCGAATCCGCCCCTCCCAGCCGTACGGCGTGAAGACGATGTTCACATTGCGGACCAGGGTCCACACGATGTAGTAGGCGGCGAACCCACCTGCGCTGATGCCCGCAACCTCGCCGCCGTGGGATCGAGCGATGGTCGTCCAGACCACGAGGTAGATCACGGGCTCGGCGACCATCCCGAGCAGGTACATATAGGTTGCAGCCCGGTACTGGAACTGGGTCTGGATCGCGGTCCGCATCATCGTGAGGTAGAAATCGATCATCGCGCGCAGCGGCGACGGCCGGCTGCGAACAGGAGCAGCGACCGTCATGCCGTTGGCTCGTTGGCGAAGACGAGCTCGATCACGTCCTCGATGGGCGGCTCTTCGATCGTCAGGTCGGTGACCTGCTGCTCGCTGAGCAAGCGCGCGGCGATGCGTGACACCTCCGCCCTCGCCACCCGCAGTTTCACCCGATAGCCATCCCGCTCCATGACCTCACCGTAGGAATCGAGCGGTGCCGAAGCGTCGGCAAGGGTAACGTTGATCGTCTTGTAGGCGGCAAAGCGATCCGCAAGGCCCGTCAGGTCGCCGTCGAAGAGCACTCGCCCGTGGTGAATCACGATCACCCGCCGGCAGAGCGCCACGACGTCGGCCATGTAGTGGCTGGTGAGCAGTACGGTGGCCCCATAGCGCCGGTTGTACTCGGCGATGAAGGAGCGCACGCGCTTCTGCATGGTCACGTCGAGGCCGATGGTCGGCTCGTCGAGAAAGAGCACGCGGGGGCGGTGGAGCAGTGAGCCCACCATTTCCACTTTCATGCGTTCCCCGAGGGAGAGGTTGCGCACCGGCTTGCGGACCACGTCGGCGACCTCGAGCAGCTCGATCATCTCGTCCCGTATGGCCATGAAGTCGTCGCGGCGCAAGCGGTAGATCGCCCGATTCAGTTCGAACGAGTCGAGAGCGGGCAGGTCCCACTGCAACTGGCTGCGGTTGCCCATGACGAGCGTGATCCCGCTGAGAAAATCCCGTTCCCGTCGCCACGGAATATGACCAAGCACGCGGGCCTCGCCGCTGGTGGGAAACAGAAGGCCGGAGAGCATTTTGAGGGTCGTCGTCTTGCCCGCTCCATTTGGCCCCAGGAAGCCGACGATTTCGCCCGGTTTGATTTCGAATGAGATGGCGTCGACCGCGCGACTCGCGCGCGTCTTTCGGCGAAAGAGGCTGCCGATCGCGGCGCGCAGGCCGGCCTCGCGCTCGGGAACGAAAAACGTGCGCGAGAGCGCCGACACGAGGACATCCGATGCGCGCTCCGACATGGCACGTCGAATGCTAGCGAACGGTGATCAGGCGGCTAGGCGGCTTTGTAGCGGCCGAGCTCTTGCTCGAGCTGCTGGATGCGGAACAGGAGCTGGTTGATGTAGCGCTCGCGTCCCATCAGCCGGGTGTTCATCGAGGCCGTTGTCTGCAACTGCTCTTTGACACGGTCCCAGCGCCGCACGTTCTGGATCGCCACCGCCGCCTGCTCGGCAAAGGCCTTGAGCTGCTCGATGTCACCAGCTTTTATCGCTGTGAGGTTGTCGTGGTAGACGTTGAGAACCCCACTCACCTCGTCCGAGACCTCGACGTCGGAGCGGTTCAACAGCATGCCGTCGCCCATCGCCTCCTGGGCGGTCGACTCCCCGCAGAGGACCGAGACGATCGTCTTCAGCCCGGCCTTCTCGACCATCTCCACCAGCGACGGCGGGATCATCTCGCGGATGGGCGACACCCAGGGCTTGCCCGTGCGCATCACGTCCCCCGCGGCCGGTGCACCCCAGGCAATCGGTTGCGCGATGAGAGCCTCCGACACGCCGTGCGAACCGACCACCTCGAGCTCCAACGTCTTGTGATTTCGTAGCGCCAGCAGTGCTGCCTTGCCGCCCACGAGCTCCCTGGCGCTGGTGAGCACGAACTCGATCACCTGCTTGCTGTCGTTTGCCGTCGACAGCTCGCGGGCCTTGCGAACCAGCGTGGTCAGATGGTCCTCTCGCTGCTTGAGGAGGTCGACCAGTCGCGCATTGATCAATGCATTGGCGGCGTCCGTCGCAACGCGCGCAAGGTTGCGCAGGTCGTGATCGGTGAACGGATCGCTGGCGGAGCGGGCCAGCGTCAAAACGCCGAGACCTTCTTTGCCCGCGAGCAAGGGGACCGCGACAAATGAGCGCGGCTGATGCTTGGGGTCCGATGCCTTGAAGCGCGCGTCCGTCCGGCTATCCCGGACCAGGACGGGTTCGCGGTGAGACAGCGCCCAACCGGCAATACCCTCGCCAACCTTGAAGCGCGACATCTCACTGATCGCGATCGGGCTGTTGCGAGCCGCTTCCACCTTGAGCTCTTCCTGCAGCTCATCGACGAGCGCCAGCGTCCCACGCTCGAAGCGAACGAGCTCCGACGCGGCGTCGAGCACGCCATCCAGGGCGCCGCGCCATTCGACGGACGATGACAGGCGCTGGGCCGCTTTGATGGTGGCCTGCGAGGTCTTCACAGCTTGCTCGGCCTCGGCCAGCTGAGCGCGTGCGACGTCCCAGCGGGCGGACAGTGCGTCGAACTCCAGCTGCAGGTGATGCTGCGCCGCCTGCGCCTCGAGGGCGCGCTCGAGGTCAGCATTGAGCCGGCTGCTGGCGCGCTTCAGCTCCTCGATCTCGGTGTGCAGGCCGTTGATCCGGTCCTCGACGGCCTCCTGCTCCACCTTGAGGGCGGCAACCTCGGCGTCGCGAGAGGCGATGGTCGCGTGCGCCGTGGCGAGCTGCCCGGCGAGGCGGTCGCGATCGGCGGTGACCGTGGCCCTGCTGCGCGTCACATCCGTTAGGCGGGCGGTCAGGTCCTGTCGCTCTTTATCCAATGCCTCGTAGGCGGTCTGCAGCGTGGCGTGCGAGGCGGCGATGTGCTCCAGCTCCTTGATCCGAGCAGCATGCTTGTCGGCGACGTCGCGCTGCTCGGCAACCTCGCTCTCCAGCGCCGCCGCATGGCTGCGGTGCCGAATGACATCGTTTTCGGTCTGCTCGAGGAGTTTCTGATTCCGCTCCAGCACCCGACCCTGCTGACGGTGGGCCTTGAGGAGCTCGGCCAGGTCCTGGCGCAGGCGGGCCTGCGTCGCGGTGGCTTCCTCGAGTTGCACCTGTACGGGGCGGCTATCGGACGCCGCGTCAGCTGCCCGCCGGCCCGGCGGGCCTGTCTGGGAAGCCGTGGGCTGAGGGCTCGTGGCGGGCGTTGTCTTCGACGCCGCCGGCTGGGCCGGCAACACCGGCTTCTTCTCGGGTTCTCGCCGCCGAGTGAATGACCAACTCGGCATCGGTTATTCCGCCGTGGCGCCCTGCGCCGCGTCGCCACCGGCGTGATGGGGCTGCCCCTCGATCACCTTGAGGCCGTGCTGTCCGAAGATCTCGACGGGGAAGTCTTCACCGTTGGCTTTCAGCCTCGGCAGCAGCTTCGGCACGATGCCGGTCCAGCGGAACGTCCCGAGGACGTTGCCCTCCTCGTCGATCCCGGTCTGGTCGAAGAGGCAGATGTCCTGGAGCTGAATCTGGTTGCCGTTGATGCCGGTGATCTCGGAGATATGGGTGACGACGCGACGTCCGTCGCGGAGCCTGGCCTGCTGCACCAGCAGGGTGATGCCACCCACGATCTGTTCGCGGATGGCCTGGAATGGTAGGTCCGAGCCGCCCATGATGACCATGGTCTCGATCCGATTGATCGCGTCCTTGGGGCTGTTGGCGTGCACCGTGGTCATGCTCCCGTCGTGGCCGGTGTTCATCGCCTGGAGCATGTCCAGCGTTTCCGCGGAGCGGCATTCGCCGACGACGATGCGGTCGGGCCGCATCCGCAGGGCGTTGACAACGAGGTCGCGGATCGCGATCGCGCCGCGACCCTCGACGTTGGCGCTGCGCGCTTCCAGTGTCACGAGGTTGCGCTGCCGGAGCTGCAGCTCGGCGGTGTCCTCGACGGTCACCACCCGCTCGGTGTCCGGGATGAAGTTGGAGAGCACGTTGAGGGTAGTCGTCTTGCCTGAACCCGTGCCACCGCTGACCACCATGCTGATCCGCGACCGAACGCAGGCGCGGATGAAGTTCGCCATGTCATGGTTCAGCGTTCCGAAATTGACGAGGTCCTGCACCTTGTAGGGCACACGCGAAAACTTCCGTATGGTGATGCTCGAGCCCTGCACGGCAAGCGGGGGAATCACGATATTCACCCGAGAGCCATCGGGAAGGCGGGCGTCGACCATCGGCGAGGACTCATCGACCCGGCGTCCAATCCGGGCGACGATCCGATCGATGACCCGGCGAAGCTCGCGTTCGTTTTCGAAGACCAGCTCGGACTGCGCCAGGCGTCCGCGGCGCTCGGCGAAGATCGTCTTTGGCCCGTTGACCATGATTTCGCTGACCTCCGGGTCCTCGAGAAGGGACTCGAGGGGACCCAGACCGAGGACGTCGTGCATGATCAGCTCGGCGAGCTCGGTGCGGTCGTGCTTCGTGAGCTTGAGCTTGGCCTCTTCGCAGTACTCGTCGGTGAGCTCCGCGATGCGGCGTTGGATCACGTCGCTGCTGACGGTGTCTGAGTTCTGGCCGAGGGCCGCGATTAAACGCTCGTGGATGGCCCTCTTGATGTTGTCGACATTCGGGATACGGGCCGCAACGTTCTGCGGCTTGACGACCAGGCTGGACAAACCGGGGGGCGGCGCGGACTCGCCCTTGTCCGGCTTTTCCGGAAGCTTGCCTTTGTTGAGTTTGTCAACGAGCAGCATCGGGTCCTCCTGGTTTCATCGGCATGGCGGGCCGTACCGGGGAGCGTAGCCTGCGCCGGCCCCCCGGCTTATCGGCCAGTCAGCCCCTCTTTGGGCCGAACGGCGGATACCCGGCGCAAGCCTCTCCGTTAGCAAAACGTGCGTTCAGGTCGATTCCGGCACAGCAGGCCGAGGCGCGCCGGCTAACTCGCCTTCCGTTCGGGAAATTCATCGAGCAGCCCATGCTGGGTGGCCCAGACGGCGGCCTGCGCCCGCGAGCTGAGATTCAGCTTGCTGAGGATGTTGGAGATGTGATGCTTGACCGTCTTGTCCGACAGGAACAGGTCGGCGGCGATCTGCTTGTTGGTCTTGCCGTGGGCGGCCAGCCGTAACACCCGCTTTTCCTGGTCGGAGAGCGCGGCGCGGGCGACCTCGTCGGTGCTGGCGGCCATCTTCCGGATCCGTTCGAGGACCTTGCGCGTCACTTCGGGATCGAGCAGCGAGCGGCCCTCCGAGACGGAAATCACGGCATCGATCAGGCCGGCCTTGTTGATCTCTTTCAAGAGGTAGCCGGAGGCGCCGGCCATGATCGACTCGTACACCGCGTCCTCGTCGGCGTACGAGGTCAGCATGATCACCTTGCTCCCCAGGTTTCGCCCCAGGATCTCGCGACAGGCGTCGATCCCGCTGCCTCCCGGCATCCGGACATCGAGCAGGACGACATCAGGACGTAGCAGCGCAGCCTGGTACACCGCGTCCTGCGGAGAGGCGGCTTCACCGACGACCCGAATGCGCGGATCGGATTCGAGGATCGATCGCAATCCCAGCCGGATCATCTCGTGGTCGTCGGCGATCAGCAGGCGAACGGTCCCGGCATTCATCGGCTGTACGGAAACACCGCCTCCAGGCGCGTGCCCGCTCCCGGCGCACTTTCCAGCTCGAGGGTCGCGCCGAGCTCACGAACGCGCTCCTCGATGTTGGCCAGGCCGTGGCCCTGCTGGATGGCACGCGCCGGCCGGGCGTCGACATCGAATCCACGACCGTCGTCCTCGATGACGAGCCGGGCGCCACTGGCGCCGAAATCGAGCGACAGCGTCGCGTGCGTGGCCTCCGCGTGCTTATAGATGTTAGCCAGCGTTTCCTGGATGATGCGGAAGAGCGCTATCGAGATCGCGGGGGAGAGCTCCTCTTCGTCGGGAGCGCCCACCTCAGCCCGAACCGGGATCCCGGTCGCCTCCTGGAACTGTCGGCACAGGTCCAGCACCCATTGGCCGATTTCCTTCTCTTTCATGATGATCGGCCGCAGCTGGTAGATAAAGGTCCGCATCTCGGAGAGCACGTGGTTGGTCTGCTGGATGGAGCCGGTCAGCACCGGCGCCACCGCACCGGGCTGCTCGGCGACCAGGTCGCGCGCATGCTCGAGCTGCAGCCCAAGCGCGTAGACATACTGGACGAGGCCGTCGTGCATGTCGCGCGCGATCCGGTTGCGCTCGGCGACCACCGCCATCTCGTTTTGCTGGTCCTGGACACGGGCCTGCAGCCGCAGCCGCTCCATACCGAGCGCGACCTGGCGCCCGATCTCGTCCAGTAGCTCCACTTCGGCCGGGGCCAACCGCTCAGGCTCGCCAAAGCCGATGATCAGCGCGGCGATCATCCGACCCTGCCATCGGACGGGGACGGCCGCCAGCGCCTGCGCCTCGCTGCGCGACCAGAAGGCGTCATCGAACAGTGCCGGGCGCGCAGTGCGCTGCACGACGAGCGGCCGGGGTGCCTCGTCCAGGGCGGCCATCAGCGGCAGCGCCGTGACCGGCTGGCTGCGAAGTGACTCGAGGCCGAAGGCTGGCGGATCGGCGGCATCGAAGACCGCCTCGATGGTCTCGCCCTCCTCGTCCGGCAGGATGACGGCGGCGGCTGTAGCGCGCATGGCAAAAGCCACCTGTTTAACGGCCCGCTGCAGCAATTCCGTCGTTGTGACCGCCTCGCTCCCCGCCTGCGCGGTCGCCAGCAGCGCTTCGGCGCGGCGCCGTGAGGCACGTTCGGTTTCGAAGAGGCGGGCATGGTCGATCGCCACGGCGGCCTGGCTGGCGATCGCCTCCACCAGTCGCTGATGCTCGGGCCCGAAGGGCTCTTTGGCCGCGCGCACCAGGACTAATGCACCCAGCAGGTTGTCCTGCGCTCGCAGCGGCGCGGCGAGCACGGTCTTGGCCCGGCGCTCCGGGCCGGTCACCTTGTAGCGCGCGTCCTTCGAGGAGTCCTGGATGAGCGCGGTGGCGCCGTGTCGAACGACCCAGCCGACGACGCCCTCGCCCACCTTGAAACTCTTCACCTCTTTCAGCGCGACCGGGACCCCCAGGGCGGCTTTCACGTTCAGCTCGTGCCGAGCATCGTCCAGCAGGAAGATGGTGGCTGCGTCGAAGGCGACCAGGGCATTCATCCGCTCCAGGATTTCCTTGAGGGTGCGATCGAGGTCGAGCGAGGTGCTGAGCGCGGCACTGACCTGCGTGAGCAGACGGTATGAAGGGGCTGGGGTGGGACTGCCGCCCGGGATGACACGGAGCCTGCCCGGGTCGACTTTACGCGCACGCTCCGTCATGGGCCGCACAATAGGTGACGGGCGCGAAGGCGCGGTCCATGCCTGAGTGACAATCTCGTTACACAGGTGCCGGCCGATAAACTGGAGGCGTGAGGCGGCGCGGCGCGGTACTCCTTATTGCTGCCGCCTTGCTCGCCGCCTGCGATCCCGTCGCCCCCAAGCCCTCGGGGCCGAGCGCGGAGTCGGCGCTCGACCTCATGTTTCAGAACAGGTACGCGGCAGCCTCTGCCCAACTCCAGGACTTGATCAAGGCACACCCGCAGGACGCCAAAGACCACGCCACCTACGCCCTCGTTCTGACCTACCAGACGAAACTGAAGCCGGCGCTCGACGAGGCGCAAGCCGCGCAGAAGCTCGCTCCCAACGACGGCTTCGTGCTGACGGTCCTCACCCGGGTAGAGGATTGGAACGGCGCCCTCCAGTCGGCGGCACTCGAGGGCGCCGCCGCCATCAAGGCCGCGCCGAACTCGGCGCTTGCCCGAGCTTTTTACGGCGAGGCGCTCGCCGACGTCAGCCGCTACGACGAGGCCTTAAAGCAGCTCACCAGGGGAGCCGACCTCGCCAAGAAGGGGTCGGCCTACGACCGGGGGGAAGTCGAACGGAACTGGGCCAACTACTACCGCGATAAGAAGGACTACGCCCAGGAGCTCAATCACCTCAAGCTGGCGGCCGGCGCCCAGCCGAGTTGGGTTGAGCGGCTCCTCGAGCTGGCACGATTTTCGATTGCCCAGCAGGACCTGAGCGGCGCGACCCAGTATCTCCAACGAGCCGCGACCCAGTCCCCGGATGACGCCGGCTTGCGCGAACAGCTGGGCGACGTCGCCCTCTTCGCCTACAACTACGACGTCGCCAAGAGCGCCTACCAGGCCGCCCTCAAGCTGCAGCCGCGCAGCGCGCTCGACCTCAAGATGCTGGGCGAGTTCGCCGTCGCCGTGGACAAGGATCCGGCCGCGGCTGCCAGGGATGAGCGCGCCGCGATCGCGGCCGAGCCGACCAACCAGGAGGCGGGCGCGTACCTGGTCGCCGTGCTCCGCTACCTCTCTAAGGATGAGGCCGCCGCCCTGCAGGCGGCCACGCAGACCGTCGCTCCTGGCGGGGGCGGCACCGCGCCCGCAGCGACCTTTGTCGACCTGGACAAGGCGGCGCTCGACCGCCAGGCGGTTGCCCTGGCGACCGTCAATGCCTATCGGAAACTGGCCGGCGTGGCTCCGGTCAGCAGCTCACCACTGATTCACCAGTCGGCGCTGAGCCACGCCTTCTACACCTTCTTCAATGGCGCGTTGCCCAGCATCCAGGGTCTGGGTATCCATAAGGAGGATCCCGCCGGCCAGGGCTACACGGGGGACAACCAGGCAACCAGAGCTCAGCATTTCGGCTACACGCCGCCGTCAATGGGTGAGGTCATCACCCATCGATCCGAACCGGTCGGCGCGGTCGCGGACTGGATCGACTCCGTGTACCACCGCTTTCCGTTGCTGCGCGCCGACCTGGTGGAACTGGGTTATGGCGACGCGTATCTCGGGCCGCTGGCCGTGCAGGTGATGGACACGTCCTATCGCGAGAAGACCACGGGCCGGGTCATCCTTTATCCTGCCGCAAACCAGGTCGGCGTGCCGCCGGCCTTTAACGGCAACGAGATCCCGGACCCGGCGCCGAACGCCAGCTATCCGATCGGCTACCCGGTAACCGCCACCTTTGACCGTAATTCGAAGGTCACGATCGGCGCCTTCCATTTCCGCGATCCGTCGGGCACGGACCTGCCAGGAATCACGCTGCGGCCGACTGACCCGGATATGGAGAATTCGTTCGCTTATCTCGCGAACCTCCCCCTCGCGGCGGGGACCACCTACACGGCGGACCTGAGCTACACCCTGAACGGCAAAGCGGGCCGCGCCGTTTGGAACTTCACGACGGCGATTGGACCCAGCCCGACGCCGCAATCGCAGACGGCAGGTAACGAACTGCGCGTGCGGTCCTGGTAGACGGAACCGCCCGTCCCTCGCCGCAGGTTCAGCGCCAGGTGATGAAGAAGGGCTGACTCCAGGCGCGGGCGCCGTCGTCGCGGATCGCCTCGACCCGGACATAGCCCTCGTTTCCGTTGATCCGATAGGAGCCGGCGCGGGCGGCGACGGTTTTCAGCAACTGGCCGCCGCGGCCGATGAATCGCAGGCTCGAGCCGGGCGCCGCCTCGGCGGTGATCGTCGTCCCCGCCACGGCCAGGCTGGTGAACTCGGCACCGCTGGAGGCGACAAATGCTCCGCGGCGAAGCGAGCTCAGCAGTGAAGCCAGGTCGTCCGCCGGTGCGAGTACGCTGATCCAGGCACCGCCAATGGCGGGATCGTTGACACTAGTGGCGTCGTCCCCAGCAACGGCGTACACGCGGTTTCCGGCTGACAGGAGCCGGTCCCACACTGACGTGGCATCCGCCCCGATCGCGTTTCCGAGCGCGAGCCGGGCGTCGTAGACCTCCAGTCCATAGAGCCCGTGGAGGGCCATGACGGTGGCCAGCGGCTGCGGCTTGGCGGGCGACAGTGGCGCGGCCAGAATGGGAAGCCCACCATCGGCCGCGACCCAGTCGATCACACCCTGGAGCGTCTGCGCCGGCAGCCAGTGATCGATGCCGACCGCCAGCACATCGGCAAACGAATAGGTCGCGTCCACGGCCGGGACGCCGGGGAGCGCGCGGGTGCCGTATTCCTCGGGCCAGGTGTAGGTGTTCATGTCGCTGATCCCCAGGAAGGCGTAGCCGTGCGCCGCGTACCAGGCACCCAGGGCCGACGGCAGGTCCTTGCCGACGCCGCGCACCGAGGCGACTTGCAGGTTGCCTTTGAACCAGGTGCCGCCGGCCGCGTATGGATCGATGACCGCGATCCGCTTCGCCGGGATGCCGCTTGTCTTCGTGGCCGATCCCAGCTGGTGCCCGAGGATAGCGGAGCCGGCGACCGTAAGGACCAGGACCGCGATCAGCGCCGGAGAGAACCGCCGGCCGGCGAAGGCGGAGCGCAGACGCCCACCCCAAGCACGCTCAGCTCCTGACGGATTCGGGCCGCCAGCTTCGCGGAGCCAGGCGTGTCGCCATGCAGGCACAGGGTTTCAAACGCAATCGAGAGGTGGCTGCCGTCGCTTGCCAGAACTTCACCATCAGTGACCAGCGAACGAACCTGGCGCGCGACCTCTTCCGGATCGGTGAGCAGGGCGTCAGGCTGCGACCGTGGCAAGAGCGAGCCGTCCGCTCGGTAGCGCCGGTCGGCAAACGCCTCCGGCGTAAAGGGGTGCCCGAGCGCCGCCGCGGCGTCCGCCATGGCCGACCCGGCGCGCCCGACCAGCCGAAGGTTGGGATCGAAGGCCCGAACGGCGGCGATGACGGCCTCCGCGAGCGCGCCGTCGGTCTCTGCCTGGTTGTAGAGCGCGCCATGCGGTTTGACGTGGCCGAGGATGGCCCCCTCGGATCGGGCGATGGCAGCCAGCGCGCCCAATTGACTGAGGAGAAGATCCTTGATGTCCGCCCTGGCCAATTGCATCGGCCGCCGGCCAAAGTTCTCTCGATCGTCGTAGCCGGGATGGGCGCCGATGGCGACACCCTGCTTGATGGCCAGCAGCACCGTCGCTCGCATGGTGTGCGCGTCACCCGCGTGCAGTCCACAGGCCACGTTGGCCGAGGTCACCAGCGCCAGCAGGGCTTTGTCGGTTTCGGGATCACCTTCACCGACGTCTGCGTTGAGATCGATCTGCCGCGTTAGCTGATGGTAGCCAGACCACCCTGCCCGAGCTTCCGGCACGGGGGAGATTTCCTCAGTCCTTTGCGAGCTCGAAGGACGCTGCCTGATCTTCCGAAGAATCTTTCCCTGCCTCGAAAATGCTCCAGCGAAGTGCGAGCGATCCGGCTACGGTGCAGAGGGCTGCGACGGTCGAGAAGGTTTGCAGCGCACGACCGCGGTGGCGGCCCGCCAATCTGTGGAGCAGCAACGGAAGCAACGTGCCTGCGCCGACTGCGCCCAGCCAGAACGGACCCGCGTAGCGGCCGGCCGTGAGCGGACGCGCCGTTTTTCCTGACTGCACCAGGTAGCCGGTCAGCATCGCCGCCTCTCCAAGAGCGGCGACAGACTCGAGCGTGCCGAGCCGGTGCAGGGTCGTATCGGGTACGCCGCGGCCCGCGGCCTGGAGCGTGACTGCGGCTGAGCCGCTGGCGAGCGCGGAGGCCATGAACAGGCCGCCGAGCAACTTGCTCTTCGCCCACAACGGGATGTTGGTGGCGCCCAGGAGCACGCCGGAGTAGCCCGCAAGGATCAGACCCAAAACACAACCGGTCAGCTCCGTGAGCCTGGCCGGCACGAGCCGCGCCAGCGCGCCAACCGGACCTCGGAGGAGACCCGTGGTGGCAGCCTGCGACGCGGCTCGGGAAAACGCGATCGGCGTGAACCCGGTCAAGGTCCAGGCGCCGAGATTCATCGGCGAGAGCGGCTTGAAGATGCGCAGCATGTGATGAAAACGTTCGGGCCGGCCAAGGTCGGCGATCAGGAGCGGGGCGCACGGCACCAGTGCGGCGGCCGCGACGTAGTAGCCGCCGGCGGCGACGCGCCGGTCATCTGCTGAACCGAAGTTCTGCGCCAAAGAGGCGGTGACATACGCGCCGGCCGCCATCCCTCCGAGCCAGAAGTAGGTGGGAACCTCCCAGGTCCACACCGGACGCCGCACGACGGGATAGTTGTAATAGCCCTCGCTCATCGGCGACCGCCGAAGACCAGCGCGCCGACAAGGGCGAACCCAACGCCGACGGCGGCGCTCCAGCCATAGCGTTGCGCCATCGTCTTTCGCGGCAGGCGCGGGACCTCCGGCAGGTTGTAGGTCTGCGGCTTGTCGAGCAGGAGAAAGAACGCGTGCAGCGGGCCGACCTCGATCGCCTCCTGGCCTTCCGGCATGCCGTAGAGCTCCGCCTTCGTCTCACCGCGCGCTTTCAATTCGGCGAGGCGAGAACGGGCGCGCTGCTGCAACTCCTCGACGTCGCCGAACTGGATCGATGCCGTTGGGCAGGACTTGGCGCAGGCCGGCGTCATCTCGTCTTTGAGGCGGTCGTAGCAAAGCGTGCATTTGTGCGCCGTCCCTGCTTCGAACTGGCCGTGCTTGGGGGCGCGGTCGATGACCCCGAAGGGGCAGGCCGGCACGCAGAAACCACAGCCATTGCAGATGTCCTGCTGGACGTACACCGTGTCGTACTCGGTCCGGATAAGTGCCCCCGTCGGGCAGGCCTCCAGGCAGGCCGCATTGGCACAGTGCTTGCAGACGTCCGACATCATCAGCCAGCGCTGATCCTGCCGGGTCGAATTGGCCTTGGCCTGTTCGATGAACTGGACATGGCGCCAGGTGGTGGCCCCCAGTGTTCCGGTGTTGTCATAGCTGTTGCCCGTCATCGCAAAGCCGTCGGCGGGTAGCTGGTTCCACTGCTTGCACGCCACCTCGCAGGCCTTGCAGCCGATGCAGAGGCTGGTGTCGGTGAAGAAGCCTTTCGCCTTCTTCGCCGGCAGTGGCGGCTCGATGTTCATCAGCCGCCTGTAGCTGTCGATCATCGCCGGCGCGCCTTATGGATGTTGCAGGTGAACGCCTTGTCTTCCTGAATGTAGACGTTTGGTTCCTCGCTGAGCGGCACCAGGTCGTTCGCCATCGCACCCGTGACCAGGCCCTTGTAGCCCCAGTGATAGGGCAGCCCGACCTCATGGATCACGCCGCCGTTGTGCTGGAAGGGACGCATCCGCCGGGTGACAAGCGCGCGACACTCGATCTGGCCGCGGGGACTCGAGACGACGATCCAATCCATGTTCTCGATAGCCTTTTCCCTGGCCAGCTCGGGACTGATCTCCGCGAACATTTCGGGCATCAACTCGCTGAGCCATCCGATCCATCGCGACATGACGCCGGAGGTGTACTGCTCGGTCACCCGATAGGTCGTGACGACATATGGGTATCGCGGATCTCCGGGCGAACTGATCGGGTTGTCCTTGCGTGGGAAACGCTTCGCCACCGGACTGTCCTGCCGAGGGTAGAGCGCGTTCCGGACCGGCGACTCGAACGGCTCGTAATGCGTGGGCAGCGGCCCATCCTTGAGTCCGCTGGGCGCAAAGAGCCAGCCGCGACCATCGGCCTTGAGCGTGAATGGATCAGAACCGGAGTGGAGGTCGAGGCCGACGCCATCGGCTTTCGCGGGCGTGTCCGGGGCCTTGGTTTCCGGGAAGTCCGGACGGTCGAATCCCGTCCACTTGCCTTGCGCGCTGTCCCACCAGACGTACTTCTTGCGCTCGGACCACGGTTTACCCTGCGGGTCGGCCGACGCCCGGTTGTAGAGCATGCGCCGATTACCGGGCCAGCTGAATCCCCACTCCGAGCTGACCCACCCGTCGCCCTTCACGCGCCGGCGCGCCATGTTCTGGCCCTCCTGCGGATAGACCCCCGAGTAGATCCAGACGCCACAGGCGGTCGAACCATCGTCCTTGAGCGCGGCGAAATCGGGCAGCTGTTTTCGATCCTCGACGGTGAAGCCATTCACTTCCCGCAGCACCGTCTCGGCCGAGGGCTCGTCCGCGATCCGCCATCGCCGATCGGGGTGCTCGGGGAGGTAGTCCCAGGTGAGATTCAACAAGCCCTGGTCTTGCGGCCGGGTCGAATCCCGATAGAGGTCTTTGAGCCGCCGGCCGAGGTGATAGACGAGCCACAAGTCGGAGCGGGCATCACCCGGTGGATCCACCGCCTTGTCGTGAAACTGCAGCAGCCGTTGCGTGTTGGTAAAGGTGCCATCCTTCTCGGCCGGCCCCGCCGTGGGCACAAGGAAGACCTCGGTCTTGATCTCCGATGGCTTCCAACCCTCGGGCGCCGCGTACCAGAAGGCGGCGGTCTCGGTCTCATAGAGGTCGACGGCGACCAGCCAATCGAGTTGGGTCAGCGCCTTGCGCTGCAGGCCGGCGTGCGGACTGCCATTCGCGGGATTCTGCCCGAACACGATGAAGCCCTTGACGTTGCCGTCTGCCATCGCGGCCGAGGTGGAGATGTGCGAATGATCGCCGGTCAGCTTGGGAATCCATTGGTAGCCGTACTCGTTGTCCTCTGTTGCCGCCTCCCCGTACCACGCCTTCAACAACGACACCATGAACTTGGGGAGATTGGACCAGTACCCGCCCCTGACCGCCGACTCGCGCATGTAGTTCGTTAGCGTGTCGTCCCCCTTGAAGACGGCCGGATGCGGAAGGTAGCCAGGGAGCAGATCGAAGAGTGTCGGCACGTCCGTCGACCCCTGGATGGAGGCGTGACCACGAAGGGCCAGGATGCCACCGCCCGGGCGGCCCATGTTACCCAGCAGCAGCTGCAGGATGGCTGCCGCGCGAATGATCTGCGCGCCGTAACTCTGCTGCGTCCAGCCCACCGCATAGCAAATGGCGCTGGTCCGCTCGCGTCCTGAGTTATTTGCCAGGATCTCGCCGACCTGGAGGAAGAGTGCCTGTGGCGTTCCGCAGACACGCTCCACCATCTCGGGCGTGTAGCGGGCGTAGTGTCGCTTGAGGATCTGGAACACGCAGCGCGGGTGTTGCAAGGTTTCATCGCGCGCCGGTCGGTGCTTCGCCGGGCTGGTGCCTTCCATCCCGTGGCCGGTGTGGGCGGAGGCATCTTCCCTCGCGTCCTGGGGCGGCCCCGCATAGGCCCAGCTGGCGTTGTCGTAGGTGCCGGTTTGCGGATCGTATCCGGAGAAGAGGCCGCCGTTGTCTTCGGCATCGAGGTACTGGTCGTTGATGATCGAGGACGCATTCGTGTAGGCGAGCACGTACTCCTTAAACCACCGGTCGTGAGCCAGGACATAGTTGATGAGCCCGCCGAGAAAGGCGATGTCACTGCCCGACCGGATCGGGACATAGAGGTTGGCGGCCGCCGAGGTACGGCTGAAGCGCGGGTCGACGTGGATGATGGTGGCCCCTTTCTCGCGGGCCTTCATCGGCCAGCGAAAGCCAACCGGGTGATTCTCGGCCATGTTGCTGCCCATGATCAGAATCGCGTCGGCATTGGCCAGGTCCTGCTGGAAGGTGGTCGCTCCGCCCCGCCCGAAGCTTGTTCCCAGACCGGGAACGGTGGAGCTATGTCATATGCGGGCCTGGTTTTCGATCGAGACGACGCCCAGGCCGCCGCTGAACAGTTTCTTGATCAGGTAGTTCTCTTCGATGTCCATCGTCGCGCCACCGAGGGTCGCGATCGCTGTCGTCTGATTGGCGAGCTTGCCTTCCGGGGTCCGCTCGAGGAAGTTGGCGTCGCGCGTTTCCTTGATACGCTGGGCGATCCGGTCCAACGCCCATTCCAGCGGACGCTCCTCCCAGTGATCCGAGTAGGGAGCACGGTATCGCACCGACGTCACCCGGTTAGGGTTGACCAGGTAGCGATAGGTTGACGCGCCCTTGGGGCACAGCGTGCCCTCGTTGATGGGCGACTCGGGGTTTCCCTCGACGTCGATGATGCGCTTGTCTTTGACGTAGACCAGCTGGCTGCAGCCGACGGCACAGTAGGGACATACGGACGCGACGACCTGGTCCGCGTCGCGGATGCGGGGTTTCTTCTCGATCGATTCGCGCGACATCGGCTGGAGCGACATGCCAGAATCCAGTATATGGACGCCCTTGCCGGCGCCGCCAACCGTAACCGGCGGCCGTAACTAACCAGAGATGAAGCGCGTCATCGTCCTGCTGCTCGGCTCCATGCTCCTCATCGTGGGCGTCGCCGGATGCGGCACCTCCGCCGGCTCCGGAGGAACGACATCCTCCACCAGCCGACCGGGTTACTAGCCGGCTCGGCCGCCTTCACGCTGCGTCCTAACCGAAAGAGCCGGCCACCGCGACCGTTCAATCCGTGATGCACCATCGCCAGGGGGTTGTTCGCCTGGTCGCGCTGCTCGGCGCTGCCTCGGTGCTCAGCTCCTGCCTCGTCATCGGTCCGGGGACAGCGGATACCGGGATTCACAAGATCAAACATGTGATCGTGATCATGCAGGAGAACCGGAGCTTCGACAGCTACTTCGGCACCTATCCGGGCGCCAATGGATTGCCGCAGAATGTCTGTGTCCCTAACCCCACCGGCGGCTGCGTCACGCCGTATCACGACGGCAGCGACCTCAACGGAGGAGGCCCCCACGGCCAGACCGATGCCATCGCGGATATCAACGGCGGCAAGATGGACGGCTTTGTCGCCCAGGCCGCGAAGGGAAAGAAGGGTTGCTCCCAAACGGACAACCCGGCCTGCGGCGGCGACAAGACGGATGTGATGGGAGTCCACGACGCTCGCGAGATCCCGAACTACTGGTTCTACGCCCAGCACTTCGTGCTGCAGGACCGGATGTTCGAGCCGAATGCGTCCTGGAGCTTGCCCGAGCACCTCTTCATGGTGTCGGAGTGGTCGGCGCACTGCTCCATCCCCGGCGACGCGGCGAGCTGCGTCAATGCGCTGCAGAACCCCGGCACCCCACCGAATTCCAAGGCGCATGCCGGCAAAGCGGCCCAGCCTCCCGATTATGCGTGGACCGATCTCACCTACCTGCTGCACAAGAACAAGGTGAGTTGGAAGTATTACGTCGAGGGCGGGACCGAGCCTGACTGCGCGGACGACACCATGGCCTGCCCCCCGACCTTGCAGCGCGCGAAGACACCGGGCATCTGGAACCCACTGCCCTATTTCGACACCGTCAAGGCAGACGGCGAGCTGCGCAACGTGACCGACGCCTCGAACTACTTCGCGGCCGCCAAAGAGGGGACGCTGCCGGCCGTCGCCTGGATCGCGCCGAGCGGGCCAGATAGCGAACATCCACCGGCACTGGTGAGCCAGGGCCAGGCGTGGGTGACCGGCCTCATCAACGCGGCGATGCAGGGCCCGGAGTGGGATAGCACCGCGATCTTTCTCGCCTGGGACGATTGGGGCGGCTTCTATGACCACGTCAAGCCGCCGGTCGTGGACCAGAACGGCTATGGTCTGCGCGTGCCCGGCCTCGTCATCAGCCCCTACGCCCGCCAGGGGTACATCGATCACCAGACCCTTAGCTTCGACGCCTACGTGAAATTCATCGAGGACGACTTCCTCGGCGGCCAGCGGCTCGACCCCAAGACCGACGGCCGGCCGGACCCACGTCCAGGAGTTCGTGAGAACGCGTCCCAGCTGGGCAACCTCATCAACGACTTCGACTTCGCCCAGCAACCGCGCCTCGGGCAGGTCCTCCCGACGACGCCGGCGCCGGGTCCCGCTTCATCCGGACCGTACAGCTGATCTAGAACGGTCGCCCGCCGGAGCGGGTGGCGCGCCGCCGTTGAACCTTCTAAGGGGCCTCTCAGGCCGAGTTCACGCTCGAGCCATAGCCTACAAATGACCATGGACGACGCTCCGATCGCGCCGACGCCGGTGACGACGTCAAAGCCGATCTGGCAGCGGCCGGTATCGAGGCGGGCCGTGCTCGCCACCGGAGCCGCCAGTGCGACGGCGGCTGCGCTCGCCGCGCTCTGGAAAGGCAACGATCTGTCACAGATCCTCGACAGGGTGCGGGATTACACCCACAGCTACCAGGGTGCGCTCAGCACCCCGCGGGTTCGGGCGGCCCATCTGCTGCGTCGGGCCGGTTTCGGAGCGACCAGCGCCGAGCTCGATCGCTACGCCGCGATGACCAGCACGGCGATGACGCAGTCGGTGCTGAACTACCAGCAGACGTCGAATGCCGCGCTCGAGGCGCAGCTCCCGACGCTGGACTTCACCACCGAAAAGGGCCCAACTGCGGGTGCGCTGCAGGCATGGTGGCTGCAGCGGATGGTGCAGACGACGCGACCCCTCGAAGAAAAGATGACCCTCTTCTGGCACGGCCTGCTGACAAGCGGGCTGGACAAAGCCGGTACCACACAGCTGTACACGCAGAACGAGCTCTTTCGGAAGATGGCGCTCGCCAACTTCGACGACTTGCTGAAGGCGGTGTCCAAAGACCCCGCGATGATGGTCTACCTCGACACGGAGAACAACCGCAAAGGCAAGCCCAACGAGAACTACGCCCGGGAGCTGATGGAACTCTTCACCACCGGCATCGGCCACTACACCGAGGACGACGTGCGCGAGTCGGCGCGTTCGTTCACCGGCTGGACGCTGAAAGGCTCCAAGCAGCAGCGCTACACGACGGTGTCCGCCTTCACCCCGAAATACTTCGACAGTGGACAGAAGACCTTCATGGGGAAAACCGGCAACTTCACGGGCGACGACATCGTCGAGATGCTGGTGCCGCTCCGCGCGACGGCCGAGCGCCTCTCCACGCGCCTGTTCGGCTTTTTCGCCTACGCCAATCCGGAGCCGGAGATCGTGCGTCACCTTGCTGACACCTTCCAGCAATCGCGCTACAACGTGGGGGCCGTCGTTCGGGAAATCTTTTCCATGGATGCCTTCTATTCCCCCAAGGCGTACCGCGCCTTGATCAAGAGCCCGGCGGAGCTGGCCGCCCAGACCCTGAGGGCGACTGGTAGCGACGTCAGGACCTACGGCGCGGC
Organism: Candidatus Dormiibacterota bacterium; assembly: GCA_035279665.1. Lineage (GTDB taxonomy): Bacteria > Chloroflexota > Dormibacteria > CF-121 > CF-121 > CF-13. Next base: position 10,138 of record DATEHI010000014.1, on the reverse strand, counting down.
CGTGGCAGCGACGGCCGCCATGGGCCAGATGCTCTTTTACCCCCCCAACGTGGCAGGCTGGCCCGCCGGGACGTCCTGGGTCAATAGCTCGACGCTGCTGACCCGTGTCAACTTTGTGAACGCGGCCACCCAGCGGATGGCGTCATCGCTGACCAACTCGACCCTCGACCAGCTGACGAGCACCCTGGTGGATGCCAACCTCAGCCCCACCACCAGGGATGGGTTGCAGGCGTTCGCGACGGCGCATCCTACAACCCGGGCCGGCCTGCTCTTCATGGTGCTGGCGACGCCGGAATTCCAACTGAATTGATGGAGATGAACCACCATGTTTAGCCGCCGCGACTTCATGAAGCAGGGCCTGATCCCAGTCTTCGCCGGGTCGGCTGTGCCCTCCGTGTTCGCCAATGGCGTGGCGGCCGCCGCCGCGGACTCCCCCAATGCCGTACCCAGCGACCGGATTCTCGTGCTGGTGCAGCTCGCCGGCGGCAACGACGGGCTCAACACGGTGATCCCCTTCACCGACGGCGCTTACCACGACGCCCGGCCCACGCTTCGCCAGGATCAGGGGGTCTTGCCATTGAACAGCCAGCTCGGCCTGCACGCGAACCTCAAGGGGCTGAAGGCAAGCTTTGATGCCGGACAGCTCGCCATCGTGCAGGGCGTCGGTTATCCGAGTCCGAACCTCTCCCACTTCGCCTCCATGTCGATCTGGGAGACGGCCAACGTGAACAGCGGCATCGGCGACGGCTGGCTGGGCCGCTACCTCAACTACCTCGACCAGGTGGGTGAGTCGCCCAACCACGCGCTCGAAGGCGTGAGCGCGGGCTCGCTGGTCCCCCCGGAGCTGCGCTCGAAGGCGCCCGTGACCGCGTTGCAATCGCTGAAGACGTTCCGGCTGCAGCCGGTAAACGAGCACGGCACCCAGGTCGACGTCGAAAACCCGCTGCTGAAGTTTTACGGCGCGTTCAAAGGCGCTGGTCCGGCGCCCTTCGGGGCGCTGTTCGACGCGACCTTGAACGAGGCGCTGCAGGCCTCGCACGCGCTGCAGGCGACCGATGCGAGCTACGTGGCGAAGGCCACCTATCCGGCCAAGAGCGCAATCGCGAGCTCGCTCAAGCTGGTGGCGGAGACGATCGTGTCGGGGCTGGGCGTGCGGGTGGCGCATGTCACCCTGGGCGGGTTCGACAACCACTCGAACGAGAAGCCGGTCCACGACAAGCTGCTGCTCGACCTGGACCAGGCGCTGACCGCCTTCATGCAGGACCTGGCGGGTCATGGCTACGGCGACAAGGTGCTCGTCATGACCTGGTCCGAGTTCGGCCGCCGGGTCAAAGAGAACGGCAGCGCCGGCACCGACCACGGGACCGCCGCGCCGATGTTCTTGCTGGGTGCGCCGGTCAAAGGTGGGCTCTACGGTCAGCAGCCGAGCCTCAGCGCCCTGGACAACGGCAACCTGAAATTCACCACGGACTTCCGCTCGGTGTACGCGTCCGTCCTGCAGGGATATCTCAAGGCCCCCGCCGCCGACCTGCTCGGCGGCACCTACGAAATCCTGCCGCTGCTCAAGGCCTAGACACCACTAACATCACGGCGTGCCGCTCCCGCCGGATGCGATCGTTCGATTGAATCTCGGCCACATCTGGCTGGCGGAGTACCCGCTCGAGATCCCGGTGCATGGCTTCTTGATCAAGCACCCCGGCGGCGCGGGACTGGTCGATACGGGTTACGGTACGCCGTTGGAATTGATCAAGGACTATCGCCCGGTCAACGCCTCCGTGGCGGAGGCGCTGCGCACGCACGATGTGGATCCCGCCGACATCCGCTGGGTCATCAACTCGCACCTCCACTTCGACCATTGCGGACAGAACGCCGTATTTGCGCAAGCACCGTTCTACGTGCAGCGACTGGAGTATGAGGGCCGGCACCGGTATCGGGACACGCCTGCGGAGTGGCTTGACTTTGCTGGCGCGCGTTACGAACTCCTCGACGGCGAGCGCGAGATCATGCCGGGCGTCCGCGTGCTCACCACCCCGGGCCATACACCCGGCCACCAGAGCATCGAGGTCGATACCACGTCTGGCCCCGCCCTGCTGACCGGCGATGCCTGCTGGACCGTCAGGATGTTCGAGGGCGAGGCGCCGCAGGAGGGCATGATGGAAGACGTCCCGACCTTCCACCAGTCCCTGGACAAGCTGCGACGACTGAAGCCCAGCTCCATCCACTTCTGCCACGACAACCGCACCTGGCGGCGCATGGCGAACCTGCCACCCTAGCCTCCCCAGGGGAGGAGAGTCTGCGTCGGGGGGTTTTGTTTGTGCTCGGTGCACGAGGTCGGGCGGCGATTTCCGTGGCCTCGGTCCATTACCTCCGGGGTTCCCATCATCGGACAATCCCGGCATGAAAATCGATAGTGGCGATACGGCCTGGGTTCTTGCTTCGGCTGCGCTCGTGATGTTGATGACGCCGGCACTCGGTTTCTTTTACGGCGGGCTCGTCCGCCGCAAGAACGTCCTCTCAACGATCATGCACAGTTTTTTCATCCTCTGCCTCATCAGTGTCCAGTGGGTTCTCTGGGGCTACAGTCTGGCGTTCGGACCGGACAAGTTCCATCTCATCGGAGGCCTCGAATGGGTCGGCTTGAACAATGTGGGCTTTACGCCGAACGCCGACTACGCGCCCACCATCCCCCATCAGGCGTACATGGTCTTTCAGATGATGTTCGCCGTCATCACGCCGGCCCTGATCAGCGGGGCGTTCGCGGAACGCCAGCGCTTCAAGGCCTTCGTCCTCTTCTCACTGCTCTGGGCAACCTTCGTCTATGACCCGATCGCGCACTGGGTCTGGGGCGCGGGCGGGTGGCTGCACAACCTTGGCGCCCTCGACTTCGCCGGAGGGACGGTCGTCCACATCAGCTCCGGCGTATCGGCCCTGGTGGCCGCGCTCGTCCTGGGCCGGCGGATCGGCTTCGGGCAGGGAAAGTTTGAGCCACATGACGCGACCATGACGGTGCTCGGCGCCTGCCTGCTCTGGTTCGGATGGTTCGGTTTCAACGCCGGGAGTGCCGTCGCCGCAGGTGGCCTGGCAACCAGCGCCTTCGTCGTCACCAATACCGCGACCGCCATGGCCGCGCTCACCTGGATGACGGTCAGCTGGTGGCACAAGCGTCAGCCGAGCGTGCTGGGTGCTGCCGCCGGGGCCGTGGCCGGTCTGGTGGCGATCACCCCGGCTTCCGGCTTCGTCAATGTGATGGGCGCGATCGTGATCGGGTTCGGTGCCGGCCTCTTCTGCTACCTCGCCATTCAGCTGCGCGAGCGGATCCACGTCGATGACGCACTCGACGTCTGGGCAGTCCACGGCATCGGTGGGACCTGGGGCGCGCTAGCGACTGGGCTCTTCGCGACGGTTGCCATCAACTCCACAGCGGCCAATGGTTTGTTCTACGGCAACCCGAAGCAGGTCCTGATCCAGCTCGTGGCGATCGGCGCTTCGTGGGGCTGGTCCATCGTCGGCACCTTCGCGATCCTCAAAGTCGTGGGCATCTTCGTCCCCCTGCGTGTCGAGGAAGACGAAGAAGTCCTTGGCCTCGACATCTCGCAACACGGCGAACCCGCATACGCCAGAGACGGCGAACCCGCATACGCCAACGTCAGCACTCTCTGAGGAGGAGGAAAGCCATGGATCCGACAACCGTTTTAGCGGTGATCTGCAGCGCGGTCGTCTTCGTCGCCTGGCTCGTCGCGCCCTCAACGCCGACGGCCGTCAAGGCGGCGGCGGTACCCGTCAGCGAGGAGCGGCAGCCCGTCCCGGTCTCGGCTTAGTCGAACGCACGACCGAGAGCTTCGAGGCGGTCTCGATGCTGAGCGTCAGCATCCGAGCTGCCCGAAGTCGCATCGTCCGGCCGATCGGGTCGACCTCCTCGACCGTGATCTGCGTCCCGGGGTGAAGGCCGCGTTCGTGAAGGTATTGCAGCAGCGGGGGTGCCTCGCGCTGTGCCACCTCCGAGATCCTCGTGATCGTCCCGGCCTCTCCAGGCCCAAGGGCTGACAAGCGGAGTTCGTTCGCCCGCATCGTCGAGTGCCCCGGGATCGGGTTGCCGTGTGGGCAGGTCTTCGGTCTCCCCATCTTGCGGTAGAGCGTCTCCTCCACCACCTGTGACACCGCATGCTCAAGCCGCTCGGCTTCGGCGTCGGCGGCCACCCAGTCGAGCCCCAAGACGTCGGTCATCCAGCGCTCCACGATGCGGTGCCGCCTGACGATGGCCGCCGCGGCATCATCCCCCCGCGCCGTGAGCTCGATCTCCTTGTGGGCATTCAGCCGGACCATTCCATCGCGGGTCATGCGTCGAATCGCCACCGTCACCGTCGGCCGGCTGACAGACAGCCAGTCGGCGAGCCGCGCGCTGCGAACCGCCTCGCCCTCGGCCCGGATGTAATGGATCGCCTCCAGGTAGTGGGCGATGACCTCCGAGGGTGGGCGGGAACGTGTGTTAGCGTTATCTAATTGTGAGCTTCGCACCTACTAACAATATTAGAACGTGAGTCACGGGACTGCCGCCCTGCTCGGCGCCATCGCCGGCGCCACCATCTTCATCGGTCTCCCGGTCGGCCGGATCCGTGGCGTGTCACGCACGGTTCGGGGCCTCTTGAATGCCGTCGCAACCGGCGTCTTGCTGTTCCTGCTCTGGGATATCCTCGCGCACGCCCTGGAACCTGCCCAGACGGCGCTCTCGGGCTTGCACCACGGTGATCGCCGCTTTATCGCGTTGGTGCTGATCTTCGGGGCCGGCCTCGCCGCCGGGCTCCTCAGCCTGATCTATGTCAACGCCCGCCTCTTCGGCCGGACCAAGGACGCCGCGCCGCCGCATCCCAGGACGCTGGCCATGATGATCGCCACCGGATTGGGACTCCACAACCTCTCGGAGGGTCTCGCTATCGGCCAGTCTGCCGCCAGCGGGGCGGTCGCCTTCGCAGTGGTGCTGGTGATCGGCTTCGCGCTCCACAATGTGACCGAGGGCTTTGGCATCGCGGCGCCCCTGGCGGCCGACGAGGCGATGCCGTCCTGGCGCTTCTTATTCACGGCCGGGCTGATCGGCGGCGGCCCCACCTTCCTTGGCACCGTCATCGGCTATGCGTTCACCTCGACCTACGTCTATGTGCTCTTCCTGGCACTCGCCGCCGGGGCGCTGTTCTATGTCATCGGTGAGATGTTCCACCTCGGCCGCCGCTTCAATTCCCCGATCGCCATGGCCTGGGGACTCCTGTTCGGTTTTCTGCTTGCCTACGGCACTGATCTGTTTCTGACATACGTCGGGTCGTAGATAGACTAGTCAGGCCGTGAATGCCGTCTTCGAGCACGCCACCGTCCTCGACTGCACCGGCCGCGATCCACAGCCAGATGCGCGGGTGGTCGTGGAGGACGGACGGATCCAGCGGATCGGCGCCTCGAGCGGGCCAGCCGGGCCGCGTGGGGCCCAGGTGATCGATTGCCAGGGGCGCACGCTGATGCCCGGACTGCTTGACGCTCACGTACACCTGGCGATCATCGACCTCGATGCCGCCGCCGAGGTGGCGCTTCCACCCGCGGTGCTGGCGTTGCGGATCGCGAAGGTGATCGAAGCCACGCTCGACGCCGGCTTCACGACCGTCCGCGATGCGGGCGGCCTCGACTGGGGCTTCAAGGAAGCCGTCCGTCTTGGATTGATCCGCGGCCCGCGGATCTTCATCAGTGGCGCGTTCATCTCGCAGACCGGAGGACACGGCGACCATCGGCCACGCACCTCGCGGGCGAGCTTTCCGGTCGCGCGCGGCCTCGCTACGGAATCGATCCTCGCGGACGGCGCGGATGCGGTGCGTTGGGCCGCCCGCGAAGTCATCCGTCGCGGCGCCGACCAAATAAAGGTGATGGCGAGCGGCGGCGCGGCGTCACCCACCGATGAGCTGGACCATGTCCAGTTTTCTGTCGAGGAGCTGGCCGCCGCCGTTGACGTGGCGGGCGCCGTTGGGACCTATGTGCTGGCGCATGCCTACGCACCGCGCGCGATTCAGAACTGCCTGAAGGCGGGCGTGCGCTCCATTGAGCATGGCAACTTCCTCGACGAAGCCACCGCGGAGCAGATGCTGGCCGCCGACGATGTCTACCTGGTGCCGACGGTCATCACCTACGAACTCCTCGCGGCACGCGAGGCGGGCGACGGCTGGACCCCGGACATGGTGCGCAAGATCCGCCACGGACTGACGGGCGCCTACGACTCCTTAGGCCTCGCCTACGAAAAGGGGCTGCGGATCGGATCTGGATCCGATGTGCTGGCCGAGATGCAGGGCGAGAAAGGCAAGGAGATTGCCTGCCAGGCGCGTGTGATGGGCGCGATGAACGCGATCGTGGCGGCCACCCGCACCAACGCGGCCCTGATGCGCATCGAGAAGGAGGTCGGCACCGTCGAAGAGGGCAAGCGGGCCGACCTCATCGTGCTCGACACCGACCCACTCCAGGACCCGACGATCTTCGCCGACGCGAACCACGTGCGGATAGTGCTCCGCGGCGGGGATGTCGTCAAAAACCTGGATTAGCGGCCGGCTGACCGCTTTTCTACGATGGGGAGGATGAGCGAGCGCCGAGGCTCGGCAGACGCGTTCATGGCCAACCTACGCCGGCCGATGCCCCTGGGTCGCAAGCTCCGGATTCTCCTGCGGAACCGACTTCGATTTCCTCCAGGACCCTGCTGCGGCCACCCCGGCGAGCCCGGCTGCTGAGAGCCGGCGGAAGGCCCGGGTCCGGGTCACCACCACCCAGGTTGACACCATGATGGCCTCGCTGTAATATGATATCGTTGATATCAAATAGCACGATATCCTTTACGGGAGGTTCTTCATGGTTAGCTTGATCTGGACGGTCGTCGTCGTCCTCTTCGTGTTGTGGCTGCTCGGCTTTTCATTGCACGTTGCTGGGGGCCTTATCCACCTGCTGCTGATCCTGGCGATCATCGGGATCCTCTACAACTTGCTGGTCGGCCGGCGCGCCGTTTAGCGACGCGGAAATCGACGAGGGCGCGCCGGGCGCGCCCTCTTTTTTCGCCCTCACACAACATGGGATAATTGCCGGGGCCATGGGTGAGACGGCAGGGGGCGTCTTGCGGCGTGGACCCGATCGGATCATCGGGGGCGTCTGTTCGGGCCTTGCCACCTACTTCGGTGTCGACCCTCTGCTGGTCCGCATCGTCTTCGTGATCCTTGCCTTGATCCCGCCCGGAATTGGCATCGGCGTACTCCTTTACCTGGCGCTTTGGTTCCTGATGGAGCCACCCGAGGGTGCGCCGACGTCGGCCACGCGAAACATCGGTGCTCGCCTGCGCGCGATGGGTGACGAGCTCCGGGAGGACTTTCGCACCGGCTTCCGTACGCACCCAACCAGCGCCGCGACTCCGCCATCGCCGCCCGGGGACCCGGCTGGAGCGCCGGCATCGCCGCCCTTGCAGGGTCGCGGGTCAGGAGCCACCCATGGTGACCGACCCAGGGGGCTATGGCTCGGCATCATCTTGATCGTGATCGGCGCCTACTTCCTGATCGACAATCTCGGATGGTTCCGCCTGATCCATTGGGAGATCGTGGGGCCAGTCATCCTGATCGCCGCCGGGGTGCTGTTTCTGGCTCGCCGCCGCTAGGCAGACATGTACAGGAGCCGCGGCCTGCTATTCCCGCTGATCCTGATCGCAATCGGCGTGGTTGTTCTGCTATCCAATGCCGGCGTCCTCTCTTCGGACACCCTGCTGCGGCTTGGTGACCTGTGGCCGTTGCTGCTCGTCATTGCGGGACTGCAACTCATCCTCAATCACACGCTGCCGCGCCAGCAAGCCACGCTGATCGGGCTGGGCGCCACGGTCGTCATCGTCACCGCCGCCGTGGCCTATGCCGCGCTGGCACCGGCGGCCCCCTTCGGCACGCGGCAGGCGAACTCTTCGGAGAGTCTCGGCGGCCTGACGGCGGCGACTCTGGACCTGAACTACAGCGGGGCGACCGTCGACATTCAAGCCGGCAGTCTGGGCGACTCGCTCTACCAGGCCCGGGTCGATTACCCTGGCAGCGACAGTCCGCCGACCATCAGCCTCGACCACGAGAGCGGCACCCTGCAGATCAAGCAGAGCTCGGGCATCGCTTCTCTTAACCTGTTCGGTGCGTCACGACGGCACGTCGTGGTCACCCTGACCGATCGCATCCCCTGGAGCATCACGATCAGCAGCGGCACCACCAACGCGCACCTCGACCTACGCCGTCTACCGCTGGCCAAGATTGACATCTCGGGCGGCATCAGCCGGATGGACGCACAGTTGCCCAGCCCGAAGGGCACCGTCGTGATCAACATTTCAGGAGGCGTGAGCAACCTCACGCTCCGGGCGCCGGCTGGCACGCAGTGGCAGGTGGCGGCCAGCGGCGGGGTGAGTGGGCTTCACATCAACGGCTCGTCGTACGCGGCGATCGGTGGCGACTTCCAGCGTCAGAGCCCGGGTTACGCGTCGGCCTCCGACCGTTACGACATGGAGATCAGCGGCGGCGCCTCCCACGTCGACTTCCGGACAGGCTGAGGCCAATCCCATGGCCCAGTCAGTGGTGCTGGCGCGCCATGGGGAGACGGAATGGAGTCTCAGCCTTCGCCACACCGGCAAGGCCGACCTTCCGCTGACCGACGAGGGCCGGCGCCAGGCCCGGGCACTCGGCCCCCGGCTGCATGGCTGGACGTTTTCGCTCGTCCTTACGAGCCCCCTTCAGCGCGCGCTCGAGACCTGCCGCCTCGCGGGATATGGCGAGCAGGCTCGGGTGCGGCCGGACCTGGAGGAGTGGGATTACGGCCGCTATGAGGGTCTCACCTCGCCGCAGATCGCGGCGCTCCAACCCAACTGGTCGTTGTGGCGCGACGGCTGCCCGGGCGGCGAGACGGCGGAGGAGGTCGGCCGCCGCGCCGACCGCGTGCTCGCCGAGGTGCGCAGCGTTGACGGTGACGTGTTGATCTTTGCCCACGCACACGTGCTGCGTGTGCTCGCCGCCCGCTGGCTCGGCGAACCACCCGAAGGCGGGCGCCACTATGCGCTGCAGACCGCGACCGTCAGCGTCCTGGGCTACGAGCACGCCGATCCTGTGATCCGACTCTGGAACCAACCGCCCCTCGCCTAAGAGAGGACCCTGGGCCGCCTTGACCTGGACCCGGCGTTATCTGCTACGGTGTCGATCAGGAGCCCGGTTCGCTCGGCGAACTCAGGGAAGGAGGGAAGCGAGATGGGACTGTTTTCGGCGCGTCGTCGGCTGGCGCAACCGTCCGGGCTGACGCCGGCAGTTGGAGCCGTGATACAAAACACCGGGAGGGAGGTCGCCGCCCGGTTGGGGAAGGCCCGGCTGGCCGCGATCGCAGGGACCAACGACCCCCGGGTGGTGGCGATCTTGCTGGTCGCGGCAGCGGTCGCGCTGGGGTTGGAGATGGCCGCCAGCTTCCATGTGATATAGGAGTCGTTTATCGCACGAATCGCGAGAAACGATTGGACCTGATGGCCAGTTACTTGATAACGTTTCGCCCATGATCAGGATTGACGGGCGACTCATCCAGACGGCGAGCGACGACTACCAGTGCCGGGCCGAGGTCGTGGAGTGCGGCTGCCCGGACGACTGCGAACGCGATCACGGGAACGAATAAGCCGGTTGTCATGTCCGGTATCGCCGTGCCCCAAACCAACAAGCTCGTCCCCAGCCCGCTGTTACCGGACGGGTTCAAGCTCCCGGCGTCGCGTTTCGTCCATCCCAGCACCCGCATGCGTGAGCTCCTCGAAGGCGAGCCGTTCCTCTTCGGACCCGGGGTCTACGACCCGATGGGTGCCCAGCTCGTCATGTACTACGGCTTCAAGGCCGTCTACTTCAGCGGCTACTCCTTCGCGATCGGCCACCTGGGAACGACCGACATGGACCTCTACGCCAACGTCGAGATCGCCGACGCCGCTCGCCGTACCGTGAGCGCCCTGCGCAAGTTCCAGCTGACGATGGCGGTAGGCGAGCCCGAGAAGGGGATCCCGCCAAAGCATCTCGATATCCCGCCGGTGATCGTCGACATGGACGGCGGTTACGGCAACATCTTCAACGTCCAGCGCACCACCGAGCTCTAC
>DATEHI010000013.1:0-13831 GCA_035279665.1 Candidatus Dormiibacterota bacterium | reverse complement strand
GTGCCGAGGTGCATTGCGCGGCGAAGGAGATGAACCAGTTCGTCAAAGGTGAAGATCTCGGGACCGGCCGAGTCGACCGCAAGATTCGCCGTTTCTGAGCCAACCGCGACGAGTAGGCCCGCGTGGTCCTTGACGTGCATCGGCTGAAGTCGGTAGCGGCCGTCGCCAGGAATCCCAAAGACGGGGAGATGCCGCAGCAGCCATGCAATGTTGTTGATCAGGACATCGCCTTCGCCAAACAGAAGCGTCGGCCGCACGATCGCGTATGAGAGACCCGAGGACCGCACGGCATCTTCGAGGGCGGCCTTGCCTCGGTAGTAGCTCGTGGTTGAGGCGGTCGGGTTGGCAATGCTCGTCTGGACGATGCGACGCACGCCGGCCCGTCGGGCCGCCTCGATCAAGTGCTTGGTGTTCTCCACCGCGACGCCGTGAGTCAGGCTGCCGTGTGGCGCACGAACCCAGTAGGTGTTGTAGAGGGTGTCCGTCCCCGTCAGCGCGGCGATGAGGCCTGCCTGGTTCGAGAAATTCAACGGATACGTCGGAATCTGTGAAGCGAGCGGATCGTCGGGCTTCGGATGGTTGGTGAGGGTACGCACGTCCCGACCGCGCTCGAGCAGCTGCGCGGCAATGAACCGACCGCTGTAGCTGAAGGCGCCCGTAACGACGTCGATGTTGTTCACCGTCGTTCAGTCTAGGTGCGGCGATGTCGAGCGATTCGGTACCATCCCGATTCGGTGAAGGATCGGATCGCCGAGCACAACAGGGCGATGTGGGAGCGGCTGGCAAAGGCCGCCATGAACTACACGCGCCCGTTCGGCCGGCCGCCCAAGACACGGGCGGGGATGCGGCGATTCATGGATCCGCGTGGGCGTCTCAAGGGGGTGCGATTGGCAGGCGCTCGGGTCCTTGGGCTGGCGGCGGGCGGTGGCTGGGACCCCGTGATCTTCGCCAAGCTGGGGGCCGAAACGACCGTCTTCGACATCTCGCCGACCCAGCTCAAGACCGTGCGAGACCTGGCGGCGCGGCAGCGCGTCAAGATCCGGCTCCTCCGAGGCAACATGAAGGACCTCTCGGTGTTCAAGAACGAGTCGTTCGACGTCGTCTGGCATTGCCACTCGCTGGTGTTTGTCGACGACGCCGTGCGCGTCCTGAGGGAGGTGGGTCGCGTGCTCGCCCCAGGGGGGACCTACCTGCTCTCGACGATGCACCCCACGACGCTGCGGCTGTACGGCAGCTACAAGGAGGGGGGGTGGAGCCCGAAGATCACCTATTTCGAAGACAAGGCGGTGCCCTACACCGATGAGTGGGGAATGACCTGGACGCTGGGCAACAAGAAACTGGTCGCGCCGACCATCGAGTTCGGCCACCGTTTCGAAACCATTGTCAACGGGATGGCCGCCGCGGGAATGGTGGTGGACGGGATCTGGGAGTTCTCCCCGGGCGACGACGACGACGAGACGGAGCCGGGCTCCGACGCTCATCTCGATACGCTTTTTCCCGCCTTTATCGAGGTCCGCGGTCGGAAGCTCCGCCCGGGTGCTTTGCCCTCGTATAGGCCGCGAGCAGCGCGGCGCGCTGCGTCGAAGAAAGGTACTTCACGGCCTCGCGCACGGTGACACCGGAGGCTCGGGCGGCGCGCGGCAGCAGCCAGGCATATACCGTGTCGGGCTGCGCCTGGCCGGTCTCGCGCAACACCCAGCCGATCGATTTGCGGATGAAGAACTCCGTCTCCTCGAGCATCCGGTCTGCGTAGCGCGCGAAGCGGCGAAAGTCGCCGCCGCCACGTCGTAGTGGCGGCAGCAGCGCCAGCATCGCTGAGCGGCGGAGCCAGAAGTCGCTGTCGCGCGCCCAGCGGTCGATGATCTGGAGCAGCTCCGGGTTGCGCTCCACCAGCCGGCCGGTGATCGCGATCGCCAGCTCGTCGACAAAGGCCCATGTCTTCGACTCCCGGATCAGCCGCTCCAGCAGCGCGATGTCCGCCGGGCGCAGAAGCGGCTCGAAGGCTTCCAGGAGGAGGACGGCCATCATCCGCCGCTCGAAGACGGGTCGGGCCCAGAGCATCTTGACCAGCGCCACCAGTCCCTGACGATCGAGCGCCCTGTACTGCCGTTTGATCTCCCGAACCGTCGTCCGCATCGTGGGGAGCCCGACGCCCAGGAAGTCGAGGTCGCTCTTGAGGTAGGCCTTCTCAGCCGGGGCTCGGTCCGGATTGCGATGCCGCCGCAGCTCGACATCGATCGCGGCTGCGATCGCCGACGGGCGAGCCGGCGCCGCCCTAGTGGAGGTTGGGGAGGACCTGCCTGCCGAAGACGTCAATCCATTCGACCTGGTTGCGGCCGACATTGTGCAGGTAGACGCGATCAAAGCCCAGATCGATGAACTTCTGGATCTCGCGACAGTGCGCGTCCGGATCGGCGGAAATCAGCATGCGGCCCTCGAAGTCTTCGGGCCGAACCAGCTTGGCCATTTGTGCGAAGTCGTTCGGTGACCGGATGTCGGCCTTGGGGAATTTCATCCCGCCGTTCGGCCACTCTGTCAGCGCGTTGCGCATCGCTTCCTCGTCGGTACGGGCCCAGGAGAGGTGGAGCTGGAGGATCCTGGGCATCGTTGATGGATCTTTGCCGGCCTCCCTGGCCCCTTTCTCGAAGCGCTGAAAGACGCCCTCGATCTTTTCCTCGGGCGCGCCCACGGTGATCAGCCCGTCGCAAAAGCGCCCCGTCTTCTCGGCGGTCACCGGCCCCGCGGTGGCGATGTAGATCGGCGGCGGCTGCTGCGGCATGGTCCAGAGCCGCATCGTCTCCATCTTGTAGTACTCGCCGCTGTGCTTGACCTCCTTGCCGGTGAAGAGTTTCCGGATGATCTCGATCGATTCGAACATTCGGTTGATGCGCTCGGCGACCTCCGGCCAGTAGCCGGCTACGATGTGCTCGTTGAGCGCTTCGCCGGATCCCAGACCCAGCCAGAAACGGCCAGAGTACATGGCGCTCATGGTGGCCGCGGCCTGAGCAATGATCGCCGGATGCGAGCGGAACGACGGACAGGTCACCCCCGGGCCGATGTCACCACGCGTGCGCTCGGCGGCCGCCGCCATGAACGCCCAGACGAAGGCCGCGTTGCCCTGCTGCGGAGTCCATGGCTGGACGTGATCCGCCGCCATCACACCCGAGAACCCAGCGGCTTCCGCCTTCTCGCAGAAACCGATCAGCTCGCGCGGATGGAACTGCTCCAGCATGGCCGCATAGCCGATTTGCGCCATGGGCTAATTTTCCGCCTTAGCGGTTGAAAGGGGTCTGCTTGGAGAGGGCGCCGCGGCGCGGACGGGCAAAGGAGGCGAGCACAGCGCCTGCCGCCGCGACGACCAGCGCCACAATGAAATGCTTGAGCCGGAAATGCTGTCCGGGCAGAAGGGTGCTCTCGGTGGCGGTCCGGACGACGAGATAGAAGAGTGCTACCAGAAGGCCGGCAAAGAAGAGTACGAGACCGGCGAAGAAGGCAAGCGGATTGTTCTGCAGCGCGTTATCTTGCATGAGTCCTCCTGAAGGTCAGCGGTTGAGCAGGATCAGGGAAACGATCCCGAATGCCGCGCAATAGTAGGCAAATGGATCAAGCCGTCCCACCCGAAAGTATCGCATGAGGTAGGCGACGCTCAGGAAGGCCGCCACGCCGGCCACCACGCCCCCGGTCAGATAGACCGGCAGATGAGGCAAGGCGACCGGGGTGAAGAGGTCCGGGATTTTGAGGACGCCGGCGCCCAGGATGATGGGCGTCGCGAGCAGGAACGCAAACCGGGCGGCCGCCTCGTGCGTGAGGTTGGCCAGCAGGCCGGCCACCATCGTGCTGCCGGACCGCGAGATGCCTGGCAGCAGGGCCAGGATTTGCGCCGAGCCGATGCCGACCGCGGTGCGCACCGGCAGGGCGTCGAGCTGGGTCCGCCCGTCATCGAATGCGACCGCCCGCCGGCGGATGCGCTCGCCCACGAACATGATGGCGCCGTTGACGATCAGGAAGCCGGCCGCCGCGCGCGGGTTGGCAAACAGGCTCTGCACCTGCTTCTGGAACAGGACGCCGATCAGCCCGGCCGGGACCGTGCCCGCGATGAGCCGCCAGCCGAGTTTTTCGTCGGCCGTGCCGTGCATCCGTCCGTCGATCGCACTGCGGAGCACCGCCCGGATGATGGCGAGCCAGTCGCGCCAGAAATAGATCGCCAGGGCGATGGCGGTCCCGACATGGAGCAGGACCACGAAGGCGAGGAAGGTCGGATCCGCCTGGTTGATATTCCAGCCCAGCAACCTGGGCAGGATCACGGTGTGTCCGAGGCTGCTCACCGGGAATAGCTCGGTGACGCCCTGGAGCAATGCCAATACGAGGGCCTGGAAAAGCGACATCGTTTCCTATGATGCTTGAATGAGTGCGAGGCCCGTCGTCGTCCTGGCGGGCGGCGTCGGCGCGGCGCGATTCCTGCGAGGTCTGGTTCGGGTGGTGCCGCCGGAGGAGATCATCGTGATCGGGAACACCGGCGACGACATGTGGTGGCACGGGCTCTACATCACCCCAGATCTCGACACCGTCACCTACTGGCTTGCCGGCGTGGCGGATGAGTCGCGTGGTTGGGGACTCCAAGGCGACACGTTTACCGCCCAGGAAGCCCTTGCCCAGCTGACGGACCGTTCCTGGTTCCAGCTCGGCGACCGTGACCTGGCGACCCACCTGTATCGGACCGGGCGACTGGGCGACGGCGTCCCGCTCCATCGCGTGACGGCGGAACTCGCGGAACGACTCGGGGTTCGCAGCCGCATCCTTCCGATGAGCGATGCGCCGGTTGAGACCCGGCTCAAGACCGATGCCGGCGACCTCCATTTCCAGGAGTACTTCGTGCGTGAACGCTGCCGCCCGTCCGTTCAGGAGATCTACTGGACGGGTCTCGAGGAGGCCAGCCCCGCGCCGGGGATTGCCGAGGCGCTCGAGGCGGCTCGCCTGGTGCTGATCGCACCGAGCAATCCGAGCATCAGCATCGGACCGATCCTACGGGTGCCCGGGATGCGGGCCCTGCTCGCCGCCACCCGCGGCCGAGCCGTCGCCGTCTCGCCACTGATCGGCGGCCGCGCGGTCAAGGGCCCAGCGGTCGAGTTGATGCGCGCCGAAGGAGGACGGCCGGATGCACTCGGCGTGGCGGAGCGCTACCAGGACCTCGCCGCTGGCTTCGTCCTCGACACGGCCGATGCGGCACTGGCGCCGGCGATCGCGGCCCTCGGCTACCGAATCAGCGTGCGTCCGACCATGCTCGACGACGTCGATTCGGCTCGCGCGGTCGCCTCCGCGGCCCTGGATCTGCTGCACGAACCGGCTGCCGCATGACGCTCGCCATCGTGGTTCCCGTCAAATCACCCCGTCACGCAAAGCACCGGCTCGAGCCTGTCCTGAATGAAGTCGAACGCGAGCGGCTCGCCATGGTGATGGCTCGTGAGGTCTTCACCGCGGTCGCGGCGCTCACCACCTACGGGCGGTTCGTTGTTTCCGACGACCCCGAAATCCTGGAAGAGGCACGTCGCTTCGGCCTCGAGCCGCTTGCCGATCGGGTCGCCCAGGGTCAGAGTGCCGCCGTCCGGCAGGGGTTCGCCGCCGCCTGGGAGCGAGGCTACACAGCCGCCCTCACCATTCCGGGCGATGTGCCGGCCGTGACGTCGGTAGAACTGGCGGGGATGGCAGAATACCGCCCGGAAATCGAGGTGTTGCTGGCACCCGATCGCGAGCGCCTTGGGACCAATGGGCTGCGGCTGGTGCCACCCCACGCCATCACGCTCCGCTTCGGGGAGGACAGCCTCAGCCTGCACCAGGACGAAGCGCGGCGTGCCAACCGCAGCTTCGACGTGAAAGAAGTGGACGGTCTCCGATACGATCTCGACCGTCCCGACGACGTCGTCGCCTTCATGCAGCTGCCGCGTGATACCGCCACGTGGCGCCTGCTGGAAGAGCTGGGCGTCGCCGACCGGGCCGTCGCCGGTCTGCCGCCGCGCGCTTGAGTGCGGTCTCGATCTATCCCGTAGCCGGCCTCCCGGAGATCGTCAGGGGCGCAGCGCTACCGAACCTCATTATGGAAGGCCTCGGGCGGCTCGGCATGTCCCTCGAGCTTGGTGATGTTGTCGTCATCACCCAGAAGGTGGTCTCGAAAGCCGAAGGCCGGGTGGTGCAGCTCGACCGGGTGTCCGCCTCGGCGCGGGCGACGGAGATCGGCCAGCGAATCGGCTTCGACCCGCGCCACGTAGAGGTCATACTTTCTGAGTCGGTCCGGGTCGTCCGTGAGGCGCCCCGGGTGCTGATCACGGAAACGCGGCACGGGTTCATCTGTGCCAACAGCGGTGTCGACCGATCGAACACGGGGGGTAAGGAGATCGTGGTCTTGCTACCCGAGCACCCCGATGAGTCGGCGCAGCGGTTGCGGGAGACATTCCGCGCCATGTCGTCCGTCTCGGTCGGTGTGGTGATCTCCGACAGCTTCGGCCGGCCCTGGCGGGAAGGGCAGGTCAACGTGGCGATCGGTGCGGCCGGTGTGGTGGCGCTGCGCGATTATCGGGGCCTCAAGGACCCCGACGACTATGAATTACAGGGCACCGAGCTGGCGGTCGTCGATGAGATCGCCTCGGCGGCCGAGCTGGTGATGGGCAAGTTGGATCGGGTTCCGGTTGCGCTGATCCGGGGCGCGACGGTGGCGGGCGACGAGCGCGTGCAGACACTGCTGCGTGATCCGGCGACCGACCTCTTTCGATGAAGATCGGACTGCTCGCTGACACGCAGGGGAGCTTCGACGTCGAGGCGCTCCTGGAGTTCGTCGGCAAGGAATTCGCCGGGGTCGATGAGATCTGGCATGCCGGGGATTGGGGCAGCGATGACGTCCTCGAGGGATTGCGCCGGTTGGGGAGGGTGGTGGTCGTCAATGGGAATGCGCCCAGCGACTCGCGATACCCCACGACGATCGAGGGCACCATCGGGCGCTGGCGCGTCGGGATGGTTCACAACCTCGACAAACAGCGGGCACGGTGGGCGGCTGGCTACGACCTCTTGATCCACGGCCACACCCATCGGTGGCGCGATGAGGTGATCGGACGAACCCGCTTCATCAACCCCGGAACGGCGACCCGTCCCCAGTTCGGTGGTACGGAGCGAACGATGGCCCGGCTGGCATTCGAAGGCGAGCTGCGAGTCGAGAAGCTATTGGTTCCGAAGTTCCCCAAACGAGCGGCGATATCATGACGCCATGAAGGTGCGCGTCGTGCTCTTCGCCAAGCCTCGCGAACTCGTCGGCCAGCCCAACGTCGATCTGGCACTACCTGCCGGGGCGACCGCGGCCGACGCCTGGAGTCAGCTCAGCACGCGCTACGACCTCGGCCCGCTTCCACGCTCGTTCCGGTGCGCCGTCAACTCGGAGTATGCGGGGTGGGATGACCCGCTCAAGGACGGTGACGAGCTGGCCGTGATCCCTCCAGTGAGTGGCGGCGCGATCGGCGAGCGGCGCGGCGTCGTGGCGCTGCGCGAGGAGCCACTCGATCCCGCGGCGATCGCGGACGGCATCCGCAGCGACGCTGACGGAGCGCTCGTGTTGTTCCAGGGCATCGTCCGCGAGCATTCGCGTGGTAAGCAGGTTCGGGCGCTGGTCTACGAGGCCTACGGGTCGATGGCACAGAAGCAGATGGAGGACCTCGCCGAGGAAGCCCGTCGCCGCTGGCCGATCGCAGACCTCGCCATCGTGCATCGCACCGGCACGCTGACGGTGGGGGAGGTCAGCGTGGTAATTGCCGTGGCGGCATCGCACCGCGGTGAGGCGTTCGACGCCTGCGAGTGGCTGATCGACGAACTGAAGCACACCGTGCCGATCTGGAAGAAAGAGGTCTATACCGAAGGCGAGGCCTGGATCGACGACCGTCCGTAGGGTCCCAAGGCTGCTCGCGGGATAGAATACTGCCGCAACGCGGGAGTAGCTCAGCTGGTAGAGCGTGTGCCTTCCAAGTACATGGTCGCGGGTTCGAGTCCCGTCTCCCGCTTATTGTTGAGCTAGAGCTTGCTGGCTGGCCCGGCACAGGTCCCGGCTTCTCGCCGTCGCGTCGGTGGCCGCGACGTCAGGTTCCGATGGACAGGTCTTTGTCCTCCATTTCCCACGCGTGGTCGAGCATATGGTAGGCGCACCGCCGGATCACGAACTGGACACTCCAGGTCCGGGCAGGCGCACCCCGCGCGTTGTACTGGCGGATCGCCGCGCAGAACGCGTCGCGGTGGGCGCGAAGCTTGTCCGGGTTCGGCTTCTGCCAGGCGTCTGGTGCGGTGATCACGCCCACCTTCTTGGCGAACTCGACGATCTCAGCACCATTCGTGTGACGGACGATCCTGTCCCGGTCCCGCCCTCCGCCGCGCGGGCCCTTTCGCAGTTCTGCCGAGACCCGAGAGGCGACGCCGTCGAAATAGGCCCAGCAGGCTCGGAGTAGGGCGAGCTTCCTCTCGCATTCGGCCTCGCTCATCTGCTTCTGTTCGGGCCCAGCTGACCTGGCCGAGAGAGTGTAAAAGTCCGTCATGCCAGTACCCTGGACGCGTTCGACCACCTTCACCTTTCCGGTCGCAAGGAACTCGTCCGCGAGACCGGCCAGCTCGGCCACCTTCGCGTATCGCGGCCGGTAGGTGGCGAGGACCGTCAGGGCCTCATCCTCGGACTTGCCGCCCCGGTCCCAGCCGGGCCAGTCGAACGCCGAGGCGACGGCCTTCTTCTTGCCCTGCTCGACCATCACGCGGATCGGAACGGGCATGCCCGAACCCTACACGGCGCGTCGGCATGGCTACATCGGGGTCGCAGGGCGACGTCAGCACCGGATCACAGGCGGAGGCCATCCGTCGAGCGTTACCCCAGTCTCGCCTGTTGATCTCCTCCCACCTGCGCTAGTTTTCGGGGAGCGCTGGAAACGCCGGCAGAGCGCGCAGGGGCTCGAGGTCGGTGTCTTTCTGTACCCACTCGACGAGGGAGGGATTGGCCACGAGCGCCTCGCGGATGGCCCCAATCGCCTGATCCGATCTACCGTTGCGCGCGTACATGCCTCCCAGCTTGTAAACCATGTACGAATACAACTTGGGATCGTGTGCGAAGAGTTCCCCAACGGTGGCGACCACGGCCTGACGGAGCTCTAGCGCGCGATCGAGCTCATCGCGGCTCAGATAGATGTCAGCCCAGTGCTCGGCAGGGTGGTCATACCAATTGACGAAGATTAAACCCTCCAACGATCCGCCCCGTTGCCAGCGATACCGGTCTCTCTGGCTGAGGTCGTCGGCGGTGAGCCGCTGCATCAATGCGGCCGTCTCAGCGCGGAGCCGCGCCGTCTCTCTCACCAGCTCCTCCCAGGGGATCTCACGCTGTTCCTGGAAGACGCGATCGTTCAGTACCAAGGTCTGTGACTCCGTATCAGGAGGCACAGTGCTATCGAGCGCCGCCTGGAGCCGTCGTACCGCGTCGTGGCGCCAGAAATTGTTGTGTGCCACGTTGTCCTTGGCGCTCCAGGCGTGCAGCTCGCCGCGCGCCGCGCGCTCGTCTGGACTTAGCCGCTCCGCGAGGGAATCTTGGTCAGCCTGCCCACGAGTAAGCAGCGCCAGCACCCGACTGTGTGTCTCGCTCTCGATGCGATCCACCATCTCTCCCGTCCAATGTAGTACGCAGCGATGGCCTAAGGCTGGCGGCAGAACGTTTGATCGCCTTGGACTGGCACGAAGATCCGCTGGCCATTCCAGACTTTGCCCAGCGTGGGTTCGAGTCCCGTCTCCCGCTAATTTCTGAGCTTTAGCGGAAGGGAGTACGCTCGTCCTCGGAATCCGGCGGCCGCGTAGCCCTTTAAGCAAGTTTTCGCCCGTCCCGCCGCCGATATCAAGCACCAGTTGTGATTCCAGCACAGATGGCAAACAGTCGGCAGCATTCATCTCCTCCAACCGGCGCCGCATTCCCAGCAGGGGCGGCACAGCCGACCGGCGATATGTCGCCCTCTAGGGCGTGGCGCATCTGGCCTGTGAGTTGCTCGCTGCCGGGTCACCCTGCTTATGCTCAGGCTGGGTTGTGAGCCGTCGCTATGGCCCGAGGCGGCTACACTACATTCCCTTCCATGACTGGTTTGGTCTTCGACCGCATCGCGCCTGTCGTGACCGTGCATGATCTCGACGCGGCCCTCGACCGCTATCGGCGGCTAGGGTTTGCCACAGAGTTGGACAAGCCTGCGCAGTATGGCTTCGTGGAACGGGGCGGGGTGCAGCTTCACCTGGTTCGCGAGGATCCCGACGATCCTGGCCGGACGGGTGCAGTCGTATACCTCTACGTTTCCGACGCCGATGCACTTCACGCCGAGTGGGCGTCAGCAGGTGTCCACGGTCGGTTCATAGCACCGCAGAACAGGCGGTACGGCCTTCGGGAGTTCGTCTATACAGATCCAGACGGCGTCGTGCATCGAATCGGATCGCCGCTCTAGTTGTGTTTGGCGCGTGCATCGCGTCGCCCCGAACCTTCCCAGGTGAGCTAGCGCGTCTCAACGCTGAACGTCCACTGGTCGTCCGCCCCTGCGCTCGCCGCGTGGCGAGCCCGTCGCCTACGGCGAGAGCCTGGTCGAGCGGGTTCGCGTGCTCGCGCCGGACGGCGTCGACGCCGCCCTCGACGTCGCCGGGAGCGGCAATCTGCTCGTGCCATTACTCATCGCTCTCGACCATCAGCGAGGCCAATCCCAAGGAGGGCGGCGGCCGGAGCCGCTCCCAATAAAACCATGGCGACGACTGTCATCGAGAAGCGGCCGCCCGCCAGCAGCGGAGCCGCCGCCGCCGCTCCGATCGGCGGAGTCGCCTGCATCAATGTCCGGAGTGCCGCAAACGCGCGGCCGCGAACATTCGGGGGAAGGCGTCGCATCCGGATCGACTGTGCCCACACGGTCATCGGTGCGCTGAAAAAGCCGACCACCAGGTAACCCAGCGCGACCAGCGGCCTGACTGGCGTGAAGTAGACAAGGCCAAAGCCCAGCGACGCGATTATGGATACGCCGCCAATCGCCAGCAGAGGCCTCTTGAAGCTGAGTCCGCCCGCAACGGCCGACCCGGCCAGCTCACCGGCGGAGAGGGATGAAAGGAGAAGGCCCAAGGCGGCAGCTCCGCCGAGCTTGACGCGGGCGAGCCAGGGACCGGTCACCATGAGCATGCCCTCTGCGATGTTGAAGGCCATGAAGGCCAACGTAGTAGCGACAATCGGCAGATCCGTCACCAGCAAACGCACGACTTGTGGCCAGCCGGTGGCGGTTGGCGATGAGCTGGCAGTGGAAATGAGGGCCTGGTGCACGGCGAGCGCGAGAAGAGCGAAAGCAAAGTAGCTGACCGCGTCGATCAGCATGACGTTCCCGGCCCCGATGAACGGGATGAGTAGGCCGGCCAGCGCAGGGCCGACAACGCCGGCCACGCTGTAGCTCAACCCCTCGAGAGCGTTCGCGGTGTCCAGGTTGCTGTCAATGACGAGGTCCGGGATGACGCTTGGGAAACCGGCCAGTGGAACCATCTTGAACAAGCCGTAGAGCGCGGCGACAGCGAAGACGAGCCAGTCGAGCTGCAGCCCAAGCAGCTGAGTCAGGGGGACCAGCGCGAAGGCGGCCCCTCGGAGCGTGCAGTCGGCGGCGATCACGTACCGCTTG
Organism: Candidatus Dormiibacterota bacterium; assembly: GCA_035279665.1. GTDB lineage: Bacteria > Chloroflexota > Dormibacteria > CF-121 > CF-121 > CF-13. The sequence continues at coordinate 2,150 of DATEHI010000013.1, read as the reverse complement.
TCGAACCTGTCGAGCAGCGCGCCGGCCAGCCAACCGCCTACGATCACGGGGGCTGTATAGAGAGCGACCAGCAGACCGAGCTGCAGGGTTCCGCCCGGCCTGCTCACGACCAACCAGGTGAGCGCCACGAAGCTCATTCCATCCCCCAGCGTGCTGGCGGTCGCGCCCAGGAACAGCTTTCGGAAGTCCGGTTCGGCCAGCGTCGTGAGGTATCGCCGCACCGGCACATGATCCGGCGGCCGGCAGACTCAGTCTTGAACTTTCTTGCGACGCGTGGACTAAGATGCCGGCGTGATCAAGGTGGCCAGCCTGCTGGAGGAGGCGCGTGTCGCGGTGAAGGTCTTCGAGTGCGATGGGCACGAGCGGCGCTGGTCCGAGGACGAGCCGGTCACCGACTTCATGCTCATGCTCGTCCAATCGGGCTCGTTCAGGCGTCGAGTGCAGGGAATCGATGCGCTGGTCGATCCGCTGGTGGCCTATATCGAACTGCCCGGGACTTGCCACCAGGTATGCCATCCGTCGGGCGGTGATGTCTGCACCGGGCTCTGGCTCTCAGATGTTGCGATGGGCTCCTTGGTCGATCCTTCAAGAGTGCGGCCAGGTTCCCTGCTCTATATCGAGTCCGCGGCATACCTGGCTCACCGCCTTCTACTCAAAGGGCTGCGCGAGACCGCGGACCGAGAGCAATCGCTGGAGCGGTGCTTGCTGCTGGCTGGCATACTCCTGGTCGGCCGGGAAGAGCAGCAGTTCAAGAGCGATGAATGGCTGCACATAGCGGATCACGTTCGGGAAGCTCTGCGCGCGGATCCTGAGTTGAGCTTGATGGAGATTGCCCGGCTGATGGGGACCTCGATGTATCGGATCAGCAAAGTCTTCAGGTCGGTGACCGGAGAGACGTTCAGCCGGTATCGGCTCAAGTTGCGCTGTCAGTTAGCGCTCGATCGCCTCACCGCGGGTGAGACCAGCCTCGCGCGGCTGGCCGCGGACACAGGTTTCTCCGATCAAGCGCACATGACGCGGACGCTGCGGCAACAATTGAACGCGACACCGCGCCGGCTGCGCGAGCTGGTAGCGATTGCGGTCAGAAAGAGACCAGACTGACTTTTGCTTACGAGCCGGTCAAGACCGCGACACCGCAAATCGAGCCGACGGGAGAGTTTGGTTCCCGCGCGAATTCACTCCAGGCGAAAGGCCTCGTCTTCGTGCCTGCAGAACGGGACGACGCTGAGGGCACTGGGGAGTAGCTGAGGTCGGTTCATTCGCGCACGCCACCCTTCCGCGTGCGCTCAGTCGCCAAGAACATGCACATCGAACGGGCCGTGAAACATGATGACGAACAGGCAGGGCTCGCCGCCTGCAGGCTGGTGCCGCATTGGTTCTCCGGGCGGGAAGTGCGCATAGGCGGCGGGTCCAATAGTCTGGTCGTTGGCCTCTAGCTGTCCCTCCAGAACGACGATCGTATGCGCGGCCGTGTGTCGATGCATGCGACTTCTAACGCCGGCCGGGTAGCGGATAAGGTAGTGCTCCTCGCCGGAGTCGGGATCCTCATAGAGCGACCGCAGCCCGATCGGCTGATCGTAGACTGCCGCAGCGGCTCCTTGAGGCTTCTGTAGCGTCAGTGATTTGAGGTCATCAATGATGGTTGCCCGACCGTAGTCCATGCCGGATACTCCTTAAAGAACGCACCTTATCGGCGACGCTGGTGACCCAGAGGGGTGGGATGGGGCGGTTGCCTCCCACTTTGAACTCACACCCTCGACCTCTTCCGTACGGACGCGGTGTCAGGCTTGTAGAGGGACTCATATGCCCGGCGCGCGCTGTCTGACTGCGTGCGGCCATGAACGACGGCATGGATTCGCGTCGCTCGATCCACGGCGATCGTCGTCCAGCTCTTCCCGTCTTCGTCGCTCAAATGGATGAGCATCGTGTAGGCATCGTGCTCGACGCGAAGGCGGTGGGAGGGGTTCGCCTCCTCGTGGAGCGCGCGAGCTTGCCTTCCTGGGAATGCGTCGTCGGCGACAAAGGACGTCCACCGTCTTCCTCGCTGTGGAGGTCGAGCGAGCGTGCTGCCGGACCTGGTTTTCAGCAGATCGATGCTAGCGTGTGGCGGATCCGAATGCGCGCCCATCCGCGTGTGGAAGTTCTGTCGA
>DATEHI010000012.1:0-2216 GCA_035279665.1 Candidatus Dormiibacterota bacterium | reverse complement strand
TGGACGACGCGCTTCGGATCGCGATCGTCGCGCCAGCCTGGTACCCCCTGCCGCCGAGGGGCTACGGAGGCACCGAGCTGGTGGTGCACCTGCTCCACACCGAGCTCCGCCGCATGGGCCACGACGTCACCGTCTTCGGCGCGGAGGGATCGGCGGCTGGGGTCACAATGCTGGCGGACGCCGCCTGGAGCCAGGACCTCGGCGGGCCGGCCGAAGCCGCTCGGCAGGCGACCTACCTGGCTCGCGTTTACGACGCTATGGCCGGCCGGCGCTTCGACGTCATCCACGATCACACTGGTTTCGAGGGCCTACTGCTGGCGCTCCAGAGTGGGCTGGCGCCCGTGGTCGTCCACACCATGCATGGCGAGCTGTCCGAACCGATGTGCACCTTCTACAAAGAGGTGGCCGACCGGGCTCGCCTGTGTGCCATCAGCCTGGCGCAGGCGGCGAGCGCCTCGGACTTGAAGCTGGCCGGCATCGTCCACAACGCCGTCGAGCTTCCGGCGGCGCCACCCAGCGTCGCGCACGAGCGCTACCTGATCGAGGTGGCCCGCATTACCACCGACAAGGGCCAGCACCTCGCCATCAAGGTGGCGCAGCGGGCCGGCCGCAAGCTGATCCTGGCCGGTAAGGTGGAGCGCTCTGGGGAGGGCCTGCGGTATTTCGAGGAGCAGGTGGAGCCGTTCCTCAGCCCGACGGTCGAGTACTATCCCAATGTCGCCGGCGCCCAGAAGGCGCGGCTGATCTCGCGAGCTGCCGCTGGGATCTTTCCCCTGCAGTGGGCGGAGCCGTTTGGCCTCGCGATGGTCGAGTGTATGGTGGCCGGCACACCGATCCTGGCGCTGCGCGTTGGCTCCACGCCCGAGCTGATCGAAGACGGCGTCACCGGCTTCCTGGCGGAGGACGTCGACGACCTGGTGGAGGGTGCCAACCGCCTCGACGCGATCGACCGAGTGCGCTGCGCCACCGTCGCGCGCGAGCGCTTCAGCCCGCGCCACATGGCGGAACGGTACCTTGCTGTCTACCGCCGGGGGTCGGTCGAGGTCGAGGCCTTCGCGTCACCGGATGGCGCCAGGGCCGCGGTGCTCACCCCGCAGCCAGCTGCTGCGACGCCTTAGCGACGCGGTCGATGATCGCCTTCCCCTCGCCGGTCGTGTCATCCAGCCAGCGCGGCACGGCGTAGTTGTCGATCACCACCGGTCGGTAGTCGACCCGGACCAGTCGCGTGCCGTAAAAGGTGTAGCGGCCGACCATCCCTTCGCGGGTTTCCTGCGACCACATCTGATCGAAGATGAAGTTGCCGTGCGCGTAGGTGATGAGCCGGTCCTTGTAGATCTCGACCGGTTGCACCCAGTGCGGGTGGTTGCCGATGACGAGGTCGGCGCCGTCGTCGATCGCGAGATGGCCGATCTCACGAGGGTTGTCGGGCGCGATGCCGGCGCCAGCGACGGGTAGCAATTCGTACTCCTTGCCCCAGTGGAAGCTGACCACCACGACGTCCGCCTTTGGACGCACGAGGTCGATCTCTCGTTTCAACTCGGCCCGGTCGATGCGGGTGCCGACCCCGTTGAACCCGAGGAAGGCGAACTTGACGCCGCGGATATCGCGAATCTCGTAGAGGCCGAGCCCCGACATGCCGATCCCATGCTTCGAGAGCAGGATCTGTGTTTCGTTGGTACCGGCCGGTCCGAAATTCGTCAGGTGATTGTTGGCCAGGTTGGCTACGTTGACACCGGCGTAGTCGAGTCCGGCGATCGCTCGCGCGTCGCCGCAGAACTTGAAGCCGCCGTGGATGATCGGGCAGTTCTTGATCAGCGGTGCCTCGAGGTTGATGTAGAGCAAGTCACCGGTCTTGAGGTAGTCGGCGGTTTGCCGCCAGGGGTAGAGCCAGTCCTTGTGGATGACCGTCTGGTAATTCACCTCGCGAGCCGGAATCACGTCACCGGTGGCGATGATGACGCGAAGCTGCGAGGGATCGTACAGGCTCATGTCCGGCTTGTTGTCGCCAAAAATGCTCGCCAGGCTCAGCGCCGGAGGCTCTGGGGTGGGCGTCGGCGTGGGCGTAGGCGCCGGCGTGGCGGCGTGGGCCGCGACCGGTGAGCTTCCCGTGGGGCCGCTGGTGGGCGGCGAGCAGGCTGCCACCAGGGGCAGCATGAGGAGCGGGACCAGGGCACGACGCTTCAAGCGCCGGTAGCATACACCGCCCGTCCCGATCC
>DATEHI010000011.1:0-130222 GCA_035279665.1 Candidatus Dormiibacterota bacterium | reverse complement strand
ACCGTGGTGGACTGGCTTCGCCTTCGGGAGCGCAGCCGTGGTTACCTCGCGTTGGCGCTGGCGACCCTCGGGCTGACGAGCGCCGTCGGCCTCCTGAATACCCTCACCGGCTATCGGCTGGGCGCCCCCGTGGGCGATCTGGCCCTGATCCTCTTCATGGCCTCGGGCTACGCCTTGCTCCTCTTCCGCGACACCTTCATCCCGTTGAGCCGGCGTCTTCGGATCGGCGCGCTGGTGGTCGCCGTGGCGGCAACGGCGTTTGCGCTGGCAGTAGGGATTCCGTCTGATGTGCACCGACGGCCCACCACCCTGCAGTCGATGGCCACCATCGGCGTGGTCGTAGTCTGGTCCGCCTGCGTCGTCGAGCCGATCGTTCGCTTCTGGATCGCCTCACGGCGCCGGCCGGCGGTGCAGCGCGCGCGGCTGCGTGCGATCGCCGGGGGCTACGGGGCGATCGTCCTCATCCTGCTCGTCGCCGGGTTTGGGGGGGCCGCGGCCACCAACCCCGTGGTGCAGTGGCTCTTCGAAGCGGTGGCGATCGTCGCACTTCCCCTGCTCTACGTCAGCTTCGCCGCGCCCAAATGGCTGCGGCGACTCTGGCGCCAGAGCGAAGAGGATGCGTACCGCGACGCGGTCCACGACCTCGTGCTCTTCAGTCCCGATCGGCCGACCCTGGCGAAGCGTGCGGCCGAGTGGGGACTCCGACTGGTCGGGGCCGAAGGCATTGCCGTCGTCGATGCCAACGGCGAGGTGCTGGCCTTGCGAGGCCTCGCCAAGGACACCGCGCTCCAGCTGGCTGGCCACGTCGACCCAAAGGGTCAGCCGAGCTTGCTCGCCACGCCGGGCTCGCGCCGTGAGGACGCGATCGTCGTGCCTTTGCCGCTGGACCTCGGCGTGGGCGCCATGGTGGTCGTCTCCGGCCCTTACACCCCGTTCTTCGGCACCGACGAGATGAGCGGCCTGCGTGGCTACGCCGCCAACATCACCGCGGCGCTCGATCGTGCCCGGGTCACCGAACGGTTGGCGGCACTGGAGAAGACGAAGTCCCAGTTCCTGAACCTCGCCTCGCACGAGCTGCGCAGCCCGCTGGGCGTGATCAACGGTTACCTGTCGATGCTCGAGCAGGGTTCTCTTGGCCAGCTCCAGGAGTCGGGGCTGCGAGCGGTGGAGGTCTTGAAGACGAAGACCGCTGAGTTGAACCTGCTGGTCGCGCAGATGCTCGATTCGGCGCGACTCGAAGATGGCCGCCTGGCATTGAAGCGCGAGCGGCTGGACCTTCGCGAAGTTGCGGCCGACGCGCTGCAGGTTGTTCGACCCCTCGCCGGCCCGGATCACGTGTTGACCATCGAAACGCCCCCGGTTGCTGTCACGGTGTTGGGCGACGCCGATAGGATCAAGACGATCGTCAGCAACCTGCTCGAGAATGCGATCAAGTACTCACCAACCGGCGGGCAGGTCCAGTGCGCTGTTTCAGTGGCCGACGGGGTCGCGACGCTGCGGGTAGTGGACAGTGGCGTGGGCGTCGCTCACGAGGACCTCCCCCGGCTGTTCAACCGATTCGAGCGGATCGAACACCGTGCCACCAGCCACGTCGGCGGGACGGGTCTTGGCCTTTACCTCTCCCGCGAGCTGGCCCGCCAGCACGGTGGCGACATCCGGGTGGAATCACGCCCTGGCTCGGGCAGCACCTTCACGCTTACGCTTCCCCTGGTCGTCGCCGCGCCCCCCGAGAGCGTACCCGTCGAGAGCGAACCCCAGCCGGCTGCGCCGCGCCTGCACGTCGTGGACGCCGAGGCCGACGTCGACTCCGAGTCCCGGCTGGCTTAATGCCCGACGCGCAACTGGCGAAGCGTGTCGCGCATCTGGTTGAGGTGGAAGCGGTCGTGCCCGGCCAGCATGCGAAACATCAACTCATAGCTCTCGGGCCCTCGCTCCGCGTGCATCGCCACCCGCTGTCGCTCATCGGCCGACGACCGGCGCCAGAGTTGCAGGTTGGCGGCCCGTAGAACTGAGAACACCGCCAGCAGCTCGTCCGGTTGCCCGTCGTTGTGCCGCAATCGCGCCACCCACAGGTCCTGGTCGTATCCGAGCAGTGGCGGTTCGTCCTGGCTCAGCGCCCAGCGATAGCGTGCCGACATGACGATCTCGGCGTCGGCCAGGTGGCCGAGCAGCTCCATCACCGACCATTCGGCGGGCGCCGGCCGGCGACGCAGGTCCGACCCCGACTCCCCGAGCACCGACCGCACCGCTGCCTCGGTGCGCTCTTGAACGGCGTCCGGCTCGTCCTCGCCGAGCAGTGCGAGGAGAAGTTCCTGGTATGCGCGAGCCTGCGTGACTGGATCCGGCGAGATCTTCGCCATTCCCCCTCCGCCTAGGTGCCGGGTTGCGTCGCCGGCTGCGGCATCGAGTCGGTCTCAGCCAGCGCCCGCCGCACGCGCGCGGCGACGCCCGAGGCGTCCAGCCCGAGCTGTTTGAGCAGCTCCGCCTGGCCACCCTGTTCGATGAAGGTATCGGGGACCGCCATGACTGTCACCGGAATTCCCAGAGGCGCGAGCACCTCAGCGACGGCCGACCCGAAGCCACCGGTCACGACGTTGTCTTCGAGCGTGAGCACCGCGGGGTGACGACGCGCCCAGCTCTCGAGCCTGGAATCGAGCGGCTTGATGTAGCGGCTGTTGACGACCGTGAGCGGCAGGCCCTCCTTGTCGAGCATGGCGGCGGCTTCCATGGCGACCGCCACCAGCTTGCCGGTCGCCAGCAACAATGCCGCACTGCCCTGCCGCAGCACCTCCCATTCGCCCACCGGGAGGAACTGCGCGGGTTGCGCTTCGCTCTCTCCGGCCGCGCCTTTGGGAAAACGAATCGCGAACGGCCCGGCGGGCTCGCGCGTGATCGCGGTATGTAACAGGTCGCGCAGCTCCTGCGGATCGCTGGCCGCGGCCAGGGTGAGGCCCGGCATCGCTCGAAGGAACGTCAGGTCGAAGATGCCGTGGTGCGAGGGACCGTCATCGCCGGTGATCCCCGCCCGGTCGAGCACGAAGGTGACCGGCAGATTATGCAGGCAGACGTCCATCATCAGCTGGTCGAGGGCGCGCTGCAGGAACGTCGAATAGATGGCGACCACCGGACGCAGGCCGGCCATGGCCAGGCCTGCCGAGAAGGTGACGGCGTGTTGCTCTGCGATCCCGACGTCGTAGAACCGGTCGGGGAAGCGCTCGGCGAAGGGCCCGAGCCCGGCGCTGCTGCCCATCGCGGCGGTAATGGCAACCAGCCTCGGCTCCCGTTCGGCTTCCTGCACCAGCGCCTCGCCAAAGACATCGGTGTAGGAGACTTTGCGGCTCAAGGGTTTGGCGGTCAGCACGTCGAAGGCACTCACGCCGTGCAGATGGTCGATCTCGTCTTCCTCGGCCGGCCCATAGCCGCGGCCCTTGGTCGTGATGACGTGCACCACCGCCGGGCCGCCCAGCTGGCTGACCTGGCGCAAGGTGCGCTCGATGTCTTCGATGTTGTGGCCATTGATTGGTCCGGAGTACTTGATGCCGAGGTATTCGAAGAAGGTGCGCGGCGAGACGAGCTCTTTCAGGCCTTCCTTGATCCGGCGTCCAGCTTCGATCGCCTTATCGCCGGCGGGGACGCCACGCAGGATCCGGTCGACGCGGCTCTTCGTCCGGTGATACGTCGGGTTGAGGACCGTAAGCTGCTGCGCCAGGTGTTGCGCCAGGCCGCCGATGGTGGGCGCATAGGACCGGCCGTTGTCGTTGACGACGATGATCACCGGGGTCTTGCGATGACCGATGTTGTTGAGCGCTTCATAGGCCATGCCGCCGGTCAGGGCGCCATCGCCCACGACGACGACCACATGTCCGTGATCGCTCTGCCGCCGCATCGCCTCGGCCATCCCGGAGGCGTAACTGAGCCCTGTGGACGCGTGGCTGTTCTCGATGAAATCGTGCTCACTCTCGGTTCGGTTCGGATAGCCGCTCATGCCGCCCAGCTTGCGCAGCCGGGCAAAACCTTCGCGGGGGCGGGTCAGCAACTTGTGAACGTAGGACTGGTGGCCAGTGTCCCAGAGGATCCGGTCCTTCGGGCTCTCGAACACACGGTGGAGCGCCAGGGTCAGCTCCACGACGCCGAGATTGGGGCCGAGGTGACCACCGGTCTTGGAGACCGTCGCCACCAGGAATTGGCGGATCTCCTCCGCCAGGGCGAGCAACTCCGCATCGCTCAGCGCGCGAAGATCAGCCGGACTGGTGATCCGGTCGAGAACTGGTGTGTTGGAAACCTGGTCCATGTCCGCTGTTCGAGTCTAGCGAAGAGCCGGCAACGCCCCCGCCCGACAAGTAACGCAGCAGACCCCCGTTTGGTTTCTCCCCCGTGTCTTGCCATGGGGTCGGCGCCGGACTAAACTCGGCACAAAGTCGGACAGCCGGAGGAGGAAGGGCTCGATAGAAACGCCGCTCACGCCACTCGAGTTTATGCGGCGGACTCGCCGGTTACATCCGCAACGCGAGGGGGTCGTCGACGGCGACCTCCGGCTCACCTATGAGCAGTTCTTCGACCGCTGCGACCGCTGGTCCGCCGCGCTCCAAGGGATGGGCGTTGGCCAGGGTGACCGGGTCGCCTACATCGCGCCGAACGTCCACCAGCAGCTCGAGTCCTTTTACGCCGTGCCGCAGATCGGCGCCGTGCTGGTGCCGGTCAACTACCGGCTGACGGCCGGCGATTTCGCCTACATCATCGACCACTCGGGGGCAACCGTCGTCTGTGCTACCGAGGAATACCTCGACAGCGTGGAGAGCGTTCGCGGCCAGCTGGGGGACGTCAGGCATTTCGTCGCGATGACCGGCTCACGAGTGGGGTGGATGGACTACCAGACGATGCTCGCGACCCAATCGCCCAACGTCAGCCGCCCGGAGATCAGCGAGGGCGACCTTCTGACCATCAACTACACGAGCGGCACGACGGCGCGGCCTAAGGGCGTCATGATCACCCACCGCAACGCCTACCTGAACACCGTTGGAACGCTGCTGCACCTGCGGCTGGGGATCGGGGACCGCTACCTCTGGACCCTGCCCATGTTCCACGCCAACGGATGGACGTTCGTCTGGACGGTGACGGCCGCCGCCAGCACGCACATCTGCCTGCCGAAGCCAGACCCGGCGATGATCTTCCGGCTGATCCGCGAGGAGCATGTGACCTGGCTGTGCGCGGCGCCGACGGTCCTGATCGGGCTCGCCAACGCCCCGGCCAACGTCCGCGGCGAGGTGCCGCGTGGTGTGCGCGTGGTGACCGCGGGTGCCCCGCCGGCCGCCGCCACCATCGAGCGGCTCGAGGGCGAGCTGGGATGGGAGGTGACCCAGGTCTACGGTCTGACCGAGACCTCACCATTCATCTCGGTCTGCGATCCGTTGCCGGAGCATGCCACGTTATCGTCGGCCGAGCGTGCCACGATCAAGGCGCGTCAGGGCGTGGAGCTGATTACCTCCGGTGACCTCCGCGTCGTGGACACGGACACCGGTGCAGAAGTACCGCACGACGGGAGCACGATCGGCGAGATCGTGGTCCGCGGCAACGTGGTGCTCGAGGGCTACTACCGCGATCCGCAGGCAACGGCCAGGGCAATTCGCGACGGCTGGTTCCACTCCGGCGATGCCGCCGTCGTGCACCCGGACGGCTACGCCGAGATTCGCGACCGGCTGAAGGACGTGATCATCAGTGGCGGTGAAAACATTTCATCGGTCGAGGTCGAGGGATGCCTGCTTCGCCATCCGGCCGTCCAGGAGGTGGCGGTGGTCGGCCTCCCACACGAGCGCTGGGGCGAGGCGCCCTGTGCCTTCATCGTGCTGAAAGCTGGTCAGACCACGACCGCGGAGGAGCTTCGAGAATTTGCCCGCGCGAAGTTGGCGCACTTCAAGGTGCCGCAATGGTTCAACTTCGTGGAGGAGCTCCCCAAGACGGCCACCGGCAAGATCCAGAAGTTCGTCTTACGCGGGCGCGCGCCAGCGATCGTCCGTCAGTAGGCCCTTGCCGTTCAGCGGCGGCCCGACGAATCGGGATCAGGGGGCGGGAGCCAGGTCCGTGTAGTCATTGATGATGACCTGGTGCGCGACGTTAGCGCCGATATCGATGCCCCAGCTCTTCGAATAGGGCGTGCTCGTCTGCGAAAGCACGTTGCCGGAGGCGTCGCGGGTGATAAAGGTCGAGGTCCCCGTCAGGCTGACGCCGACGAGCCGCGACGCCTGGCTGCTGAACTTCGGAAGGAAGAGGTTGAGGCTTACCTTGTCGAAGCTGTAGGTCTTCTGGATGATCTTTCCGGAACTGATGTCGTCCTTGATGACATCGGTAAATTCCTTCAGGCCATCGCCCGTAGCTCCACTCTCAGCCAGCTTGAGGTCGTGGGCACGACGAGCCTCGGATTCGATGATGAGGTCGAGCACCGCGTCATAGGCCATCTTGGCCGCGTTCCGCGGCGCCGACTGGTCGAATGCAGCGACGTTCGGCGCGACCGTTACCGTGGGAATCGGCGGCAAGATCCAGAGCTGCGCCGAGGCGGAGACGGGTCCGGAATTTCCTGGTGGCGGAAGCGCGGCGGCCGCCGAACTCGAGACCGAGCTGCCGATGGCGGGCCCGGCGCCAACGATAAGCGCGAGCGTTGGCGTCGACCCATCGGCGAGCCCCGCGGCCGGCTCCGGACTGTGGGTCGATAGATCGGCGGCCACCGGAAGGGTGCCAACCAGTAGCAGCGCGATGGCGAGCGCCACCGGCAGGCGCCAGCCCAGGCGACGCCTCCCAGCCCTCTGCCTCTCCCTGGCTTCGAGTGGGGCCAGAAACCGGGCGAGCGCAAAACGCAGCGCACAGGCGATGACCAGGCTGGCCAGGATCGCCGTCTTGGTCCAAAACTCAAGCGTCGTCGGGCCAATCAGCAGCACCGCCAGGATGGCCACGAGAATGCCGAACGCCACGCGCGCCGCCGGGCCGTCGGGCACCGTCCTCGGGTCGGGGATCATGAAGAGGCCGAAGACGAGGAGTTCCGGCGAGGTCACCAGGATCTGCCAGAGTTCACTACCGCACATCGGGGCCACGTGCCAGCTCGCGACCATGCAATGGTCGGGTACCAGGGCAAGCGCCAGGGCGGTAAAGGCCGCAAAGCCAGCCATGAAGGCCAGCTCGAGGCCGAGCAATCGCAGTTCCCACGCGATCAACAGCCCCCCGACGATCAGGACCGCGTAGGTCACGATCAGCCAGGGCCCGGGTGGGATCCACCACAGATCCTGCGGCTCCGTGAGCTTGGGGCCAAGCGCGACGAATGCAAGGACCAGGCCGAGGTTCGACGGGTTGAAGATGTGCCGTCCCCGCCAGCGGATCAGGTACTTCGACGCCATCGAGACGGCGACCACGCCGACAAAGATCCAGATCCCATGCGTGCTCCACCATTGGCCGTGAAGCGTGCCGGGAGTCCGCAGGATGAAGGCGGTGCTGTTGCCGGTCAGCAACCCGCTCGCCGGCCACATAATGACGCTGTCCTTGAAGAACGCGACGACGAATTCGATCAGGGCCCCGGTCGCGAGACAAATGAGAATCTGCGCCACCGAGAGCCGGAAGCCGAGAACGGTCTGGCCCAGCACCTGGAGCGTCACCAGGACCGCGGCGACGTGCATCCGGGGATCCCGGATGCTGGGCAAGATGACCGCGTATTCCCGACCGAACAAGCGAACCGCCCGGCGCTTGGCGCTCACCGTTGAGTAACGGTCGGCACGCCCAAGGCGTTACACCACCAGTGCCGTGCTAGCATCTCGCCCTCTCTCGCAGGCGAAGCCCTGGGCCCGGACCGGGGTGGTCGGAGTCGTTGTCATCGCCGCGCTCTCCGGCTGCGATCTTCCGGTCGGCCTCGACCTGCCCACGACCCGCAGCCTGGAGACCGGGGCCACCGGCACCCTGACCGCGGCCGACAGCTTCGAGATCACCGGGACGTACAGCGAGGGCAGCAATCAGTGGTCGATCGACCTGCAACTGACCAGACCCGACTCTGAGTACGTGACCGTCACGACGCCCGATCTCAAGCTCGAGGCGACCATCCTTGGCAACAACACCTATTTTCGCGGGCAGCAGTTTCTGTCTGCGCACATGGGCAGCGATGTCGTATCCCGAAGCTTCGTCAAGGCGGCAGGAAATGGTTGGTGGAAGGGTTCGGCCGGCCATGTGCCGCAGCTGACGGACCTGACCGATGGCAGCGTCTTCAGGTCGACCTTTCTCGGGCAGACAGTGACGCAGCGCACTGACCACGTCTCCGTCGATGGCGTGGATGCCGTCGACCTGGCCGGCGCACGGGGCGAGGTGTTTATCACCGCGCAGGCCCCTTATCAGGTGCTACGCCTGCGCTTGAAGCACGGCGTCATGGTTGACGGCATTCGCGACGCCGACCTTCGGTTCGTCAACTACAACCACGACTTTCAGATCTCGGCGCCCGCGAATGTCATTGATTTCTCGAACCTCACGACGCTGCCGCCCATCTACACGGTAGTGTCAGTCGACACCTCGGGATGCGGCTCGCCGTGCGTCGTCTCGGCCTTGCTTAAAAATCTGGGCGGGCTGGTCGGTGCCCGGGCGCCGTCGACCATCGCCTTCGCGATAACCGACACGGCCTCTCGACAGGTGCTCGGAAGCTGCCAGGCGCGGGTCGTGCCAGACGTCGCGTACAACGCGACGACCACCGTGACGTGCTCCATCGATAACGTGACCGCCCAGTCCTCAAACGCCGCCACCGTCACGGCGACGCCCGACAACCCGGGACGTGGCTAGGATCGTGAAAAAGCTCGAGCTGGCCGCTTGGGGCCTGGTTTTTACTTTGCTGGGCGCTGAGATTGGGCTGGCCGTGCTGCGGCCCTGGGACCATCACCTCGCGTTGTCGCTATCCGGCTCGCACACGTCGCCGAGGGCGACCACGCTGGTCACCCCCTTCGCTGGTGGCACGTGTCCCGACGTGGTGGTCCACCGGGCGCAACAGGTTCAGGCGATCCCGCGCAGCGCCTGGATCCATGCCTCGGACGGGGTCAACGTTCGGGCCGCGCCGTCGTCTTCGGCGACCCGCCTCACGACGCTGGCCACCGGAGCGCAATTGACCGTCCAGGAGGAACAGGGCGGTCCCGGTGGCAGCTGGTATCGGATTCGCCTGGGCGACGGACGAGACGGCTGGCTGGTTGGGCGCTACACGACCAACTACCCGATTAGCCCGGCCTCGACCGACTCGTTGAAGATCTGGCTGCCCGTCGGCTACCAGTTCCAGTCGGTGACCCCGGGGAAGGCGGAGGCGCACTACAGGGGCGGGCCGCTGGCGTTGCTGTACCTGGAGAGTGGCGCGAAAGACCAGGCGCCGAAGGAGACCCCGGTCCCGGCTCCCCTACCAGGCCGGGCCACCTGGACGGCGCGTTCCACCGAACCGGTACTCGTCGGCGACCTTCCCGCAACCGACCGCGTGTTCGGCGTCAGGCTGGCCGCCGGCGCCTGTCCGGCGCTCGTCCACGAGGTCAGGATCACGACGACCAGCCGCTACTACGACTTGATCTTCCTTCTGGACGAGTCGAGCTCGTCGGTGGTCGCCCAGTTGCTGGACAGCGCCACGGTCCAGTAGGGGCCCGCTAAGGCTCAGGCCTCGTCGGCCTCGCTCAGGACCCCGGGAACGCCGGCGGCATCGTACGACGGGTCGGGATGGATGTCGAAGGCATCAGCAAGGCGCACGAAGAGGTTGAAGAGCGCGCCGTCGTAGACCGCTTCGGCGATCTGCGCATCGGTCCAGCCGGTCTCGCGAAGCTGCTGCACCTGCTCGTCCGTGATGCGATACGCGTGCCGGGTGAGCGTTTCGACGAATTCCAGAAGGAGGCGGTGTTTCGGCGTCAGGCCGGCGGCGTCGAGATCGCCGTCGCGTAGAGCCGCCGCCGCTTTCGAGTACTGCTCTCCCTGCAACTGCAGGAACCAGGCGTGGCTGCTGAGTCAGTAATGGCAGCGGTTGAGCGCGGAGACATAGGAGGCGATCATTTCGTGCTCAGCTCGGCTGAGCGCCCCGTCGGTGAAGTGCATCCGGCTGGCCTCGTCGATGGCACGCAAGAAGTCAGGTCGTAAGCTCATCGTCCGCAGGATGTCGGGGACGTTGCCCCTCGTCGACGTTTTTTTCAGCTCGCGGTAGAGGTCAGCGACCTCACCCGATGCCTCGTCGTCCTCGACCCACGCGATTCGAGCCATGATGCCCCCTTACGATACGTCCTGACGCGTCCTGACTCTCCGGGGGGGATCAACAGAGAGTTCGCGAATCAGCGATGACAGAAAGCTCAGCCAACCCACCCCGGCCAACGCCAGCGGAGGCTACGGCTTGACCAGGCTCCAGCCGGTGTAGTTGCCCTTCGTATCGCCCGGCTTGCTGTCGCTGTGGAAGAAATACAGCGGGAGGCCCTTATAGGTCACCTGGAGCGTGCCATCGCTGCGGCTGATCGTCCCCAATTGCCCCGTCACACCCGGACCCCCGGTTGGCGTCGTTCCACTGGCGATAGTCAACGGCGGCCAGGCGGTCGCGCACCCGCCGGTGCAATTGCTCACGCCGGGGGTGTCGCTATTGAACGTGTAGACCGTGTGGCTGTTTGAGGCGGCCACCAGGACCGTCCCCATGGCGCCCACGCTCTGTGCGAGAACGACCGGCGCGGCCGATGCCGATGGGGACGGTGTGGGGGTTGGGGTTGCCGATGGCGAGGGCGTTGCCGTTGCCGCGGGGCCACTGGTCTGACTGCCGCAGGCGGCGAGCAGCAGTGCCGAGCAGGCTGCGACGGTGGCAGCCCGCAACGATGTGATCATGTTCGTTGGTACGGGGGTGCGTTACGCCTAAACCGTGTAGACCTCGACCTGTCCACGCTGAATGCGCACGTTCAATGAGGGCAGCGGTGGAAGGGGCGCGTTGTACTGGTCGCCTGGTTGACCGTCCGTCTGAAAGGTGGCGCCGTGGCAGGGACATTCAATCTGCTTGCGGAACTTGCTGTAGTTAAGGATGCAGCCCATGTGCGTGCAGACGGCGGAGATACCCTTGACCTCCTGTCCTTGCCGGATCAGGAAGCCTTCGATGGCTCCGGACCGGAACGCGACCGGCTCCCCTTCCGGGAGGTCGGTCAGTGCCTTGACCGGTTTCCAGGTCCCGTTGTTCTGCACCAGCGCCTGGTTATTGGGCGGCGCCGGGCTCTTGGCCAGCCGGTCGATCCCCACAGCAGCCGCCACCCCGGCCGCGATCCCGGCAACTCCGGTCAGCAGGAGCGAGCGACGGCTGGGCCGCGCCGTCGGTTCCGGGCGCGCCGACCGCTCTCCAACCCATCCCTGAATCGAGCCTTGCATTCGCTCCAGGAACTCCTTCGACGGCAGGCCGGCCCCTGGCTTGGCGGCCCGGAGCATCGCGGCGGTTTGCCGGGCGCGTAGAGCGGCTTCATCGCCCAGCGGCGTGCGCTCCGGCCGGCGGTCCTGCAGCAGGTCCTCGACGTGCTTGTCGAGCTGCTCGGGATCGTCGTTCACGTCGCCCTCCCACGTTCCCGGCCTGCCCGGTTAAGGGCCCGGAATTGCAATACCTTGACGTTCGTCTCGCTGAGGTTCAGCTCTTGCGCCGTCTCACGCACGGAGTAGCCGCGCAAAAAGCGGAGCTCCAGTACCCGCCGGTAACTTTCGGGAAGGGTGGCGAGCAGGGAGTCCACCCGGAGCACGGCTTCGGGATTCTCCCGCGGCGCCGGCGCTCGGGTTACGTCGTCCTCCAGCTCCCCGGCGTCCTCGGCGTAATACTCCCGCCAGTGGTCGGCGAGCGTTGTTTGGGCCACCCGGTACAGCCAGCTGCGCAGCTCGGGGACCGAGACGTCGTTACGCATGCCGGTGATCGCCTTCATGAACACCTGGGCGGTGAGGTCCTCGGCGTCCGGGCGGTTCCCGACTCGGCTGTAGATGTACTGGTAGATCGCTGTGACATGTGTCTGATACGCCCAGGTGAGATGGTCGCGATCCTTGGTGGCGCCGACCTGAGGCAACGCCACAACCCTTGCGGAAGGAGCGAACACCGCGGCGCCGGTCGTAGGGTCCTCAGGCATCCACTTCCGCAGTTATATACCGCCCGGGGTTACGCTGCGCGAGGCTCCGGTCAGGCTCGTTCAGGAGAGGCCAATTTGGGAATACTGGAGTTGGGAAACGGCTTAGATAACATGGGAGCTTCGCAAACGATGGAAAAAGACCGCCAGTACGACGTGGTCATCATCGGCGCCGGGCCGGCGGGCTTGACCGCGGCCCTGTACGCCGGACGAGCGCGGGTCAAAACCGTTGTACTGGAGCGTGGCGCGCCGGGCGGCCAACTGCTCAACACCGAGGCGATCGAAGATTACCCCGGCTTCGACCACATCACCGGGCCGGAGCTCGCGCAACGGATGGCCGACCAGGCCGTCAAGTTCGGCGTCGACCTGGAGACCGCTCGCGTGACGGGCATCCACCGTCGCGGCGACAAGCAGGTGGTGGCGACCGAAGACGGCGAGTACGTCGCCGACTTCGTGATCCTGACCGCCGGGGGCGAGCCGTTGAAGCTGGGCATTCCGGGCGAGAGTGAGTTCCAGGGTCGCGGTGTCTCGCAGTGCGCGGTCTGTGATGGCGCCTTCTTCAAGGAAGAGGAGGTGGCGGTCGTCGGAGGCGGTGATGCCGCACTCGAGGAAGGGGTCTTTCTGACTCGCTTCGCGAAGAAGGTCTACATCATTCACCGGCGCGAACAGTTCCGGGCCCAGGCCATCCTGGTCGAGGCAGCCCGCAAGAACCCCAAGGTCGAATTGATCACCAACACGACCGTCACCGAGGTTACGGGTGAGGACGGTCAGGTCAAAGAGATCACGTTGAGAGACGTCGTTACCGGCCAGACCCGACCCCTCAAGGTCACCGGTCTCTTTGTCTTCATCGGCTTTCAACCTAACGTTCAGTTCTTCGATCACCGGGAGCACGTCGAGCACGATCCGCTCGGATTCCTGGTGACGGACTCGACGATGCAGACGAGCCTTCCAGGCGTCTACGCGGCGGGCGACGTTCGATCGCAACTGACGCGGCAGATCACGACCGCCGTCGGCGACGCGACCACCGCCGCCATTGACGCCGTGAAGAAGCTCGAGGCCAGGAAGCACGAGCCCACGCCCGTGCCGGTCGACCTCTACGGCCCCACCCGGCCGGACCTCGTCGGCAGCTAGCCCCGATCGGCCACCTCGCTTTGCGGCCGGTGCGGTCGCGGGCGTGTTGGTCGTCGCCGCGGGGCTGCGTCTGTGGGGGATCAACTTCGGATTGCCGGCCCTCTACCGGCCGGACGAGGACGTCACGGTCGGTCGGGCCATGGGTGTCTTCCATGGAGTCCTGAATCCGCACTTCGCCGACTGGCCTCACCTCTACTTCTATGTCGCAGCGGCCTGGCTGGCGCCGTTGCGTCTGCTGGGGCTGGTCTCCGATCCGGCATCGGGCTACCTGGGGATCCGCGTTCTCGATGCGCTCCTGGGCAGTCTGACCGTCCTGGTCGTCTTCGAGTTCGGGCGCCGGGCGTATGGCTGGCTGGCCGGATTCTTCGGGGCCGGCGCGCTGGCGGTCGCCTTCCTCCACGTGCGCGACAGCCATTTCGCGACACTCGACATCCCGTTGACGCTGGCCACCGTCGCGACGCTCTACGTCGCGTACCGCACGATCCAGTCGCGCGGTCTGCCGCCGCTGCTCATCAGCGGCATCAGCCTGGGGGTGGCGGCCAGCCTGAAGTACAACGGGGCGCTGGTGTTCGCCGGGATCGCCGCCGCCCAAACGCTTCGGGCCCGCGCCGAGCTGACTCGGTGGTCGCGACTGCTGGCGCGGCTCGCCCTTATTGCGGCAGTTGGCGTCATCACGCTCGCCATCACATCCCCCTTCCTGGTGCTCGACCCAGGGATGACGGAGCATGGCATCGGCTACATCTTTCAGCACCTGGGACGCGCGAGCGCACCGGCAATCGGATGGGTCCAGCTGAGCGTGGCGCTGTGGTTTGGCATCGATCCCGTGCTCGTGCTGCTGGCTGTTATCGGCGTCGCCTATGCTGCCTGGCGGCGACAACCCGCCGACTGGATCATCCTGACGTTCCTCCTCGTCTATTTCCTGCTGATCGGCGCCGGCGGCTCGGTCTTTCTTCGTTACGCCGACCCGATGATTCCGCCCCTGCTGCTGCTCGGCGGTCGGGCGCTGGCGGCGCTCGTCGAGCTCACCGCGCGCGGTAAGGCGCGGCGGCTGGCTCTGGCCGTGGCGTTCGTGTTGATCGCGGTGGCGCCCCTCGCTCACGACCTTCGCTACGACCTGTTGATCCAGCAGACCGACACGCGCACGCTCGCCTTCGACTGGTTGGCGCAGCACGTGCCCGCCGGCGGTAGGGCCGGAGTGCCCTACATGGCCGGTCCGGCCCACGACCAGGCGATGATCGACAGCGGGGAGCACAGCCACGGGGCGACCGACCCGTATGTCGCCTCCTTTCTCGACAGCCGGCTGGAAACCCAATACACCATCCGCGAGCTGACCCGCGACGATCTCCAGCTGACGTCGCTCGACAGCTTTCGGCAGGAGGGCATTACCTACGTTGTCGTCGGCTACGAAACACCGGGCACCGGGTGCCAGGCGCTCAGCCCCCTCGAGGCGGCGTTGCGGGCGCAGGGACCGCCGCTGGCGAGCTTTTCACCGACGAACGGATGTCCGGACAGCGTCTTCGACCCGATCGATACCTACTATGTGCCGCTCGCCGGGTACGGGGGCTGGGTCAGGCCCGGCCCGCAGATCCGAATCTACCGGCTGGGCGGCTGATCGTTCGAATCCGGCGCTTGGCCAAGCGCTGGAGCGCCATCTATAGTGGAGATCAGTGAATCTGATAGCGCTCATCAAGGAGCGAGCCAGGTACTACAAGTGCCTCGCATGCTCGCAAGCGCTGGCCGATTGCCAGGTCAAGTTGCTCAACGAGGCCGATGGGCATTGCACGGTCGAGGTGACCTGCGCCAATTGTGGCGTCAGCTTTGTCGCTGTCCTCTTGCTCAAGAAGGCCAAGCATCCGGACGGACTTCCCAAGGCCGCTGAGGAAGGTCCGATCAGCACCGATGAGATGCTCGATGTCCACCAGTACATGAAGGCATTCAGTGGCTCCCTGAAAGAGCTGGCCCGCGGCCGTCCGTTTCGCCAGATTTAGACCCCGACGCGCAATAGCGCAATAGAATGATGCCGATGGTGTACCTCGACCATTCGGCGACCACGCCCCTCGATCCCGAGGTGCTGCAGGCCATGATGCCCTACCTCACCGATGAGTTCGGCAACGCCTCCAGCGTCTACGGCCTCGGACAGCGGGCCCGCCAGGCGATCGACCAGGCACGCGATGAGGTGGCCGCCTTCTACGGCGTGGCGGCCAAAGAAGTCATCTTCACTTCCGGCGGCACCGAGGGAGACAACCTCGCCTTCCAGGGGATCGCGCAGCGGAACGCGGACCGCGGCCGGCACGTCATCACCTCAACAATCGAGCACGACGCGGTGCTCCGCTCGGCGGACGCGCTCGAGCAGGGCGGTTTCGAGGTGACGCGGCTGCCAGTCGATCGCCACGGCCTGGTCGATCCTGCCGACCTCGGCCGCGCGCTGCGGCCCGACACCATCCTGGTCAGCCTCATGCACGCCAACAATGAGATCGGCACCATCGAGCCTCTCCGCGAACTGGTCGCCGTGACCCGCGAGCGAAGCACCGCCTACTTCCACACGGATGCGGTCCAGTCCACGGGAAAGATCCCAACCCGCGTCGATGCCCTCGGCGTCGACCTCCTTTCGATGTCGGCCCACAAGCTGCACGGTCCGAAGGGCGTCGGCTGCCTGGTGGTTCGCTCGGGCGTGCGGCTCGTGCCGCAGATGCTGGGGGGCGGGCACGAACGCAACCGCCGCGCCGGCACGGAGAACGTCGCCGGCATCGTGGGACTCGCGAAAGCCATCGGCATCGCGCAGCGCGACATGGCGAAGAATACAGCCCATCTCATCGGCTTGCGCGATCGGTTGATCGAGGGCGTGCTCGACCGGATCCCGGGGGCCGAGCTCACCGGACACCCGGTAAATCGCCTTCCGCACCACGCCAGCTTTTTGTTCGACAGCATCGAAGGTGAGTCGCTGCTGCTCCAGCTCGACATGGACGGCTTCGCGGCCTCCTCTGGATCGGCGTGCACCTCGGGCTCGCTCGAACCGAGTCACGTGATCCTCGCACTCGGCTATCCGCGGGAGCGAGCGCTTGGCAGCCTGCGGCTGTCGGCCGGCAAAGGCAACACGGAGAGCGAGATTGATCTCATCCTGGACCGGCTGCCGGGGATGGTTGCACGGCTGCGCGCCATGGCGCCCATCTCCGCCGCCTGAGCCGATGCCGGAGACGTTCTACAGCGTCGACGAGGCGAATGGACTGCTCCCCAAGCTCAAGCCGCTGCTGGAGCGGGTCCGTTCCACCCAGGAAGCGCTGGCGAAGGACAAGACGGTGGCGCTTGTCAGGGAGAAGGCCTCACACAATGGCGGAGGCTTGCCGGCCCGGCATTTGGGCGAGCTGACGAAGACGCTCGAGCGTGACGTGCGTCAGTTGCAAGAGTGGGGTATCGTGCTGCGCGACCCGGCCATCGGCCTGATCGATTTCTTTCATCAGCATGAAGGCGAGACCGTCTTTCTTTGCTGGAAGCTCGGCGAGGGAAAGGTCGAGTGGTGGCACCCGCTCGACACCGGTATCGCCGGGCGCAAGCGCCTCTAGCTCTGGTTCCCGAAGGCGATGGCGAGAATGATGATCACCAGCTCGATGCACGTCAGCGATAGCCCGATGATGCCGAGCAGCCGCCCCGTGCTCGCCTTGTCCTCGCCCTGATACTTCTGGGGCTCCGCACGGATCGCTTTCAGCGCGTCGCTGCCAAACACGATGGAGAGGATGCCCGTTGGAATGGCAATCAGGGGCATCCAGCAAAAAATGAGGGCGGTTACGCCCCAGGTCTGCGCGCTCGACGCATTGCGGTGGACGGGTCGGAGCGGAGTAATTCCCTCGCGCTCCGCGAGCTGGTCGAGCGCCGCCAACGGACCATCGGTGGCGACGACCTCGGGCAGGGCGGCGGTCAGGGCCGCTTGCGCGCTCCCCGCCAGCGCCTTTCGCCGCTGCAGCGGAAGCAGCTCCCTTCGGGCCGCATAGGCAACCACCAGGCGGCGCAGGGCCGGGTCGAGCGGACGCTCGATCGCTCCGGACGGGCCCGTGGGCGCCGCCGTCGTCTCCGTCCCGGGTGTTGACCAGATGGACGAGGCGGGCTTGGGCTCGGGTGCCGTCCCCGCAGGCGTGCTGGCCAAATCGTAGAGGCTGATGCGCTCCCGATCGCGGACCACCAGCGTGCCGGCGGCGAAATCGCCGAGCCGCTTCGCCCGGCTGTTGCTGAACATGGTCACGATGCCGATCGCGTAGAAGAGCGGGAGGAAGTCGACGATCCGCACCAGGTTACGGATCGCCGCCTGCCCAATCGTGAGTGGCTCGCCATGGTCGCCCACCGCGCGCAGGCGCACCGATCGTTTTCCCAGCGTCTGCCCGTTCATGGCGGCTTCGCTGATCAGGAAGTAGCCGGCGATGAGGACGAACGTGAGGATCAGCTCCACCAGGGCAAAGACCTGGGCCGAACCGAAAATGCCACCGAGCGCACCGGCTCCGATGCTGATGATGATCTGGATGAAGGTGATGATCAGGACGTCGATGAACTGCGCCAGGAAACGGCTGCCAATGCCGGCGACCTCGTACTGGAACGCGACCCGTTCCGGGGTGGAGACAACCAGGTCGTCGGAGGCATCGGGCGGCTGCACGCCTGCAGTCTAGCGCCCAGTTTTGCGACCGGGCGTCGCGATCCTGCTACGGGAGGGGAGTGAGGTTCGAGGGCGCCGTCCGTCATCATGGATAGGTGCGCGCCGATGAGTTCGTGACCCGGCGGCGCCCCGAGTGGGACCGCCTGGAACAGCTGTTGACGCGGGCGGGGACGAGCCGCATCGGCGGTCTGCTGCCCACCGAGGTCCTCTCCCTCGCTGCACTCTATCGCCGCGCCACCGCGGACCTTGCCCGAGCCAAACGCGACTGGCCGACCGAGCCGGTTGCCGGGTATCTGAATGGCCTGGTGGCGCGCGGCCATGCGGCCGTGTACCGCCAGGGGGGCAACCTGGGTGAGCGGATCGCGGTCTTCTACAGACGCACTCTGCCGCAGACCTACCGCGAGGCCGCCCCCTACCTGATCGCCGCGGCGCTCCTACTCTTCGGGCCGGCCCTGATCGCCTTCGTCGCCGTCAGCCTCGACCCGACGCTGGCCTACGCACTGGTCCCGGCGCCGATCGTGCAGGGCGTTCACAACCACCAGCTCTGGACCCAGATTTCCCCCGACACGCGCGCGCTGATGTCGGGCGTGATCATGACGAACAACATCAACGTCTCGATCCTCGCCTTCGCGTTTGGTGTGCTGCTCGGCCTGCCGACCATCTATGTGCTGATGACGAACGGGATCCAGCTGGGCGGCCTCCTCGGCCTGACGAATGCTTATGGCATCGCGCCCGGCCTGCTCGATTTCGTCATCGCCCACGGTGTCATCGAGCTATCGGTCGTCGTGGCGGCCGGCGCCAGCGGGTTGATGATGGGCTGGGCGATCCTCTCGCCCGGCGCCTACCGCCGCCGCGATGCGCTCGTGCTTGCTGCCCGCAAGGCCGTCATCATCCTCGCGGGCCTCGCGCCCCTGCTGATCATCGCGGGGATCATCGAAGGCAACCTCAGCCCGTCGGATGCGCCCACCGCCGTCAAGGTCGCCGTCGGGCTTTCGACCGGCGCCTTGCTTTACTGGTACCTGCTCTTCACGGGTCGCCCAGCTCGGAAGCCCAAAGCCAGCTAGAAACTAATCCAGAGCGGACCCTTGGCGATCCGCCTCGCAGTGCCATTGGCATCGACCAACCAGAGCTCATCGATGCCGTCCGCGCTCTGGGGACCGATGCCGACGACGAGGTCTGCTCCATTCGGATGGGGAAGGGCGTAGACGGCGGTGCCGGCAGTCGTTGGCCCAGGGAGCCGCCACAGCACCTTTCCGCTCTGCCAGTCGACGAGTCGCGCCTCGTTGGGAGCCGACGTCCCAATCGCCGGCATCGTGACCACTCGCGAGCCATCCCAGGAGAAGGCGACCACGGTCTGGTTGTCGAGCCGCGCGACTTCGTGACCGTCGGAGACTCGGCGAATCACGGTGGCGCCAAAACCCTGAGGACCTGCGCCGTTCGACGCCGCCGCCGTCTGCTCAGCCAGGTACTGGCCATCGTGCGACGCGCGAATGAACGGTGTCTGTTGGTTCGAATACTGCCGATGGTAGAGAAGCGCACCGGTCGACAGTTTGAACACCCACACATCCGAAGCGCCCATGATCACGGTCTGGACGACGACGGCACGATCGTTCTGGAAACTGCAGGCGATCGGCCCTGCGCCGACCTGCCCGCCGAACTGGCCGAACTGGGCGACCCGACGCAGTGGGCCCTCGATGGGCCCGGCGAACAGCCACGCCGGTTCGTAGTTGCCGGCTGGTACGGCGCCGCTGGCAGTGCCCACCAGGCAGAAGTGCCGGCTGTCGTCTGACCACCCTGGACCTCCCTTGTTGTTGAGGCGAACCGCCGCAACGGGCTGTCCGGCCTGGTCGGCGTAGCCCACGCCCGCCATATCCAGGCGTGAGCCGTCCGGTGACTGGTTGATGCCGCCACTCGGGTTGAGTTTCCCGACCACCGTGCCGTTCCAGTCGAGGGCGAACCACGGGCCGGCTTGCGGCTTGGCTCCGTAGGGCGACGCTGTCGAGTACCAGATGAGCGGGATGCCGGCCGCGGGAGGTCCAAGCTCCGTTACAAAGCTCCAGCGCTTCTCGACCTGGCCCTTGCCGCCGAACCCGCTCGTATAGTCCGACAGCAGCACGACCTGGTAACGCTGCCTGGTGTGGAGGCCGGTGTAGCCGACCACCAGGGTTGAGCCATCCCATCGCGGCGCCGCCTGGCTGCCATCTGCAGGCGAATGCGTCAGCTCCGGCAGCGTTGCCGGGCGCCTGGCAAAGGTAACTCGGAACTCACCATTGATCGGCACGTCGGTGGCTCCGTCGGCGGGACTCACCAGGGACACGCGGGGCTCGGCCTTCGCCAGCTCATCGGCGCGCACGCGCTGCACCAGCACCACCCCACCAACCGCTACTAGGAGCATCGCCGCGGTGAGCGCCAGCTGCATCGCGAGGCGATGCGGACGAGCCGGCTGACGACGATCGAGCCGCTCGATGATTTGCGCATGCAATCCCGAGCTCACCTGCGTGCCACTTCGAAGGACGGATCCGTAATGGCGGAGGCGCGTCTCGAGTTGCGGGTCTTCGGTGATCATGCCTCGACTCCTCGCACCGTCACGGACCCCATCGTGCGGCGCAGCTTTGCCAGCGCTCGGTGAACGATGACCCGGGCGCTGTTCTCGCGCACGCCCAGGGTGGCAGCGGTCTCGGCGAACGAACGGTCTTCGAAATACCTGAGGTGGATCGCCGCTCGCTCCCGCGGATCGAGCCGTCGCAGGGCGTCGACGAGGGCGGCATCGTCGGCACGACGCTCCACCTCGTCAAAGGGGTTGGGCGGCACCGGTGCCCACCAGCGCAGCAGTGACCAGCGGGTGCGATGCCGGGCCTGGTCGCGGGCGAGATTCAGGATGGCCTTGTAGAGCCAGCGCTTGAACTCCGCCCGTTCCTGCGGCGTGTTCCTGGCTGCCCAGACGTTGGCGAAGGCCTCCTGTACGATCTCCTCCGCCTGTTCCCGGTCATGCACGAGCGTCATTGCGAAACCAAGGGCGTTGTTCTCCAGCTCCACTACCAGGGGTTCGAACCAGGGCCGATCGTGCGATTTCAGAGCGCCCTCCCGTTTGGGAATCCCACGGCACAACGCCCGAGCGGGCTGGACGTTACAGGCAACCTAGAGCAGCGCCCGCTCCTTGAGCTCCAGGTAGCGTTCGACCAACGAGGGGCTGAGCCGGCCGGCCTCGACATCGAGCCCGAGGACGCCGCCCTGGCGCAGTTGCTCGAAGCTCGCCCGGCGGGCGGCCAGCAGCTCCTCGGCCGCTGCCCACTCGTAGGCGCGAGAAACCCGTTCGATGGGCGCGTCGCGTGCCGCCAGCACCTCGGGGTCGGACATCGCCACCACCATCACCAGGTGGCGCCGGCTCAAGCGAATCGCGTGGGCGACCAGGTCACGCGAGGCCTCCGGGTCGAGCACGTCGGTCAGGACGACCACCAGCGAGCGACGGCTGACCCGCAAGGCCAGCTGGGCGAAGGCTTCGGAAAAGTCGGGCTCCGCGTACTCCGCCTTGACGTCATAGAGCACCTTGTTGAGCTGCGTCACCTGGGCGGGACCGCGCTGCGGCGCCACGAAGCGGCGCACGCCGTCGCTGAAGGTCAGCATGCCGACCTTGTCGCCCTGGCTCTGCGCCACCCAGGCCAGAAGCAGTGCAGCGTTTACGGCATGATCCAGCTTGGTCAGGTATCCTGCCGGGGCGGTCATCAACCGTCCGCAGTCGAGCGCGATGATCGCCTGCTGGCCGCGCTCGGCCTCGACTTCCATCACCACCGGGCTGTCCCGCCGCGCCGTCGCCTTCCAGTTGATGCGCCGGACGTCATCTCCGGCGAGATAGTCGCGCAAGCCCGCGAATGCCGTGGTCGCCCCCGGCGGGCGGGCTCGCCGGAGTCCCATCATGATCCGCATGCCGCGGCGCAGCATCAGTTCGTAGCGCTTGATGGCGAGCACGTCGGGATAGACCGCAGCCGGCTCGTCGGCCTTGATGCGTACCTGCCGGACGAGCCAGCCTCCGCGCCGCCAGCAGCGGAGGTCAACCGGTCCGAACGCGTAGCGGCCGCGATGCGGCGGTTGCACCGTGTACTCCACGCTCAGCAGACCCTCCCGGTCGAAGGTCCCGGTCAGGGTCCGGCGATCTGGCTGCAAGTCCGCGGGCACGTGGTCGGCGAGCTCCGCGGGTAGACCGGCCGCCTCGGAGTGGGCGACCAGCAGCTGGACCGACTGCACTTCACCCAGTGAGAACGGCTGGGGCAGGACGC
The DNA here is from genome assembly GCA_035279665.1 of Candidatus Dormiibacterota bacterium. Classification (GTDB taxonomy): domain Bacteria; phylum Chloroflexota; class Dormibacteria; order CF-121; family CF-121; genus CF-13. The sequence continues at coordinate 108,080 of DATEHI010000011.1, read as the reverse complement.
GGCTCGCCATGAAGCCGGACTTTTTCGGCAGTCGCGCCGCATCGGCGATGGCGAATCCCAGCAACGCCGCATAGTAGCCAAGGAACACGATGAGAAATACCGGATGCACGATGATCAGCAGGATCGGGACCGTCCCGAGCAGGAGAGCAATCAATAGGCGCCGCTGCGGAACCAGCGTCACGCGCGCACCCTAGCGGGGCGGCGTAACCCGGGCGATGACGGAGTCGAGCAGGCTGTCGGCGGTCTGTCCGCCGACCTCCGCTTCGGGCCGAAGCAGCAGCCGGTGCCGGAAGGTGGGGCGCAGCAACCCTTTCACATCGTCCGGGGTGACGTAGTCACGTGCGTCGAACGCCGCGGCGGCCTTGGCGGCGAGCATCAGGAGCACTTCGGCCCGCGGACTCGCGCCCAAGACCAACTCGGCGGCCTGGCGGGTCGAGACCGCCAGTTCGATGATGTAGCGTCGCAGCTTTTCGTCGACAGTCACTTTGCGCGCCTCCTCGCGGCATTCCATAATCGCCGCCGGATCAAGCACCGGCTCGACGCCGGCGCGCGCGGGATCCCTCAGCTCGATGCCGGCATCCCAGCGTCGCAACATCTCGAGCTCCTCCGTCGGACTGGGATAGGGCATCACCGCCTTGAACAGGAAGCGATCCTGTTGCGCTTCGGGTAGCGGAAAGGTGCCCTCGTACTCGATCGGGTTCTGCGTGGCCAGCACCATGAAGGGATCGGGCAACGGCTGCTGCTGGCCCTCGAGGCTGACGCCGCGCTCCTCCATCGCTTCCAGCAAGGCCGCCTGGACCTTGGCCGGGGCGCGATTGATCTCGTCGGCGAGAAGGATGTTGGTGAATACCGGTCCCTGACGAACCCTGAAGGACCGCGACTGCAGGTCGTAGACGGATGTGCCGACGATGTCGGCCGGCATCAAATCGGGCGTGAACTGCACCCGGCCGTACTGCAGGGATAGAAGACGGGCGATGGTCTTGGCCAGCAGCGTTTTGCCAACTCCCGGCACGCCCTCGAGCAGAACATGGCTTTGTGCGATCAGAGCCAGGGCGCAAAGGCGGACGGCTTCGTCCTGACCCACGATCGCCTTCGACGCCTCGGAGCGAAAACGTGCGTAAAAGTCGGCAGCCTTCATGCGGACTCCTTTTGGTTCTCGACAGTCGACAGTGGATAGGCAAGGTCGTGCAGCCGCCGGGCCATGTCCAGCACCGCGGCCTCTGAGGCTACGGCGGAGGGAAGCTCGGCTTCGGCCCGAGATAACGCGCTCGCGGCAGCGGGTGAGCGTTGCGCAATGGTTTCCAGGAGCTGCGACGACGGCGTCGCGCTGCCGACGCCAACGCGCTCGGCGACGGAACGGCGAGTCGCGGTGAGCAAGGTCTCCACCGTAACCCGACGGGCCCCGGTCCGATGCAGCAAGCTGCCCACCGCGGCCGCGTACTCGGCACTGGAGCGATCCGCGGCCTGGCGCAGTGGAATGGGCGGCCCGAAGGCACGGCCGCGCAGGGCAACGCCCGCCATCATGACGAGCACCGCCAGCGCGAGCGCGGCGCCCCAGGGGGTCAACACCCAGGCGGTCGCCGTCGGCACGCTGCCGGCGATCTGACCGTGATGAAACTCGTCGAAGAGCACACGCCCGCCGTTGGGCGTGAGCGCGATCAGGTCGGCGGCAAAACGACCGTTGTCGGCCAACCGAAGGTAGCCATTGCAGAGCACAAGCGGATCGGACATCGCTATCAGCTGCCCGGACCCCACGGCGGTGCGGACGGCCAGCACGTCACCCTTCGCGTTTCGGAGCAACGGCACCTGTGATGCCGACGGCTTGAAGGGCACGACCGACGAGGCGCCCGACAGCGTACTGACCCCGCCGAAGATGGGAGCCGCGGCGTGGGCGGCGCCATCGACGCTCCCGGTCAACAGATTGAGGCTGAACTGGGCGTCGAGGTCAGGATCGCGTGCTTCGGTCGCATAGACGACGACGTTGCCGGCTCTCAGCCAGGTGTCCACCTGTTGAGCCTCGGCGCTGCTGAAGCCTGTCGTCGGCCTGAAGATGAACATCAGGGCGGGCGAGGAAGGAAGGCTGAAGTCGCCTTCGACGGACCCTGTGCCATGGCCGAGAGCCTCGGCATAGAGGCGGAGCGCCGACGTCCCGTTACCGGCGTCACTGGCCGAGCTGTGCCCGGGTGAGTCGCCCGTGGCGGTGCCCCGCAGCAGCACGACGATCGCGATGAGGGCGATCACGGTGGCAAACAGGATCCAGCGGCGGCGGCTCACGCGGCGGCCCGCCGGTATCGCTTTGCCGCCTCGAGAGCCTGCGCATACATCGGTCGATCGGGTGGGCGATGGCCATAACTCGCTTCCTCGAACGAGCGCAGGAGCGGCCGTAAGAGCTCCGGCTGCTCGGTCCGCGCAAACAGCTCGCGGACCGTGTACGGGCTTCGGTCCCAGGCGCGCTCGCCGCTGATCCGGACCGTGACCCCGCCGGCCAGCGCCTGAATCGCGCCAAGGAAGTCACCGGCCGCCGCCAACCGGTCGGCCTGCGCGAAGAAGTCGAAGGATGGCCGGACGGCCGATGGTGTCCAGCGCGGGACGGCGTCGCGCCCGCCGCGGCCCAGGACGCTCCGAATCGGCCAGACGATGATGCCCAGGATGACCAGCGCGGCGAACCCCAACCAGAACCAGATCGGGATGTTGAGATGCAGGTTGTTGACACCCAGCCAGCGAAGGAAATTCCCAATCGCGGTGATCACCCCTCCGACTATCCGCTCGAGCAGAGACGGCCCAGACGCCAAGCCGACGTAGCGCGGCATCGAGAGCACGCTGTTCAGCTGCTGACTGGCTCGCTCGGAGTCGGGCGTGTCGACGCGTGCCTGGAGCGCGGTGTACAGCGCCTGCAGCCGCTGGTCGGCGTCGGTGAGATTGGGCGGCTGCGCACCCAGGTCGTGGAGAACTTCCGGCTGGCTTGGACCGGGCGCGGTGGCGAGCACCTGGAGCGCCTGCAGGATCGACGGTGTGTCGCCGCGCTCGGCGAACTGCACCAACGTCAGCGCGCGGTGGATGGCGTTCGTGTAGTCGTCGGCCTGGGTCGCCGCCGCGGGGATGGCGGTCGCGAGCGCGACGATGAGCGCCGCCAGGAGCGGCCCCCCGCGCGCAAGCCAGCTGTTACGCCGGAGCAGGGCCCGGGGAGGTTTGCTGCGCGAGTTGGTCCAGGTCGAGGCCTTCCTTGCGAACCCGCAGATCGAAGTACAGCAAGACGACGGCGATCGTCGTGATCGGAGAAACCAGCGCACTCAGCAGCGTCGAGCCGACCGAAACAAGCGCGGCGCGAAAGTCGCCACTGCTGAAGATGTCCGCGAAGAGGGTGAACACGATAAGGAGCGCGTACGAAATGATGGTCTGCAAGATCCCGACGATCAGCAGGATGCCGAACGTCCGCCACCACGAACCGCTGACGAGGTTCCAGCTGCGTCCCAGGCCGCGAATCGGCCCGACGTCCTCGGCCATCATCGCCGCCACCACAAGTGACCAGCGCACCGCTAAATAGACAGCGGCGCAAAACACGGCGAGCCCGGGGATGACCAGGAGAAGGAATCCGATGACCTCGGCAATGATCCAGCCGATGAAGAGCAGGATTCCCAGGCCGATGAGGCCGAGCAGCGGCCAGTACCGCGCCAGCGTCTCGCGGAGAACCACGCCAATGGTCGCCGGCCGCCCCAATGCCACGTCGGTGACCGCTCGATAGACGGCCCCCACGCTGAAGGGCAACAGGATGAGGGCGCCCAGCCCGCCGAGGAGAAACGTCCCGACGAGATTCGAGAACTGCTGGCTGTTGAACGCGGGCGTCGAGGTCCCGGTGGTTGTAAAGAGGTTGGTGTACGAGTTGGAGTTCAGCAGGTAGACACCGGTAGCAAGCGACCATACCAGCCCGGGTAAGGCGACCAGCAGGGCCACGCCCACGATGAGCGAGAAGTGCCGCCGGTAGAGTCGGAAGACCTCATCGAGGAGCTCCGACAGCTGCCTCGGCCGGAAGCGGATTGGCGCAGGAGTGGACTCCACGGCCACATCATGCCGGAAAGCCGCGGCTGGTGTCTACTTGTTTGCGCTCAGTTCGAGCAGGCGCAACTGCCGCCGCACGCACAGCCACCCGAGGTCGACTCGCCCGACGCCTCGCTGGTACCCACCACTGCGAAGGTGGAGAACATGGCCTTGGTGTTGGTGCTCTCGCACTCCGGGCATACCTGGCGATCGTCACGACTGGCGTAACCGCCAAAGACGTCAAACGTGTGGCGACAACTCAAGCAGGAGAACTCGTAGATCGGCACGTCAATATTGTAAGGTTGTGCGCCCGAAAGTTCAGCAGTACGCGCAACTGTTGCTCGAGTGGAACCGGAGCATCAACCTCACCGGGGCGAGGACGCTCGACCAGGTCGAGGCGCTGGTTGCCGACGCCGGCGTCCTGGCTGGGTCGTCGTGGACGAGTATCACGAGGGTGATCGACATCGGGAGTGGCGGGGGGCTGCCGGCCGTCCCGCTGGCGATCGCCATGCCGCAGGTGCAGTTCACCTTGCTCGAGGCGAACGCCCGCAAATGCGCCTTTCTCGAACACGTAGCCGGAGCGTTAGAGTTGAGGAACGTCGTTGTTGCCCCCGGCCGGGCGGAGGAGCTCGGCCACCTGCCGGCGCTTCGGGAGCAATTCGATCGGGCGATCTCGCGGGCGGCTGCCCGTCCGGAGGTGCTGCTGGAGCTAGCTCTCCCCTTCGTTAGAACCGGTGGAGATCTTGTTGCCCAGGTCAGCCCCCTCGACCCGGTCGCGCTCGAGCCCGCTTCCCGCCTGCTGGGAGGGGGGCCGCCGCGCCTCGAGCGCGTGGACGCCAGTGGCCGCGCGCTCATGGTGGTGCCAAAGCTCGCGTCCACGCCGTCTCGTTTTCCGCGAAGGACTGGACTGCCCGGACGCAAGCCGCTCGCGTAACGCGCCGCGCTTGGGCGGCGTTGCATGAGCATGAGGTCGGCTCTCCGCCTAATTCCCCTGATGGCAATCGGCGCCGTGGCGGCCTTCCTGCTGGCTGGGCCGCTAACGTCTCTCTACAAGACCCACGCCGTGGCGAGCCGACCTCAACTATCCGCCTCGCCCACCATCGATCCGCACGCCTCGCCGACGTCGTGTCCCGCATCCCTGCCGATGCCCAAGTCGGCACCGACCGTAACACCGCCGTCGCCGCCGGCGTTGCCGTTTACGATTTGGGTCAACGAGCCGCTGGGCGCCAAGCTCCGCGCGGGAGCGAGCGCATCGAGCGGGCAGCTGGCCATCCTTTCGCAGGGCACCCAGGCGACGGCCGATCAGCGGGCCCCTGATGCCTCTGGAAACGTCTGGTACCACGTGAAGGCGGCGACCCTGGCGGGATGGGTGCGCTCGGACCTGATCGCGGTGACGCCGCTCCAGGCGGCGAGCGGCGTGGGCTGGAGCCTCATGCTGCCGCAGGGGTATCAGGTCACCCCCTCGTCCGATCCGTCATCGACCACGGTCTTAAAGAGCGGCGATGACCTGCCATTCCTGGTCCTGCAGACGAGCTCCACCGACACGCTCACGGTGCACCTGCCGGCTCAGCTCCGCGCCGATATGGCGCCGGTCGCCGACCACACCACCGCGGTCCAAGTTTGGAACTACACGCCGCTCACCGAGCAAGTGTCGAGGGTCGCCCTCGATACCTGCAAGGTGACCTCCGCCTGGGCCCGCCCCGATCAGGGCTGGCCGTTCATGGCGTCGGTGTACGTCCACACCAAGGGCCGCAACTACCAGTTCTCCTTCTTTACCGCCGACGCCAATTCCCCGGTCGTCAAGCAGGTCCTCGATAGCGTCGCCTTAAGCTGACCGGGTGAGCAGCGGGACCCGCTGGGAGAAAGCCGCCGAGGCGTACGCCACCGGCGAGCACAAGTCGGGGCGCGAGTTGGAGCTGGTCGTGGAGTTCGCCTCCCCCGCGGGCACCGAACGTGTACTCGACATCGGCACCGGCGCCGGCCATACCGCCCTCGCGCTCGCACCCCGGGTCTCGAGCGTCGTCCTCACGGACCCTGTCCCAACCATGCTCGCGACCGCGCGTCGCCTCTTCACGGAAGCTGGTGTTCGAAACGCCGAATTCGTCGAGGCCGGCGCGGAACGGCTGCCGTTTGTCGAGGAGAGCTTTGACATCGTCACCACCCGGCTCGCCGCGCATCACTTCGACGACGTCGCGCTCGCGTTCCGCGAGGTCGCTCGTGTGCTGCGGCGCGGCGGTCTCTTCATCTTCATCGACACGCTCGCGCCCGAAGACTCGGAGAGTGCGGCCTTCCAGGACGAGGTCGAAACGCTGCGCGATCCGACCCACCGGCACATCTACAGGCAGCGAGAGTGGATCGCGTTTTGCGAGCAGGCCGGCCTTCGCCTCGAGAAGACCGAGGTGGTGCGCAAGTCCCACCCCTTCGAGCCCTGGCTCGAGCGCGGCGGCGAGGACGCGGCGACGCAGCAGCGCGTGCGAAACCGTTTCCTGGACGCTCCCGCCTCCGCCGTCCGCGACCTCGAGATCGTGATTGGGGACGGGCGGGTGACGTCGTTTACCGACCGCAAGCTGGTACTCGCGGCCCGGCGGTGAAATTTTCGGTGCCGCGTCCGAATCTCATCCAGAGTGACTCGGGATTCTCTGTCGAGGTCTTGGGTCGGACTGGAATGCGCTACGTCGAGGGCGATCGATCACTGTTCGTTGACTCCGAGGTCCTGGCCAAGCCCGGCGCGATAGCTCTCTGGAGCGAAAGCATCAAGCGATGGGACCCTCCGCGCCACGCGGAGGCGGTTGGGCCAGAGGATCGTAGCCGGATTATCGAGAATATTCAGCGGGCATTCGAATCCCAAGGGCACGAACTCCAGGTCATCTGATCCTCGATTCGGCCCTCTCGCAAAGTCACGACCGCGGCCGGCACCTCGATGCCGGTCGCGGTCTTGCCTGAAAAGCTCGATGCTGGCGCGAAACGTCATCGATTCGCTTTGGTGGCGCCTGACGCCGGGGTGGCGACCGCGAGTGGCTGCGAGAAACGGATGTGGTTGCCGAACGGGTCACGCAGGCCGCAGTCAATGCCGTAGGGTCGCTCGGTCGGCTCCTCGGTGAACTCGACGCCTTTCGCGCGAAGCTCGCTGTAGGTCTTGTGGGCGTCATCGGTGGTGAAGAACAGGTGCCCGCCGGTCGCCCCCTTGGTCAGGAGTGCCCGCGCCTGCTCGGCCGTCTTCTCGTCAAGGCCGGGAGGGCCCGGCTTCTCCAGCAGGATCTGGTGCGAGTCTCCCGGCACGTTGACCGTCAGCCAACGCATGAACCCGAGGTCCTGGTCGGTGTTGACCTCGAGACCGAGTTTGCCGACGTAGAAATCGAGTGCCTTCTGCTGGTCGAGAACGTAGAGTGACGTGATCGCAAGAGCGTTGAACATTTGATTGACCTCCGTGATATCGGGATTGATGTCGTAGCTCAGGCTAGACGACGTCTCTCGTCCTGGCTTCTCCAAAACTGCTCGGCCGTGTCCACGCCATCGCGAAGCAGTTCGGGACAGCCATGATCGGACCGCGATCGCGGTAGGCGGTCGGCGGCTCGCCGACGATTGCCTGAAAACTGCGGCTAAAGGTGCCCAGGCTGTTGAAGCCGACGTCGAGACAGATGTCGGTCACGCTGCGATCGGTCGCCCGCAACAGGAACATCGCCCGCTCAACGCGACGGCGCTGAAGATAGTGGTGCGGTGTCTCATCGAACGTCGCGCGAAACGTGCGGATGAAATGCGCCCCCGAGACATTCGCGATCTGAGCGAGGGCTGGCACGTCGAGCGGCTCGGCGTAGGCACGGTCCATGGCGTCACGGGCGCGAAGCATGCGCCGATTGGTCTCCTCCTCGGCACGGCTCATCGGGCGCTTCCTGGTTTCAAGCCGGAAGTCCGCGGATGGCTGCTTCGGCGGCGGCTCGCTCGTCCCACGGCTCTTTCCCGCGACCGATGAGGATGCTTCGCTCGTGCCCCTTGCCGGCGAGCAGGATGGTGTCGCCCGGGCCGGCACGGCGTACCGCATGGGCGATCCCCTGGCGACGGTCCTCGATCCGGGCGTACTGGTCGCCCTCGGTCCACCCGACCTCCTCGGCCCCGGCGGCGATCTCGCTGAGGATGGTCATCGCGTCCTCTTCGCGCGGATCCTCATTCGTGAAAACGGCGTAATCGCTGAGCCGGGCGGCGATCTCTCCCATCCAGGGCCGTTTCTCGCGATCGCGGTCACCGGCGCTCCCGAAGACGGCGATCAACTTTCCCCGGGTGATCGGCCGCAGCTCACGCAGAACCTTCTCGAGACTCTGCGGCGTGTGTGCGTAGTCGATGATCACGCTGAACGGCTGGCCGAGATCGACCCGCTCCATCCGGCCGCTGACCCCGCCGTAGCTCTCCAACCCCTGGCCGATCTCGTCGAGTGTCAGCCCCACAGCGACACCCGCGGCTGCGGCCGCGAGCGCATTGGCGGCGTTCCAGCGGCCGCTCAACTTCAAGCGCAGCGTCAGAGGCCCGAGCGGCGTCGACGCTTCCACCTGCAAGCCCTCGCGAATCGCGTCGACGCGGGCAGCCTTGAGATCGGCATCGAGCTGAAGCCCGTACGTGATCCGCCGCGCAATCGGCCGGTTGACCAGGTAGGCGTAGCTCGGGTCGTCGCGGTTGAGGACGGCCGTCTTTTCGATGCCCTTGGGAGCGCTGTCGGCGGTGAAATCGATCAGCCGGGCTTTCGCTTCGCGGTAGGCCTCGATTGTCTTGTGGAAATCGAGGTGCTCGTGGGCGATGTTCGTGAAGACGGCGACGTCGTAGTCGACGCCCACCACGCGTTGCAAGGCGAGCCCGTGCGAGCTGGTCTCGATCACGGCATAGGTGAGCCCGGCGTCGCGCATGCGAGCCAGTTGCCCCTGAACCTCGAGCGCCTCCAGGGTGGTCTGTCGCGAATCGTTTGGATCGACGGCGTCGCCGAAGCGGATGTCCACCGTGCTCATCGAGCCGACTCGCCGACCGGCCGTGAGCAGCATCTGGTGGATCATCGTCGTGGTGGTCGTCTTGCCATCGGTTCCGGTCACGCCGATGACCACCATGTCGCGGCTGGGATGGGCGTAGAGGGTGCTGGACATCAGCGCCAGGGCGCGGCGCGTGTCAGGAACGACCACCTGCGGCCAGGCAGTACCGGCCCGGCGCTGAACCACGGCCGCCAGGGCGCCATCTCGCAGCGCAGTCTCGACATAGCGGTGGCCGTCGGTGTGCGTACCCGGGATGGCGACGAAGCAGTCGCCTGGCTTGAGCCGGCGGGAGTCGTAACAGAGGCCGGTGACCTCGGGGTCGGCCGGGGGCGCTTCGAGCACCTCGACGCCCTCGAGGAGGCGGCTCAATTTGATGCCAGTCACCGAAACGACATGATGCTACGCTCACGCCGATGGCCGCCACGATGCGATCGGCCCGCATCGGCTCGCGTGACTTCAAATGGGGCGCACGAACCTACGTGATGGGCATCGTCAACGTCACCCCCGACTCGTTCTCGGGCGATGGCGTGACGGATCTTAAGACCGCGGTCGCCCGCGCCAGGCAGATGGAGCAGGATGGCGCCGACCTCATTGATATCGGGGGCGAATCCACTCGACCCGAAACCTGGTCGAGCGCCGGGCTCAGCGCCGAGGAAGAGCTGGGCCGCGTGATCCCGGTTGTGGAGCGGGTCGCGGTCGCGGTCGCCGTGCCGGTCTCGATCGACACCTACAAGGCCGAGGTCGCGGAGCGGGCGCTCGCGGCCGGCGCCAGCCTGGTCAACGACGTCTGGGGATTCCGGCGAGATCCGGAGATGGCGGCCAGCGTCTCTCGCGCCGGCGCGCCGGTGGTACTGATGCACAACAAGCCAGGCGGCGGCTACCACGATCTGATTGGCCAAGTTGCCACCGGCTTGCTCGAGAGCGTCGAGTTGGGCCGTGCGGCCGGCATCCCGGAGGATCGCATCATCCTGGACCCGGGCATCGGATTCGGAAAGACTCGGGAAGAGAATCTCGAGATCATCCGGCGTCTACCTGAACTGCGCAAACTCGGTTTTCCGTTGCTCATCGGCCCGTCGCGGAAGTCGTTCATCGGCAAAACGCTCGACCTGCCGGCGGGCGAGAGGCTGGAAGGGACGGCCGCGGCGGTGGCGCTGAGCATTGCCGGCGGAGCCGACATCGTCCGCGTGCATGACGTCAAGGCGATGGTCCGGGTGGCACGCATGGCCGATGCCATTCGGGGCGCGTGACACGGGTGTGGCTGGCGTTGGGAAGTAACGTGGGCGATCGCGCCGGGTACCTGGAGGCGGCGCGCGCCGCGCTGCCCAAGGCGGGCATCACGCTAGTGCGCGCTTCCCGCATCGACGAGACCGAGCCGGTTGGCGTGCGTGACCAACCTCGCTTCCTCAACCAGGTGCTCGAGGTAGAAACATCGCTCGAGCCGCGCCCCCTGCTGGAGACGATCAAGCATCTCGAGCAGCAGCTTGGCCGGACCGCACGCCAGCGATGGGGCCCGCGCGAGGTCGACATCGACATCCTGCGCTACGACCGTCGCACCGTCGACGAGCCGGGCCTGCACATTCCCCACGCCGAGCTGCAGAACCGTCCCTTCCTGCTCGAGCTTCTGAAGGACCTCGAGACTCGATGAACGAGCCGCTGCGCGTCGCCTGGCTGGGGCATCAGAGTGGACGCGCCGGCGACGGCCTGCTCACCTATTCACGCGAGACGGTCGCCGGGCTGCGTGCACGCGGCGTCAAGGTGTTCTTCGTCCATCACGGCACGCTGGCGGCGGTGACCGACGACGGACTCACGCTTCGATCCTTGACGGGCAGCCACCGCTACATCATTTCCTCGCCCAGGACAAAGCGCAGCATCACCGACCTCCTGCGCCGCGAGCATGTCGACCTGGTTCACGTCTCGCTCAGCTTCTCGACGCTGATCGATTTCGGACTCCCCGAGCTCTGCCATGAGCTGGGCCTGCCCGCGGTCGCCACCTTCCATGTCCCTTACGACTCCCGCTTCGGGCTCTGGCAGGGGATCAGCACCGCGGTCTACCGGCTCTATGCCCAGTCGCTCGCGAACTTCGATCGCGTGATCATCTTTTCGGAGCAGCAGAAGAGCCTGCTCGAGCACTACGGCGTCCCCGCCGACAACATCGCCGTGATCCCGAACGGCGTCGATGTCGAGAAGTACGCCCCGGGGGCGTCGGATTTCAAGCCAACGTTGAAAGCGGGTGCCCTGGTCGGCTACCTCGGCCGCGTCGATCCCGAGAAGAACGTCGACATCCTGGTGCGCGCCTTCCAGGATGTCGATGCCGCCGATGAGGTCAAGCTGGTGATCATCGGCAGTGGAAGCGAGAAGCGTCGCCTGGACCGGCGATATGGAAACGCCCGTGTCGTCTTCACCGGCCAGGTCCTCGATGAGGCGGTGCGGATCTCCATGCTGCGCGCCATGGACATCTTCGTCCTGCCCTCGATGGTCGAAGGGTTATCGCTCTCGTTGCTCGAGGCGATGGCCTGCGGCGTGGCGCCGGTGGCGACCGATGTCGGTTCCGACGGTGAGGCTCTGCGCGGCGCGGGTATCGTCCTCGACACCAAGGATCTTGATGGACAACTCCGGTTGGCGCTGCGCACGCTGATCGAATTCCCCGAGTTCCGACGTGAGCTCGGCCGTCGCGCCCGCGAGCGTGCCGTCGAGCGCTTCAGCCTGTCGGACAACCTCGACCGGCTGCTTTCGGTCTACCGCGAACTGCGACCCGCGGCCGGCGCCGCCGCAAGCTAACGGCAGAATCGCCTAGCCGAGTTTGCCCGCACTGGTAAAGCGGTAGCCGATACCAGGCACCGCCAGGATGAAGAACGGGTGGGAGGGATCCTGCTCGATCTTTCGCCGCAGGTTGCGGATGTGGACGTCGATCACGCGGGTCTCGATCGGGTACTCATAGCCCCACACGTGGTTGAGGATCTTCTCGCGCGAGAGGACCTTGCCCGCGTTTGACGCGAGGAATGCCAGCAAGTCGAACTCGGTGTGGGTCAGCAACACCTCGCTGGAGTCGTGGAAGACGCGTCGCTCGTTCAGGTCGATGACCAGGTCCTTGAACTCCAGCCGCCCCTGGTTGACCGCTTCCTCCTCCTGACGCGCCTTGCGCAGGTGGGCGGCGATGCGGGCCAGCAGCTCGCGGGTACGGAACGGTTTCGTGATGTAGTCGTCGGCACCGATCTCCAGCCCGACGACCACGTCGATCTCTTCCGTCTTCGCGCTCAGGATGATGATCGGGACCCGCAGCCCCGCTTTGCGGATGTCGCGGCAGACGTCGAACCCGGAGACGTCGGGCAGCATGATGTCGAGCAGGATCAGGTCGGGCTTGCTCAGTTCGATGCGGCGGAGTGCCTCGCCACCGGTCTCTGCTTCGACCACCTCGTACCCCTCTTTCTCCAGAGCGAGATGGACCGCCTTGCGGATCATGGCCTCGTCGTCGACGATCAGGATCTTCTTCGGGGGTGCCATCGCTTAGTGGGCGCCGACGGCGACCCGCGGCCGGGTTCGTGCGGCTGGCTCGGCCCGTGGCAGCGTGACCGTGAACACCGTGCCCTTCCCATGGCGGCTGCGCACGTGGACGTGACCACCGAGCATGGTTACCAGGCTACGCACGATGTACAACCCCAATCCGGTTCCGGAGGTACGGCGTACAAGCGGGTCGTCGGCGCGGTAAAACTTCTCGAAGAGCCGGGGCATATGTTCCTTGCGGATTCCGACCCCCTGGTCTGACACCTCAAACCTTACTTCCGACTGGTCGATGCGCGCGTTGAGGGTGATCTGGGTCCCGGGCTCGGAGTATTTTATGGCATTGGTCAGCAGGTTCACCAGGATCTGGTGGAGCTTACGGGCCTCACCCATGACCGCCGGCAGGTTCTCGGGAGCCCGGCACTTGAGGATGCGTCCCTTAAGCATCGGCCGCACCTCCTCGCAGACGTGCTGCACCACGGAGGCGACGTCGACGCGTGAGAAGTCGACGGAGATGCGGCCAGAGTCGATGCGGCTCACCGCGAGGATGTCGCCGATGAGACGCTCCATCCGGTCGGCCTGGCCGTGCAGATCCTGTAACAGCTCCCGGCGTTGCGCTTCTGACAGGTCGAAGTCGAGCAGGAGCTCGCTCAGTCCCTTGAGCGTAGTCAGCGGCGTTTTCAGCTCGTGCGAGGCCGCCAGCATCAGGGCATCTCGCGCCTCGATCGTCTCCAGCTCCGGCGTGACATCGTGAATGATGATCATGGCCGCATCGGGCGTCTTCCCCTTGAGACGGATCGGCGACACCGAGTAGGACACGCGCACCGGGTCGTCGCTGGTGCGTAGCCGGAACAGGTAGGCGAAGTGGGTGTTGATGCGGGTACCGAGCCGAAGGGCGCGACGCAACGCCCCGTTGGGCGCACACAGATTGACACCAGTCTCCGTGCGCACTTCGAGGATATCGGCCGCGGGCCGGCCAACCGCGTCCCTCAGGGCCCACCCGGTAAGGCGCTCGCCGACCGGGTTCACTGAAAGCACCGTCGCCTCGCGGTCGACGATGATCAGGGCCTGGGGGAACTGCTCAAACGCCTGCTCGGAGAGCGTTCGCTCCCTCGCCATGTCATCGCAGTATAGGCACGGCGGGGCGTACTTTCGCCTTCAGTTGTTGGAGCCGTCGCTCGAGCTTGAGCGGACCGGGGCGCAGAACCTGCTCGTAGAGGCCGATGTAGCGGACCGTCTCGCCGCCGAAGCCGGTCTTAAATCGGTAGAGGCCGAACCACGGATGGTCTGGTGAGGGCTCCTCCGGGATCCCCCACCAGTCGTAGGTATCGCAGCCGAGGGCCTTGAAGTCGAGCATCGCCTGCCAGTGCAGCAGGTAGTTCGGCATCAGCTCGCGCTTGCGGTCGCCCGAGCCGCCGAAGAGGTAATAGGCGGTCTTGCCGAAACGAAAGACCATGATCCCGCCCAGCGTGTCACCCTCGTGCTCCGCGAGGTAGAGCCGCACCTCGTCAGACGGGCCGAAGAGCTCGAGGGCTGCCTGGTAATAGGCAACACCCGGCAGGTGGATACCCTGCCGTTTGCCGGTGTCGGCCGCCAACCGCGCGAAGGTCTGGACATCGCGCGACGCGCGCACGGTCACGCCCTTCTTCTCCGCCAGGTTCAGGTTGTAGCGGGTTTTCGGCTTGAAGCCCGACTTGAGCGAGTCCGCGTCGAGGTCGATGCGCAGCAGCCGCGTCGCCTCCGGCTGGACGGCCTTGCCTTTGGAAAAACCGCGACCCTCGAAGAAGGCCGGCCATTCGTCACCGGCCACCGCGTTCGGCTCGACGCGGAGGGTCAGCGCCCGGCCGGCGGTCGCGCGTTGCTCCAGGGCGTCAAGGACGAGCAAGCGGTCGCGCTCGGCCACGACGGGGCCGCGTGGCACGTAATATGTCGCCCCGCCAGGGTAGAGGGTGGCGCTGCGCTGGAGCGAGCAAACGCCCGAGCCGCCCTTATGCACGAGGAGCCGCTCCACGCTCCATCCGAAGCGGGATTGCAGCTCTCCCCACTTCCAGCTCTGCAGCAGGTTTGCCTCGGGCTGGGCGAGTAGCAGCTCATCCCAAGCCTGCGCCCCCAGTCGCTCGCCTGGCGTGACGGCGAGGGCGGCCTCAGACAAACTCGGGCTGACCCGCGCGCGCAAATCGCTCCGCCAGGCGAATCGTCAGCGCGGCGGCGCGGTTGACCGGGAGATCGTACAGCCCAATGAAGCGCACCATCTGCCCGTTGAAGCGCGACTTGAAAACGTAGTAACCGTAGCCACGCTGGCCGGGTTGTGGCTCGAGCGGCACGCCCCACATGTCATAGGTGGTGCAGCCCCTCCGCTGGGCGTCTTCGATCGCGCGCCAGTGCAGCAGGTAGCCAGGCTTGAGGTCCTTGGCGTCCTCCCGTGTCCCGCCGTAGAGGTAGACCAGCTTAGAGCCGAAAAAGAGCATCACTGCCCCGGCCAGCAAGCGGTCTTCATGGCGGGCAAGGTAGACGGCAACCTGGCCTCGCTCGCGGAACAAGCTCAAAAGGTCCTGGTAGTAGGCGCGGCTGCGGATCGCGAACTGCTCGCGGGCGGCGGTCTCCTGGAGCAGCTCATAGAAGCTGTCCATCGCCGCCGACGCCTCGGAGGCCTCGACCGTGAGGCCGTGCTTGATGCCTGTTCGGATGTTGCGGCGCGTCGATTCCTTCAGCCGCATCATGGCCTCGTCGCCGCCACTGATATCGACCAGCCAGGTCGCTTGATGCTGGATGGGATGACGGCTTGGCAGCGCACCGGACGCGGTGAGCACTGCCCGCTGCGCAGCGGTCGTCCATTCCGGGTCCACCTTGAGGACGGTGCCACCCTCCTGCGCGAGGCGATCGCGAAGCGCCTGCCAGAAGGCGGGCCACTGCTGGGGACGGTCATCCAGGATGGGCCCGCGGGGGGCGTAGTTCAGGGCCAAGCCGCCAGGAAGGCTGCGTCGGAGGACGGCGGCGGCCCCGATCGGCGCCCCACCTTCGGTCCAGAAGTAGCGCTGAACTCCCCAGCCGTAGCGCGATTTGAGGGTGCCCCACGCCCAGGCTTGCAGCACGGAGGCATCGGCAGCCTGGGAGACGAACGCGTCCCAGACCGACGCGTCGTCGCAGGTCCTCAATTCGGGCATGCCTTGAAAGCTTAGCGGGCGGCTTCATGGGAGGTCGCCACAGCGCGTTGCGGACGGTTCGGGTATCGTATTTGGCCTGTGCTAGCATTGGTCAGGAAATCTCGGGGCGGTGGGAGGCTTTTGTGAGTACCATCGAGCAGGCGCCCGGGCTTCTCGACAATAGGGGCACACTCAACCAGACGCCGCTGCTCACCCTGTTGCAGTCGAAACAAGCCCAGCGTGCTACCGGTACACTTCAGGTCCGAAATGGCGGTGAGGCGTACTCGCTGTTCTTTCTGTTCGGGCATCTGTTCCACGCCTACGGCAATGGGAGCCAGGGCGAGGAGGCGGTCTTCACGCCGCTCGCCTGGCGGCAGGGGGATTACTCTTTTGACCCGAAGTCCAAGCTGCCGACGGAGGAAACCATCACGGCACCGACCGCCGATATCCTCGCCGAAGCCAAGCGACGCGGCGTGCCGGGTGCCGATAACGGACCCGTACCGGCACGCGATGCGCAGGCGGCAACCCAGGCCGCTGCTGCGGCAGCGCCGCCCCAACCGCAACCCCAGGTCAGTGAGCGCCCGGTGGTGAGTCAGCCGGCCGCCGCCCAACCGCCGCCCGCGCCGGAGGAAGGGCCGCCCGCGACCGAGTTGTATCCGCTGCCTGTGGGCAAGCTCGTCTACGAGTCGCTCAAGACCGCGTTTGTCGATTTTCCCAAACTGCTGCGCTCGTTGAGCAGCGACCGGCTCACCGGGTATCTCCGGCTGTCCGGCCTTGCCTCGCGCGGCATGATCCTCTTCTACCAGGGCAGCCTGATCGAAAGCTTCTACGATGGTGGCGCCGTGGTCTCCACCGGACGGACGGCCTTCTCCCTGTTCAAGAACGATGTCGATCGGGGCGAGGGCAGCATGGACGTCATCGAACTGTCAGCCGAGGTGGTCACGGCCATCTATCAACTGCTGACTGCGCCCACCATCCTGCAGGGGCTGCTGGCGCGCTTCGTCGACATCCGCGCCCTGCTGCAGTACCTCCAGGAGGAAAAGATTCACGGCAGCCTTCTGGTCCGCGCCCCCGACGAGATGGGGATCATTCTGCTGCGCGACGGCCAGCTGCTGGGGGCGTTCACCCGCGGCCAGCCGCAGTTGATGCAGGATCCCGAGATCGTCACGCGCCTCTGCGCCGACACGAAGACCCGGATCGAGGTCAAGGCCGTCGCCGACCTTGAAGAGCCGGCGTCCGTGAGCCTGGAGGAGATGCTTGCCATGACGCCCACGGTCTCCTCTACCGTCTACCGGCCGGCCCCGCCGCAGCAGCAAGCGGGGCCCTCCGCCCAACCGGCGCCGCCGCCGCAGCGTGGCCAGAACTATCAGCCCGCGCCTCAGCCCGTCCAGGCACCGCCCGCCGCCGAGCCGGATATCGATTGGCCCTCATTGATGAGCCAGCTGAACCAGATGGCGGACAACGCCCTGCAGAACCGATCGAAGAAGGTCAAGGAGATGCTCGCCTCGACCGAGCACACCGTTGACGCCCTGGACCGGACGATCGACCGGATTTCGCAGACCTCGATCATGTTCGTCGATCCAGCCCGCCTGACCAACCTGGCCAACGAGATGCGCCAGTTGCTCGAAGACCAAAGGTAGACTCCCTCCGCTGGACCTCCTAGGGCGAACTTCTCGCTAACCTTTTAAGCGGGCATGCCGCGAGCAGTCCTCCTGGTCCTGGCCTTGTTGGCGCCTCTTGGCTCGGCGTGTGCGCTCAATCCGCCGCGGATCGTCAGCATCTCTCCTGCCCGTGAGGCGACCAACGTCGCGACCAACGAGGTCATCTCCATCAGCTTCGACCGGCCGATGAACCACCAGTCGGTCGAGACCCGCTTCGCGCTCGCCCCACCCCTGCCCGGTTGCAACGGATCCAAGACGTGCGGCTTCGCCTGGACCGGCAATACCCTGACGTTCATCCACGCCCAAGCCAATTTCGAGCTTTCCACCATCTACCGGGTTTCGATGCACGCCGGCTACGCCGATGCCAGCGGCCAGCAGAACGGGCTGGAGCACTCCTGGCGCTTCACCACCGAGGGTCGACCAGCGTTGACAGCGGTCGACCCGCCCGATAACGCCACCGCCGTCGCGCCCGATCGCAACATCGTCCTCACGTTCAGCCGGCCGATGCAGGCGGATTCGATCCGCGCCGCGGTCCAGCTGAGCCCGGAGGTCCCCTTCCTGCTGCGCTCGAAGCCGGGCGGTGACGGCTCCCAGTTCGAGATCATCCCGACCGCGGTGCTCCAGCCCAATCAGAACTACACCGTGTCGCTCGACCAACCGCTCGACGTACACGACAACGCGATCTACGGGCGCGTGCAGACCCGCTTCAAGACCGGGTCGCTCTCCCTGTCGCGAAAGATCGGCTACCTGGTCGAGCAGGCCGGGCAACCCGCGTTCGCCGTCGGGATCGTCGATCCGCACGCCGATGCCTTCCTCGGACGCTCGACGCCGAAAATCATCTACCAGCTCAGTGCACAGAGCCAGATCAGCGACACCATCCTGTCCTTTGACTGGTCACCGGGCGCGCAGCGCCTGGTCGTCGTTCAGGCGCCCCGCAACGCGGCCAGCGGCCCGATCCAGATCGTCGACCTGGCGACCGGCACCGTGATCCGGCCCGGGATCAACGGGTCCGCGGTCTACTGGTCGCAGGACGGTACCATCGTCTACCTGCGCGATGGCACGCTGCGCCGGTTCCGGCCGACCACCCTGGAGGACGTTGCCCTGACCGATCCGGCCGACGGGCGGATCACGGAGCCGGTGGCGCTGAGCCCCGACGGCAAATCGGTCGCCTACAGCACGACCGACCTGCAGGGGGTCCGCCATCTGTGGATCCTGAACCTGGACCTGCGAAGCCGCTACAAGCCCGCCGGGCTGGACGATCCTGCGGATCACCCGGCCTGGTCGCCGAACGGGACCAAGCTCGCCTTTCGGCGGGTGACCTCGACGGGACCGGAACTCTGGATCTACGACCTCTCGGCCAGTGGCACCAGCGCCTACCGCCGGGGCGGCCCTCTCGATATCACCGGCGCCGCCTGGCTGAACGACAACAGCACGATCTATGTCGCGACCGGCGCCGGGAGCTCGGCGGCCCTCTACCGCGTCAACATCTTTTCGGCCGGCGAGGTGGGTGGCGTGGTCAAGGTCACCGGGAGCAAGGAAGCCCCCAACGGATCGGCCCCCAATACGCCCGCGTACGATCGGCGGATCGCATTCGTAGGCCAGGTCGACCAGTTGGCCGAGATCTACGTGATGAATGGCGACGGCACCCGTCCGCAGCAGTTGACCGATTGGGAAGCCGACTACCCATACACTGGCGACGGCCCGAACTGGGTGCCGACCGGCTAGGCGGCTTTGGGGAGGGCATCGTCGGGCAGGATGTCGACCTGGGGTGGCTTCAGGTAATTCGCATGGAAGTAGGCTCGCACCCAGACCGTGACCAGCATGGCGATCGCCATCAGCAGCGCCGATGACCAGAAGGGCATGGCCAGCTGGAGTCCGTACATCCAGCCCGCGATCGGATAGGCCACGATGACCACGGCCCCGGTCACCAGTGCGAAGAGCCCATACCCCTTGGCCATGGCGTAGTCCGGCAGCACTTCACCGATCACGGCGGTCATGACCTGGCGGAAGGACCAGAAGGCCCCTCGCAGGAAGAAGGCGAACCCCAGGATCGGCAGGGCCATCGAGGACAGGAGCAGGATCGCCGAGAGAACGTAGGCTGCCTCGAAGCAAAGGACAATAGTGACGCTGCCGAGCGACCGGCGCAGCCGCCCCAGGCCAAGGCCCATGATGACCGAGCCCAGGTAGAGGACGCTCATCAAGACCCCGATCCAGAAGTTGTCGACGTGGGCTGCCTCGCGGGCGTAGAGCGCGGTGAAGGTCCAGGGGATGAAGATGATGGCGGTGACGACCGTGAAAAGGCCGAGCATGACGCGGTACGCGGGGAAGCGCATCAGGTCTCGGTAACGGATCGACGCTGCCGCGAACGTGGGCGACCGTTTGGATGGGAGAAAGGCGATGCAGACCGCCGCCGCAAAAAAGAACGCGAAGGACACCCAGAAAAGCGCGCTCAGCGGCATGACCTGGGCCAGCCAGCCGGACAGCACGCTGGAGGCGATGAGGCCCAGCGAGTACGCGGAGAACACCGTGGTCATCACCGCCGCGATCCGGTCGCGGGGCACGCCCAGTGAAAGGTAGACGCTGATCGCGGGGGTGTTGAAGACCGAGAGCTGCAGGAAGAGGATCCCGACGGCGGTCCAGCCCCAGTGGGGCGCGATTGCATAGCAAAGTGGCGCCGGTACGGCGATCGCCCAGCCCGCGATTACCGTCTTCTTCAGGGAGCGGTGTTCGGCCAGCCGGGTTCCCGGCAGCATGACGAGCGTCGCGAGCAGCATGCCAAGCGCGGCCAGCACGCCAATCTCGAAGGCGCTCGCGCCGAGCTCCCGCTGGTAGATGGCCCCGAAGGCGATGAAGGGGCCAGCACCCAGGCCGGAGAGCCCGTGCGCGAAGAAGAGCAACCAGCCGCCGCGGTCGATGCGGACTCGGCTCTCTGGCATGTGGCCGCCCCTGGCGGGCCGGTTGCGGGGCGCGCGGGCCTGGAGCACACCCGTATATCGCGCCCGTCAAAGCGACCCATCGAGCGAGACGGCGACGAACCGGTGAAAAGCGCCTAGGCGGCGATCCGCCCTTCGAGACTGAATCGACGGTGCCACCGCGCCAGTGGACGCGGCGCCCACCAGTTGGTGCGCCCGAGCAGCCGCATCACGGCCGGGACGATCAGGGCTCGCACCAACGTGGCGTCGATGGCGACTGCGATCGCTAGCCCCAGACCGATCGACTTGATCAGGACGACGTCCGCCAGTCCGAAGGCGAGGAAGACGGCCACCATGATGCCGGCGGCGCCGGTGATCAGCCGGCCGCTCTTCTCCAGCCCATCGGCGACCGCCCGGGTCGTATCGCCCGTGCGCCGGTACTCTTCCTGGATCCGGCTGATGAGCAGCACTTCGTAGTCCATCGAGAGCCCGAAGACAATGCAGAACAGCAACACCGGGACGGAGGGGTCGAGGGGAGCGGCGGTGAAGTTCAGGAGCGAGCTGAGGTGACCTTGCTGGAAGATCCAAACCAGCGCCCCGAAGGAGGCCCCGATCGACAGGATGTTCATGATCACGGCCTTGAGGGGGAGCACCACCGATCCGGTCAGCAGGAAGAGCACCAAGTAGGTGACGACCATCACGTAGCCGACCGCGAGTGGAATCCGCTGCAGGATGAAGTCCGTGAAGTCGATCGAGAAGGCGTCGACCAGGACGCTACTGCCGGCAGGCGGGGTCATGGTTCGCAGCGAGTGGACGATGGCGCGAGACGCATCGCTTTCCTGGCCGTTCTTGGTGACGACGGCGAGCACCGCGATCTGCGGGCCGGTTGTCCCGTGGACGATGGCCTCCACGCGGGCCGGCTGGGCCGCGGCCGGCTGAGTGAGCAACGCCTGGTAGACGGAACGACTGAGCGAGGAATCGTAGGTCACCAGGCTCTCGACGCCCTCCACGCCCGGGATCTGCTTGATGTTCTGGGCGAAGTCATACAGACCTCCAATGCGATCGGTGGTCAGCGGGCCGCCGTTCGAATAGTGAACTACCACGCTGAAGATGGTCTGGCCCTGTCCCGGAAACTGCTGCAGCTGGTCGTAGCCGCGGCGGCTCTCCGCATTCGGCGGCAGCATCCCGACATCGCCGTTCGCGATCTTGATCTGGAAGAACGGCGACGCCATCACCAGCAGCAAGGCCACGATCGGCACGAGCACCAGGACCGGTCTGCGCATCACGCGCATCGCCAGACCGTGCCAGAACCCCCGACCCGCCCGACCGCGGGGGAGCGGCACGCGCAGCCACGTCACGCGATGACCGAGGATCGCCAGCAGCGAGGCAAGGAAGGTCAGCGCGTACAGCACCGCGATCGCGACCACGATGGCGCCGGCAAAACCCATCGATGCCAGGAAGGAGCCCTGGAAGAACAGCATGGCGCTCAACCCGATTGCGACCGTGATCCCGGAGAAGGTGACCGCGCGACCGGAGGTCCGCATGCTGGCGATCAGCGCCTGCTCGGTCGTCCGGCCGGCAGCCAGCTCTTCGCGGAAGCGGTTGACGATGAAGAGCGAATAGTCGATCGCCACGCCCAGACCAATCAGGGTGACGATGTTGGTCGCATAGGTGGAGACATCGGTGAAGCGCGCGAGCATGCCGACAGCGGCCAGGCCGCCGACGACCGCGACGCCACCCACGCCGAGGGGGAGCAGGGCGCTGACTACCGTACCGAAGACGAGCAACAGCAAGACCACCACGACCACGAGCGAGACCAGTTCGGCTCGCTGCAGGTCGGCTTGCAGGTACTTGTCGAAGTCGGCAGCGATGGCGACGTTGCCGGTGCCAAGGATCTGCAGCTGATCAGAATGCGCCTTGGCGCGAAGCTGCGTGTAGTACTGGCGGGCGGTGGGGTAGTCGTCTTTGAGGGTGACGAGTGCGTAGACATGGTGGCCCTCCGTCGACGTCATGGCACGCGCTTGCTCAGCCGTGACATCAAAGGGGGTCTCGATGCTCTTCACCCGCTGGTCAGCCTGCAGCGGCTGGAGCGCGGTTAGCACGGCGGGTTTGAAGGCGGGGTCCTGCACCGACATCCTCTGGCTGCCAAAGACGAGGACAAACGATGACCCGGCACCATTCTGCGGCAGCTGACTCTGCATCAGGGCGACGGCTCGCCCGGACTCGGTGCTCCCCCCACCGCTGTTCTTCGTGGTGCCGCCGTTGAAGAGCGCCACGATCGAGCCGGCCAGCAGGAGCCCGGAGACGCCCAGCATGAGCCAGCGGAATCGGTAAACGGCGTGACCCCACCAGGCAAACATGTCAGCCCACCTCCAGCGAAACCCGCGGTCTGGTTGCAAAGGCGATCGTCATCTCGCTCAGGGCGTCGATCGCCGCCTCGGCGTCGAACTCAGGGTTCATCACCTTCTGCAGGTAGATGCCATGCAAGCTTCCCCAGATGGCGGCCGCGAGTGCATCGGCCGACGCAATCGGCGGGTCAGCCATGCCGGCGATCACGCCCTGGGTGATGCGCGCGATGAAGGCGCGCCGCTCCTCGATGAAGGTATGGACCGCCGCCGCGATCTTGGCGTTGTGCAGTCCAACGCCGAACATATCGAAGGTCAGCAGGAAGAGGCCTCGGCGGGTCTGGAGCTCCTCTTTGGCAAGCTCGAACCCCATGCGGGCGACCATCAGCGGGTCGGCGTCCTCCGGGAGCGGTCCGGTGAGGTTCACCCCGGCCTGTTGCCAGGCCCCCGTGAGGGGCTCGCAGGCATGTTCGATGGCCGCGACCAGCAGGTCTTCCTTGGTCTCGAAGTAGTAATGCGCGAGTCCCGGCGCCACGCCGGCTTCGGCCGCGATGTCCTTCATCGAAGTCTCGTGGTAGCCCCGCTTGACGAGCGTGCGATAGGCGGCGTCGACGATCCGTTCCTTTGTCTGGTCGGGCACCGGCTACTCTCCAGCGTTTATTTGGTCAATCAATCAAATGCCGGCCTATTAAATCAAACCTGTGCCCGGACGTCAAGGTTGATTGGAAGCGACTAGCCGGCGACGGCAGGACGCAGGACCGGCTGGGGATGGGCCGTGTATTCGGCGATCAGCCGGTCGACGGTCTCCTTCCAGGTGAACTGGGTCGCGACCAGCCGGCTGCGACGGCTGAAGCATCGCCGCAGTTCCTCGTCGGCGAGCAGGCGACCGATCCGCTCCGCGTACTGCGCGGGATCGTGGGAAACCAGCGTGTAACCGGTGAGGCCGTCCTTGACGATGGTGGGGAGGCCGCCGACGCGGGCCGCCACCACCGGCGTGCCGCAGGCTGCCGCCTCGAGCGCGACCAGCCCGAAGGACTCGCTGTAGGAGGGGACGACGCAGACCGACGCCAGGCTGAGATAGCCGGCCAGCGCCGGCTGGTCCACTGACCCCAAAAAACGGACCTGCTTGCCGATTCCGAGCGAATCCGCCAGCGCGATCAGCCGGGCCCGTTCGCCGCCGCTCAGCCGGCTCTCGCTGGCGCCGTTGTGGCTGTCATCACCGATCACCAACAGGACCGGCGGTTCCGCCTGAGTCCCATCGGCAGCGAGGTGCGCCATCGCCCGGATCACGGTCTCGGCGCCCTTGAGGCGCTCGAGGCGTCCCGCGAAGACAACCACGCCGGCGGCGCCCAGACCAAGGCGCTTGCGGAGCGCAGCGGTCGGCCGTTTCGTGAAGACCTCGAGGTCGACGCCGGGTGCGACCACGCTCAGCCGGTTGCGCGAGGCGCCATAAAGACGAATCAGGTCATCGGCCTCCTGCACGCTGGAAGCGATCAGGTGATCGCAATTGCGCACGATCGCCTGCTCCACTGCGATCCGATGCTCTGGCTCGACGATCGCGCCCTCCGCGGCCATTTCGTTCTTGACGCGCGCCAGGGTATGAAAGGTGTGGAACCATGGCAGGTTCCATTCATCGCGCAAGCGTGAGGCGACCCAGCCGGAGAGCCAGTAGTGGCTGTGGACCAGGCTGAAGCTCACTCGGCGGCGGCGCTGCTCACTCAGAATGGCCTCGCTGAAGTCGGGGAGTAGATCGAACAGCCGCCCCTTCTCGATGTCCTCGGCAGGCCCCACAGCCAGGCGCGTCACCCAGCTCCGCTCGGCCAGCCGGATCCTGTCCCGCCCCTGCGCAGTCGAGCGTCGCGTGAAGACCTCGGTCGCGATCCCGCGCCGGCTCAGCTCCTCGCAGACCGCCCGCACGTAGACGTTCATTCCGCCGTTTTCGCCGGCCCCCAGGGCGGCGACCGGCGAGGCGTGCAGGCTGACGATCGCGAGCGGTTTCAAATTTGGCTGGCCTCCTGGTAGCGGGTCGCCACCCCATCGTCGTGGTTTGGTAACCGCGCGGTCAACTTCGAACGCGTTCCGAGGTTGTCCCGGGTTGTCGCTGGGGGCGCCCTATGCTACCGTTGTCCGGATTCTTAGCCACCCTGGCCGGAACCCAAACTTACGATCCACTCAGCGCCAGTCAACCCGCTAAAGCGCTTTCGGCTACCGCTCCTCGTCCTGACCCTGGTCTTCTGCTACGGGACGATCGGCTACATGGTGCTGCTGCGCTGGAACTTCGTCGACTCCCTCTTCATGGTCCTCACCACCGTGACGACGGTCGGCTATGAGGAGGTCCATCCGCTCGGCGAGGGCGGCCGGGTCTTCACCATGACGGTCATCGTCCTGGGTGTGGGCACGATGCTCTATACGCTCGGCATCCTCGCGGAAACGCTCATCGAAGGACACCTCGGCCGGTACGCTAGGATGCGCGGCATGGAACGCCGGATCGCCGGCCTGAACGACCACTTCATCGTCTGCGGATACGGCCGGATGGGAACGCGAGTCGCGCAGGAGTTTCGGCAGCTCGACACGCCCTTCGTCGTCGTCGAGAGCAATCTCGAACCACTCGAGCGGCTGCACGCGAGCGACCTGCTCTATGTCGAAGGAGACGCCGCCTCGGACGACGCCTTGCTCAAGGCCGGGATCCTACGCGCCAAGGGGTTGGTCACAGCGGTCGACTCCGACGAGCGCAACGTCTTCATCACCCTCACCGCCCGGTCGCTGAATCCGGCCCTCCTGATCGTCGCCCGCTCCTCGTACCAGGACTCCACCGAAAAGCTGCGGCGTGCCGGCGCCAACCAGGTCGTCTCCCCCTACCTGATGGGTGCCCACCGGATGGCAGCGCTGGCAGTTCGGCCGGTGGCGGTCGACGTCCTGGACACCGTGCTCCATGGCGAGAACATCGACCTGGTTATCGAGGAGTTGCTGGTGGAATCCGGCTCCAGGGTGCTGGGCCGCACGCTCGCCGACTCGGGGATCGTCGAAGCGGGCGCGAACGTGCTGGCCATTCGCAAGCGCAGCGGGCAGCTGCGCATCAACCCACCGGACACGCAGGTCCTCGAGAGCGACGACCTGCTGGTCGCCATTGGAACGCGCAAGCAGATGAGCGCCGCCGAACGGCTGCTCTGACGCGGCGCGGGAGCGGTCGTGGCCGCCCCTAAGCGCCTCCTTTTCCTCTTTTCCGACACTGGCGCCGGCCATCGTGCGGCCGCGGAGGCCGTGGCCGCGGCGCTCGCTCGCCGCCATCCGAACCAATTTCGGGTTGAGCTCTTTGACCCCATGGGCGACCAGCGTGTCATCGCCGGGCGCCTGACCGCCCTCTACGGGCCGATCACGCGGCGGGCGCCGTTCCTGTGGGGCGCCGCATACCGCGCCACCAATTTCAAGCCAGCCGTCCGTCTCTTCCAGCACGCAGTCGGCCGCGGACTGCGGCGCAAGCTCCGGGGCGCGCTCGATCCACGACCGGCGTTGGTGGCCAGCTTCCATCCGCTGCTGAACCATGTCGCCGTGGACGTCATGCCCTATGGCGTCCCGCGCGTCACCGTGATCACCGACTGGATCAACTTTCACCAGGCATGGACCGACCTGACGGCGGACTGCATCATCTGTCCCTCCGATGCCGCCGTCGAGCTGTGCCGCCGCCGCGGGGTGCCGGCCGATCGCCTCGTCAAGTCGGGGCTGCCCATCCATCCACGATTCCAGGACGCGATCCGGGGATTCACTGACAAAACGGCGATGCGGCTCCAGCTGCGCCTGCGCCCGCACGCCCCCACGGTTTTGTTGGCGGGCGGTGGCGATGGCACGGAACCGCTGCGTAAGTACGCGGCCGCGCTAGCCCGATCGCCGCTCGACATCCAGGTGCTCGCCATCTGCGGGCGTAACGAGGCGCTAGCGCAGCGCATCCGCGATGACAATCACGCCGGCGTCCACGTCTTCGGCTTCGTCGACAACATGCCGGACCTGTTGCTCGCATCCGACCTGCTCGTCACGCGGGCCGGCCCCGGCATGATCGCGGAGGGCCTGGCCTGCGGTTGCCCGCTGCTGCTGACGGGCTACTTACCGGGCCAGGAAGAGGGCAACGTGCAAGAGGTGGTCGGCCGCCGCCTAGGCCGCTTCGTGCCGCGGCCGGATGAACTGGTGGAGGCCGTAACCGAGTGGTATGCGAAGCCGCAGGTGGAACGACTGCAGGACTCGGAGAGGGTGCGCGCGGCCGCCGACCCCGGCGCGGCTTTTCAGACCGCCGACGTCCTGGTCCGAATGGGTGTCTGACCCTTCGCCTCAAGGACCTGCTTCGCTGCAGACCATGAGCGCGGCGCGGACGGTGGTCCGATAGGACGTAGCCAGCGGAGGCTAGTTGCCGGACCTGACCAATTAACCAAGCCATTGCCGTCAGCCGTCCCACGAGGCATGACTCGAGCTATTCTGATTCTTCCCTCGCTGCTCTCCGGTAGGTAACAATAGGCTCAAATGCCATCTGCTCCGCCGCCAGGCTGGGGGAAAGGTCGTGCTATCAGTGTTGCGGACGCGATCGTCTCTCTGCCGGCCACAGCCACGAGGATCGGCGATCGTCAATGCGAATCTTCTTAATCGTCTTCGGACTTCTTCTTATTGCGACCAGCGTTTACGAAATCGCTAGCGGCCGAGGGGTACCGCTAGCTCGCGGGTGGAACCCTAACGACCCTCCTTCGATGACCTGGCGGCTTACCGGCGTTTCGGGTGTGTTGACTGGTTGCTGGGTGGTGCTGGCTGCCATCATGGGCATCTCGCCCCTTCCGCCGTTCCGGCCGACGAGCTAGTTGCCATCACGGTGGCGCAGGAACAGACTGACCGCGCGCTTCAACGAGCGAGTGCTGCGACTCTGGGCGGCCCCTTAGAGGTTTGAGGCATCCACGATGGCCAAGTCAACTCGATGACCCGTGAGCGATTCGCGCACGAGCCGTCGCGTCGACAAGGTGGCTTGCTGACTCAACGATGACCGGAACGCTAAAGGTGCAGCCAGCCTCGACGACGCACCGCCGGATGAAGCGAGTCTTCGCTAGACCGCCGCGCTGGGGCAGAGCTGGCGGAAATCGCACCCCCCGCATTTCATGCGATCCGGCCTGGCCATAAAGAGTTCGGCACGGATCCCCTCCGCCACGTTGACGATCGTCTGCCGGTCTTCTTCCAGCCGCTCCTGCGGCTTGTCGACGGTGATCCGCTCGCTGGTCTCCAGGTAGTAGTAGGACAGGCTCAGCGGGTCGAAGTGAAAGACCTCGCGGGCGGCGAGCGCGTACACGCCTAGCTGCAGGTCGCGCTGAAGATCCGCGGCACGCTTGGCCGATCCGGTCTTGTAATCGATGACCTCATAGGCACCATCCGGATGGCGGTCGACGCGATCGATCCGCCCGGTCAGCCTCAGCCCATCGACGCGCAGGCTGAAAGGCTGCTCCAGCAGGAGCGGCTTGCTCAAGTCGCCGGCGTCGAAGGCGCGGCGTAAGTAGGTCCGCCCCAGGTCCTGCAAAGATGGCGCCTGCTCCGGGGCGCAGAACCGCTCTCTCGCCCAGGCCGCCACGTAGGCGGAGTCCACCATCGCCCAGGTCAGCGTCTGTTCGCGGTCGATGCTGCCCAGCGCATCCTTGAGCGCCTCGTGCAGGATGCGCCCGAACTGCATCTGGGGCTTGGGCCGAGTCGGTAACCGGAAGACGAAACGGTACTGGTACATCTGCGGGCACCGGAGGTAGGTGTCGACCTGCGTGTACGACAGCGCCGCAATCGGCGGCGCGTCGTTGAGCGGCAGCTCGACCTGGCGGGCGACTTCGACGAGGCCGCCGGCCGATGCCGCGAGCAGCTGCGAGGCGGCGAGCTCGCGCGCGCCATCGCCACGGACCGGCGTCAGGAAGCGCGACGGGCGCCAGTCCTTGACGCCCTCGTAGCGGCCGGCCAGGGTGCAGACGATTTCCTCCCGGGCGCGCGTCAGGGCGACGTAAGCCAGGCGGCGCTCTTCCGCGAGGTGCTGTTCGGCCGGAGGCACTTCTTCTTTCAAGAGCTCGTTCGGCAGCGTGAGCCCTTCGCCGCGGCGGCTCGCGGGGAAGCGGCCCTCAACCATGTGCGGCACGATGACAAGGCCGAACTCCAGCCCCTTCGCCTGGTGCACCGTCATGAGGTGGACCGCGTTGACGGTCTCGTCGAGCGGCGCAATTTCCTCGTCCGCCTGTGCCGCTTCAGTGGCTTCGAGGTGCTTGAGGTAGGCGGACAAATGGTGGTCGGCGTGCTCGTCACAGTACGCCGTGATCAGCTCGGCGAGCTTCTGGACGTTGGCGCTGACCTGCAACCGCTCGATCGGTCCGAGGAACCGCTCCAGGTCGAGGTAGTGGGTTTGCTCCATCACCTCGTAGAAAAGATCGTCGACACCGAGCCGCAACGCCAGGTCGTTGAAGCGCCGCAGGTCCTCGGTGAGGCGGCGCGCTCCCTCGTTGGTCGATTCCTGGAGGAGATCGAAGAACCGCCGTCCTTCGTCGCGCGCCTGACGCGCCCAGCGGCCGGCCTGTACCGAGTCGGCGGCGTAGCGCGGCAGGCTCAGCAAGCGCATCAGGCAGACGGTGTCGTCCGGGCTGTCGACCGCGCGCAGGTAGGCGAGGCAGTCCTTGATCTCCGGCTGTTGGTAGAAGCCGCGCCCACCACTGACCTGGTAGGCGACGCCGTGGCGCTGCAGCGCGCGGGCGAAGTTGTGCAGGTGGGCATTCGCCCGGAGCAGAATCGCGATCGCGTTCGGTGGATGCTGCCCTTCGTCGATCGCGGATTTGACCACATCGGCGACGGCATCGGCTTCCTCGGTGACGCTGGTGGCCGTCAGCACGCTGACCGGCCGCCCCTCGCCGCGCGTGGCGATCAGCCGCTTTTCCAGCCGCTGCGGATCCTCGCTGATCAGCCGGCCGGCGGCGCGAAGGATGGGACCGCGGCTGCGGTAGTTCTCCTCCAGCCGAATGACGGCCGCGTCGGGATAGACGGCGTGGAAGCGTCGCAGGTTGGCGACCGAGGCACCCCGGAACTTGTAGATGCTCTGGTCGTCGTCACCCACCACGCACAGGTTGCGGTCGGCTCCGGCGAGCAGCTCGAGCAGCCGGCTCTGGGCGAAGTTGGTGTCCTGGAACTCGTCGACCATCAGGTGGGCGAAGCGCTTCGACTGCCGGGCGGCGACCGACGGTTCCTGGATCAGGAGCTGCACACTGAAATAAATGGTGTCGTCGAAGTCGAGGCGTTCCTCGGCAAGCAGCCGCTCCTGGTATTCGCTGTAGACGAACGCGGCCTCCCGTTGGGCCGCCAGCAGCGGATCATCGAGCGCCGCGTTGGCGTCTGCCCACGCTCGGAATTCGGCGGGTGAGACCAGCTCCTGTTTCGCTCGTTCGACCAGCTTGAGCAGCTCGCCGATCCGCTCGTGGGGCCGCTGCGCATGGAAGAGGTGGGGCGGACGCGTCGCCAGCAAGACATCACGCATCAGCTCCCACTTGCGGACCTCGGACACGATGCGGAAGGCCTTCGGGATGCCACAGAGCCAGCCCTCTTCCTGGAGAAACCGCTGCGCGAAGGCATGGTAGGTGAGGATGAATCGCTCGCCCGCGGGCAGGTAGTCTTCATGCTCGACCCGATCGAGCACCTCGCGCGCGGCCTTTTCGGTGAAGGTCAGCAGCAGGATCTGTTCCGCGGGCACGCCCTCCTGGCGCAGCCGTCGGTAGCGCTCGACCAGCACCCG
Organism: Candidatus Dormiibacterota bacterium; assembly: GCA_035279665.1. Lineage (GTDB taxonomy): Bacteria > Chloroflexota > Dormibacteria > CF-121 > CF-121 > CF-13. Next base: position 77,706 of record DATEHI010000011.1, on the reverse strand, counting down.
GGTCTTTCCGGTGCCTGCTCCCGCGACGATCAGCAGCGGCCCCTGGGCGTGCGCGACCGCCGCCCGCTGCGCCTCGGTGAGCGGAGCGGTGGTCGCGATCATCCGGACTGCCGGAAGCGGATCTCGCGGACGGCCGGCGAGCCGATGCGCTCATTGAGCTGCTCGATCAACATGCCGCGCTCGAGATAAAGCTGATGCGCCAGCGCGGGACTGCTGGCGCTCACTAACAGGGTGCCGCCAGTCAGCTTCAGCGCATGGGTCTCGTGGGCGAGGTGTTCACCGACCAGTTGCGGCCACAACCAGAGCGCCTGCGCCTCGCGTGTCCGCCGGGAAATGCCGAGCGACTTCAGCGCCTTCGGCAGCGCCTCGCCGACGCTACGCATGGATCCCGCCTTGCTCGACCCGGAACACGGCCGCGCGCTCCAGGATGCTCTTTGGCAGGTCGTTGAGGTCGGCCGCCGTGATGAGTGCCTGCGGCCCCGGCTCGAGCGCGGCCAGCAGGCGTTCACGACGCGCCGGGTCGAGTTCCGACATCACGTCATCGAGCAAAAGCACCGGTTGCTCGCCGGTCACCTCGGCGAGATAGTGCAGCTCCGCCAGCTTGAGGCTCAGCACCGCACTGCGCTGCTGTCCCTGGCTGGCATAGAGCCTGGCTTCGTGGTCGTCGAGCCACACCTCGACATCGTCACGCTGGGGTCCGACAGCTGTCTGTCCGCGCCCGATCTCTTCATCGCGGGCGTCGCGCATGGCGGCCTTGAGCTGTTCGACGACGAGCTCGCGTGGCGCCTCTCCGATGCGGGCCCCGGCGGGACGGTAGCGCAGTTCGAGCCGCTCCCGGTCGTCGCTGAGCTCGCGATGGAACGCCGCGGCGATCGGTTGCAGCTCGAGCAGGCGCCGCTGCCGCTCGACCATGATCGCCGCTCCCGACTCCGCCAGCGCCACCGTCCAGACCTCGAGGCCATCGACCGGCTGGCGACCCTCCCGGATCGCGCGAAGCAGCGCGTTGCGTTGCTCCAGCAGGTGGCCGTAACGGGTCAACTCGCGCGCGTGGTCATGATCGATCTGCGAGAGCAACGTGTTGAGAAAGCGGCGACGGCCCTCGCCTGGTCCTTTGACCAGCTGCAAATCGTCCGGCCAGAAGAGCACGACCCGAAGCGACCCGATCATGTCGCTCGAGCGTCGGGCAATGCCATTGACCGTGAACTTCCGAGACGCCCGCGATCCGGCGGCGCCGGGACTGAGGGCGATGCGCACCTCCAGCTCCCGGAGGCCGGCGTCGGTCTGGACGCCGCACGTCACGCGCGCCGCCGACTGGCCGAAGCGCACCAGTTCAGCGGCTTGCTGAGTGCGCGGGGACCGGGTCAGGGCCGCGAGCGCCACGGCCTCGAGCAGGTTGGTCTTCCCTTGCGCGTTGCCGCCGAAGAACACCGTGGCGGAGCGCTCCAGCGCCAGGTCCAACTCAGCGTAATTGCGAAAGTCGAACAGTGAGACGTTAGCCAGGAACACGCGGTCTGCGCGCTGACTACATCGCCACTCTGACCGGCATGATGATGTAGAGGTAGTTGTCCTTGCCTACCGGTTTGATCAGGCCGGGGTTCAGCGGACCGGTGAATCCCAGCGTCACCTCTTCACTGCCGATGATGGCCAGGACATCGAGTAGGTACTTGGAGTTGAACGCGACCTGGAGGTCCTGCCCCTCGATCTTCGCCTCGACGCCGGCGACGTTCTGCCCGACCTCGCTGGTATTAGCCGTCAGCGTCAGCTTGCCGCCTTCCGCCTTGAACTTGACGACATTGGCCGCGTCTTTGGAAAAAAGCGAGACCATCTTGGTGGTGAACAGTAGATCCTGGGTCTTGCTGGTGATCGTCGTGGTGCTCTGCCCCGGAATGACTTGCTGATAGTTGGGATAGGTCCCCTCGATCAGCCGGCTCATCAGTTCAACGTCACGCGTCTTGAAGAAGACCTGGTTCTTCTGTGCGCCGACCGTGACCTCGACGCCATCGTCGCCGCCCTTGAGAATACGGCTGAGCTCGCTGAGGGCGCGCGCCGGGATGACGATCGTCTCGCCCTCGCCCGGTTCCGCCTCGACCGCAAGGGTCTTGACCGCCAGACGATGGCCGTCGGTGGCGGCGAAGGTCGCCTTGCCCCCGTTGAGGTGCACGTAGACACCAGTCAGAACCGGGCGTCCCTCGTCGCTGGAGGCGGCGATCACCGTCTGCTCGATCGCATCTTTGAGCTCGCCCTGGTCAACTTTGATCTTGCGCCCATCCATGCCGGCAGGGACCGGCGGGAAGTCGGCCGGGTCGATGCCACGGATGTTGGCGTCGAACCGATTGCTCTTGACCGCCAGTGACTGGGTCTTCTTGTCCGAAGACATGGAGAGCGGCTCGTCGGGATGAGAGGTCACAAAGTCGGTCAGCAGCCGCGCCGGCACCGTGATGCCACCTTCCTCCTGCACCTCGGCCGGGATAACCTGCCGAATGCCGATCTCCAGGTTGGTCGCCGTCAGTTGCAGACCTGTTTGGGCGGTCTGCAGCAAGACGTTATTGAGGATCGGTAGGGTGGTCCGTGATGAAACGGCGCGGGAGACGACCTGCAGCCCCTGACCGAGGTTTCCTGCGGTGACTGTGACCTTCATGATGCTCCTGGTCTACACGACCCGTTAATCAAACGACCTTAATTCAAAGAAGAGACGTAGTCGTAGGGCGGTGCACAACAGGGAAAACCCAGTCTTCACGTTCGAATCGGCCCAATTATAGCTTTCAAAAACTGTGCGCCCGCGGAGCGCGTATCCCCAGGCGGAGACGATTCCAACAGTATCCACGTCCATTGCGGCGCTATTCCACAGGCTCAATGCGAATAAAGAATCTCGCGAAGTTTTCGAAGGTCGGCCTGGAGGCGCTGGTCCTCTTTGGAGTCGGTCGAAATCTTCTCGTAGGAATGCAAGACAGTCGTATGGTCGCGTCCTCCGAATGCCTGGCCGATCGCCGGCAGGGACGACGCCGTTTCCTCGCGGATCAAGAACATCGCCACCTGCCGCGGAAAGACGATGTGCTTGTCGCGGCGCTTGCCTTTCATCTCCTCGAGGCTGATGTGGTAGAAGCTCGCCACGGTGCGGGAGATGGTGTCGATCGAGAGCGTCCGAGTCTCGGTTGAGGGAATGACATCCTGCAGCAGTTTCGCTGCCATCTCGACGTTGACGGCGCTGCGGTTGAGGGAGGCGTGGGCGATCACGCGAATGAGCGCACCCTCGAGCTCGCGGATGTTCTTCTGGATCTTGTGGGCGATGAAGGAGAGCACATCCTCCGGCACCAGGCGTGCGTACGGCCCAACCTTCGACTTGAGGATGGCGACGCGCGTCTCGAAGTCGGCCGCCTGGATGTCCGCGATCAGACCCCACTGAAACCGGGAGCGCAGCCGGTCTTCGAGGGTGGGGATCTCTTTCGGCGGACGGTCCGAGGAGATGACGATCTGCTTGTTGAGCTCGTGCAGGGAGTTAAAGGTATGGAAGAACTCTTCCTGGGTCCGGTCTTTGCCGGCGAGGAACTGAATGTCGTCAACCAGCAGGACGTCGACCGTCCGGTAGCGGGTCCGAAAATCGTTCATCCGTCCTTCCTGGATCGAGGAGATCATCTCGTTCATGAACTTCTCGCTGGTCACGTAGGCGACCCGCCGGCGGGCGTGCTTCTCCAGCACCGCGTGGCCGATGGCGTGCATCAGGTGGGTCTTGCCCAGGCCGACTCCACCGTAGAGGAAGAGCGGGTTGTAGGCCTTCGCCGGCGTTTCGGCCACGGCCCGGCAGGCGGCGTGGGCGAAGCGCGAGTTGTTACCGACCACGAAGTGCTGGAACTGGAATTTCGGATTCAGCTGAGAGGCCTCGTGCAGGACCGGCTCCTCCTCTTCGGGCGGCGGCTCCTCAGCGACAGCCACCGCGGACCTGCCCGCCGCCGCTTCCGTCTTACCGGGGATCACCTCGAAGGCGACGCTTACGTCACCAGAGACGATCGCCGATAAGGTCTCCTTGATCATCGCCGAGTAGCGGTCTTCGAGCCAGTCCTTGGCGAGCTTGGTCGGCACGCCGATCTTGAAGGCATTCTTCTCGCGGCCGACGAGCGATGCATTTTTCAGCCAAGTCTCGTAGCTTGGCTTACTGAGCTGGAACCGAAGTTCCTCTTGCGCCGCCTGCCAAATCTGTTCCCCGTTCATCGGCTCCTCCACACGCGCATAACGCACACAACGACATCAGTGGAGAGCAGAGCCGGTGCTGCGCGTCAGGCCGCGAAGTCGGAAACGAGGCCCGTGGACGGCGTTTGCAGGACGGAACTTATGCACAAACTTCCCACAACAGTGGAGAAGTCTATCGAGGTCTCCCCAGCCTCATGTGTATAACTTGTTGATGATGATTGCCGTAGCTCTCCAGGGCAGCGGAATAATAGCAAACGGCTTCCGCCGGCGCAATCCGAAACTACGTACGAACCCTGCAGCCCACATGGTATGGTTAGGCGCCGAAAAACGTTGAGGTTTTCATGAAACGTACCCACCAACCAAAGAAGCGCCAGCGGGTCAAGGTCCACGGCTTCCGCGCCCGGATGTCGACCACGGGCGGCGTCAAGGTGATCAAGGCCCGCCGGCTCAAGGGCCGCCACCAGCTGACGCCTACCTCCAGCCGGCGCTACCGCTAACCGCGCCCCGCGCGCGTGAAACGGCGGTCACGACTGCTCCGGTCGGGCGACTTCGAGCGCGCGCTGCGTTCCGGGCGCCGGGCGGCATCCGAGTACCTCGCCCTATTCGTAAGCGATAATGAGCTAGGCCGGCCCCGGGTCGGTCTGGCCGTGAGTCGGAAACTGGGCAACGCCGTGGTCCGAAATCGAACCAAGCGGCGCTTGCGCGAACTGGTCAGGCCGTTGGTGACGCGGGCTGAAGGCGGTCATGACGTTGTAATCGTGGCACGGTCACGTGCAGTCGACGCGGAATTCACGCGCTTGCGCCAGGAGATGGAAATGTTGTGGGCGAAGGGGTGGGGGCCATGACGGCGATCTCGCTCGGGTTGATCCGCGCCTATCGGGTGACCCTGGGCCCCATCTTTGGCCTGGTCTCCGGCTGCCGCTACACGCCCACCTGTTCTCAGTACGGCTACGAAGCCATCCAGCGCTATGGCTGGCGGCGGGGCTGGGGGATGGCCGTAAGGCGGATCGCACGCTGCCACCCGTTCCATGCCGGCGGTTGGGACCCGGTGCCGTGATGTCGCTGCTCGCGCTGCTGGCGACCCGTCACGAGCCCTGGGATACGCTCGGCGATCTCTGGCACCCGATCTGGCTGATCTGGTGGACCCTGATCGGCGTCCCAATCCATGCCGTCCTGAACGCGATCCTCGGCGTCCTGAGCGGCAATCCGCTGGCCGAATCGATCGGGCCATTTGGCATCGCCATCATCCTGCTGACGATTCTGATCAAGCTCATCATCTCGCCGGTCTTCCAGTACCAGCTGACGACCTCGCGCCGGGTGCAGGCGGAGCAGCGGCGAATCGCGCCCGATTTGGCAAAGATCCGCAAGCAGTACAAGAAGGATCCGCAGCGCCTCAACCAGGAAACGATGGCGCTCTACAAGGAGCACAACATCAACCCGCTGGCACAGATGAGCGGCTGTCTGCCGGCGCTGGTCCAATCCCCGATCCTGATCGCGCTCTTCTACGTGATTCGGGACGCGCATCAGACGCTCCACATCCACGATCTGACCTTCCTGGGCATCGCCCTCGACAAGACCGCGCTGGGAAAAGGACAGTTCGCGCTGGCCATCCTCCTGCCGATCCTCGCAGGCCTAACGACCTTCGTTCAGACCAAGATGATGACGCAGCCGGGACAGGTTCAGGACCCGACGCAGGCGGCGATGACGCAGAACATGACACTGATCATGCCGGTGTTCATCGGGTTCATCTCGCTCAACTTCGCGGCCGCCCTCGCGCTCTACTGGGTGGTCAGCAACCTGTTCAGCATCGGTCAGCAATACTTCATTACCGGCTGGGGGTCGCTCACAATACCGCCGGTCCTACGTAGGGGGAAAGCCGCATGAGCAGCAGTAACAGCGTGGAAATCACCGGAAAGACGGTCGATGAAGCCGTCGACCAGGCGCTCGAAGACCTCGACGAGGCGCGGGAGAACGTCGACGTCGAGGTACTCGAGGATTCGCCCGAGCAGGCTCGGGTGCGGGTCACACAGCGGGAGACCTACGCCGTCAAGGCTCGCCAGGTGGTGGCCGAGCTCCTCTACAAGATGGGGATCACGGCCCAGGTCTTCATCAAAAAGGCGGACGACCCGGTGATGATCGATGTCGCCGGCGATAACCTGGGGTTGCTGATCGGCTGGCGGGGGGAGACGCTGCGCGCCTTCCAGACCGTCGTCAACCTCATCCTCAATGAGGGACGCGTCGACCGGCGCCGCCTCGTGGTCGACGTCGAGCATTACCGCAATCGGCGCGAGGAAACCGTCAAGGAGATGGCGCTCCGGCTGGCTGAGCGGGTGCGACGCACTGGAGAGCGGGTGATGATGGACCCGATGCAGTCGTACGAGCGTCGCATCGTGCACATCACGCTCGAGAAGGAGCCTGGCATCCGCACCGAGAGTCAGGGGGAAGAGCCCAACCGGCGGGTCGCCATCCTGCCCGACGGCGTCACGGCCGCCCGGCGGCCGGCCGAGCGCCCGGTGCCCGCTCCCTCGCCGCCACTAACGCGCCAGGGTACCGGGTACGGCGACCGTCCGCGCTATGGCGACCGGCCTCGCTTCGGCGATCGGCCCCGCTTCGGCGAGCGGCGGCCCGGTTACCGCGAGGGCGAGGGTGGCGGCGAGACGCCCTGAGCGCCCCCTGCCGCTAAATCGGCCCGAACCCGATAGAGCGCCGCCGCCACCGCCTCCGCCGATAAGCCGTCATCGAGCGCGTCCTGGGCCCGGCGCACGCCCTGTTTGAGTCGCGGGGTGGCGGCGGTCGCTGCCAGCGCCTTCAACTCGCGGGCGACCTCTACCGGTAATCCCGTACCCGCGTCGGAATCCGCATAATTCCACGCCTCCACCCGCGCGATGAGGCGATCCAGACGCTTGGCGAATTCGAAACGTTCCATCACGTTGGCCTGTTATTTGACATGGTATCGCTCACGATGTGCACAGCAGCACTGTCGGAATGTGAGGATGCCGCCGCAACCCTACGATATACTCAGGTCGTGCCCCCCGCTCGTCCTCCCTATCGTCTGTCCACCTTGCCGACCGGGGCCAGGGTCGTTTCCACCGAGTTGGCGGACCGCCCCTCGATCACGATGGCGATCATGTTCAAGGTGGGGTCGCGCTACGAGTCGGACCAGGAAGCCGGCATCAGCCACTTTCTCGAACATATGTTCTTCAAGGGCTCGGCTCGCTACGGTGGAGCCAAAGAGATCGCGGAGGCGATCGAGGGGGTTGGCGGTGTCCTGAACGCCGGCACCGACAAGGAGCTCACCATGTACTGGGCCCGCGTGCCCAAGACCAAGGCGAAGCTGGCCATCGACGTCCTCGGCGACATGCTCTTTCAGCCGCGGCTGGACGCTGTCGAGCTCGAGAAGGAGCGACTGGTCGTCCTCGAGGAGCTGCGCATGTATCAGGACTCTCCGCAGGAATACGTCCACAGTCTGTTCGAGCAGATCAGCTGGCCGAATCATCCGCTCGGCCGCGACGTGGGGGGGACGGAGGAGTCGGTCCGCGGCCTCTCGCGCGATGACCTGACCCGCTATCTGGAGGAGCACTACCTGCTCCGCAACCTGGTGGTGACGATTGCCGGCCCGGTCACGCATGAGGAGGCAATCGGCTTGATCGAACCGTACCTCAAGCCGCGCGGCAACGGCGCGGCGGCGCCTGTATTCCTCCCGTCGGTGGGGAATGGGCTGAAGCCGCATGTCCTCCTTAAGTCGAAGAAGACGGAGCAGGCGCACGTCGTCCTGGGTGTGCATGCCCCCTCCTACATGGATCGCGATCGGCACGTCATCGACATACTCAACTGCGTCCTCGGCGAGGGTATGAGTTCGCGTCTTTTCCTCGAAGTCCGCGAGAGGCTCGGCCTCGCGTATGACGTCCACTCCTACGTGAACAAAATGTTCGACACCGGCGTCCTCGGTGTGTACGCCGGCACCGAACCGCGGCAGGCTGCTCGCGCGGTCGGCGCCATCGTCGGCCAGCTGCGCCGGCTCTGCACCGAGCCCGTCCAGAGCGTGGAGCTGACCAAGGCGAAGGAGTTTTTCAAGGGCCGACTCCTGCTGCAGATGGAGAGCACCAACTCGGTCGCCACCTGGTACGGCGGACAGGAAGCGCTGACCGGAAAGATCGAGGGCGTCGAGGAGAACATTGCGCAGATCGACGCGGTTAGCGCGGATGACGTGATGCGCGTGGCCAAGGAGCTGTTCAGCCAGGCCCTGCAGCTGGCGGTGATCGGCCCATTCCGCAGCGAAGCACCGTTCCTCAAGCAGATCGCGTAACGGCTCCGTTGCTTGCCCTCCGGATTACAATGAATCGCCTCGGATGAAGTTGAACAGCTGAAGGATGGCGCAGCCGCACATGGCGCAAACGCCGGCGCCGTCGCAACCAGCGCGCCAGAAGTCATTCCTCAGGGACACGCTCGAGATCGTGTTCCTTGCCCTTGTCCTGTATGTGGTCATCCAGTACGCCGTGCAGACCGTCCACGTGCTGGGCTCGAGCATGTACTCGACGCTGCATGACAACGACCTGCTGGTGGCGTCGAAGATTTCTTACAAGCTTCACCAGCCGCAGCGCGGTGACATCATCGTCTTCAAGCCACCCGATGAGGCCAGCCGGGATTTCATCAAGCGCATCATCGGGCTGCCCGGCGAGCGGGTCCACATCACCAACAGCGTCGTCTATATCAACGGCCAGGTGCTGAACGAGCCGTATCTGCCGGAGCGCTGGACTTATAACAACAACTGGCCCGCATCCGGGCAGGACCAGCTGATCCCACCGAATCAGTTCTTCGTGCTCGGGGACAACCGAAACCATTCGAGTGACTCGCGGACCTTCGGCATGATCACGCTCGATTCCATTCTTGGAAAGGCCGAGGTCCGCATCTGGCCGCTGGGGCAGGTCGGTTTTCTCGGCGCCAAGCCGACCCTCGCCGCAGGACCGTAGGGTATGCAGCGCACGCTGGTCCTGGTCAAGCCCGATGGCGTTCAGCGTGGACTGGTCGGGGCCATCGTCGCGCGGCTGGAGCGTCGCGGGTTGAAGCTGATCGGCTTGAAGATGATGCGGATCAGCAAAGAGGTGGCCGCGCGCCACTACGCGGAGCACCAGGGGAAGCCCTTCTTTGATGGCCTCATCGCGTTCATCACCTCGGGCCCCGTGGTGGCGATGATCTGGGAGGGCCGTGAAGCGGTCACGGTCGTGCGCAGCCTGATGGGCGCAACCGATCCGCTGAAGGCCGGACCGGGGACGATCCGCGGCGACCTCGCGCTCGACCTCGGCATGAATCTCATCCACGGTTCGGACTCGCCCGGTCGGGCCGAGACCGAAATCGCGCTCTTTTTCGAGCGGGGCGAGCTGCACGAGTACGATCGCACCGCAGACCGTTGGATCCGCGACTAACCCTTACACGTGCAACCGCTAGTGCGTCGTTAGACGGCGCCTCAACGCCTCGAGCTCCTCGTTGCTGTAGAACTCGATCGTCAACCGGCCGCCGTTCTTGATTTTTGTCAGGACCACCTTCGTGCCCAGCGCCCGGCGAAATTCTTCCTCTACCGCGCGCGTCTCGGGATCCGCGGCAGTCACCCGACGCGGCTGCCTCGTTCCCGCCTCGGTGGCGCGGGCGCGGCACCACTCTTCCGTCTGGCGGACGCTCCACCGTTCACGGATGGCGCGCTCGAGGCCGACCAGTTGCTGCGCAGCTGTCGGCAGGCCGAGAAGGGCAATCCCGTGGCCGGCCGTAATCGCTCCGCTCTCGATCGCCTTGATGGCGGGCTCCGGCAACCCCAAAAGCCGCACGCTCTGGGCGACCGTGACCCGGTTCTTTCCGATCCGTTCGGCCAGGGCTTCCTGGGTCAGGCCGAAGTCCCGAAGCAACCGCTGAATCGCGCGCGCTTCCTCGATGGCGTTGAGATCGGTCCGCTGCAGGTTCTCGACCAGCGCCAGCTCGAGTCGCTCCTCCAGGCGGCCGCCGCTGCCGGGGTGGACGATGACCGGCACTTCCGCCAGCCCGGCAATCTCAGCGGCGCGGAGTCGCCGTTCACCGGCGATGAGCTCGTAGCCCGCGAGTCCCTCGCGTACGAGCAACGGTTGCAGGATACCGTGGATCCGGATCGAGTCGGCCAGTTCCTGTAGTGACGCCGGATCGAACGAGCGGCGCGGCTGCTCCGGGTTTGGTTTGATCTCGGCGATCGCGATCTGCAGGGCAAAGCGGCGGCGGGCGCGATTGTCGCTGAGCTCCTCGACGTACTCCCCCGACGGAATCAGGGCTTCCAGGCCCCGACCCAAACCACGTCGTTTGTTCATCTGGCGATCAACTCCTTGGTGAGTTCCTGATAGGCGACGGCGCCGCGCGACGTCGGGTCGTACTGTGTGATCGGCATTCCATGACTGGGTGCCTCGCTCAGGCGCACGTTGCGTGGGATGACCGTCTGGAACGTCTTTTCCGGATAGCGCGCGCGGACTTGCTCGGCGACCTGGAGCGTCAGCGTCAAGCGCGGATCGAAGAGCGTCAGGACGATACCGCCGATCTTCAGTCGTGGATTGAGCTCGCGCTGGATGAGCTGCGTGGTGTGCGTGAGGGCACCGAGGCCTTCGAGCGCGTAGTACTCGCACTGGATCGGGATCAGCATGTACTCGGCAGCCACCAGGGAATTCACCGTGAGCAGACCAAGAGACGGAGGGCAGTCGATGATGATGTAGTCGTAGGCGACGCGTAGTGACTCCAGCGCATAGAGCAGCCGGCGCTCGCGGCGCGGAAGGCCGATCAATTCGATCTCGGCGCCCGCGAGGGAGCGGTGCGAGGGAAGGATGTCGAGGCCGGCGACCGCAGTTGGCCGGACGACCTGATTGATGTCCTCAGCGTCGACGATCACGTTGTAGACACTGCTGCTGAGCTCGCTGCGTGTGATGCCGAGTCCGCTGGTGGTGTTGCCCTGGGGGTCCATATCAACGATCAGCCCGCTCAAGCCGAGCTCAGGAAGGTTGGCGGCCACGTTGATAGCGGTGGTCGTCTTACCGACTCCGCCCTTTTGGTTGACGACTGCGTAGACTCTTGGCAATTTGCTGGCTGAACGCAGGACGGCGCTGCCCGAATTATACGGTCGGCTGTCGCAAACGCACGTTTGCACAAGTTGAATGCTTGTGCATAACTAGTGGGCGAGATAGCCGAGCACGCCCACCGCGATGTTATAGCCCGCGTGGGTCACCATGCAGGGCAGCGTGCTACCGGAGCGAACGCGCAGCAATCCGAGGCCAATGCCAAGGACGAAAACCTCGAGGGTCGCGAAGGTGATCGCGTACTGGGTGTGCAGGGCGGCGAACAAGACGGCCGTGACCACGATGCCGAGCCGCGGAAGCAGGGCGCCGCGGAATAGCGTTTCTTCCACGACCGCGGGCAGCAATCCGAGCAGGATCACCCCGAGCGGGTTGTTGAAGCGACTGAACAGCACATTGGTCGCATTGGTGACTTGCTGCTGGCTCGACGGACTGATTTTGTGGGCCACCCACTCGATCACAACGGCAAGGGCGAGGAAGACGAAGATGCCGACCAGCGCGACCAGCCACCATCGCATCTGGCGTGGTGGAAACAGGCCCAGGCGTTCGGCCGCCTCGCGGGGCGACCGCCGCACGAAGATGCCGACACCGACAAAGGCCAGGATGAGCAACGGGAGGTCCTGCGCCAGGAGATCCGCAAGCGTGAGGGGGGTTCCGGACTGGACCTGCGCACCAGCTTGCTGCGCGACGAGGAGGAGGCCGAGCACGACCGTGAGGTAGATGACCGGCGAGCCGGGGCGCACCGGGATCACCCGGGCAACGGCGCGCTGCACAGCTGCCAACAGATACAGGAGGCCGAGGCTGCCCGCAATCATGAGCGGCACGGCGAGAAGCTCAGCCGTCCGGAACTTGTCCGCGGTCTCCCCCCCGTTCTGATAAAGCAGCAGGTGGCCAGTGCCGACCAGTAACCCGAGCAGCAGCGCCAGCCCGGAGAGCGCGGCGCCGGCGATGAGCGACACGGTGCGCGCGGTCGCGTTGCGCTCGCCGAAGTTGGCGAGCACATAGAGGCCGGCGACGATCCCGATGAGGACGACCGTCCAGAAATCGAGCGCGGCGTCGCCGTGGACGAGCAGGAGAATCAGGTCTTTGCCGGTTTCGGTGGTGCGGCGCCCGTGATCTGGCGCATATCGATGAGCTGTGAGATCAGGTCGAGCGGTACCGGGAAGACGACCACCGTGTTCCGTTCGACCCCGATCTCCGTAAGAGTCTGCAAATAGCGCAGTTGCAGGGCGCTAGGTTGGGTCGCGATCACGCCGGCGGCATCGGTCAGCTTCTGCGCCGCCTCGAACTCACCCTCGGCATGGATGATCTTGGCTCGCTTCTCTCGTTCGGCCTCGGCCTGCTTGGCCATGGCGCGCTGCATCGTCTGCGGGAGCTCGACGTCCTTGATCTCGACCGTCGAGACCTTGATGCCCCAGGGCTCGGTTTGCTCGTCGATGATCTGCTGGAGCTTGGCGTTGATCTTCTCGCGGTTGGCGAGCAGCTCATCGAGCGACGACTGGCCGAGCACGCTCCGTAGTGTGGTTTGCGCTATCTGTGAAGTAGCGTTGATAAAGTTGGCGACTTTGGTCACGGCATGGCTGGGGTCGACGACCAGGAAGTAGATGACGGCGTTGACCTTGATGGTGACGTTGTCGTGGGTGATCACCTCTTGCGGCGGCACCTCGAGGGTCACCGTGCGCAAGTCGATCTTCACCAGGCGGTCGATGCCGAACGGGATGATCAGTCGCAGCCCCGGGCCCTTCAGCGGCAACAGACGGCCGAGCCGAAAGAGCACGCCCCGCTCGTACTCATTGATGATCCGGATCGCCGAGCTCAGGCCGATCAGGACAACGAGAACAATGATGCCAAGGACAATCAGTGCGAATACGCCCACGGGTCCCTCCTCGCTAATGCACTAGGCCGACGGTTTTCATCTTACGGGTCATCAGCGCGCTCCAGCGTGGAGAAGCGCGCGTGTCATGACGGCGCGGCCTGCGGCCCTTCGGACCGCCCAGCTTGCTGTTGGTGGAGGGCCTCGACCCGGAGACGAAGTCCGTCGACGCCGATGATGCGTACCTGCGTCCCGGCATCGAGCGGCCCGCTGGTTGAGGTGGCCTGCCACAGCGCGCCATTGACGAACACCATCCCGCTGGGGTTCAGCGGTTCTCGCACGGTGCCCAGCGTGCCGATCATCGACTCCTTACCCGCCTCGTAAGGACGGCGCCTGGCGTCGATCAACTTGCGCAGGATGAAGAGGAAGATCGCCGCGATGACGAGGACGGTGATGATGAGCAGGGGGATGTTGACGCCCTCGGCGAGGAAGCTGGTGTCGACTAACAATAGGCCTCCAAGGGTCATGGCGACGATGCCGCCCGTGGTCAGCACTCCGTGGGTGACCGCCTTGAGATCGATGATGAAGAGCACGACGGCGATCAGGATGAGGATGACGCCGGCGATGTTGATCGGCAGATCGAATAGCGACAGGGCGGCGAGCACGCCGGCGATCACGCCGATTACGCCGGGCAGGAACAACCCTGGATGCGTGACCCAGAACCCGATGCCGATGATGGCGAGCAGGAAGAGGAGATACACGAGGTTCGGGTCGGCGACGGCCTGCAGAAATTGCTCGAACCCGCTCATGTCATATCGCTCGATGCCGGCCCGCGCGGTCTGTAGCGTGTACGTCCGGCCACCCTTTGCGACCTGGCGACCGTCGAGGTCCTGCAGCAGCGTGTCGAGGTCGCGGCTCTCGAAATCGACCACACCCAGTTTCACCGCGTCATCCGCCGGCGCGTTGATGCTCTGCCGGACGGCCTTCTCCGCCCAGTCTGCGTTGCGGTGGTGGAGCGTGGCCAGCGCATGAATGTAGGCCGCGGCGTCGTTTTCGATCTTCTGCGATTCGATGTCGGGCGCTGTCGAGGTCGCGCCGCCGGCACCGGGGCTCGCCGTCGGGTTGGCGGCGGGATTGGACCCGCTGAGACTCACCGGGTGCGCCGAGCCGATGTTCGTCCCAGGCGCCATCACGGCGATGTCGGCCGACTCCGTGATGTAGAGACCTGCGGAGGCGGCCCGGGCGCCCGAAGGCGCGACGAAGATGATCACCGGCAGCGGCGCCCCTAGGATCTTCTTGATGATGCCCCTCATCGAGGTGTCCAACCCGCCGGGGGTGTCCATCTGAATGATCAGGGCGTTTGCCTGGGTGGACACGGCGCGGTCGACGGCCTTAGAGATATAGCTGTCGGTAATCGGGTTGATGACTCCGTTGAGGGTTGCCACCAGGACATGCGGCTCAGCGGCGCGGGCCTGGACCGCGGGCAAGAATGCCGCCAGGAGGGCGGCCGCGAGAAAGAGCCGGGTGGCCCTCTTCACGACCTGATCATAGCCCCGGTTGGCAGGCCCGTCGTTCGTAGAATGGGAGCGTGGCCCAACGCATGGAGCAGCAGTCTCCGAAAGATGAGGAGGACGAGATCCGCGAGCAAGTCGCGCAGTATCCATCCCTATCAAACGCCGAGGAGCAACGGCTCCTTGCCACGCTGGGGGCGGAGCGCGACGCAGCGAACCGGACGCTGATCGAGCACAACCTCCACCTCGTGGTCGAAGCCGCCCAGGCCCGCAAGGAGCGTGGCGTCCCCTTTGGCGACCTGTTCCAGGAGGGAACCGTCGGCTTGATCTCGGCCGTTGAGCACTACAAACCCGGCGATGGCGGCTTCCACGCCCGCCTGGTTCATGCCATCGGCGCCACGATGGATGACGTGCTCGCCCAAACGGAAGAGGCCCAGCGCAACGACGAGGCGTTCGTCATCGCCTGCCGCCTGCTGGAATCGGCACAGCGCCTCCTTTCGGAGCGACTCGCACGGCAGGCAACGCCGGCAGAGCTGGCCAGGCTCCTGCAGTGGGAGGAGGCCCGCGTCAACGTCATTCTCGAGATGCTTCGTGGCGCGCAGGTTGTCCACGACCAGGAGCTGCTCGATTACCTCGACGTCCTCGACGACCCCGACGAGCCAGACCCTGAGGCGTAACGTTTGGTCGTGACGGCCGCGCGGACATCGCTCTACGAGGAACACGTCCGCCTCGGCGCCCAGATGACGAACTTCGGCGGCTGGGTGATGCCGCTCCAATACAGCAGCATCCGCGAGGAGCACCGCGCCGTGCGAGAGGCCGTCGGCCTCTTCGATCTCTCGCACATGGGAGAGCTACGCATCACCGATGCGAGCCTCGCCCAGCGCGTCGTTACTCGCGACCTGACCCGACTCAAAGCCGGGCGAATCCAGTACGCCCTTCTTTGTAACGAGAAGGGCGGCATCATCGACGATGTCCTGGTCTACTCGATGACTGACGGCAGCGATTTGCTGGTGGTCAACGCCGGCAACCAGGATGGCGACTTTGAGTGGATCCGGTCGCAGGGCGACCAATCACCGACCGTCCTCAATGTCGGGCGGGAATGGGCGCTCATCGGCGTACAAGGCCCACGAGCCGTTGGCCTGGTGCAGCGGCTGACGAAAGCCGACCTGGGCAGTGTCAAGTACTATGCCTTCGTCGAGGGGACCGTCGCGGACGTGCCGTGCCTGATTTCGCGGACCGGCTATACCGGCGAGGATGGCTTCGAGCTGTTTTGCCGGAATGCCGATGCCGAGCGGCTCTGGCACGCGCTGCTCGATGAGGGCAAGTCCGATGGCATTCGGCCGGCGGGCCTTGGCGCGCGCGACACGCTGCGACTGGAAGCGGGCATGCGCCTCTACGGCAACGACATGGATACCGCCACCAATCCGCTCGAGGCAGGGCTGGATTGGACCCTCAACCTCGACAAGGATTTCGTGGGGCGTGACGCCATCCTGCAGGCCCGCGAGCAGGGACTCTCTCGGCGGCTGGTGGGTTTCAAGATGCTGGATCGCAGCATCCCCCGTCACGGCTACCGCGTGGTTAGCGATGGCCAGCAGGTCGGCACCGTGACGTCGGGAAACGTCTCCTTCACCCTTGGCTACAACATCGGGATGGCGTACGTGCCGCCCGCGCTGGCCGAGCCGGGAACCCGTCTTGGCGTGGAGGTGCGTGGCATGGACGCCCCGGCCGAGGTTGTCCCAATGCCTTTCTACAAGCGGCCTCATCCGAAATGACGGAAAGGGAGTTGCGATGGCAGATCTGAGCGGCATGCGATTCGCCGAAACCCACGAGTGGGCCAA
Organism: Candidatus Dormiibacterota bacterium; assembly: GCA_035279665.1. Classification (GTDB taxonomy): domain Bacteria; phylum Chloroflexota; class Dormibacteria; order CF-121; family CF-121; genus CF-13. The sequence continues at coordinate 61,283 of DATEHI010000011.1, read as the reverse complement.
GAAAGATGGCGACACCGCGACGGTGGGCATCAGCGAATATGCCCAGTCGCAGCTCGGCGATGTCATCTATCTCGAGCTGCCGGCAGTTGGCCAGCAGCTCGATGCCGGCGCCCGGCTCGGCGTGATCGAATCGGTGAAGGCGGCCTCCGATCTGTACAGCCCGGTTGGGGGCGAGGTGTCTGAGATCAACCAGGAACTGAAGGATCACCCCGAGTACGTCAACCAGGACCCATACGGCAACGGCTGGATCATCAAGCTCCGCTCCGTGAAGGACAATCCCAAGCTGCTGGACGAGAAGGCCTACGACGCGTTCGTGCAAGGCCGATCGCACTAGTGACCTACCGGTGACGTACCTTCCGAACGCAGCAGCCGAGCGCGCCGAAATGCTGAAAGCGCTCGAACTGGACAGCGTCGACGGCTTGTTCAAGCACCTGCCCGAAGCCCTGCGCCTTGCTCACGTCGAGCTCCCCGACCCCCTCTCCGAAGTGGAGCTTGTGCAGTACATTCGCGAGCTCGGTCGCCTGAATGCCCGAATCGCCCCATCACACAGCTTTCTTGGTGCGGGGGCCTCGCGTCGCTTCAGTCCCGCGATCGTCAACCAGGTCATCTCGCGGCCCGACTTCTATACGACCTACACTCCCTACCAGGCCGAGGCCAGCCAGGGCACGCTGCAGGCCACCTACGAATTTCAGAGCATGATCAGTCTCCTTACCGGCCTGGATGTGTCCAACGCCTCGCTCTACGACGGCGCCACCGCCCTGGCCGAAGCGACCGGAATGGCGGTGGCGCATACGAACCGGCACAATGTCGTCGTCGCGGGGGCGCTCCACCCCGAGTACGCGCAGGTCCTCAAGACCTACTCGGAGGCGCAGCAGTATGAGATCCTCCGGGTCTCAGCCGGGGCCGACGGACGGATCGACCTGGCCAAGCTGGAACAGGCCGTCACCGGCACGACGGCCGCGGTCATCCTGCAGCAACCGAACTTCTACGGTGTGCTGGAAGACCCACAACCCATCAGCGAAGCGGCGCACCGATCGGGCGCACTGTTGATCGCCTGCGTCGATCCGATCTCGCTCGGGATTCTTGCCTCGCCAGCCGACTACGGCGCCGATCTGGCGGTGGGCGACGGACAACCGCTGGGGATCCCGCTGTCGTTCGGCGGACCCTACGTCGGGTTCATCGCCTGCACGGAAGCGCTGATGCGCCGAATGCCCGGGCGGCTGGTCGGCGCGACGGTCGATGGGGAGGGCCGCCGCGGGTACGTGCTGACGCTCCAGGCCCGCGAGCAACATATCCGGCGCGAGCACGCGACCTCCAACATCACAACCAATCACGCGCTGATGGCCATTGCCGCCACCGTCTACCTCGCCCACATGGGAGGGGATGGCCTCAGGCAGCTCGCCGAGCTCAGCGCGCAACGCGCCCATCACCTGGCGGCGCACCTGGTGGAGCGAAAGGGGTACCGGCTGGCCTTCGATGGCCCATTTCTGTGGGAGTTCGTGGTGCGCACTCCGTATCCGGCCGAGCAGACGCAGGCCTTCATGCTCGAGCGTGGTGTCCTGCCGGGCTTGCCGCTCGGGCGCTTCTTCCCCGAGCTATCGGATGCGCTGCTAATCTCGGTCACCGAGCTCAACCATCCGCGCGCGATCGATCGGTTTCTCGAGGCGCTAGCGTGAGCGAGCCGCTTCTCTTCGAGCTGGGGCGCCCAGACCGTCCGAGCCCGCGACTGCCCGCTGCCGGTGTCAAGACGCGACCGATCGATGAACTGGTGCCGTCCGCGCTGCGGCGTCAGTCGCCACTCCCGATCGCCTCGCTCAGCGAGCCGGAAGTTGCCCGGCATTTCGGCCGCCTCGGCCGTCTCAACTTCAACCTGCACCAGGGTCTCTATCCCCTGGGATCCTGCACGATGAAGTACAACCCCGCCGTCAACGAGGCCCTCGCTCGCCTCGACGACTTTGCCGATCTCCACCCCTATCACCCACCGGCGCGCGCCCAGGGCGCTCTTCGGCTGATGTGGGAGCTGGAGCGTGCCCTCCTGGCGCTGACCGCGATGGACCGCATGAGCCTGCAGCCGGCGGCCGGCGCCCATGGCGAGTGGACCGGACTGCGCATGATCCAGGCGTACCATCTCAGCCGCGGCGAAACGCGCGATGAGGTCCTGGTTCCGGACAGCGCCCATGGCACCAACCCGGCGAGCGCCACCCTCTCACGCCTGAAGACGGTGACCGTCAAGTCGGGCGCCGACGGCCTGGTCGACCTGGAGGATTTCAGGAGCAAGATCTCGACGCGGACCTCGGCCGTGATGCTGACGAATCCGAACACCGTCGGGCTCTTCGAGAAGGACATCCTGGAGATCGCCCGTCTCTCGCACGAGCATGGCGTGCAGCTCTACTACGACGGAGCCAATCTCAACGCGCTCGTCGGCATCGCCCGGCCGGGCGACATGGGCTTCGACGTGGTCCACCTCAACCTGCACAAGACCTTCTCCACCCCGCATGGCGGCGGCGGCCCGGGCGCCGGGCCGGTTGGCGTGAAGTCCCATCTCGTGCCTTTCCTCCCCATCCCGACCGTGGAGCGGACCGATGAGGGCTTCCGCTTCGAATACGAGCGGCCACAGTCGATTGGAAAGGTCCGGTCCTTCTATGGCAACTTCGGCATGCTGCTTCGCGCCTATGCCTTCATCCGCACCTACGGCAACACCATCAATGAGGTCGCGCAGAACGCCGTGCTCAACGCCAGTTACCTGCGGCATTCCCTGCGCCGCTCATTCGACGATGCATTCGGCGGGCCGTCGTTGCACGAGTTCGTGCTGACGGCGAAGAAGGCGAAGGCGCAGGGCGTATCGGCGAAAGACATCGCCAAGCGGCTGATCGATCTCGGCTTCCACCCGCCGACGGTCTACTTTCCGCTGATTGTTCCAGAGGCGCTGATGATCGAGCCGACGGAAACCGAGTCCAAGGCCACGCTCGACGAGTTCGTCGCCGCGGTCGAGCAGATCGTTGTGGAGATTGCGAAGGATCCCGAGATCGTCAAGACCGCGCCGCATAATGCCCCGGTGGGGCGCCTCGACGAAGTCCGTGCCGCGCGCCAGCTCGATTTGCGCTGGCGGCCGCCGGTCGAAAAGCCCGCTCCGGTGGTCGCCTCCTGACCGGCGGCAGCCCTGCACGGCACCGGCCCCAACCCACCGCCCTGTGGCTCGACTTTAGGCGCCCACAAGCGTCAATTTTGGCGCCCACATTGGGTATAATTTGAATACGCGATTTGCTGAATCCTAAGGAAAAAACGACGCCTGCCTACGACGCCAAGGCCATCCAGGTTCTGGAGGGTTTGGAGCCGGTCAGACGCCGTCCCGGAATGTACATCGGGTCCACCGATAACCGGGGTCTCCACCACCTCATCTACGAGATCGTGGACAACTCCATCGACGAGGCCCTGGCGGGCTTCTGCACCCGCATCGAGGTAACCCTCCACCAGGACGGCTCGGCGTCGGTCGCGGACAACGGCCGAGGCATCCCGGTCGACATCATGAAAGACCAGGGCAAGCCGGCACTCGAGGTGGTCATGACCAAGCTGCACGCCGGGGGAAAGTTCGGTGGTGGTGGCTACAAAGTCTCGGGCGGCCTGCACGGCGTCGGGCTTTCGGTGGTCAATGCGCTCTCCGAGCGGTTGCAGGTCACCGTCATGCGCCACGGCAAGCAGCACTACCAGGAATACCGGCGGGGTGCGCCCGTCGCCCCGTTAAAGGTGGTCGGCAAAGCCGACACCACCGGGGCCTACATTCGGTTCTGGCCGGATCCCGAGGTCTTCGAAGAGCTCGGCTTTCATTGGGACATCGTCTCGCACCGCTTGCGCGAGCTGGCCTTCCTCAACAAGGGGCTGACCATTCTCCTGCGCGACGAGCGCATCGACCTGGACTACACCTTCTATTTCGAAGGCGGCATCAGCGCCTTCGTCAAGTATCTCAACCGCGACAAGGGGTGGGTCAACCTGCGGCCGCTGCACGTCGAGCGTGAGATCGAAGAGAACACGGTCGAGATCGCGCTGCAGTACAACCAGGGCTTCACCGAGAACGTCCTCGCGTTTGCCAATGACATCAATACCGTCGAGGGTGGCAGCCACGTCACCGGCTTCCGCTCGGCGCTGACATCGGTGCTCAACAAGTACGCGCGCAAGGCGAACATGATGCGCGAGCAGGACCCGAACCTCACCGGCGACGACGTGCGGGAGGGCTTGACCGCCGTGATCAGCGTCAAGGTGCGCGAGCCGCAGTTCGAAGGTCAAACCAAGACCAAGCTGGGCAACTCCGAAGTCCGCGGTCAGGTCGAGACGGTCTTCTCTGACGCCTTCACGCAGTACCTCGAAGAGAACCCGCCCGATGCGCGGCGCATCATCGAGAAGTGCCTGGTGGCCGCTCGCGCTCGTGACGCGGCGAAGCGTGCGCGAGAGCTGGTGCAGCGCAAGTCGCTGCTCGAATCGTCGACGCTACCCGGCAAGCTGGCCGACTGCTCAGAGCGCGACCCGAGCCTCAGCGAGATCTACCTCGTGGAGGGTGATTCCGCTGGTGGCTCGGCGAAGGGCGCCCGCGACCGCCGCTTCCAGGCGATCCTCCCGTTACGCGGCAAGATTCTCAACGTCGAGAAGGCCCGCGAAGACAAGATCCTCACCTCGGAGCAGATCCGCAACCTCATCACCGCGCTCGGCACTGGTGTTGGAGAGAAATTCGACATCAATAAGCTGCGCTATCACCACGTGATCATCATGAGCGTGGACGGGAAGGAACCGACGCTCGTGCAGCATGCCGATGGCCGAATCGAGCTGGTCAAGATCGGCGCGTTCATCGATGAATGCGTGGAGGGGCGCCGAGATTACCGCGGATACAAAGTCATCTCGTTCGACGAGCGTGCCGGAGAAACGCGGTTCCGGCCTCTGAAGGAGGTGATCCGGCATCGCAATGACGAACCGCTCTACAGGATTACGACCCGGTATGGACGGTCGATCGCGGTGACCGGCTCTCATAGCGTCTATGTCCTCGATGATGGGGAGATCAAACTCCGGCGAGGCAGCGAAGTGAAGGTCGGCGACCAGCTCGTCGCTTCTCGGTCGTTGCCACGGCGCCGTGGCAAGCCGCGGCCCATCGATCTGCTCGAGACGTTCGTCCGTGCCGGAATAACCGATGACCTCTATATGAAGGGTGAGAGTGCTCGGGCGCACGCCGCAAGCCGCATGCTCGCCAGGCTCGATGTTCCAGAACTGTGGACAGAGCCGCGTGTCGTCGTCGCCGCAGCGGACTGGCGTCGACTGGCATCACATCGAGCCGCAGGTCGGCAGACGCTACAAGCGGTCGCGAATACCCTTGGGGTCAAGCAGGCAGCCACTATCTGCGAATGGGAGACCGGTCGATCCAGGCCCATACAGCCTCGCTTCGAGTCGTATTTGAGCGCTATTAGCTGGAGTGAGCCGATCGCCCATCAGTTGCTTCCCTCAAAGATCGAGAGGGAGCTCGACCGAGATACATCGAGCAAGAATGCTAGGTGGCGAGTCATCAGCGACTATCAGCCGATGGACGGCTTGACGGAAGAGGATCTGCTCGGTATCGGGCACGACATCCAGATCGTGCCGAGGGCACACGAGAATAAGGTCTTTGATCGCTATCTGGGCATTACGCCTGAACTGATGTGGTTCCTCGGCTGGTACGTCGCCGAGGGCAGTATGAGCAAGCACCAGGTCAGCTTGAGCCTTGGGCGTAAGGACGAGCCGTTCCTCGAAGAGCTCCGCCGGGTCGTCTGGGATGTTTTCGGCGAGAAGCCACGAGCGTATTACGATCCCGACAGTCTTGGCATCAAGCTGTATTTCCACAGCGTGATGGCCGCACGTCTACTCCGAGCCTGGGGGCTTGGTGGCAAGGCTCACGAGAAGCGCTTGCCGGATGTGGTCCTGAACCTTCCCGAAGATCTCCAGCTCGATTTCCTCGAGGGCTACTTCCTCGGAGACGGCACCGTCGGCAAGACGAACTGGTCGGTTACGACGAACTCCGCGATGTTGAAAGATGGGCTGCTCTACCTTCTTGGGCAGCTTGGAATCTTTGCGAGCTTGAGGCACGGAGTCGCCTCGACCGATCCATCACTGCCGATCCAAACCAAGCAGCCATTCTTCATCCTTTCGGTCGGTGGCAAGGACCAGCTGCGGAGGACACTACCGGTATGGGGCCGTCATCCTCTTGCAACCCCGCTCGTGGCGCACATGAACCGGCCTCTCGAGAAGGCACAAGGCTGGACCAGTGCTGGCCGCGATCTCGCCGGACTCGACGTCAAGCGGGTTGAGAAGCTCGATCCAACCGGCGAATGGGTGTACGACTTCTCGGTTGAAGGCGATGAGAACTTCATTTGCGGAGTAGGTGGACTCGCCGCTCACAATACCGACGCTGACGTCGATGGTTCGCACATTCGCACGCTGTTGCTCACTTTCTTCTTCCGCTACATGCCGCAGGTGATCACAGGTCGATATCTCTACATCGCGCAGCCGCCGCTCTACAAGATCACACGGGGCAAAGAGATCAGCTACGCCTATACCGATGAACAGAAGAATCGGAAGCTTGCGCAGATGACCGGAAAGCCGGAAGTCGCTCGCTACAAAGGTCTCGGTGAGATGAACCCCGAGCAGCTCTGGGAAACCACCATGAACCCACAGAACCGCATGCTGCTGCGCGTCGAGATCGAAGATGCGGTGGAGGCAGACAAGATCTTCGATGTCTTGATGGGCAACGATGTCGATCCCCGCAAGCGATTCATCCAGACGCACGCCAAGACCGTGCGCAACCTGGACATCTAGCGCTCCCGCCCGGGTCCACGATGAAAATCGCGCTCGATGCGATGGGTGGTGATTTCGCTCCCGACCAGGTGGTAGCCGGCGGCGTGCAGGCGCACCGCGAGCTCGGGGTCGAGGTGATCTTCGTCGGCGTCAAGGAGAAGGTTGATGCCGCCCTCGCCGCAGCCGGCGCCGGGAAGTGGGCGCAGATCGAGGATGCCCCCGAGGTGATCGCCATGGACGAGCATCCAGCGCAAGCGGTCCGAACTAAGAAGAACTCGTCGATTGTCCGGGCCTGCACGATGGTCGAGGACGGACGTGCCGGCGGCTTCGTCAGTGCAGGCAACAGCGGTGCGGTGATGGCCGCCGCGCTCTTCGGACTTCACCGGATTCGCGGCATCGATCGCCCGGCGATAGGCTCCATCATTCCGACCGCGACGGGACAGAACTGCTTTCTGCTGGACGTCGGCGCCAACACCGATGCCAAGCCAGAGCACCTCGTCCAGTACGCGCTGATGGGGAGCATCTACGCGGAGAAGCTGATGGGTCTCAAGACCCCACGGGTGGCGTTGCTCAGCAACGGCGAGGAGGCCGGCAAGGGCAACCAGTTGGTACAGGCGACGCAACCACTGCTCCGCGCGCTACAAGGGATCAATTTCATTGGCAACATCGAAGGCAAGGACATATTCAAAGGCAAGGCCGATGTCGTGGTCACCGACGGCTTCAGCGGCAACATCCTGATCAAGACCGCTGAGGGTGCCGCGGACTTCGTCTTCCAGAGCATGCGGGACGCGGTGAAGGGCGACCCGGTCGCGACCCTCGGTGGGCTGCTGATTCGCCCCAAGCTGCGAGCCGTCCGGCGGCGCGCCGATTGGCGCGAGTTCGGCGGGGCTCTTCTCCTGGGCGTCAACGGGGTGGCGGTGATCGCGCACGGCCGCTCAGATGCCCGCGCCACCTACAATGCGGTCCGGGTGGCGCGCGACGCTGTCGACCGCCAGGTGGTTCCGACCATCGCCGCGGCGGTACCGTCGATCGTCGGGGCGCAACAATCCGCGCCGAATAGTGCCCCTCTCGTAACATGATTCCATGGCGGGGAATGGGTTCCGGAATGGGGCGCGTCCGGAGCATCGTGTGGTCGTGACCGGCATGGGAGTTCTTGCACCAAACGGCAACAACCTGACCGAGTTCTGGGACAGCCTGATCGAGGGACGGTCCGGACTGGGGATCGCGACCACCTTCGACGTCTCCGACCTGCCGGTCAAGACGGTGGCGGAGCTCAAGAACTTCGATCCGCGAAAGTACATGGACTTCAAGGAAGCCAAGCGGATGGCCCGCTTCAGCCAGGTCGGGGTGGCTGCCGCCAAAATGGCCATCGATCAGTCCGGTCTCGAGCTGGCGAAGGAGGACCGGACTCGCATCGGCTGCGAGGTGGGCACCGGCATCGGCGGCTTCAAGGAGATCTCGGAAGAGATCGAGGCCTTCGCGCTCCGCGGGGAGCGCGGCCCGGACCGGATTTCACCCTTCTTCGTGCCCCGTGTGATCCCGAACATGGCCTCCTGCCAGATCGCGATCCAGTTCGGGCTCGAGGGTCCCAACAACACCGACACCACCGCCTGTGCCGCGTCAACCCAGGCCCTGGGCAACGCCTATCGGGTGCTGCAGCGCGGAGACGCGGAGGTGATGCTCGCGGGCGGTGCGGAGGCGAACCTGTGCCGCTTCGGGCTCGCGTCGTTCGCGGCGATGAAAGTCCTGTCGACCTATTCGGAGGACCCCACCAAGGCGAGCCGCCCATTCGACGCGCATCGTGACGGCTTCGTCCCCGGTGAGGGGGCCGGCATGCTGGTCCTGGAGACGCTGGAACACGCCGAGGGCCGCAACGCCGAGATTTACGGCGAGATCATCGGCTTTGCCGTCACCGACGATGCCTTTCACATCGTGATGCCCGAAGAAGACGGGGACGGTCCCGCGCGGGCCATGGCGAAGGCGCTCGAGGATGCGCACATCGGCCCCGAGGATGTCGACTACATCAACGCCCATGGCACCTCGACGCAACTCAATGACAAGTCCGAGACCGCCGCGATCAAGCGGGTAATGGGAGACCGGGCCCGCCGGATTCCGATCTCGAGCACGAAGTCGATGATCGGCCACCTACTCGGGGCTGCTGGTGCCGTCGAGGCGATCGCCTCGATCCTCAGCATCAACCATGGCATGGTGCACCCCACCATCAACCTCGAACACCCGGATCCAGACTGCGACCTGGACTACGTACCCAATGAGCCGCGCCGCCATGAGATCGAGGTCGCGATGTCGAACTCGTTCGGCTTCGGCGGCCAGAATGCTTGTATCGTCCTCAAGCGCTTTGACGATAATTAAGCACCCACTTCTGCGCCGAGAGGTCTAAATGGAACCACTAAATATCGGTACGGTCTTGCCGCTGCAGCTCGAGAACGAGATGCGCTCGAGCTACATGGACTACGCGATGAGCGTCATCGTCAGCCGGGCGCTGCCGGACGCGCGCGACGGGCTCAAGCCCGTGCATCGCCGGATCCTTTACGCGATGCAGGAGCAAGGCATGACCCCCGGCGCCCGCTATCAGAAGTGCGCTGCCATCATCGGCGAAGTCCTCAAGCACTACCACCCCCATGGCGACATGTCCGTCTACGACAGCCTGGTGCGAATGGCGCAGGACTTCTCGCTGCGCTACCCGCTGGTCGACGGCCAGGGGAACTTCGGCTCGATCGATGGCGACTCGGCAGCCGCCTATCGCTACACCGAAGCCCGGCTCGCCCCGATCGCCGCTGAGTTGCTGGTCGACCTCGAGAAGGACACCGTCGACTTCGGCGACAACTATTCCGCGACACGGCAGGAGCCGCTCGTGCTGCCCGCCCGCTTGCCGAACCTGATGCTCAACGGCTCATCGGGCATCGCGGTCGGCATGACGACTAACATTCCGCCGCACAACCTCGGTGAGGTCTGCGACGCGGAGATCTATCTCATCGAGCATCCAGATGCGACCACCGAGGACCTGATGAAGCTGGTCAAGGGACCGGACTTTCCGACCGGCGGGATCATCATCGGTCGTGAAGGGATCGCTGCCGCCTACGGCACCGGCCACGGTCGCCTGATCGTGCGGGCGCGCCACACCTTCGAAGAGGCCAAGAACGGTCGCGAGCGGATCATCATCACCGAGATCCCCTACATGGTCAACAAGGCCACCCTGGTCGCGCGCATCGCGGAGCTCGTCGGCGAGCGGAAGCTGGAAGGTATCGCGGATCTCAACGACGAATCCGACCGTCAGGGCATGCGGATCGTCATCGAGCTGAAGAAGGATGCTCGCGCGCTCACCGTCCTCAACAACCTCTATAAGCACACCGCGCTGCAGACCACCTTCGGGGTGATTTCGCTGGCGCTGGTAGACGGCCGGCCGCTCGTGCTCAACCTCAAGGCCCTGCTCCAGCATCACGTCGACCATCGCCGTGACGTGATCACACGCCGGACCCGCTACGAGCTCGAGCGTGCGCGAGACCGGGCCCACCTCCTCGAAGGCCTCAAGATCGCCCTCGATAACCTCGATGCTGTGATCAAGACGATCCGCGAGTCGCAGGACGAGAAGACCGCGCAGGAACGTCTGCAGGAGCGCTTCAAGCTCTCCGAGCGGCAATCGAAGGCCATCATCGACATGCGGCTCGGCCGCCTGACCCGCCTCGAGCGCAACAAAGTCATGGAAGAGTACGAGGAGGTCATCAAGCGAATCGCCTACCTCGAAGACCTCCTTCAGCACGAAGCGAAAATCATGATGCTGATCAAGGACGATCTGGCCGAGCTCAAGAAGAAGTACGGCGATCCTCGCCGGACCACGCTCGACTTCCAGGGCTCGGTTGAGCTCAACGAAGAAGACCTGGTTCCCAAGGAAGACGTGGTCGTCACGCTTACCCACCGCGGCTACGTCAAGCGCGTACCGGCAACGACCTACCGGCCGCAACGTCGCGGCGGCAAAGGGATCCTCGGGGCGGCCCGCGTCGAGTCCGACTTCGTGGAGCACCTGGCGATTGCCTCCACGCACTCCGACATGCTCTTCTTCACGAACCACGGGTCGGTCTTCCGCCTTCGAGTTCATGAGATCCCCGATGTCAACCGGCAGGCCAAGGGATTGCCGGCGGCAAACCTCATCGACATCGACCCCAAGGACAAGATCACCGCCGTGATCGGCATCACCGACTGGGCGGAAGACCGGTACCTCGTGATGGTGACCAAGCAAGGCACCATCAAGAAGACGCCGGCGCGGCTCTACAGCCAGGTGCGGCGCAATGGCCTGATCGCCATCAACCTGACCGAAGGTGATGAGTTGAACTGGGTCAAGCTCAGCTCGGGCGGGGATGAGCTCATCATCGCCACCACCGACGGCAAAGCCGTGCGCTTCAGCGAGAAGCAGGTTCGCCCGATGGGCCGCGACACCACCGGGGTGCGCGGCATCACTTTGCGCAAAGACGCGCTGGTAGCCGGCTTCGACATCGTACGCAAAGACGCCCACCTGCTGGTCGTCTCGGCCAGGGGTTACGGCAAGCTCACGCCGCTGGCCGAGTACCCGGCGCATTCCCGCGGCGGGCAGGGCGTCTATACGATGGCCGTCACGGATCGCACCGGTCCCCTGGTCGGGATGCGCGTGGTCGTCAACCCCGAGGAGGAACAGCTGATCGTCATCTCCGAAGGCGGCCAGGTGATCCGCACGCCGATTGAGAACATCCGCGTGGCCGGACGACAGACCCAGGGCGTCATCATCATGCGGCTCGATGAAGGCGATACCGTCGCCACCATTGCCGGCGTGGGCGGCACGGAGGAGGCCGAAGAGTAACGCTCGCTGCGATCGCCATCGCCCTGGCCGCCATCGGCCTGGTGTTGCTCATCTACGCGATCGTTTCCGTGTGGCGCGCCTATCGCCGGACATCACGGCGCGCCGCCGAGCTTTCCGCCTACGCCCTGGAGGAAGCGACCGAGTTAGAACGATTGACGACCCGGCTCAACGAGCACGGCTTTGCCCTGGAGCACACGGCCTCAGAGTTGTTCCCCAAGCTAGAAACGCTGTCCTCGTTCCTGGGTCAGCCGCTCGTGGCGGCCACCATCCCGTGGCTGCTTCGCCGAGCGATGGGGCGGCCTTACCGGCGCCGCTGACTTATTCGGCGACGACGCGGTCCTTACCGGTGCGCTTGGCGGTGAGCAGGTTCTCGTCGGCCCGCTTGAAGAAGGAAAAAGCGTTGTCCTCCTCGGGGCGGTAGGCGGTGACGCCGGCGCTGACCGTGAGGGTCACGGGTGGCACGCCATGGGCCTCGTCGCCGTAAGGGCTGTTGCGGATTTCGGTGAGCACGCGCTCGGCGACCCCCCGCGCCGTATCGAGGTCGCCCTCCGGGACGATGATGCAGAATTCGTCGCCGCCGTAGCGGACGACGACGTTCGCCTTGCGGCTGTGGCGCTGGATCAGATCGGCGAGGTGACGAAGCACGCGGTCGCCCACGGGATGGCCGTAGTTGTCGTTGATGACCTTGAAATTGTCCAGGTCGAGCACGATCAGGGATAGGGGGGCCTTGCTGCGCGAGGCCCGGCTCAGCTCGCGCTGCAGGCTCTCCTGGAAGAAGCGGTAGTTGTAGAGGCCGGTGAGGCTGTCCGTGAGCGCCTGCTCCTCACTGGCGACCAACCGCTCGAGCATGACCAGGCTGTTGACGGCCTGCGCCGCGAGCATCGAAAGTAGGTGGAGGTCCGACTCCGGGTCGCGGCTGGCGTCGGTCGCATAAATGCCGAGCGTGCCGCGAAGGCGATCCTGCTGGAGAAGCGGCGTGATCGTGATCGAGCCCTGTACGTCATGGCGGCCCAGCAGGTGTTGCGTCCAGGGGCTTTGCGAGGCGTCCGGGACGGACAGCGGCCGCTTCGACTGCAGGACGAAGTCCGACATTTCGACCAGCAGCCGGCGAAGGTCGCCGGTGCCATTGGGTTCCGGCCCCGTATAGGCTTCTTCGCGCTGTCCTTGCTCACCGGCGAGGAACAGAAGGGATGCCTGGCCGCGGAGCAGCCGGGTCCCCAGGTTGAGGATCATGTCGCTCAGGACTTCGTAACTGAGATTGGTCATGATGCTGTCGAAGGCGCGCAGCACCGTGAGCTCGTCCTGGTGTTTGTAATTCTGGGCGACTACGTGCTGCACCAGCGTGTGAACGAGGTTGGCCGCTTCCATGATTTGCGGCTGGGAAACGACGGGTACTGACTGCACCGCGCGCATCAGATTGTCCGGATGCACCGGGAGCGCGCGCGCCAGCTCGTAGACCGTCGCGAACTCCGGCTTCGTAACGGCGAATGGCTCGCTGACCAACCGCCCGAGCAGGTGGCGGCCGTCGCAGATGGGGACGATCAAGTGCCCGATCTGTGCGCCGTCATAGCGCAGCTGGGGCTCATCACCGTGAAGCGGCGCCGAGGCGTTGGGCACCATTTCGCAGCGTCCAAAGTTCTGCATGATCAGGCAGAAATCGTTCTGCGGTAGCCCGGGCGGGATCTGGTAGCCGTCTGTGGAGTCGGCAGCCAGGGATATGCCCGTCCGGGCCGAGAAGTTCTGCATCGCGGCCTTCGTCACATCGTGGTTGATGATGTAGGAAAGCCGGATGCTGGCGGTTTCAGCAGTCAATAAAGATCACAAGTCCTGGGGAAAGCCGCGACTTAGCCATTATAGCTTTGGCTCCCGTAACATCTTTGTACACGGTTATCGTCTTAACGGACATCCGCCGAACTGCCCTTGACAAAACTTTCTTTCCCGACTTCGATAGTTTGAAGTCCCTACTCAAAAGACAATGCACGACGTCCTTGTTCACTACCTCGAGGTCAACTTCCCGGAAATTGCGGAGCAGCTGGCGCATGTCCGCGCCCGCGAGCCGAGCGATGAAGAGCGGGCGGCGGCTGCCGAGCGGCTTCGTGAGCTGATCCGCCGGCTCCGCCGCGGTACGGCCGAGTCCGGCGCGGCGTGGCACGAGCCCCGCGCTAGTGCTGCCGAGATGATCGCCGGCGTGAACGGCGAGCTGAGTCCGGACGAGCGCGCGGTGCTCGACCACTTCTTCGAGCTCTTCGCCCGCTCGATGGAGCGGACCCAGCCTGCCATCCGCCCCGAGCCAACTGTTCCCGAGGCTCCAGTGGAGCCGGTCGCTGTTACACCGTCGGCTCCCGAGGCAGCCACTGAACCGGTCGCCGTCACACCCGCGCCTCCCGAGCCTTCGCCGGAACCAGCCCCAGCCATCACCGCGCCGCCACCTCCCGAGGTGGCGACTGAACCAGCCGACACCGCGGCACCTGGGCCGCCGACCCAACCGGCGCCCGCCTCGGCCGAGGTCCCGGCTGCGCGTCTGGTACCCGAGCAGATGGCCGGCTACCTTCAGACCATCCTGCTGGCGGCGGCCCAGCAAGCTCTCGATCTGCTCCAGGTGGACGCCAGTCAGGTGTACACGCTAGGCGAGCAGCGGCGCTTCGTCCTTCGCGCCGGCGTCCCGACGGAGTCGCTGGCGGCACCCGAGGGCGTCGCATCCATCAGCAGTGGTCTCCTCCGGAAAGCCCTCGAGCATAACGAGGTCTTCACCGTCGAGGACCTCGCAAACGAGGAACTGACCCCGGACGAGTCCGCGTGGGTGGACGCCGGCTACCGGGGGTTCGCCGCGATTGCCCTATCGCCTCCACTCGAGCGGCCGATCGGGGTGCTGGCCCTTCTGCGGCGCACTCCATGGCGGCTGGACCGGCGCGATGCCGTCCGGCTGGAGGACCTGGCGGTAGAGGCGGTGGCCGCGCTGCGGGCACACAGCCTGGCCAGCAAAGTCGCGGAGGTCGCCGTCCTGCAGGAGCGGCTGAACCTGGCCCGCGAGATCCACGACGGGCTCGCCTCCGACCTGGCGGCGGTAGTCGCGCTCTTCAAGTATTACGAACAACGCCGGGAGCGCGATCCTGACGATGCGAGCCAGTTGCTGCCGCAGCTGCGCTCAATGTCGGAGGAGATCCTGGGCGGTGCGCGCAACATCCTGCAGTCGCTGCGGCCTAAAACCATCCGTTCCGAGGGGTTGCTGGCCTCGCTGTTGAAGCTGGTCGACCAGTTCGGGCGGGTGAACCTGGTCGAAACCAACGTCAACATTCGCGGCGAGGAGAACACCATCGCCGCGGAGCAGAAGGAGGTCATCTTCCAGGTGCTCCGTGAGAGCCTCTCGAACGTCCGCAAGCACTCGCGAGCGCGCAACCTCTGGGTCGTCCTCGATCTGTCATCGGCTCCCTGGGTGATGACAGTCCGCGACGACGGCCGCGGCTTTGACGTGCGCCGGGTGGCCGAAGACCCCCGGAAAGTCGGCTCCTACGGACTGGTGGGGATGCGCGAGCGGGCCGAGCTGATGGGGGGAACGCTCGAAATCGTGAGCCAATCGTTGGAAGGCACCGTCGTGACGCTCATCGGCCCTGCGGACCGGGCCGAGTGAACGATCGGGTCCGCGTCCTGATCGCCGACGATCGGCCCATTTTCCGGGCTGGTGTCCAGGGCATGCTGCGCGACTTCCCCGAGATCGACATCGTGGGCGAAGCGATGACCGGACGGCAGGCGGTCGAGCGATCCCGGCGGCTGAAGCCGGACGTGATCCTCATGGACCTCAACATGCCGGAAATGGGCGGAATCGCCGCCACCCGCGCCATCAAGGAGGAGAACCCCGACCGGGTGGTGCTGGCCCTGACGATCTCCGAGGCGGAAGAGGACATTGTCGAGATGGTCGCCGCAGGGGCGTCCGGCTATGTGTTGAAGGATGTCGACCCGGCGAGCCTGGCCCGCAGCATCCAGGAAGCCCACGCCGGCCACTTCCAGCTCGATGACCAGCTGACCCGCCGGGTCATCGTGCGGCTGGGCTCAACCCTAAAGAGATCGCGCCGGCCCCTGGCGGAACCGCTCACCGAGCGCGAGACCCAGATCCTCCGGATGGTGGTTGTGGGGATGAGCAACAAGGCGATCGCCAATCGCCTGGGCCTGGGTGAGGGGACGATCAAGTCGCATCTCCGGAACATCTACCGCAAGCTCCAGGTGCGAACCCGCGCCGAGGCGGCAGCACAAGCGGTCCAACTGGACATCTAGCCGAACATTAGTTCGCTATCAACAGGTCGGTCTGGCGACCTGTGGACAGATTTACGCGGCGGTCCGAGGGCGCTACCTTGGTGAATACCAAGGGAGTCCTCTGCGCGGCTTTCGAGGAATCTTATACGTGGGGGTGGTCGCGATGAAGAAGTTGATTGTCGTTGTCGTCGGCCTGCTTGGTGCCATCGTGGCCGGCGGCGCCGGCTGGGGTTGGTAGCTCGCTGATATAAAGAAGCCCGGGCAAGAGCCCGGGCTTTTTTTGCGGCCAGAAACGGTGGGTACAGAAGTTATCCCATAGGATACTGTGGGCTCTTGGATGCGCCGTAGCTGGCTCGCCCCTCGTTACATCTGGGCCATAGCGGTCGGTGGCTTGGCGCTCTGGATCTGGACCTTGGTGCAAGCCGCACCGTGGCGGAGCGGCGCCGACCTGCTTACCGATAGCACCTATCAGGAGCTGTTGGTCCTGCTCGTGCTGACGTTTCTGTCCGGTCTCGCCCCGATTGAGACCCGCGGCGGAGGCTCGCTGTCGGTCACCCTGGCGCCGCTCTTCGGCGCCGTCGCCTTGCCACTGCCTCCCTGGGCGGTGATGACCGCGGCTGCCCTCGGCACCATCGACCTCCGGGTTCCGGGAAAGCAGATTCCGTGGAACCGATTTGCCTTCAACCGCGGGATGTGGATTCTCTCGTATGGCATCCCTAGTCTCCTGGTTTCGGATGGCCTCCAACACAGCCCAACTACAACGCCATTTCTCTTGTTCCTGGCAGCCGTGATGACAATCGCCCTGAACACGACATTGATGGCCACCTCGATCAGCCTGGTGCGGGGAACTGGATTGATCGCAACAATCAAGGGGGCGCTCTCCGGCAATGCACTTACCTACCTGGCGCTTCCGCTAACGGGTGTGCTCGTGGCTCACCTGGTCGCGGGCCCGCGGTTTACCGACCGGCTCGTGGTCTTCTTGCTATACGCACCGCTTCTCATCTACCGAGCCAGTATCCAGAAACAGCGCCAACTTGATACTTGGTTGCGCGACTCGTACATCATGCAGAGCCGCGTCGTTGACAAGCGCGACGGCCAGACATTTGGTCACTCCCAACGTGTCGGCGAACTTAGCGAATCGGTGGCACGCCTGCTGGGTATGTCTGACGAGGCATCCAACACGATCAGGGTCGGTGGCATTCTCCATGACCTCGGGAAGATCGCCATTCCCGATTCGATCCTGCTCAAGCCTGGAAAGTTGACCCCCGAAGAGTACGAGATCATCAAGACCCATCCCGTTGAGGGCGCCCAGATTCTCGCGGAGCACCCCGAGCAAAGAGAAGTCTCGGAGATACTGCGTCATCACCACGAGAGGTGGGACGGGGCAGGGTATCCCGACGGTATCAGGGCCGAAGAGATACCGATTGGCTCTCGAATCGTTAACGCGTGCGACGCCTTCGATACCATCACCCAGGCGCGGGTCTTTCGACCAACGGTCAAGACCCCCGAGGAAGCGATACGCGAACTCCACAGCCTCGCAGGGACGTGGTACGACCCGAAAGTAATCGCCGCGCTCGAAAGGATCGTCGCTGAGCGGTGGGGTGTCCACCTGGAGGGGCCTGTCGCTCCAGCCGCACGATCAATTCGCTTCCGAGAAGTCCTCGCTATCAGACCCTTTCGTCTACTGTGGATCGGGCAGGCCATTTCCTACTTCGGCGACATGATGAATACGACTGGCCTGGCCATCATGCTCTACCTGGTTACCCACTCGCCTTCCATGGTGGCACTCGGCCTTATCGCGAAAGCCGCACCGACCGTATTCTTTGGGTTGATCGCGGGCGCACTTGTCGATCGCTTCAATCGGCAGCGGGTCATGATCCTGACCGATATCACGCGGGCCGTCCTGACCATTACGATCCCCTTCTTGGCCCTGACCTGGTTACCAGCGGTGTTTATCGTGGTCTTCCTGGTCGCGACAGCGAGCACACTATTTAACCCGGCCAAGCAAGCAATTCTGCCGAACCTGGTGCCGGCCGAGTTCCTCGTCAAGGCCAACAGCCTCATTTCGTCGTCCGAGAAGACGATGGAGTTGTTGGGGTATTCCCTGGCCGGGCTTATCGCAGCCGTCGCCTCGTGGCAGCCACTCTTCATCGTGGACGCAGCCACCTTCATCGTGTCAGCACTCACTCTGCTCGGGGTTGCGGACCGGAGTCGTATTCAGGCCCGTACGGTCCGGTTGTTGGACGACATCAAGGAAGGGAGTCGTTTCGTCTTGACCAACCGAACGTTGCGATCGACGATGGGACTGACGTTTTTCGCCGTAATCTTCGGTAGTCTGACAGTCCCAATCCTCGTGGTGATGGCGTTTGGGCCTCTGGGCGGTGGCGCCTTCGGATATGGAGCGCTCGAAGCCGCCATTGGGGCCGGCGCCATCGTCGGCGCCCTTACCGCACCGGGAGTCATGAACCGATGGCCTGCTGGAGTCCTGATCCTTGCCGGCGTTGGCGGTACCGGGCTCGCCGCTGCCCTTACTGGATTTTCCCGAAGCGTTCCGACGGCTGCCGTCTTCTTGTTTCTCAGCGGAGTGGCAAACACGATTTACTACGTCTCATTGATTTCCGTTACCCAAGCCGAGGCTCCTGATCGGGTGCGGGGCCGAGTGATGTCCATCCGTTTCCTTTTAGTCCAACTGGGTCTACTTGCGGGGATGGGGCTGTCGGGCCCACTTACCGATCGACTCGGAGCGCCGCTGGTGTTTGTTGCGGCAGGATTCCTTCTCGTGTGTGCGGCAGTGGTCGGCTTCGCCTTCCCTGATCTGAGAAACGCGTCTCTGCGCAAGGTGCCAGTTTCTGAACCGCTAAAGGCGGCCGCCTCCGGGTAGGAAGTGTTCCTGTTCTTCGCGGTCATTGCTGCCGCGCTGGCCATTGCCGTCCTGATTGGCGGAGACGTGCGGCGGCTCAGCCAGGTCCGCATCCGGCATATCGAGTTGCTCCTGGCGGCGTTTGTGGTCAAGGTCGTCGTCGCGCTGCTCGGGACCGCTCACACAGAGATGGCTGTCACCGTTGCCAGGCCGCTGAACATAATCGGAGCCCTCCTGCTCCTGGGGGTTGTCTGGTTCAACCGGCGGATCCCCGGCGCACTGCTTTTCGGGGTCGGCTTGACACTCAATCTGATCGTGATCGTTGCCTTCGGCGGCCGCATGCCGGTCCTATTGCCCCGCGACGCCGACCCGAGCTCACCCATCCTGGCCCTTCTCAAAGGCGGCCTCGACCCCCTGCACATCGCCCTCGACCACCCGCAGGGCCTTTGGTTCATGGGCGACATCCTGACCATCCCCAGCATCGGCGGCCACTCGTCGTTAGTCAGTATTGGCGACCTCCTGATGGCGGCCGGTGTCGCCTGGCTCATCATCCGCTGCAGCCAGCGCGCAGCTGAGCTCCAGCCGGTGTATGGCTCGAACCCGTCTCAGTAGCCCACGCGCCTCGATTGGCGCATGCCGGGGCTCGAATTCCTCGTTTGAAGAGTGGATAATGCCGCGATGATCCAGCGACGCCGGGTTGATGAGCTGTGGCGGAGCCGAGACTTCCGCGCCCTGATCTTCCTGGGTGTCCTGGGCGCCCTAACCCTGATCCTTGCCTTCGCCATCCGCGGCATCCTGGGACCCTTTGTCCTCGCCGGAATCCTCGCGATGCTGCTCAACCCGGTGGTAAACGCGGCCGAGCGCCGGCGCGTGCCCCGGCTCGTGGCCGTCGTTGCGCTCTATGGCATCATCGCCGCCGTCCTGGCGGGCGCCGTTTTTTTCCTTGTCCCCATTGTCAGCCAGGAGTTCACCTCGCTCGTCGCGCAGGGCCCGGCGATCGCCAGCTACTTCCAAGACCTCGCCGCCAAGGACCACGTCGTTTCCATCCTGGGCGTCCCCATTGACCTGCGGCAGTCGTACAACGATGCCGTCCGCAACCTGCCGGCGTTACTTGCCGGCCATTTCTCCTCGGTCGTGGAAAACATCTTCATGCTGCTCAACTGGATCTTCCAGACGGTCCTGGTGCTGCTCGTGGCGTTCTTCCTGGTGAAGGACGCCCACGCCATCCGGCGGTTCTTCCGAGACCTCGTGCCCCAGGGTTATCGCACCGACGCTCATGAGGTCGCCGCCGACATCTACCGCATGCTTGGCGCCTACATGCGGGGCCAGTTGATCATCTGCGCCCTGATCGGCGTCGTGACCGGGATTGCCCTCTGGATCGTTGGCATTCCCTATTCACTGGCGCTCGGGATCGTCGCCGGCGTGACGGCCTTCATCCCGTTCATAGGGCCATTTCTCGGCGCCCTCCCCGCGGTGGCCGTCGCCGCGTTCGTCACGCATTCCTCGGGCAAGGTCGTCGTCGTACTGGTCCTCTACTTCGTCATCTCCAACGTCGTCTACAACTTCATTTCCCCGAAGGTGTTCGGCGACGCCGTTCACCTGAGCCCGATGCTGATTATCATCGCGTTCGTGGTGGGGGGTTACCTGGGAGGGATCCTCGGGCTCTTCGTTGCGGTGCCGGTCGCCGCCACTCTGCGCATTCTCTTCATCTACGCTCACGAACGCATCTACGCTTAAGCGACCGCCGTCGTGAAGCTGGCCCTGCTGTCCGATATCCATAGCAATCTCGAGGCCCTGGACGCCGTCCTCGGGGCGCTGCCCGACGTCGATCGGATCATCGTGTTGGGTGACATCGTCGGCTACGGCCCGGAGCCAAACGAGGTCATCCAGCGCCTGCAGTCGGTGGAGGCCCGTGCCGTTCGTGGCAATCACGACCAGGCCATGCTGGATCCCAGCTTGCTGGAGCAGTTCAACCCGCACGCGGCCGCCGCCGCCCGTTGGACGCGCGACGTCCTGACCACCGACAGCCTCGACTTCTTGGGCGAACTGCCCTTGTACGGTCGGATCGGGCGCCATCGGGTCGTCCACGGCAGCCCCCGCAAACCCTACATCTGGGAATACATCCTCGACGAGCTGCAGGCGCTGGAGATCCTCGTCCGCCTCGGGGAACGGTATTGCTTCTTCGGGCACACCCACCTGCCGCGGATCTTCACGGAAAGCGGCGAGCAGGTTCCCGAGGGGGCAGACTGGATCGAGCTACCGCCCTCGGCGCTCGTCAACCCTGGCAGCGTCGGGCAGCCGCGCGATGGCAACCCGGACGCAGCCTTCGCGGTCGTTGACCTCAGCAGGCCCGCCGTCCTCTTTGAGCGGGTGCCCTACGACGTCGGGACCACCCAGGCCAAGATCCTGCGCGCCGGGCTGCCGGCGGTAGAGGCTGCTCGGCTGGCGCTCGGCCACTAGGACCTAGAATGGGTCTTCCTTCATGAAGCTCATCATCGTTGGCTGCGGCCGGGTGGGCGCCATGGCGGCCCTCGCCCTCTCCAAGGCCGGCCACCAGGTCACCGTGATCGACAGCAACCGGCACGCGTTCGACCGGCTCGGCAGCGATTTCGCGGGCGAGATGGTGCTTGGCAACGGGATCGACGAAGATGTCCTCCGCCAGGCGGGAATCGAGTCGGCAGACGGGTTTGCCTCGCTGACCAACGGCGACAACCGCAACATCATGGCTGCCCAAATCGCCCGCGAGATCTTCAAGGTGCCCCGCGTGATTACCCGTATCTACGACCCGATACGGGAGGACGTCTACCGCGAGCTCGGTTTGAACACGGTCTGCCCCACACTGTCAGGGGCAAGGCAGATCCATGCGATGCTGAAGGGGTGAGTCAGCTGTGTACGTAATCGTGGTCGGCGGCGGCAAGGTCGGCTACTACCTGAGCAAGCACCTGCTCGAGCGCGGCTACGAGGTCACGCTGATCGAGAAGGACCCCCGCCGGGCCGAGGTGCTGAATTCGACCCTGGGTGAGATCGTGATGGTCGGCGACGGTGACGAGATGTCGTTCCTCGCCACGACCGGCATGGAACGGGCCGACGTCGTGGTCGCCGTGACCGGCGACGATGAGGACAACCTCGTGACCTGCCAGCTGGCGAAGCGGAAGTTCAACGTCCCGAAGACGGTCGCCCGTGTAAACAACCCCGCGAACGTCCGGATCTTCAAAACGCTCGGCGTCGATGTGGCCCTCAGCGCGACCGAGGTTCTCCTGGACCTGATCGAGTCGGAGCTGGCCAACAAGGAGACGGCCAGCCGCTCAGCGCCCTAAAAGAAAAAAGCCGGCGCATCACCGGCTGTTCAATTCGTTTAACGCTGGGTTATGCTTTGCCGATCTTGTAGATCTTCGTGCCGCAGGTCGGGCAGGTTCCCGTGGTAGCGGGCTTCCCGTTCTTCATCGTGATGTGGACCGGGTCCTTGATGTCGACCTTCTTCTTGCACTTCAGGCAATATCCGGTAACGGCCATAACACTCTCCTTTGCTGGCTACTGAACGCCCCGAGGCGCCCCCAAAATCGGCCTGATGATAGCACAACGCCCGAATTCGATTTGTATTCAAAAAAATCGCGAAAATGTGGCCGGGTCAGCTTCGCGAGGCGTAGCGCGAGAAGATCACGCTCGCGTTGTGACCCCCAAGCCCGAAGGAGTTCGACAGCGCAACGCCGACATCGGCCCGGCGTGCGTGCATAGGAACGTAGTCGAGGTCACACTCGGGATCAGGCGTCTGCAGGTTGATCGTCGGCGCGATCACCTGGTCGCGGATGGTCAGCGCCAGCACCACCGCCTCGACTGCGCCCGAGGCGCCCATCATATGGCCGGTCATGGACTTGGTGCTGCTGACCGCGAGCTTGTCGGCGTGCTTCCGGAAGACGCGATGGATGGCGTCGGTCTCGAACTTGTCGTTCATTGGCGTCCCTGTGCCGTGCGCATTGATGTAGTCGACCCGCTCGGGCTCGATCTCGGCCTTGCGCAACGCCCGTTGCATGGTCAGCACGGCGCCTTCGCCTTCTGCGGGTGCCGCCATGTCGAAGGCATCGTTGCTGGAGCCGTAGCCGATCACCTCCGCGTAGATGCGCGCGCCGCGCCGGCGGGCGTGTTCCAGCTCCTCGAGTAGTAGGGCCCCCGCACCCTCCGAGATCACAAAGCCGTTGCGTTCCTTGTCGAACGGGCGGGATGCCTGGGTGGGATCCTCGTGCTGGGCCAGGGCCCGCATCGCGCAGAACCCCGCGTACACGACGGGAACGAGGACCGCTTCGGCGCCCCCCGTCATGATCGCGTCGGCGTCGCCGCGGCGGATGGTCTCGAACGCTTCTCCTACGGCGCCGCTACCGGTGGCGCAGGCTGAAACCACCGCCATGTTCGGGCCACGCAGGCCAAGCGCGATCGCGATATGCCCGGAAGCCGTGTCGGTCAGCATGTTCTGAATGAAGGTGGGGCTGACCCTTTTGAGCCCGCGTTCCTGGAGGATGCGCTGCTGTTCGAGGAAGACGCCAAGCCCTCCCGCGGCACTGCCGAAGATCACCCCCACGTCGTCGAGCAGGCCGTTCTTCGTCATCCCGGCGTCGGCGAAGGCCTCCTGCGCGGCGACCAGTCCAAGCTGGGCATAGCGGTCCATGCGCCGCAGCTCCTTGGGCTCGATCCGGCCGGTCGCGTCGAAGCCCTTCACCTCACCCGCGATCTGCACCGGGAACTCGCTCGCGTCGAAGAGGGTGATCTTCCCCACGCCGGACTGGCCTTCCAGCAACGCGGCCCAGGTACTGGGCGCATCGAGACCGACGGGCGTCACAGCCCCCACCCCGGTCACCACGACGCGTTTCATCCCGATGGCGAGGGGGTGAGGACCCGCGCGACCTCGCGGTCGTTCAGGGTGACGACATGGGAGTCCTGGCTGATGCGCCGGATCAACCCGGAGAGCACCTGGCCGGGCCCGATCTCGAGGAATTCCGCGCTGCCGCGGGCGACCATCTCCACGACCGACGCCGTCCACTGGACCGGCTTCAAGATATGGTCGGCAAGCTCCTTGCGGATGTCGTCGGCGCTGGTCAGGATCTGTCCGGTGATATTGGCCACGACTGGAATCCGCGGCTGACGGAGCGGCAGCCGGGCGACGATCTCGCCAAACTGGGCGGCGGCCCGGGCCATCAGCGGTGAGTGCGATGCGATGCTGATCGGCAGTCTTACCACTCGCGTGGCGCCCCGAGCGCGGGCGAGTTCGGTGGCGCGATCCAGCGCTGAGCTCTCGCCGGAGAGCACGATCTGCCCGGGGGAGTTGGCGTTGGCGACGGTGATGATCCCGAGGGCGCCCGCCTCGGCGACGACAGCTTCGATCACATCTCGATCGAGTCCCAGGACGGCGAGCATCCCGCCCGGCCGCTCGGTGCCGTTCTCTTTCATCAACCGGCCGCGCTCACGCACCAGCAGCAGCGCACTGTCGAAATCGATGACGTCCGCCGCGACCAGGGCGGTGAACTCGCCCAGGCTATGGCCGGCGACGTACTGTGGGGCGACTACCTGACCCAGGGCCTGCCACCGCTCGCGTAGCACATTGAGACAGGCGATGCTCACGGTGAGGATCGCGGGCTGAGCGTTGATGGTGTCGTTGAGGTCCTGCTCGGGTCCCTCGAAGCACATGCGGGTCAGCCCGAAGCCAAGGATCTCGTCCGCCCGACGGAAGACATCGCGCGCGGTCTCGGAAACGTCGAAGAGGGCCTTGCCCATCCCCACGTATTGCGAACCCTGCCCCGGGAAAACGAAGGCCACCGGGCCGGCACCATACGGGACGGCGGTCGGGAGGTATTTCGTCAGGCGACGGACACCTTCCCCTTGACGTAATTCCAGGCCTCGCCGACGGTGCGAAGCTTCTGGGCGTCCTCGTCGGAGATCTCCATGCCGTATTCCTCCTCGAAGGCCATGATCAGCTCGACCAGGTCCAGGGAGTCGGCCGACAGGTCATCGGTGAAGGACGCTTCCGGGGTCACCTTCTCGACGTCGACGCCAAGCTGCTCTGCGATGATGCCGCGGAACTTGTCGAAATTCGCCTCAGCCATCCTTCCCTCCTGCAGGTATTGGAGTTGCGGGCACGGGCACGTGCCCAAATTCGGTCTATACAATAGCGAACCGCGACCGGGAGTGCGAAGACCTGGGATGGCCCGCAGGAGATGTATCCCCGAAGGCGGCGCTTGGTTACGGGCTCGAATAGTGCCAAACGTAACCATGCGCAAAAGCCGGACTTAAAATGAGGCGTGACTTCCGCCTCGATGCCGTCGGTTGCCCAGGCACGCCGCGGATTAGCCCTTGGGGCGATCGCCGGCCTGGGTATCTATCGCCCTCCGGCCGATGCCCCGCTGGCGCGGCGCGTCACCGGCACGGATCTGACGGGCGTCGCCTATCGCGTCAAGGCCGACCAGGGCCTGAGCACGCCATCGCTGGCGGCGGGCGCCGCGCGCGCCGCGTTGCGGGCCGCCGGCGTCAACTCGTCCGACATCGAGATGATCATCGTCGGCACCAGTACACCGGATGTGCTCTGGCCCACCACCGCCTGCCTGGTGCAGACGGAGCTGAAACTCCCGATGGTCGGGAGCTTTGACCTGTACGCGGCGGAGACGAGCATGCTGGCGGCGCTCAATGTCGGGATCCGTTACACGGCCGCCGGCGCCCGGGGCGTCTTGCTGATCGGGGCAGAGTCGGATAACCAACTGGTCGACCTGCCCGGACAGGGCGGGAGAGTTCATACTCGCGGGGCTGCGGCCGCGGTGCTGACTCAGGCGGGCGATAACGGCGGGGTCCTGTCGACGATGGCCGGTGGCGAAGCACGGACCGACGTGAGTGGCGACGCCCACGATCACACCCTGCTGCGTGGGCTGACGGAGGCGGCGGCCGAATGCCTGCAGAAGGCGAACGTGGCTATGTCGGAGATCGACCTGGTGATCGGCGAGCAGTCGGCGCCCGAGATCATGCAGGCCTGGAGTAAGCAAGCCGGGGTCTCATCGAGCCGCATGCTGCTCGACCCAAGGCGCTATGGATCGTTGCGGGCAGCCGCGCCGTTAACCGCGCTGCACGACGCGGTCCAAGCAGGCCAGCTGCAAAACGGCATGGCGGCGCTCCTGCTCGCCTGCGGCAGTGGCCCGACCTGGGCTGCCGCCTGTCTGCGCTGGGGTGGTGGAGGGATCGCCGAACTCAGCGGCCCCGGTGTGGAAAGGCCGCGAGAAATGAGCGGCCCCGGTGTGGAAAGGCCGCGAGAATGGTAAACGGAACGCGAGTCGTCGTCACGGGCACCGGCGCCATCACCTCGCTGGGTCACACCACCCGTGAGACCTGGGAGGCCGTCAAGGCTGGCCGATCGGGCGTGCGCCGCGTGCAGACCTTCGATCCATCGGCTATGCCGAGCAAGGTGGCGAGCGAGGTCGTGGATTTCAAGCCTGAGGCCCGCCTCGACCGTAAGGAGGCGCGTCGGATGTCGCGATTCGTCCAGTTCGCCATGGTGGCCACCCGCGAGGCGCTCGAAGGCTCAGGCCTTCAGGTCACCGAGGCCAACCGAGACCGGGTCGGTGTCATCGTGGGGAGCGCGATCGGCGGCCTGGAGATGATCGAGGAGGCGCACACCATTCTCAAGGAACGTGGACCGTCTCGCATCAGTCCCTTCACCGTGCCGATGATGATCGCCGACATGGGCGCCGGCCAGATCTCGATCGCCACGGGTGCCCGAGGCCCGAACTTCTGCACGGTTTCTGCCTGCAGTTCCGGTGCGCACGCCATTGGCGAGGCCTTCGAAACGATCCGGCGGGGCGACGCCATGGCCATGATCGCGGGCGGTAGTGAGGCATGCGTCACGCCGTTGGCGCTCGCCGCGTTTTGCGCCTCGCGAGCCGTATCGACGCGCGACGTCGAACCCAGCAGGGCGAGCCGCCCCTTCGACCTGGAGCGCGACGGCTTCGTGATGGGGGAAGGGGCCGGAATCTTGATCCTCGAGGAGCTCGAGTCAGCGCGCAAGCGCGGTGCGCCGATCATCGCCGAGATCGTTGGCTACGGCGCGACGGCGGACGCCGGCCATATCACGGCGCCCGATCCAGTCGGCGCCGGCGCAGCCCAGGCGATGAAACGCACTCTGGCCAAGGCGCGAGTCGCGCCGGAGGACGTGAGCTACATCAACGCCCACGGGACGGCGACCCAGCTGGGCGACGTTGCGGAGACGCTGGCGTTCAAAGACATTTTTGGCGAGGCCGCCTACCGTATCCCGATCAGCTCGACCAAATCGATGCTGGGCCATCTCCTCGGCGCGGCCGGCTCGGTCGAGGCGGTGATTTCCGTGAAGGCGGTCGAGGAAGGCGTCGCGCCGCCCACCATCAACCTGGAGCATCCGGACCCGCAATGTGACCTCGACTACATCCCGGAGGGCGCGCGCGAGCTGGACATCAAACTGGCGCTGTCGAACTCGTTTGGCTTCGGCGGGCACAACGCGTCCTTGCTCTTCAAGCAATTCCGAGGCTAGCGTTTGATCTTCCTCAGCGATTTCCTCAACGCTGAGGTTGTCGACGTTCGACAGCATCGCGTCGGGCGGGTCCGAGACCTCGTCGTCGTGATGACCGAGCCCTTTCCCAAGGTCACCGGCGTGATCCTGAAGAAGAGCCGAAAGGTTCGCTCACTCGATTGGTCGGTGGTTCGCAGCTGGGACAACAAAGAGCTCAGCCTGAAGGTGGATGCCGCCAGCTTGCAGCCCCACAACCGCGCCGATACCGAGCTCTGGCTTGCGCGGCAGATCCTCGATAAGCAGATTGTCGACATGGACGGTCGCCGGGTGGTGCGGGTGAATGACCTCCAGCTCTCCCAGGTCGAAGGGTCGATGCTCGTCATCGGTGTCGATATCGGCAGCCGCGGTCTGGCGCGACGCGTCGGGCTCGAGGGGCTGGGGCGCCGAATTACCGCCGCTATTGGCCTGGATTGGCCACAAAAGCTGATCTCCTGGGAGGCGGTCGACCCGGTCAAGACCGACATTAGCTCGGTAAAGCTTCGGATCGCCCACACCAAGCTCGCCAAGCTGCACCCTGCTGACATCGCGGATATCGTCAACGAGCTCAGCCCAGACGATCGCAACGCAGTCTTCGCCGCCCTCGATGATGAGAAGGCCGCCGATACCCTGGAGGAGATCGACGAGCCGCAGATGCAAGCCTCAATCCTGGAGCGTCTGGACGTCGAGCGTGCCTCGGACATCCTCGAGGCGATGGCCCCCGACGAGGTGGCGGACCTGCTCGCCGATATGCCGCGCGAGCGGGCTCAACAGTTGCTGCAGAAAATGGAAGAAGACGAGGCGGGCGACGTTGAGGAGCTGCTCGCTTATCGTGAGGACACGGCCGGTGGCCTGATGACCACCGAGTACGTCGCTGTGCTCCATACACTGACCGCCGCCGAGGCGATCGAGCGCTTGCGCGAGCTCGAGCCGGACGCCGAGAGCGTGTACTACGTATACGTCGTCGACGAGGAGGAGCACCTGCTCGGCGTCCTCTCCCTGCGCGATCTGATCGTGGCCAAGCCCGAGACCAAGATCCGCGACTTCATGATCAAGAATGTAATTTCCGTTCGCCTCGACGCCGGGCCACGCGAGGTCGCCGAGGTGACCTCGAAGTACAACCTCCTGGCGGTGCCAGTGGTCGACGAACACAACCGGATCCACGGCATCGTGACGGTCGATGACGTCATGGAGCGGGTCATGCCGGCGCGGGCCGGCGGACGCCGCCGACGGATCTTCTAGAGGACCTTGGCGCAGCCTAAGGCGCTGCAGCGGTCGCTCGGAGCACTGCGGAGCCGGCGGGTTCGGCTCCTCATGCTGCTTTCGGTGGCGGGGCCGGGAATCATCACCGGTACGGTCGACAACGACGCCACAGGAGTCACGGGATATGCGCTCGCCGGGTCGCAGTTTGGCTATGACCTGTTGTGGCTGCTGATCGTCACCGCGATTTGCCTCGTCGCCATCCAGGAAATGGTCGCTCGGATGGGAACGGTCACCGGCAAGGGACTCTCCGACATGATTCGCGAACGGTTCGGGGTGGCGCCGACGGTCTGGGTCATGCTGCTGCTCTTCATCGCCAACGCCGCCACGACCGTGGCCGAGTTCGCTGGCATCGCCGGCGCCTCGCAACTCCTGTTCGGTGACGTCGCCCGCTACATCGCGATCCCGCTGGCCGCGGTGTTCGTATGGTTCCTCGTCCTACGCGGCTCGTTTCGTCTGGTCGAACGACTGTTGCTGATTCTCAGCCTCGTCTTCGTCTCATACATCGTGTCGGCTTTCCTGGCTCATCCGAAATGGAATGAAGTGATCCACCACACCGTCGTGCCGACGTTTCACTTCACGGCACCCTACCTCTTGATCTTCATCACGATCGTCGGCACAACGATCACGCCCTGGATGGCCTTCTTTCAGCAGTCGAATGTGGCCGATAAGGGCCTCCATCCGAACCAACTTCGATTCGAACGCATCGATACCTACACCGGGATTCTCGCGTTGAATGTGGTGGCCTTCTTCATCATCGTGGCGACGGGTGCCACGGTTTTTGTCCACCACGTTCCGGTCGACCCGGCCGACCCTTCAGCCTTCGCCAAGATCGCCCTGGCACTCAAGCCACTGGCCGGCCAGTACGCGGAGCAACTCTTCGCAATAGGGCTGCTCAATGCCTCGCTCATGGCGGCGTCCGTGCTTCCCCTCTCGACCACGTACGCCATCACGGAGGCGTTTGGCTGGGAGCGCGGCATCGACAAGTCATTCAGGGAGGCCCCTGCTTTCTTGACGATCTACACCACGATGATCGTGTTGGGGGCCGCGATCGCGATGTTCCCGGGCGCTCCCCTCGCACTGATCACGAACCTTCCGAACATCGTCAACGGCCTGATGCTGCCGTTGCTCTTACCCATCCTGATGTTGCTGGCGAACGACAAGCGCGTCATGGGCCGCTACGCGAATACGCCACTGTTCAACGTCTTCAGTGGGATCGTCTTCGTCTTTCTGTCATTCGTAACGCTAGCGTTTCTTGCCTCGATCTTCTTCCCGGGTCTTTTCAGCGCTTAGTTGACGATCCGCCTCCCGACAGAACACGGCTTCGGCCTCGGAACCGAAGAGCACGAATCGGACCTGCGTCACGGACGTCGTGCCCTGGCCGTGCGCCGCGACCTCTTCGAGCATGATCCGGGCGCACTCGTCCATGGGGAAGTGTGCGACCCCGGTGCCGACGGCAGGAAACGCGACCGATCGCAGTCCTCTCGCGTTGGCGATCTCCAGGCTGCGCCGCGTCGCGGTGCGCAAGCTCTCAGCAGTGGTGCGGCCGCCGCCCAGCCCCATGCTCGCCGCGTGAATGACGTTACGGGCTTGCAGGTTGCCCCCGCCGGTGATGGCGGCATCGCCGACCGCGATGCGGCCGATCGCCCGGCACTCAGCCTGGATCGTCGGGCCACCGGCACGGGCAATGGCGCCGGCAACGCCGGCACCAAGCTCCAGGTCGTTATTGGCTGCATTGACGATGGCGTCGACATCCTGCTGCGTTAGGTCGCCCTGCAGGACCTCGATGGTCAGGTCCCCAGCCTGCCAGCTCATCGCTTGCTGGTCGAGGGAAGCCACGCCATCGATGCCATCCGCGCCTCGACGTCCTCACGGGTAATGGGTTGCAAGCCGCGCACGCTGAAATGCTGGATGGTGAAGGACGCCATGACCATGGCGTATGCGAGTGCCAGGCGCACCGAGTCCTCGGTCTCCACCTGCTGCTCGGCGAGGCATCCGAGGAACCCAGCGGCCACCGCGTCGCCCGCGCCGGTCGGGTCAACGGGCGGATCGACCGGTAGGGCGGGGAGGTGAATGTCCTCGCCGTGACGGTAGAGCGTGGCCCCCTTCGGCCCCTCCTTGATGACGAGCCCGCGCAAGGTGAAGCGATGGCGCAGCTGCTCTGAGGCTT
This sequence comes from Candidatus Dormiibacterota bacterium, assembly GCA_035279665.1. Lineage (GTDB taxonomy): Bacteria > Chloroflexota > Dormibacteria > CF-121 > CF-121 > CF-13. The sequence goes on along the minus strand of DATEHI010000011.1, from coordinate 30,541 downwards.
CCTCGATGGTTTCGACCTTCGCCAGCGCCATCGCCTCCGAGGCGTTGAGGAAGAGGTAATCGAGCCGCTCGAGGACCGGTTCGAGCCCTCCCGGCTGCTCGCGAATGTAGAGCTTCATCGTGTCGCCCGCGACCAGCCACGGATCCTCGAGCTGCTCGAGGACCCGCATCTGATGACGCGGCTCCATGCTGCCGAGGAAAACGATCTTGGCCTTGCGCTGGTCGGCGGTGAGGACCGGAGTGAACCCGCGGTAGGCGCCCTGGTCGGAGCGCTCATTGCGCGTGGTACCGGTCTCGTAGTCGTGCTCGGCAAACCAGCGATAGGTGGGGAGCTCGGAGCCCACCGTGCTCCGGAGGTCAGCACCGGTGCCTTTCATGGCGGCCTGGAAGGCGGGCATGAAGTCCGGGCCGGCCGTCCCGACGACCGACACCGGAGCAAACAGGCGCGCTGCCAGCGTGAAGTAGGTGGCTGATCCACCGAGGCCGTCCGTGTTGACGCCCATTGGCGTGCGGACATCGTCGCGGGTGATGGTGCCGGCGACGAGCACGGGCCAGGGCTTGCTGGGGGTCGTCACGCGGCCCCAATTCTACGGAGGTCTTACACCGCGAGCAGCTGCGGGTCGGGTCGAGCTAGCTCACCCTCGACGGCGGCGACGAACCGGCGCACCGCGGTCGGATCGGTGAGCAGCCATGCTTCCTCGGGATGGGCGGCGTCCGGCCGGCAGATCACGGCCATCGCCGTGTCGTCTCCCAAGACGGCGCTGAACCAAATGTGGGCCAGCCAGCCGAAGCCGGGATCGCGACGGTCGGCCTCCTGGGGAAGGGGCGTCGTGTCCGGCGTGGTCACGACCGCGCGCCGTGCACTCCGCAGCAGCGCCACCTCCTGGTCCCATTCGGCGCGGACCGCCGCCGGGTCAGGCCGACCGAGGTACACCGTGTAGCGGCCGGGGCGCATCGTCGCCAGGCTCTCCACCACTCGGCGAAGGAGCGGGACGGTCGTCACGTCGGCTACCGGGCGGCTTCCGGGGGTGCCTTCGACCAGTGTTGCCATCTCGCCCATGGGAGCAGGCTAGCAGAAACTTCCCCGAAAAGCAAACATATGTTCGTAGGCGCTAAGGACGCCTGAACAGCGGGACCACATTGCCCGGCCGGCCCCGCCAGCGGCTTTGTGAAGCCACCATGAGCGCCTCCTGGGCCTCGAACAGCACTTCCGCGGTCCGGTCGGGCGAGCGGTCGATACCGAGCCTTTCCGTATAGCCGCCGTCCAGCTGGCCCAGCAGATGGACGATGCGCCGCCAGATGTGGGTCGGGATCAATTTCAGCTCCTGGACGCGGCATTCCTCGATGGCACCGAGCAGCTGATCCGTTTCGCGAAGTTGGCTGCGCGGTGTCGGGGCGTGGCGGCGCTGCCAGGACCAGAAACGATGCTGGGCGATCTCGAGAACGGTGCGCTCGATCATGACCTAAGCAGCCATGATAATCCCGGTATGGAGGAACGGGTCGAAAGTCAGGAAGTTTATGCCGGCAAGCTCTTCCAGGTCTACCGCGACCGGGTCCGATTGCCTGGCGGCCAGCTGACCGACCGGGAAATCGTGCGGCACCCCGGCTCGGTCGGCATCATCCCGCGGGCGGCTGACGGCCGCATCGTTCTGGTTCGCCAGTTCCGCTACGTAGCCGGCCGCGAGTTATGGGAGATTCCGGCGGGCACCCTCGACAAGCCGGGTGAGGACATCCCGGCGGCGGCGAGACGGGAGCTTGCGGAGGAAGCCGGTTTCAAGGCCGAGCGTTGGACGGTGCTCGGCACGGCCTACCTGATGCCGGGATACTGCGATGAGCGAATGACGTTCTTTCTCGCCGAAGACCTTTCACCGACGGAGTCCCATCCCGAGCTCGATGAGTCGTTCAAGATCAATCCCTTCGATTCGCACGACCTGCAGGTGCTGCGCGAGAGCGGCGAGTTGCAGGACGCGAAAACGCTACTCGGGCTGGCCTGGGCCGGTGTGCCGCTCTGGGCCGCGCCGATGCGTCGTTGACCTATTCCTCTTCTTCCTCGCCGCCCTTCGACTTCTGATATGCGGCGATCACCACCTGCGCCGCGTGGGCGGGCACCTCTTCGTAGTGTGAAAACTTCATCGTGTACTTCCCCCGGCCCTGAGTGATCGATCGCAAGTCGATCGGGAACCGGTACATCGACGAGAGGGGGACCTGTGCTTTCACTTTTTCGATGTGATCACCGGATGGCTCCATCCCGGCGATCTTGCCGCGTTTGCCGTTGAGGTCGCTGATCACGTCGCCCATGTTGCGCTCGGGAACCAGCACCTCAACGTCCATGATCGGCTCGAGCAACACCGGCCTGGCATCCATCACCGCCTGGCGCATCGCCATCGCGCCGGCCAGTTTGAAGGCAATGTCCTTCCCGTCGACGGCGTGCGTTGATCCGTCGAGCAGGCGGACCTTGATGTCCACCAGTGGGTTGCCGGTCAGCACCCCTTGCTCCATCGTTTCCCGCACACCCCTCTCGACGGACGGCCGGAAGTTCTGCGGGATGGAGCCGCCGAAGATCTTGTCTTCCCAGACGAACCCGGTACCGCGCGGGACCGGGGCAATGTCGATGACACAGTGGCCGTAGAGGCCGGCGCCACCGGATTGTTTCTTGTACTTCTTCTCCGCCTTGGCGCTGCTGGTGATCGTTTCCTGGTACGGCACCCGCGGCACCGTCAGTGTGCCCTCCACGCCGTACTTGCGTTTCATTTTCTCGAGCACGACATCGAGATGGATGTCGCCCATTCCGTGCACGATCGACTCTTTCGTGATCGGCTCGTGCTCGAGGGTAAGCGTCGGGTCCTCGTCGACGAGCTTGACCAGCGCGGCGTTGACCTTTTCCTCGTCGGCCTTGTTCTTGGCGGTGACCGCGGCGCTATAGGTCTGCTCGGGATACTCGATCGGTGCCAGCCTCAGGGGATGGTCGCGGCTGGCGAGCGTGTCGCCCGTCGACGTAACCGACAGCTTGCTGATGCCTGCGATGTCGCCGGCCACCACCTCGGTGGCTGTTTCGAGCGTCTTGCCTTTCGGATAGCCGATCGTGCCGGCGCGCTCCGGTTGGTCCTTCGCCGCGTTCAGCAGGGGGGTGCTCGATGTTAGGACGCCGGACACCACCTTGACGTAGCTGATGCGGCCCACGAAGGGGTCGGCGGTCGTCTTGAAGACGATGGCGCCCAAAGGCCCCGCCGGCTCGCGGGTCAAGGTCTCCGCCTGGTCGTTGCGCGGATTCACCGCCACCACGGGTGCGGCCTGCCTCGGGGACGGAAGGAGCGCCACGATGGCATCGAGCAAGGTGCCTATGCCGACCGATTTGCCCGCGGCGGTGCAGAGGACTGGGACGATCGCCCCGGCCGCCACACCCTTCGCGAGCGCCGCCGTGACTTCGGTATCACTCAACTCGCCGCTTTCGAGGTATTTCTCCAGCAGCGCGTCGTCCGTCTCCGCGGCGGCCTCCACCAGGGGCGAGCGCCGGGACTCGACCTCGGCGGCCAGGTCGCTCGGCAGGGGGACCTCCTGGGCGCGCCCCTGCTGGTCGAACTCGTAGGCCTTACGGGTCAGAAGGTCGACAACACCCTTGAACCCGGCCTCGTGGCCGATGGGTGACTGGATCGAGACTGGGCGTGGAGAAAACTCCTTGAATCCATCGACCACTTTCCAGTAGTCGGCGTTCTCCTTGTCCATCTTGTTGACGACGATCAGGGTGGGGAGGTCGCGGGCTCGTACTTGCTGCCAGGCCAGCTCGGTGCCGACGACAACGCCGGTGCTCGCCCCGACCACCAGCAGGGCACCTTCGGCCGCGCGCAACGCGCCGCAGACATCGCCGGCGAAGTCCTGAAACCCGGGCGTGTCGAGCAAGTTGACCTTGTGGTCGTGCCAGGTCAGGTGCGCAATCGCGGTACCGATGGAGATCTTCCTTTTGATCTCTTCGGGCTCGAAGTCGAAGGTCGTGTTGCCCGCGTCCGGGCGTCCCAGCCGCTCGACGGCCCCGCCGGCGTAGAGCATCGCCTCGGCCAGGCTGGTTTTGCCATCATGGCTGTGCCCGAGCAGGGCGACGTTACGGATCTTCTCCGGGTCGACTCTGGCCACCGCTTCTCCCTTCCAAGGAGAGTGTAAATCGAAACTATGTCCCTCCCGCCGCTAGGTGGGGGCCTTAGTCGATCGGTGCCAGCGGAATGACCTCGACGGGGTTTCCCGCCGCCACCTCGCTGGTCCCCAGGGGGACCACGATCAGGCAATTGGCATCGGCCATCGAGCGCAGCACGTGCGATCCCTGGTCGCCGGTCAGCCGTACGCGGAACCGATCGCCGTCGCGCCGCACGATACCTCGCAAATACTGTTCAAGGTGCGGTGGGTTGAAGAGCGCCACGTCGGTGATGGCGGCGATTCGCGGCCGCTCGAGGTCGGTGCGCCCTTGCATCTTGAGGATGGCCGGACGCACGAACAGCTCGACGCCCACCAGCGATGAAACCGGGTTCCCCGGCAATCCGATCAATGGCCGGCCTTCGACGGTTCCCACCATTAGGGGCTTCCCGGGCCGCAGCGCAACCTGCCAGAAATCGACAGCCCCTTGCTCTTCGAGGAGGGCGCGGACCAGGTCGTAGGCGCCCATCGACACGCCACCTGTGCTGACGATAAGGTCGGTACGGGCCGCCGACTGGAGCCGGGCGACGATGTCTTCCCGGACGTCGCGCGCCACCCCGGCATCGACGACCTCGGCACCCGCCTCTTCGAGCGCCGCCCGCAGGGTGTAGCGGTTGGTGTTGGTGATCTGCCCGGGCCCCAGAGACTCACCTGCGTCGCGCAACTCGTCGCCGGTCGTCAGAACCGTGACGCGTGGCCGTGGGATCGTTGGGACGGTGGTGCGCCCGGTCGATGCCAGCACGCCGATCAACCCCGGGGTGACGATTCGGCCCCGTTCGGCGACACGGTCGCCGCGGCGGATATCGCTGCCGGCCTCGCGGACGCTGCTGCCCGGCTCGACCGCCACGCGGATGTCAACGCGCCCGTCGCGTTCCGCAGTGTCCTCGACCCGCACAACGGCGTCGGCGCCCTTGGGCATCACTGCGCCGGTCATGATCCGCAGGGCGGTCGCGGCGCGTACTGAGGTCTGGGGTGCGACGCCGGCGCGGATCTCGCCGAGGACCTCCAGGCGCACGGGGTCCGCGGCCGATGCGGGGCTCGTGTCGCGCGCCTGCACGGCATAGCCGTCCATGGCGGAGTTCCTGAATGGCGGGACGTCGCGGTCCGAGCGCACGTCTTCGGCGAGCACGCGGCCACGGGCCTCCATCAGGGGGGTGTCCTGGGCGTCGAGGACGGTGATGCGGGCGAGGATCCGGTCGCGCGCCTGGGCGACCGTCAGGAGCGCAGGCTGCTTGGGGCTACCGATCGTTCCAGTGACTGTTTTCGAACTCGGGCCCGCCGCCTTCGCCGTCGGTGACGACGTTCTGGTGGAAACGGGCAGCGACCATCTGATACGCCATCGCCCGGGGGATTCCGAGCTTGGTGAGGGCCTTGACCTCGTCGGCCATGACCTTGTCGCGCGCCGCCTCGATGGCGGCGATCACGTCATCGATCGCGGTGCGCGCCTTGGGAGCGCCGCTGGCGCCGTTCTCGGCAGCAACTTCCGAAGGGACCTCGGTCTGAGGCTCCTTGGTGGCTTTCGCCTTTCCGTCTTTGGTCTCTTTGGCCATGGGATGTTTCACCTTACCACTGGATCGAACTCAGGCGGGCACGCTCAGGCGTACTGCCTCGCGCCTAGCTTTTACCCGTTCCATCGTGAATAGAAACGTTCCCCTGGCCGCCACCGTGCAGGCTGGGTCGCCGAATTGCAGACCCTTGGAGGCAGTGCTACGGTCAGCAACGTGAATAAGGCGGCGCGCTTGCATCGCCTCCTGGTCATCCTCTCCATGGCGACCGCCCGCCCAGGGATCCGCGCGGTCGACCTGGCGGCGACCCTCAAGGTCAGTCCGCGGACCGTCTTCCGTGACCTGGCCGAGTTGCAGCGACTCGGGTTCCCCGTGACCTTCGGCAACGGCTACCCGGCGCAGCAGGAGCTCTTCCGTCGCCGCCGCCGGCAGGAAATGTCACAGGTCATGGCCGACCTGGTCGATCAACAGCTCGAGGTCGTGCGCCGCAAGTTGCCGCCCGAGGAGGCCGACCGGGTGGTGAAAGAAGCGATCCAGTATCTGCCGATGGAGGCCGCCGAGGCCGTCACTCGGGCACTCGCGAAAGCCGTGCGACGATAGATTTACAATTGCCGCACCGGTCGGCTAGCTCAGCTGGTTAGAGCGCTTGGTTCACATCCAAGAGGTCGAGGGTTCGAGTCCCCCGCCGACCACCAAGTCCAACCCCAAGCTCGAGCGTGGACGCCCACTCAGGCTCAACCGTATGTGATAACGATGGGGTTTTATCATTGGATATGGGTGGTATAAACTAAGAAACCGTCAACGAATCACCCAGGGAGGGTTAACAGCATGGCGCATGTGGAGAAATCGATTGAGGTCGACAAGCCTGTCGACCAGGTCTACGCCCAGTGGACCCAGTTCGAAGACTTCCCCAAGTTCATGGAGAACGTCGAGGAGGTTCGCCAGCTCGACGACAAGCACCTCGAGTGGAAGGCGAAGATCGCAGGCACCGAGCGTAAGTGGAAGGCTGAGATCACCGAGCAGAAGCCGAACCAGCTGATCGCGTGGCGTGCCGTGACCGGTGACAAGAACGACGGCAAGGTCGAGTTTCAGCCGGTGAACGGGCACACGAAGATCAGGCTCGCGCTCGATTACGATCCGCCCGCAGGCGCGGTTGGCGAGGTTGGCGACAAACTGATCCAGGCGACGCCTGGTCGTGTCGAGAACGACCTGAAGCGATTCAAGGAGTTCATCGAGAACCGTCCGGCGCCAACCGGCAAGTGGTCCGGCGAGATCCGTTCGGGCCAGGTCAAGAACTAACGAGCGTCGGTTTCCCTCCGCGAGCGGTCGCCTTCGGGCGGCCGCTTTTTTCGTTTGGGGCGATCCAATCTTTGGTAGACTTACGAGCGCCTTCCTGCTCCGCTGCCGCTGCGAGGCCATAGCCGGAGCAAATCCCATAGGAAAGGAGATCGCGTTTGTCAGCGTACGAGCTCATGTACATCGTCAAGCCTGACCTTGACGATCAGGCTGTCCAGCAGGAGATCGAGAAGGTCGGCCAGCTGATCCAGACGAATGGGGGCCAGATCAAGAAAGTCACCCCGTGGGGTAAGCGGCGGCTCGCGTACACCGTCAAGGACAATCGGGAAGGGCATTACGTCGTCGCTGAGTTCGACCTCGACCAGGCGAAAGTCCAGGAGGTCGAGCGCGTCCTGAAAATTTCCGACAGCGTCTTCCGCCATTTACTGGTTCGACAAGATGAGGGGAAATCATGAACCTGAACAAAGTGATGCTCATTGGCCGACTGACCCGCGATCCGGAAATGCGCTACACGCCGAGCGGATCGCCGGTGACCAGCTTCTCGCTGGCGACCAACCGCTACGGGCAGAGCACGGATGGTGAGAAGAAGGAGTACACCGATTACCACAACGTGGTGGTTTGGAACATCGGCAAGCGCAACCTGGCGGAGATTGCCGGCCAGTACCTGCACAAGGGGAGCCTGGTGTACGTCGAGGGCCGGCTACAGACCCGCTCCTGGGAAGGTCAGGACGGCCAGAAGCGCAAGACCACCGAGGTGAATGCGACCGAAATCCAGTTCCTCGAACCGCGCAGCCAGTCGCAGCCGCAGGCAGCGGCCGCCGAACCCGTCGAGACCGCGGTTGCCGCAGCGCCCGGGCATCACGATGAACCCTCGCGTGACGTCGACCCGGAAGACATCCCGTTCTAAAGGAGCGATTGACAGGACACCATGCCCCCACCGACCGATAAGCGCGACCGAAAGCCGCACAAGAAGGTCTGCAACTTCTGTGTGGAGAAGGTCCACCTGATCGACTACAAGGAGGTCTCTCGCCTCCGCCGCTTCGTCAGCGAGCGGGGCAAGATTCTTCCGCGCCGTGTGACCGGAACCTGCGCGCGTCATCAGCGCCGCCTGGCGGTCGCCCTCAAGCGCGCCCGCCACGTCGCGCTGCTTCCCTACACCGCCGACCAGCGCTAAACGGCGCGCACCCTCAGAGGGACTGACGGTGCGCGTTTCGGAGACTTCTTAATTTCGCGCCGTATACTGCCATGTAGTTGGGCCTCCCGCGCCTCCCGGTCGTGCTCGCGACCGGGCTCGTCTTGCTTACGTCCATGCCAACGGCTCGGGCAACGGCTGCGGAGCCTAGCTTCGTTGCACCCTCCACTGCGCCCTCGCCCTACGTGATCGCGATCGATCCAGGACATGGCGGCAGCGCGACCAGCGACCCCACCCAGCTCTGGGATCCTGGCGTCGTAGTTGGGGCCATCATGGAGAAGGACATGACCCTCGATCTGGCTCTGCGGCTACGCACCCTATTGCAGCGCGAGCGTGTGAAGGTCGTGCTCACTCGGACGGGCGATCAGTACGTCGAGATCTCGGAGCGCTGGAACCGCGCGCACGCGGCGGGCGCCCAGATGTTCGTCAGCCTGCACGTCAACGCCTATGACGGCGATCCGTCGATCAATGGTCTCGCCGTCTTTTATCCAAAGCCGGACAGCTTTTCGTTCGCGCAGGCGATTGATGCGGGCCTCGCGCAGGCGCTCAAGCCCTTTCAGGTTGCTGATGACGGCGTTGCGGCGAAGCCCGAGCTCTGGGTCCGTTCCGATGTCCCAACCGTCACGGTGGAACCGGCCTACCTGACAAATCCGCGGGAGCGGAGCCTCCTCCTGCAGGACGACTTTCGAAATGCGATTGCTGCGGGCATCTTCCAGGGAATCCTGGCCGCCGATCCAGTCATTGAGCAGACGAAGGTGCAGCTCGCGCACGCGGAGGCGGCCGTCAGCGCCCAGCGCCTCGCGGCGCAGACCGCGTCCGCCGATGCGGCGCGCACGGCCACCGCGACCCGGTGGGGGCTGATCATCGGCGCGGTGATGTTGCTCTTTCTGGTGATGCGCGCAGCGATCCGGCGCCAGTCCCGGCTGTCGGATCCGCCCGCCTATCGCCGGCGGAGTTACCGACGGCGGCGCTCGGTCTCACGCCGGTAGTGATCGACCGTCGGGCGAGGGCCCGGACGGTAAGCTAGGGCGCATGACTCAGCCCTCTCAGCTGCGGATTCCCGGCCCAACCCCCGTTCCCGAGCGCGTGCAGCGGGCCATGGCCGCCCCGATGATCAACCACCGGGGCCCCGAGTTCAGGGCCCTCCTTCCCGAACTCGAAACCGGTCTGCGCTGGGCCTTCCAGACGGAGAATGACATCCTGATCTTTCCCGCCAGCGGGACGGGCGGATTGGAAAGCGCGGTCGCGAACGTGGTTTCGCCGGGCGAGCGGGTGCTCGCGGTCACGATCGGCGCATTTGGCGATCGCTTTGCCGACCTGGCGGAAGCCTTTGGCGCCGACGTCGCCCGCTTGACGCTGCCCTGGGGCGAGGCCGTCGATCCGGAAGATCTCGACGCCCTGCTCAGCCGTGAGCCTGACATCGCCACGGTGCTGATCACCCACAACGAGACCTCGACGGGCGTAACCAACCCGCTGCAGTCGCTGGCCGAGGTGGTCAAGCGGCACAATCGACTGCTGGTGGTAGACGGCGTCAGCTCGATCGGCTCGATCGCGTTGCCGGTTGATCGGTGGAAGGTCGATGTCGCGATCACCGCGTCGCAGAAAGGATGGATGCTCCCGCCGGGCGTCACCATGCTGAGCGTCAGCCAGGCGGCCTGGCAGCGGCAGGCCAGCGCTCGCTCGCCGCGATTCTATTTCGATTGGGACCGGGCCAAGAAGATGCAGTCCAAGGGCATGACCTTCACAACGCCGGCCGTCAGCATCCTCTTTGGTCTGCGCGAGTCGTTAGCGATGATGCGCGAGGAAGGTCTCGAGGCGATCTTTCATCGGCACCTCCGGGTGGCGGCGGCCTTCCGCGCTGCCGCGGGCGCGCTCGGCTTGCGCTTGCTGCCGAGTTCGCCCGATGTCGCGTCGCCGACGGTCACGGCCGTGTATTTCCCCGAGGCATTGACGGGCGAGAAATCGGAGGCGGTGTTCAAGACCTGGCGCGAGCTCGGCCTGGTCGTCGGTGAAGGGCAGGGCAAGCTGTCCGGCAAGATCTTCCGGATCGGCCACCTTGGTGCCGTGTACGAGCCGGACGTCGTCGCCACCGTCCAAATGCTCGAGCGTGGCCTGGAAACGCACGGGCACACGGTCACCCGGGGCGCGGCGCTGAGCGCCGCCCGGCGCGCGTTGCAGTCCTCCGAGCCTAGCCTGGTCGCCTGAGCTCGGTGCCGCGCGTCCTGGTCGTTGACCCGATCTCCGAGGCGGGGATCGCTCGGCTGCGCGAGCACGCCGAGGTTGACGTACAGCTCAAGCAGAGCCCGGCAACTCTCATCGCCCGGATTCCGGATTACGACGCGCTCATCGTGCGCAGTGAGACCAGGGTCGATGCCCACGTGATTCAAGCCGGCACCCGCCTCAAGGTCATCGGCCGCGCCGGCGCGGGTGTCGACAACATCGATGTCGACGCCGCCACCCGTGCCGGCGTCCTAGTCGTGAATGCCCCGTCGGGAAACACGATCGCCGCGACCGAGCACACGATGGCGATGATGCTGGCCCTGGCGCGCCACATCCCCCAGGCGGACCAGGCGGTCAAGGCAGGACGATGGGAACGCTCGCGTTTCCTGGGCTTTGAACTTCGCGACAAAGTCCTCGGCGTCGTGGGACTGGGAAGCATCGGCCGGGAAGTCGCTCACCGAGCGCAGGCATTCGGCATGCACGTGATCGCGACCGATCCGGTGCTATCCGAGGAGCGTGCCTCGCAGCTCAACGTCAAGTTGATGTCCTTTGACCAGCTGATGTCAGAAGCGGACATCGTCACGCTGCATGTACCGCTGACGAGAGAGACACATCACCTGGTGGATGCCCGGGCGCTCGCTCTCGCCAAGCCGGGCCTTCGCCTGGTCAACGTCGCTCGGGGAGGGATCGTCGATGAGTCGGCCCTGCGTGACGCGCTGCGCGACGGCCAGGTGGCCGGCGCTGCAATCGACGTCTTCGAGCAGGAACCTCCGGGCGAGAATCCGCTGCTCGCGATGCCCCAGGTGGTGACCACGCCGCATCTGGGGGCCTCGACAGAGGAAGCGCAAATCAGCGTCGCGCTCGAGATCACCGAGCAAGTGATTGCCGTGCTCGACGGCGGCCTGCCGCGCTTCTCCCTCAACGCACCGGTTGCGCTCCCCGAGGCGATGGCCTTCCTGCGGCCGTTCATCCCGGTTGCCGAGGGCATCGGTCGCTTCTACGCGCAGGTCGGCCGGCAGCCTGCCTCCCGGATCCACGTCGACTACGCCGGCGAGATTGCGAACTACGACTGCTCGGTGCTGACGGCCGCACTGCTGACCGCCTTTCTGAGCCGGTTCAGCGCGGAACGCGTCAACCCCGTGAATGCGCGAACGGTCGCGGCCGCGCACGGCATCACGGTGGTCGAACAGCGTGGCGCCCGGGCGAGTGAATTCGCCAATCTCATCAGTCTGCAGGCGATGGGCGAGCACGGCACGACGCGGGTCGGCGGCACCCTGCTGCTGAACGAGCCGCATATCGTCACCTTCGACGACTTCCGGATCGACCTGGTGCCGCAGGGGACCTTCTTGATGAGCTGGCACGCCGATCGGCCGGGCATCGTCGGTGCCATCGGCACCTTCCTGGGTCAGAAGAACATCAACATCGCCAGCATGCAGGTGGGCCGCGATCGTCCCCGTGGCGACGCGGTGATGATCCTCTCGGTCGATGATCCGGTCCCGGAGTCGATCCTGGCGGACATCCGCCGGATCCCCGGGATGGCTGACGTGCTCTCCGTCAGCCTCTAAGCCTCGTGGCGACCGTTCGGCCGTTCCAGGGGATTCTCTACGACCCGAAGCGGGTCGATCTATCCCAGGTGGTGGCGCCGCCGTATGACGTCATCAGCCCGGCGGACCAGCGGCGCTACTACCGGCAGGATCCGCACAACGTCGTGCGCCTGATCGCGGGCGAGGTGCATCCGACCGACACCTCGGATGACAACAAGTACACGCGTGCCGCCGGCTTCTTCCAGCAATGGTTGGCGGACGGCATCTTGCGCCGGGAAGCGCATCCAGGTCTCTATGTCTACAGGCACCAATTCGTCGACCCGATCAACGGTCAGGAACGCGTCCGGCGAGGCCTCCTGGGGGTCGTCGAGCTCGAACCATTTGGCACCGGCGTGCTGCCTCACGAGCAAACGCACGCGCGCGCCAAGGCGGACCGGCTGTCGCTGACGCGCGCAGTGGTGGCGAACCTGAGTCCGGTCTTCGCCCTCCACGAGGATCCAGCGTCGGCGGTAGGTCCGATCATCGACCCCGCCATCGCCATGCCGCCTAGGCTGTCGATCACCGGTGAAGACGGCGATCATCACACCCTCTGGTCGATAAGCGGCGCGAAGCAGTTCCACGACCTTGCCGAGGTCTTCCGCGCCTCGCGGCTCTACATTGCCGACGGCCATCATCGGTATGAGACCGCCCTGAACTTTCGAAACAAGCAGCGGCAGGACCATCCCGAAGCGTCGCCTGATGCCGCCTTCAACTTCGTGCTGATGCTGCTTGTCGATGTGGCGGACCCCGGCCTGACGATCCTGCCCACCCATCGGCTGTTGCACGACTTCGAGCGGTTCGACGCAGCGCTGGTCAGCAGGCTCGCCAGCCGACATCGAGTGACCCCGCGCCCCAACCGTGCGGCCCTGCTGGCGGCGATGCAAGAGCCCACCGCAGGCCACCGGATCGGCATCGCTCTCACCCCAACCCGCTTCGTCACGGTGGACGTCGAGCGCGGGGGTGCCGAGGACCCGGCCTCCCGGCTCGACGTTTCCGTCCTCCACAAGGAAATCCTGCAACGGGAACTCGGCCTGCAGCCGGCTGAGCTGGAGGCGGAGCGGTACCTCAGCTATTCGCGGGATGTCGGCGCCGTCCTCGATCGGGTCGAGACGGGAGCTGGCCAGGCCGCCTTCCTGCTGCGGCCCCCCGCTGTTTCCGACGTGGTCGAGGCCGCTCGAGCGGGCCAGGTGATGCCCCAGAAATCGACGTACTTTTTCCCCAAGCCTGCCTCCGGAATCGTCTTCAACCCGCTCGCGGCAGACATCCGGATCGGCCCCGTCTAGCCCGGCTGGGCGGTGCATTTGATCGGTTGCTTTGTTTCATTTTCGTGAGCCGGTTTGGCTTGCCCGCGCCAGGAGCCTTGGCTACTATGCTGGGCTAGTGGGCGCCAAGCGCATCGTGATCTACATGCCGGACCCCCTGGTCGATGCGCTCAACCGGGTCACGGCGGCTTCCCCGCAAAGTCGCAGCGAGCTAATCTGCGCCGCCGTCCAACGGTTCCTCGCGGAAGGGCCGGGCGGGGCCGCCATCGAGTCCGCCAGCCCCGACGAGGCCTTTTTCGACCGGGTGGCGGAAATGATGCAGAGCGGCCTGCTGCAGCCCGGAGACTTCACCGATCCGGCGGTCGAGGAACCACGGCCCAAAAGCAAGCTCTGGATCAACTGACCGGCGGCAGGGGCTCAGCGTTTTCTCGAAGCGGCAAACCGGGTATAAGTTAAGTCGAGAATGCCCGTCTATGGATACCGCTGCACCAACGGTCACCGCTTCGAGGTCCAGCAGCGCATCACCGAACCGCCCCTCACGGTCTGCCCGCAATGCGGCGCGCGGGTGACCCGCGTCTTCTACCCCGTGGGCATCATCTTCAAGGGGGGCGGCTTTTACAAGACGGATTCGCGAGGCGCGAGCAGCGACGGCAGCGTCACCCCGGCGGACGCGCCCAAGATAGACACCAAAACCGAGTCGGACACCAAGACCAAAACCACGCCGGATGCCGGCGGCTCAAAACCAGCCCCACCGCCGCCTGCTCAGACCGATCAGAAAACCAGTACCGAAGAAGGAGCCGCATGACGACCAAGAACATCGTCCAGGTCACCGATCAGAATTTCGAAAGCACCGTCGCGGCCTCGCCGCACCTCGTCCTGCTCGATTTCTGGGCGACCTGGTGCGCCCCCTGCAAGATGCTGAAGCCGCTAGTGGAAGAGCTCGCCACCGAGTACGAGGGTCGCGTCGTGGTCGCCGAGCTGGATGTGGATGCGAACCCCGTCACTGCCTCGAAGTTTGGCGTCCTCAGCATCCCATCCCTGATTCTGTTCCGCGGCGGTAAGCCCGCGGAACGGATCGTGGGCTACAAAGCCAAGGCTTACCTCAAACAGAAGATCGACGCCGTCCTATAACCTTCGTCGGGCACGGGGGTGCATGGGCTCAGGTGGGCTCCACGGTCTTCAAAACCGCTGCCCGGCATCCTTGGCGATGTCGGGGGACGGATCGTTCCCGTCGCGCCCCCGCCATTTTAGATTCGAATTGGATATCGGAGACGGTCGATTATCGCCAACGAGCGCTAACGTCTGACTCCCATGGAACATGCGTTCGGTAGCAACGCATGTAGCAACGCCGACCAACGGTTTGCAAAATCGACGGCAGTTGAACTCAGCTCCGATCACGGGTAGCTGATAACGCAGCTCAGCGGGACCAGGTCACCGGCGTGCTGTCAGAGGGTTTAAGGCTGAAGCGCGATCAAGAGGCCGGAGATGCGGCCTATATCGGGATAATCCTCGACGTATGGTTGGCCGAGGATAGCGGCTAATCCCAATGACTCGGCCGCCGCATCAGTCACAAAGCAATACGCGCGCAGGCCGGTTCGGGCAGAAATGGAGTTCTTTAACAGACGATGGGCGACATTGACGGCTGCTCCGGCCAACACATCGCGGCCAGCAATTCGGTGTTGGATGGCGATGCCGCGATGAGCAATGAATTTGAGGTCGAGCGAGGGCAGGATCATGCAGGCTTGACAGTTGTGCCTGAACTGATCCATGCCCCGCCCAAGCTGCTGCCGAAATGCCTGGTACGCTGACCGCACCAGGGTGACAAGCGCGGTGCCATTGCCGGATAACTGACGGTCCGGACCGCGTGCGAACAGCGCATCCCCTTCGACCTGCAGCAGGGAGAAGCTCGGTGCGATGTGCGTCATCACGGTTTCCAGCAGACTACTGACGATCTGGTAGGCCGGCGCCGCGCTGCCGCCGGGTTGTGTCATCTCAGGATGGGCCTCTTGCACCGCCTCCAGGAAACTCGTATAGCCGGATATGTCAGCCAGCAGGAGGATGCTGGTTTCGATCGTGGAGGGAGCGATCATTTTGCCGTCGGTCCCCCGGCGATGGAGCGGGCTCGTCTGGGAACGGCGTCTGCCGTTGCGGAGCGTGGGTGGGTCTCGTACATACGGGCGGTAACGACAGCCGCACCAGCAGCCGTGACCGCCGCCACAGCCCAGATCGCGGCGCCGAGGCCGAAGATGTCGGCCACCGCTCCGGAGAGAAGAGCGCCCACAACGAATCCCGCGTCGCGCCAGAGCCGGTAGATCCCAACCGCCGATGCGCGCCATTCGGGATGGGCCACATCGCCGACCGCAGCCAGCAGGGTGGGATAGACCATGGCCGTCCCGAGACCCAAACCGATGGCACCGACGGCCCAGATGGCAAAGGACTGGCCGGCGGCGATGAGCCCCAGCGACAAGGCCTGCAGACCAAGGCCGCCAACAACGAGGACCTTTCGTCCCGTCCAATCCGAGAGAGCACCTGTGAATAGCTGGCCAACCGCCCAGATCAGCGGATACAAGGCGACGAGGATGCCGATCGAGGCGACCGAAAGACCGTGTGCGGCAAAGAACAGCGGGAAGAGTCCCCAGGCCATTCCGTCGTTCAGATTGTTCGTCAGCCCCCCGATGCAGATGGCGGACAGTGCAGGCTGTCGAAAGCTGGTCTGGACGAAGACCTCGCGCGTTTTGGCCTGCGCGACCAGCGCGTTCCGGGTCGTTGCGGCCTCGAGATGGGCATGGCCACGCGTTTCCCGTACAAGCAAGACAGATAGCCCGAGGCCCGCGCCCGCGTAGGCCGCACCAAGAAAGAAGGGCTGCGGCCGAAGGCCCGCATGTTGCGCGATGAAGCCGGTCAGGTAGGCGGTCACGGCAACGGCGCCGTAGCCAGCCGCTTCATTCAATCCCATCGCCAAACCACGCCGGGCGGGTCCGACCAGATCGATCTTCATGTTCACGGTCGTCGACCAGGTAAGGCCCTGGTTTATCCCCAAGAGGACATTGGCCAGAATCACAAATGCCCAGGTGGGCGCCCAGATCAGCAGGAGTGGAACCGGCAGGCCGATCAACCAGCCTGCAAGCAAGACCGGTTTGCGGCCAAAGCGATCGGAGAGCGTGCCGGCAAAGAAGTTACTGATCGCCTTGGTCAGACCGAACGCGACGATGAAGGTCAGCGCGGCGGTCACCGCTGTCAAACCGAAGACCTTCGTCGCCATCAGCGGCAGGATCGTTCGTTCCTGACCGACCATCCCACCCACCAGGGCATTGACCCCGACGAGCAGGCTGAACTGCGGCAGGTTCGCTCGGAGGCCGAGGCGCACGGCGCCGCTTCCGCGCAGGGAGGTCATCAATCCAGCGTGACTGGCCTCCCAGCGACGGACCAGGCCTGGAAGCCGCCGGCTAGCACGGCCAGAGTGCGATGTCCGGTTGCCTCGAGCAGACTTGCTGCGGTCATGGCTCGGTCGCCATGCCGACAGTAGATCGTCAGCGGACCGGACGGGATCAACCCGTTCGCGTCTCGAATCGAACCCAATTCGATGTGCCGGGCCCCCGGAAGGCGCCCCGCGTCCCACTCGTTTTGCTGGCGAACATCAAGAACGGTCGGGTCTAGGTCGTCGCTGACGTCTCGAAGCGTCACGGTCCGTTCCGGCAACCCGGCCGCGCGCCAGGCGACCATGCCGCCGTCGAGTTCACCCAGGAACTTCTCGTAACCAACTTTGAGGCACTGGCTGACCAGATCGCGGCGGTCCTGTTCGGGACCCATCACGAAGATGAGCGTGCGGTCCGCCGGGACGATCCAGCCCAGCCATGAGGCAAAAGCCGGACGAAGCGCGATCGATAGGGCGCCGGGGACCTGGCCGGACGCGAATTCAGGGTATGGTCGGGTATCGATCAGGGTCGCGGCCGTGTCGAGCCCATGGCGAACCGCATCCACCGACATGCGGGCGAGTTCGGGCAGCCTGGGTCCGTAGAGGCGGGCCCCTTGACGATTGACCGCCCGAAGCCTGCGGAAGTACGAAGGATAGGTGCCGAGCCCGCCGAGGAACGCGCGGACGAACGCGTCCTCGTTTTCGGTTTTCAGGAGCGGATTCATCAGCCGTTCGCGGCCCAGGGTCGTCGTCCGGTCACCGCCGATGCCGGCGGAACAGAAGGAGCCTCCGCCATGTGTGGGATAGACCGACAGCGCATCGGGCAGTCCGGCGAGTTGCCGCCTGACCGCCTGATGCAGTGCTCGAGCTAATGGCTCGGTCTGCCTGGGCTCGATCAGATCGGTTCGTGCAGCGCCGCCAGGGATCAAGGCCCCGCCGCTGAAGAGGGCGAGTGGATTGTCGCCGTCAAGCAATAGATAGGACAGGTGCTCGGGGGTATGCCCGGGCGTGGCCAGTGCGCGCAGCCGCAATCCGGCACCGAGGTCGACCTCGTCACCATTCTTGAGGCCTCGATGGGCCGCCTGCAATTCGGCGGCCGCCGGGGCCAGGATGGTAGCTCCCCGCGCGGCAAGTTCACGGCTGCCGGATATGAAATCGGCATGCAGATGCGTTTCTGCCGCGTAGGCAATCTGCAGACTCCGGCGATCCGCGATCTCGAAATATGGAAGAGGGTCGCGGCTTGGGTCGATCACGAGGGCGCGGCCATCGCCGAGCGCCACCACGTAGGACTGGTTTCCCAGACCCTCGTCGAGTATGGGGACAATCTCGACTCGCTGGGTCGCGGTGGTCCGGTTCATGAAACCGCCGGTTTCCGGCCCGCCACCAGCACGTAGCCGAGGTAGGGAACCGCTTTGCGAAGCCGCGGCATCATCCACGCCATCTTGCGGACGCACTCTGGTTTCCACAGGCCCAGGACCATGCAGGCGATGGCGTTGACGAGCCCTTCGTCATTGATGAAGCCCCGCGCCGTCATCAGCTCGAAAGGACCGGTACGGACTTGTAGATCAGTGAGGCCGGCTCGGCTGTAGATCTGCAGCCATCCGTCGAGGTTGTCGAATTGCAGGCCCGGACACAGTTGCCCGAGGAAGAGCTCGCGGGCTTCGTCGCTTGGTGGTTGGCGCCACAGGAACTCGGCGGCGAGCACCATGCCACCGGATGGGCAAACGCGCGTGACCTCGGCCGCGGCACGTGGCCTGTCTACGAACATCGTCACCGCTTCCGCGATGACCCGATCGAACGAGTTATCCGGTGCGCGCCGCACATTGGCGCGGGCGCCCTCGAGCATCAAGGGGGAGATGTCGACTGCGGTGACCTCCGTGCCGAATCGGCGAGCCATGCCGATTGTGGTGGTGCCGACGCCGCAGCCCACGTCCAGCACCAGCTGACTGGAATCGAGGTTGGCGAGAGCGAACAGCTCTTCGGTGGACCGGCGGCCGCCTGAATGAATGACCCGCTTACCGAGTACGGCCAGGAAGGCATATGGGTCGAGCGATTTAACGTCGATAGCTGGCCGCGCGATCGTTGTTGCCATGTCAGTCCCTCCTTGCGCTACCGATTACCACGGGCAGCCCCGCCGCCTTCCATTCGGGGAGGCCCTCTTCGAGCCGCCTGGCCTTGAACCCGGCCTGGTGCAAGACCCGAATTGCTCTGTGGGCAAAGGCGCAATAGGGCCCGCGACAGTACGCCACGATTTCCTTCCCCCGGGGCAACTCACGTAGGCGCCGCCGCAATTCAACGAGTGGGACGGAGACCGCGGTCGGCACGTGGCCCGCGACATATTCGTCAGCCGGGCGCACATCGAGGATGACGAGGTCTTCCTTCCGCTTCAACCGACGAAGCAGATCTGCCTGCGTAACTGGCTCTAAGCTATCGCGGCCGCCAAGATACGCCTCAGCAAGCTGACCCACTTCGGCTTGGCGCTGCGCCGCCACCGAACGGAGGTTGCGCCAAAGGTCGAACACAACGGGATCGCTAAGTTGATAGAAGATTCGGGTCGCGTCTCGACGGCGCCGCACGAGGCCCGCGGCGCGAAGCACCTGCAAGTGCTGGCTGGCGTTGGCAACAGAAAGACCGGTCTCGGAAGCCAGCCGCTCGACCGTCCGCTCCCCATTGGCCAGGACATCCAGGATTTCCAGTCGTCGGCCGTTGCCGAGGGCCTGGCCGAGCCGGGCGAACTCATCGAAAAGGGCACTCTTGACCGTCGTACCGCCTTCCGTGGGGCGAACCAGCTCGTGGGCCATCCTCAACTCCTCAATTAAGTAGTTGAATACTAGCCGGCCAGCAGGGGGTTGTCAAGGCGGACGCGGCCGGATCTTGTATGGGTCGGAGCGTGGCGTTCTGAAAGCTGTGCAGATGAACAGATCGAAGGTTCGCGAGCGACAGGGAATCGAGAGGCGAGGGTTAGAGCCCGAGCAGACCCACGGATTGAGGTCGACGCGTGTAGCAGCGGATGTAGCAACGCCGGTGGACGTCTGTGGACGCAGCAACACAATTCAGCACGAGGACCCCTCCCGCTCGAATACGCAACAACACGGAATGGACGGCTGTGGACGCACTGAAACGAAAGTTACTCGAACTTCAAAACCGCTGCCCGGCATCCTTGGCGATGTCGGGGGACGGATCGTTCCCGTCGCGCCCCCGCCAAGTTTTCAATTCGAACCACGCATTGCGGACAGTCAGTTTTCGCCGAGGACCGCTAACACCTGTCTACCCGGGATCATGCATTCTGTAGCAACGCATGTAGCAACGCCGACCAACGGTTTCCAAAACCGCAGGTCGGCGTCCTCGTCGATGTCGGGGGTCGTCCCTGTCGCGCCCGGTTGTCGCCTACGGGTTAGCTGCCGACCAGATCCGGCCGGGTGGCCCGTAAAGGTCGACCGGGACCGGCGTGGGCTCGTGCTTCTTCGCCTCCAGTTTCTTGACCGCATCGATCGCCGCCGTCGTGGCGTCGCCAACCGCAGTCGTGATCTGTCGCGTCAGCTGTGAGCGGACGTCGCCGGCGGCGTACAGCCCCGGAAGGCTGGTCTGCATCGTCGTGTCCGTGATCAGGAATCCCAGTGGATCGTGCTCGACATGCTCCCGATGATGAAAGAACTGGACATTCGGTTGAAAGCCGATGAAGACGAACAGCCCGGTTATTTTCAACGGCCGGGTCTCGCCGGTTTTCATGTCCTTGAGGGTGATCTCCTGTACCTGCCCGTCGTCGCCCTTGACCTCGGTGACGACCGTGTTGGTGATCAGCTCGACCTTCGGGTTGTTGCGCGCCGCCTCGACCAGGATGGCTTGGGCGCGGAACTGGTCGCGCCGGTGGATGATGTACACCTTCTTCGCGTAGCGGGTGAGAAAGACGCCCTCTTCGAGTGCGGCGTCGCCGCCGCCGACGACGGCGACCTCCTCTTCTTTGAAGAACGCGCCATCGCAGACGGCACACTGCGAGACACCGCGACCCTGAAACTCCTTCTCACCCGGGATTCCGAGCTTCTTGGGCTCGCCGCCCGCAGTGAGGATGACGTAGTCCGCGAGATATTCGCCGTCATCGGTCTCGATCAGGCGCTTGTCGCCATGCCGCCGAATGGCGGTGACGTTGGCGGTTTTGAGGTCCACCCCGAACTTGACGGCTTGGTCGGCCATCCGCTGCGCGAGCTCCGGGCCGCTGATGTGATCGAAACCCGGATAGTCCTCGATGGCTTCGGTGTTGAGCAGCTGGCCGCCCGGCGCACCCCGCTCCAGTAAGACGGTCTTGTCCCGGGCGCGGCCCGCGTAGAGGGCGGCGGTCAGCCCCGCGGGGCCACCACCGATGATGGCGATGTTGTAATTCCGGTCGTTATCCATCGATTTGCGAGCTCCCATGTTCTGCAGGGGCCGGAAACAGGGTGCCGTTGGCCAGGCCGCTCATGATTCGCTCAGTCCGATGGAGCGAAAGTGAAGGATGCAGATCGGGCACCCGGGCCAAGCGTCGGAGCTGAAGGTGAACGACTTCTCCGGCGGGGTCCGGGTCCGTCACCCGCTGGCCGGAAGTCGCGGCGAGTTGCAGCGTCGGGAAGGCATCGCCCACTTGGGCTTTGCCGTTTGGAACTGAGGTGGCGTGCATTGATTTGGTTCTCCTTTGTCAGCTTTGGAGCGTGTCGAAGGCGGCGAGGATGTCGCTGACCTCGGTGACGCCGGTGTAGTCGGGGTGGATGTCGACAAATCGCACGACGTGGTCGCGGTCAACGATCAGGACGGTCGGCATCGGCAGCACGGTGCCGCCGTCTGCGCGGGTGGTGCGGAGATCGATGCCGAGCTTGCGTTGTGCCGCGAGACTCTCGGCGGGCTCGAAGGTGATTCCGATAGAGGAGGCGAGCTCGGCACCCGCGTCGCTGAGCACCGTGTAGGTCAGCTCGGCTTTCTGCTGTGTGGTGAGCGACGCGTCCGGGGTCTCCGGCGAGATCGCAACCAGGCGCGCGGAGTATCGGCCGAGGTTGGGCACAAGCTCGCGTTGGTAGCTACGAAGCGTCACATTGCAGTACGGGCACCAGCCACCCCGATAGAAGAAGATCACGGCGGGACCCTGGGCGGTGAGCTCGTCAAGCGTCCGGATCTTGCCGGTGGCGTCGGGCAGCGCGAAGGGCGTCAGCTTGTCGCCGACCGACACCGCTCCGGCCGGGATTCCGCCGGCGGCGAGCGCGGCCAGCTCAGACCCGAACACGGCGACTACGTCCGCGGGCGCCTGGCTGGCGAGGGCGGTATTCACGTCATTGACCTGATCGGCGATCGGTGTCATGTCAATTCTCCTTTCGTTGAGGTTGATCGAAGGCACCGATAGAGACACTGCAGCCTCAAGAAACTGGGCGCTTGCCGACCGCCCAGTTCAGGCCTCGGTCGGTGTCGATAAGAGGTATTGCAAGATGGAGCGATGATCGAAGGAGCCGATCTGATATCGCGAGTGCGCGCCGGCGACGGCGATGCGTTCCGGGAGCTCACCGAGCCATACCGCCCGGAGCTGCAGGTGCACTGCTATCGGATGCTCGGATCCCTCCAGGACGCCGAAGACGCTCTCCAGGACGCGCTGTTGGCCGCCTGGCAAGGCTTCGAAGGCTTCGAGGAGCGCGCCTCAATCCGCACCTGGCTCTACCGGATTGCCACCAACAAGTGTCTCAACGCTCGGCGGTCAGCCAGCCGCCGCCCGGCAAAGGAGGGGGATATGCCTAGTCTCGAACCGCCCGAGCCGACCGGGCTGGGCGACATCGTCTGGCTCGAGCCATATCCCGACGCCATTCTTGAGGGCGCCAATGTGCCACTGGGTCCGGAGGCCCGGTACGAGCAGAAGGAATCCGTCTCTCTCGCATTCGTAATAGCACTTCAGGTCCTCCCGCCTCGCCAGGTCGCCGTGCTCGTACTGCGTGATGTCCTCGGATTCCATGCGAAAGAGGTGGCTGACATGCTGGACTCGACCATCGAATCGGTCAACAGCATCCTCAAGCGTGCGCGCGCCAGCCTGGAGCGTCGATGGTCGCCCGGCACCGATCTCGAAACATCTCCATTGCATTACTCGCCCTCCGAACAGGCCCTCGTGGCAAAGTTCGTGCAGGCTTGGGAGTCAGCCAATCTCGACGCGCTGGTGGCACTCCTGACTGACGATGTCTACGTCGCGATGCCACCGATGCCTTTCGAATACAAAGGCCTGGACCTCGTCACGCGGTTCTGGGGCAGCATCTTGAGCGTGGGGCACAGATTCGACCTCGTGCCGACACGTGCCAACGGTCAGCCGGCGTTCGCTGCCTACTTGCGTGCGCCCAATGGCATCAGCTATGGGATCGGCCTCTTCGTCCTCACCCTCTCCGGGGACCGGATCTCGGCCATGACTCGCTTCGAAAACACTGTCCTCGCATCATTTCGGCTCCCGCGATCGATCCCGAGCCGATAACCTGAATCGCCCCAGGTCCTATGCGACGCCAAACCACTCGAGAACCGCGGAGTCACGAGCGTTGTTGAAAGCAACCATGTAGTAACGCATGTAGCAACGCCGGTGGACGTCTGTGGACGCAGCAACCCAATTCAGCACGACAACCTCGCCCGCTCGAATACGCAGCAACACGGAATGGACGTCCGCGGACGCACTAAGACGAAACTTGGTCGAACTTCAAAACCGCTGGTCGGCATCCTTGGCGATGTCGACGGACGGATCGTTCCCGTCGCGCCCCCGCCAGTTTCGAATTGGGCCAGTGACCGCCGCGGCCGTCGTCAGTAACTGACCGCAGTCGGGCCGCACGGCGGACGAGCACCCTGATGGCGTAACTGACGGCATAAGCAGGGAGCGGTGCTCGGAGACCGGAGAGTGGGCTCCAACCCGCAGGAGTCCCAGTCGCTGGGAAAAGGGTCCTGGCACAGATCGCGTAAGTGGCTACGCGGGCTACAGGTACGGTTCGAGGCGGGGGAAGACCGTGTCTCGGATCTGGTCAAGACGGCCTGAGCGTTAGAACGCCTCCGATCCAAATGGCTAAGGCGGCGACCGGCTTTGGCGGCACAAGCGGCGGCAGCTCGAGCTGATTGCGGCTGGTCTGGATCCCGCTGGGGAAACCGGCTGGCTCCGGGAAGCGACCGGCCGGATGCCAGCTCGGATGGACACCGTGCTGTGACAGCGCCGAGCCGTATTGCAGGAGATCAACCTGCCGGAAGAAGCGTGCCGCGAACTCATCCGGGTCGCCCTCGACGGCTTGGTCGACCAGCGGTCCGTCGACTTTCAGCTCGACGTTCCCGATGACGTGCTCGCCCACTTTCCGCCCGAGATGCGCCTATTCTTCCGACCCGGGCAGTAGCGTCCGAGCCGGGCTGGAAGTTGCCGAGCATTGCCCTTTCGGGCAACGGGTCCTTCCCCATTTTTTGAGTGCTGGACGATTGACGGCAGCGCCGCAACCGAGTTCCCTTGTTACCGTGGGCGGCCAGAAGAAGATCGCCGCCAAGTCGGGCGCTGAGACCCGGGACCAGGCCAAACGACGGGACGATACACTGGCGGCCAGGAGGCCAGATGCTCCGTGGGTTGCCGCGATGGCCGGCCAGGCCCTGAGCCCTGAGTCCTTGCTCGCGTTGCAGCGGACGGCGGGCAACGCAGCGGTTGGGACCCTCGTGGCACGAAAGCCGGCCCCGGCAGCGCTCCATGCCCCAGCGAAGGCCCCGCCCACGGTCGTGCACGATCCTGTCGCCGACCAGATTCAGCACGAAGGTAAGGACCCCTCGAACTGGACCTCCTTTGAATCCGCCAAGCAGATCGTCTCGAACCAGTTCAACTGGCTGGTCATGCAGCAACTCCCGGGCCTGAATCAATGGCAGAAGGCTGCCAGTTACCGCGAGAAGCACATCGAACTCGAAATTCTCAAAATCTGCGCCATCGGAGTATTGGCGGCCACGACGGATGGGCTGGGTCTCGCGGTGGCCGAGGGAGTCGCCGGCGTCGTCGAAAAGCAGTTCAAGGAAACACTCACGGAGCTGTCAAAGGACCTGATTCGAGAGGCCTCAAAAGAGTCGATGAAGACGGGCTTTGACGCCGGGGTCGAGGCCTACAAGCGATCCGAAGAGGAAAAGGGCGAGAGCGCCATCGACGAGTTCTACCACGTGCAGTACAGCCTGATCACGGAGATGGCTAACGTGGCGCAAAGCAGATTCCTTGGCAAGAACAGCAACTACTTCGACCACCTTTACAAGAAGGACAAGGCAAAGGCCTTAGACCTTCTTCAGGAGCTGGCGGGGGCGCTGCGTTCCCAGCAGGCGAAAGCTGAAGAGCTCCAATTTCAGTCGTCGGTGCAGCAGTGGGCAATAGCGATGGCCCAGGCTGATGCGGGCGTCGTCAAGCTCCCGGGCCAAGCCGCCGGAGAGCCGAGAGGGATGACCGACATGAGCCATGAGGCTGGTATGGGTGAACGAGACCGCGGGCTTCGCGGCGTGCTCTATTTGCACGCCTACGTGCATGACGACGAGCCTAGGGCGCCGCTCCAGTTGGACATGGCCGACATTTCTGGGGTTACCAAGCCTATGAGGCGGGTTTTTCAAGGTAAGGCGATCGACGACATGAAGGTGCCGCTTACGCTAATTCTCGACACCGGTACCGGAGGCCCGATCACGATCTCGCGAAACGAGGCTCGCAGCTTCTTCGTGGGCCGAATAATGGAGCGGCCGGGAGCAATGCTCTGGCTCCACGACCGATTCCACGGACGCCCACAGACCCGCTACGGGAAGCTGAGTGACGCGGCAATCGCCGACGCCTACTACACCAGCGGCGTCGCGGCGTACGACGCGACGACCCTGGTCAACAAGGAGATCGGTCCCTTCGCCGTCGACAAATGGGGCCTCGAGTTGCGCATCCCGTAGGTTCAAGCAATTGGAACCTATCACTCTGTGAAGCGGCCACGGGCCGGTCACATCCGAGTGCTGTACCCACGTAATCTTTGATGGTGACGGCCTAAGATAGCCGCACGAGCTCGCCATTTCGTTGGCTTGATGGGCTCGAAGGAGGGCTGACGGGAGTTGGCCGACGCGCTGCCTTACTGGTACGAGGAAGAAAGCGCCGACCTCGGCTGGATCCGGTTGCTGGCCTGGGAGGCCTTAAGCGCACGAACGACGACCGCCAGTGATAGAGGCCGGTGTGAGCGATTTGTCGCCATGCGGAGCGCACCGCGCCGCGGAAGGTCTCGGCTGTGGCGCGGCCAGCCTCACCGGCCGACCACCCCAGCCACTGATGCGCCGCGGTGTCCGCGAAGAGGTTCCAGTCGACTTCGATCAGGGTCAAGAGCGCCTGGATCGGGGCCGAGCTCATGGCCGTCCAGCCGCGCGCCGATCCTCCGAAGAGGACGAGGCGCGCAACCTTCTCAGGGTGGCGGGCAGCATAAACCAGCACGTGCGGGCAAGAGTTGTACTGACCGAGCAGGTTGACCTCGGAGAGTCCGATCTGCTCCCGGGCGACTTTCTGATCGCGCCGTCCGGCCAGATCAAAGCGGCGAAATACGGGACCCATGCCTATGACCAGTGGTCCGTGGACGAGTTGATCGCGCTTGCCAAGGGCGCCGCCGTGCGGGCGGCTTGAAAGGAGCCACCTCGAAACGATCAAGCTTGGTCCAACCGTGGATGAGGTCGATGAAGTCGAGCGGGCGTTAGGCTTGACCTGCCCGCCGGCGAGCGAGTGAGCTAAAGGAAGTGGTAGTTGCATACCCGACAGGCGCCTCAGACATCGGCTCCATGCTCTGAGGGTGGGGCATCCTGACCAAGGCTCATTCACTCCGTCGGCTAAGCGCCTCGTACAACGGCCAACTCTCATCGAAGCCCTTCAGCTTGTGCTCTCCCCGGTTCACGAACGGGATATCCGATCCTGTAACCAGGCTCTTCACGGTGTTCGAGACCAGCACCTCACCGGCGGCCGCCGCTCCCGCGATTCTCGCGCCGATGGTGACAGCCGCGCCGGCCAGTTTGTCGTCGATGAGATCGCATTCCCCGGTGTGGATGCCGACACGAACCTCGAGGCCAAGGATGCGGACCGCCCTCACGATCTCCAGCCCGCAGCTAACAGCCTGTTGAGGGACATCGAAGCTTGCGAAGAAGCCATCGCCTGTCGTGTTCATCTCTCGTCCCTTGTGCTGGGCAAGCAGGCGTCGAATCGTTTGATTGTGGCTATCGAGGAGGCGGTGCCACGTGCGGTCGCCGAGCTCAGCCGAATGCCTGGCTGACTCAACGATGTCGGTAAATAGCATCGTCGATAGGACCCGGGCCGTAGGTGATTCGGGCGCCTCGGCTGCGATGAAGCGCCGCACCTGCTCGGTCACCGATTCCCAATCGCCAACCCACGGATAACCGTCCTCGCCGGGTAACTCGACGAGTTCCGCATTGGGAATGCGCGCCGCCAGGTACCGAGCGCTCGCAGGCGGCCAGTAGTCGGCCGCCGGACGAGAGAGCACAAGGGTCGGCACGGCAATTCCCGGCAGCAGCTGGCGCAGGTCGATGTCGGCCCAGCTGCGCACCTCGGCGGCCGCCGCGCCGGCCCCGGCCGTAAGGCGGAAAAGGGTAGTCAGCCAGGCGGCTGCGTCTTCGTTGCCGCGTAATGACGGCTGCTGGTCTCGAACGAAGACGCGAATCCAGTCAGCCATGTTGATGACTCGCTCCACGGCACGATAGGACGACTCGAGCCGCCCACGGTCCACTTCCCACGGCATGTCGTCCCTTCGCGAACCTACGGGGGAACATCCGAAGAGAATGAGTCGGGAGAATGCCTCGGGCCGTAGGGCAGCCGCCGCAATGGCCGCCCATCCGGACTCGTTGACCGCCATCAGGGCGGGCGGTTTGCCGGCGGCGGCCTCGCGGACGGCCATCAGGTCGTCAACGAGGTCATCGAGTTCGGGCGCTCTTCCTGGTGGAAAGCGATCCGAGCAGCCCCAACCTCGACGATCCGTAAGGATCAGCCGCGAAAACGAGGCGAGCCGGTGGAGATAGCCGGCGTAGGCTGGATAGCGCCAATTCCACTCCAGGTTCGAGCCCGCTCCGCTGAGATAGATCAGATCGACGGATCCGTCGCCAACGATCTGGTAGGCAAGCGCGGCGCCCTTGTTCCACGTATAGAGAATTGGTCGATCCATAGCCTGATTGTCGTCGATGCGAACAGTCCAACACGGATGCCAATCAGTCGAACTTCAAACCGCGGTCTTGGCAAACCGGCCGTCAGAAACCAGGACGTTGCGCCCGCGTTAACCA
The DNA here is from genome assembly GCA_035279665.1 of Candidatus Dormiibacterota bacterium. Classification (GTDB taxonomy): domain Bacteria; phylum Chloroflexota; class Dormibacteria; order CF-121; family CF-121; genus CF-13. The sequence goes on along the minus strand of DATEHI010000011.1, from coordinate 2,616 downwards.
AGGCCTCGGCCGCCAAGCCGCTAGTCATCCAGGCTGCCCATGGTCAAATTGACGGTAGTTCCTGTCTCCAGGACGCCTCGCAGTGTCCGACCCAGGGATGGTCACGTGCCTGGCTTCCGCCTCAACCAGCCTGAGTTAGCCGCTCGAAGCGCCGATCGCCTCGCGGCGCCGCAAGGTCCGGGTCCGTGACCGCAAAGCCACGCAGGTCGCTCGCGTCGGCATCTCCCATCCTGCCACTGCGGCCTGATGCCTTCGATCTCCTTTTTCTTCGCCTTCAGCCGCCCTGGAAGCGACGGATAGCGCGGCAACCTTCAGCGACCGCCCGGCAGCGCCGCCGGTTTTGACAACAACTTGACAACAACGCCGGTGGACGTCCGTGCATTCAGCGACACGCAGCGGACGATGTCGAATGCAATATGCGGCGCCTACATAGCTCAGTTGGTAGAGCAGCTGACTCTTAATCGGCGTCACGCCACGGACTCCAGTAGACGCACGCGGACGTCTCGGAACTAACCACAGCTAGATCAGAAACGGCACCAGACGCTTCGACCGGCGCATGTAGTCGCGATACTGATCCCCAAGCTCGGACGCCAGAGCGTGCTCTTCGACATAGATCCGGTACCCGAACCCCGGTAGCGCGATCACGTAGCACGCGAGCGTGAACCAGTTCGTCGACATCAGAAGCACGCCGAGCACTGTCATCAGCAGACCTGTGTAGCTCGGATGCCGGACCAACCTGTACGGGCCGGACTGGACGACCTGCTGGTCGGACGTGGTCTGCACGCGCATCGAGAAGAACCGGCCAAGTGTCACGATCGCGTACCAGCGGAGCACGATTCCGGCGATGGCCAGTAGAAGAGCGAAGGCGAAGATGACCGGTCGGCCCTCCATTATCGCCGCCGCCGGAACCCCTCGAGCAGCTGTCGAGCCGACGAAGACGGCGAGCAGAAGAAAGCCAATCAGCGCGGGCCCGGAAAGACGGTCTTGTCCGCGGTTGCTCGCCAGGTGCGCTCGGACGCCTTCCGACCTGATCGTGCGGACCAGGACGGTCGCCTCGGAGACGACCCAGACGACGATGACCATCGTATAGAGACCCGACGCCAATCCGCTCGTGATGTAGAGCGGCTTCATCAAAACTCATGATCTCAGCCGGGATGCTTGATTAAGATCGAGACGTGCCCGTTCCCGTCAACGTCGAGAGTGTTCAGCCTCGCCAATTGGCGGCAGTGCGGCGCGAGGTCGCGGAGGGCGAGGTTGGCTCAGCATGGGGACCCGCGGTGGGCAAGGTCTGGGACTTCATTCGCGGTCAGCCAGGGCTGTGGACCGAGGGCCACAACATCTTCCTCTATCACCACCCGAAGGAGCCCGGCGCGCCGATACTGTGCGACTTCGGAGTGGAAGTCACACGCACGTTTGACACTGCAGGCGAGGTGTACGCGACCGCAACACCCGCGGGTGAAGCTGCCGTGGCCGTCTACCGTGGGCCGTACAACCGCTTGAATGAGGCGTACATCGCGATCCAAGAGTGGATGGCGGCGAACCGGAGAGAATCCGCCGGGCACTCGTGGGAAATCTATGGAGATCCGACGGCGGATCCGGCCGACACGGAGACAACGATCGTGCACCTCTTAAAGTAGCGTTTGAGCTAGCCGCACTGCACTGCCTTCTTCTTCATTTCTTCTTCCCCCTGAAGAAGGGCATCGTGGCGGCCTGCTTCATCCACGAGGCCGCCAGGCGCTCGTCGAGATCGTCCACGGATGCTAGTTCGACGCCCCGTGTGGACTTGCCCATCCCGACGGGAGTCACCGGCGGTTCCGGCTCGAGCGCGGTGCCGCGTATGAACATCAGTTTCACGTGGCCGACGAAGGCGCCCGACGAGAAGCACCAACCCCCGTCCACACCGTAGTACGCCATACCCCACTTCACCGCACGGCGAAGTTCCGATAGGTGCGCGACGGCCAGGGCATCGATGCGCTCGGCGATGCCGCGCTGTGGCTGTGGCAAGCTGGCGATGTAGGCGAACACTGGCCGGTCGCCTTCCGCGGCCTTCGCGGGGCTTGCCTTGCCGGTCATGGCGACCAGCAGCCTCGTGTCGGACTTGGCGTTGGCGGCGCCGGCGGCTCTGTTGGTTGAATCGGTGGTCATTTCGGCACTCCTTGAAGGCAGGGGGATTGGACATCGGTTACAGACTGACCTAGCGCCTCCAACTAATCGATTCCCGATGAGTTGGACCCTGACGCACGGTGCCCGTGCGCTGGTGCTGTTCGCGCTGCTCCCGGTCAGCTGCCTCGCGTACCTGGCGGCGGCTTACTAATTGCGCCCCGCGAGCGTCGCGTGCCATCGCGGTTCATTGACTCCAAAGACCAGGAACCACACCAGCAGCGAGAACTCCGCCAGGCCGCCCATCACGGCGATCGCTGGATACACCGCCGTTGCCAGAGGAGCCCACAAGAACAGCATCCAGCCGATCCCGTCGACGATCAGCAAGACACCGAGCAGGCGGGGGAGAAACGTCGACCGAAAGATCAGATACCCAGTAAGCACGCACCACAACCCGAAGAAAACCAGATAGAAGTCGAACGCCTGGATGCTCAGCGTTATCAACGACATCGCGAT
>DATEHI010000010.1:0-30575 GCA_035279665.1 Candidatus Dormiibacterota bacterium | reverse complement strand
ATGACCGTCGAGCGCAACCTGTTGCTGGGCGCTTACCGCCGGCATGACCGGCAGGTTCGCGAGGATCTGCAACGGATCCTCGGATACTTTCCGGCACTCGCCGACAAGCTCGATCGCGAAGCCGGCACCCTGTCCGGCGGCGAGCAGCAGATGGTGGCCATCGGGCGAGGGCTTATGGCCCGGCCAACGCTGCTGATGATCGACGAGCCGTCGCTCGGCCTCGCGCCCAATATCGTCGATCGGGTGATGGAGATCGTGAAGGTCATCAACAAGGACGGCACCGCGGTGCTGCTCGTGGAACAGGATGTCGTGCTCGCGCTCGACATCGCCGACCGCGGTTATGTGCTGGAGAATGGCCGTATCGTCATGAGTGGTCGCGCCGCCGACCTGCGCCGGGATCCGGCTGTTCGCAAGGCATACCTTGGGGTCTAAATATGGAGGCTGATAAGCGTATGGCCCTGAAGTCGCCACCATACCGGCTCGAGCGCCTCGGCATCGTGATGGAGCCGTTGCCCGGTGATCCTCGGGAAGTTGAGGGCGTCCTGAACCCGGCAACCGCGCGAAACAGCGTTGGTGAGCTGTATCTCTTTCCGCGGATGGTTGCGCGCGGCAACTTCTCGAGGATCGGACGCGCGCGCGTCCTCTTTGACTCGGGCGGCAAGCCATCCGGCGTCGAGCGGCTCGGGGTCGTTCTCGAACCGGACGAGGCCTGGGAGCAGAACACGGTCACAGCCGGCGTCGAAGATCCCAGGATCACCTTCGTCGACAGGCTGAATACCTACGTGATGGCCTATGCCGCCTACGGTCCGCTCGGTCCCCGGATCGGGCTGGCGGTGAGCACGGACCTGGGCAGCTGGGAGCGACTTGGCCCCGTGTCATTCGACTACCAGCCATCCTTGCGAACGGATTTGAATCTCTACCCCAACAAGGACGCGATGTTTTTCCCCGAGCCCGTGCCCGGCCCTGACGGCAAGCCTGCGTACGCCATGTTGCACCGCCCCATGTGGAACCTGTCCTGGGTTGGTCCGAACGGAGACCCGCTGCTACCCGCCGGCATCACGGATCGGCGTCACGGCATCTGGATCTCGTACGCTCCGGCTGATGCGGTGAGGAGCGATCTGTGTGCGCTGACCCGACTCGGCTGGCATCGGCAGGTGGCACAGCCGCAACAGCCGTGGGAGGCAACCAAGATCGGCGGCGGCACTCCGCCGATCCGCGTTCCGGAGGGGTGGCTGATCGTGCACCACGGCGTGACCAGGGGCAAGGCGCGGCCGGGCGAGCCTGTTCCGGTGCGCTACGTCGCTGGCGCGATGGTGCTGGATCCGCAGGATGTCAGCCGCGTTCTGTTCCGCTCACAGGCCCCGCTGCTCGAACCGCAGACGACGGAGGAACGCGAGGGCACGGTCGGAAATGTCGTCTTCCCCACCGCCATCGATGTTCGCAATGGCGGCGAGGCTGACGTCTACTACGGGATGGCCGATTCCCGCATCGGGGCAGCGCGCCTCAGTCGCGTCACATAGCCCGGCGACGGGCCATCCGTAGCTCGTTGAGGTAGCGTTTGCGGATCTGCCCCCCGTACTGCTCGACGATGAGCTGCGAGATGCAGTCGAGCAGACTCCGCCTAACGGTTTCCTCGAGTGCCCGATGATCCGAATACGTTCTCAGCAAGTCGAGATACTCCCGCGCCGAGTAAGGCTGCTCCCACTCATATCGGTGGAACGTGGGCGGCTGAAACCGTCCGGAATGCTCCAGGTCAGCGCTGTCGGCCGGTATCTCGGCCACCCTCGGCAGGCGGACGTTAGGGCTCTCCGGGAACCAACGCCGATAACACTCCTGGACATCGATGAAGAACTGGGCATCGCCACCATCGATGTGGTGCGTGGCGATGGTTGCGAGGACGCCGCCAGCGCGAAGGGCGTCTGCTGCCTTGGCCACCCGCACTGAAGGATCGAGCCAGTGGAAGGCCGTCGCCGAAACGACCGCGTCGTAGGGTTCAGGTGGCAGGGGCCAACTTTCGAAGGCCGCTATCGTGACAGCGACGTTCGGAAAGCGGGCCAATTTTCGACGCGCCGCGGCGGCGAGGTTCGGCCCCAACTCGATAGCGGTGACGTGGTACTGCCGCTCAGCGAGCGGAAGTGTCGCCTGGCCGGTTCCCACGCCGATCTCCAGGACGCGAGCGCCCGGACGGAGGTCGGCATAGTCGGCGAGATCGTCGAAGAGCTCGGCCGGGTAGCGTGGGCGCGCACGATCGTAGAGCTCGGCGGCTTCATCGAAGATCGTCGAGAGTGGCGCTATTTCATCCCGGTGGTCGCGCCACCGCCGACGAAGTAGCGTTGCCCGGCGACATAGAGGATCAGAATCGGCAGGATGGCAAGCACCGAGCCAGCCATGATCAGGTCCCACTGGTTCTGATAGACGCCTCTAAAGGTCGTGAGGCCGAGCTGGATGTTGAACATCGTCGCGTCTTGCATGTAAATCAACCAATCGAGGAAGTTGTTCCACATTCCCGCGAAGGTCAGAATCCCGGTCGCAAGCAGGGCCGGCCGCGCCAGGGGCAGGATGATCTTCCAGAAGATGCCGAACCATCCCAGACCATCGACGATGGCCGCTTCCTCCAAATCGCGCGGAATGCTCTTGAAGAACTGCGTCATAAGCAGGATGTAGGCCGGCTGCACGAAGTAGAGAAGCGGCAGCGCGCCGTAGGTGTTAACGAGGTGTGCATTGAGTAGCAGGATGTAGCGGGGAACGATGAAGACAAAGCCAGGGATCACCATCGAAGCGATCATGATGGCGAACAGCGTTTTCTTGAATGGGAACTCCAGCCGGGCGAACGCGTATCCGACGAGCGAGTCAAAGAAGAGGTTCAGGCCGACAACGACAAACGTCATGAAGAAGCTGTTGAACACCATGCGCGGGAAACCATTGACCTCCGTGAGCACCCGCGCATAGTTCTCTGGATGCCAGACTGACGGGAGAAATGTTGGTGGAAAGGCGATGACTTCCGCCGAGTTCTTAAATGACGACAGCACCGTCATCACGAAGGGCGTAAAGAGAAAAAGCGTGATGGCGATGTACAGCGCATAGCGAACCACGACCTCGAGTTGGTTGACCCGGTCGGTTGTATCTCGCGTATCGCGCTGTCCGCGCCGCGCGCCGACGCTCATGGCGGCGATTGGGGCGTCGAGTCCGGGCTCTACTTTGCCGCTAATGCCCATCTCAGTACTCGATCTTCGTGTCGATGACCCGACGGGAAATCATCGTCAGCGCAAAAATGATGATCCCAAGCACGATGGCTTCGGCGCAGGCCACCCCAACAGCACCGGTGTCCGTAAACAGGTTGTTGTAGATGAGAAGGGCCACCGTGAGGGTCGCCTTGAGCGGACCCCCTTTGGTCATGATGAAGGCCTGGTCAAAGATCTGGAAGGCGCCGATGATGCCGAGCGACACCACCAGGAAGATGATGGGACGAAGCAGGGGAATGGTAATGCTGAAGAACTTGCGCACCGCACTGGCTCCGTCAACCATTGACGCCTCGTAAATCTCCTTCGGTATATCCTGCAGCGCCGCCAGGAACATCAGCATGAAAGTCGGCGCGGTGGTCCAGATGTTGAGCAACATGATCGCCGGCAATGCCCAGGTTGTGCTCTGCAGGTAGGCTTCGGTCGTGTGAATCCCGACGAGTCCCAGGATGTTGTTCAGTAGCCCGGTCGGATGATAGACGTAAAGAAAGATCATGGAAATGACGACCGAGGAGGCGATCGAGGGTGTGTACCACGTCGAGCGGAAGAAATTGCGACCCTTGATCTTCGAGTTGAGCAGAACCGCCAGCAACAGGGCGAATACGGTCTGGAGGATGACTACCACCACCGCGTATTCGGTGGTGTTGCGCATGGCGATCAGGAAGTCCTGGTTAATCGTCAGCCGGGTGTAGTTGCGCAATCCGACGAACGGGTTGTCCAGCGCCAGCAGGTCATAGTGATGGAAGCTCACCCAGAAGGCGAACACCAGGGCCGCGGCCTGCAGGATCAGGAAAAAGAGGATGTAGGGAGTGACGAAGAGCAGTCCCGCACGTCGCTGGCTGACGGCCATTCCACCGCCCTTCGATCGCCGGCGGACTTTGGCCGTCGCGGCGGGCGCTTCTGGCGCTACGGAAACCGCCACCTTCGTCCTCCCTTACCTCGTTAGCTTGTTACAGCTTAGTCCCGATCATCCTCCCGATAACGCCGTGGTGGCGTCGGCGACGGCTTTGTCCAGTGCCGTCTTGACATCGGATTTCCCGAGAAGTACGGATTGGAGCGCGTTGTTCTGCGCGTCGTTGATCTTCGACTCATGCGGCCCGAAGGTCCACGCGGTCGCGAAGGTCGCGCTGTCGAAGAGGTTCTTGACATCAGGATTCGAGGTGATCGCGGGATCGGTACCGAGGTCCTTGCGCGACGGAAGGGCGAATCCGCTCTGCAGCACCTGCTGCTGAACGACCTTGCCCGTCATGTACTTGACGAACAGCATGCAGGCATCCTGATTCTTCGTCCTCGCTGAGCAACCCCAGCCGTTCGTGAAGAGGAGGCTGGACTGCTTGACAGGGAATGCCGGCAGTTTGATGCTGCCGTACGACACGCTCGGGTAGGTGTCGTGCATGTAGGGGATCAACCATCCGCCTTCGATGACCATGGCGGCTTTTTGCTTGCCGAACGCGTCGCCGGGCCAGGTCGCGCCCAGCTTGTCAGGCAGATCAGAGCTATGGTCCGTGAGCTGGAACGAGCTGTAAAAGGTCAGGGCGTCCTGAGCCTTGGAGTCGTTGAAGACGGCCTTGGTCCCGTCGCTGGAGAGCACATGGCCGCCGTAGCCAAAGAGGAATGCGTCGAACCGGGCCGCATCGGCCGGCAGGCTGATGCCTTTGGTGCTCCCGGTCGTCAGCGCCTTTGCGTCGGCCTTGATGTCGTCCCAGGATGCGGGCGCCGAGAGGCCCTTCGCGGAGAACATGGACTTGTTGTAGAAGAGCACGAGGTCGCCGAAGTCCTTCGGCAGGGCGTCCTGCTTGCCGTTGTACTGCCAGGGCGACATCAGGGACGGGATGAACTCGTCCTTGCTGACGCCCCACTTGGACATCAGCGGGGTCAGATCGAGCAGCCGACCGGCCGGCGCCGCAAAGTTCATCAGCGCGGTGCTGACATACATCGCGTCGGGTTCATTGCTGGCCGACATCTCGGTCTTGATCTTGTCCTCGAAGTGGTCCGGGATCTCCTCCTGGGTCACCTTGATCTTGGGGTACTTGGCCATGAAGTCCGTCTCGTACTTCTTGACCAATGCGTTCTCGGTCGGGTTACCGCCCCAGTTCGCCGCGCGAATCGTTCCACTGACGTCGGCCTCGGTCGTTGCACCGCCGCCCGTGGTGCTTCCGCCACAGGCCGTCAGCAGCACCGACCCTACGGCAGCCAGCGTTAAGCCAAGCCGCAATGATCGCATGGACTCCACCTCCAAATTTCCCTTCCTCCGCGACGCCAGGGCCCGCTTCCAGTCGGGATACCCTATAGCATTAATGGTTGACCCACCGCTGTCAACATCTCTGAAGCCGTATTGGAAAACATTAGACAGCCGCTGCTCTGGCTAGTGAGCGGCGTCCTCGTGGGAATTGGCTTTGTTAGCGCCTTTTCAGGAGGTGGCCTGCTGCTCCTGGCTGGGCTGGCGATCGCCGTGATCCTTTTCGTCCGAAACCGCGGTCGCCGGCGAGGGTGGCCGGCGCTACTGTACGGGGCTGGGATTACGACCGCGTTGCTCTTACTGCCGTATGTGATAAGCCCCCCGCCATGCGTCTCCGGTGCCGGCACCGGTTGTTATCAGGCCTTTACGGTCGGGACTTTTGCCGTCGCCATGCTCGTCGCGTTGGCGGGGCTCGCGTTTGCGGTTGTCGAGGTACGCGGCGCCCGACGCAGCTGAGCGCAACGTCTCCAGCGAGCTCAGCTTCTGGCGAGCGGCGCTTCGACCAGCGCCGGCCGGGGCAGCCGGCCGTGGACAACCTTGAATCCGGTGGTATTGCCCCCGACCTGCACCCGATCGCGCTCCAGATGGAGTTCCATCGCCCCGCGGCCGGCTCGCAGGTTGCGCAGGGTCAGCGAGGGAAGCCAGTTGGGGAGGTCGGGGTTGACGTACATGGTCCGCGTCCGGCCGACGGTGTGGATGCCGCAGAGGATGGCAACCAGGCGGAACACCGCGGCGGCGGCCCAGGCCTGCGGGACATTTGCCCCAAGGTAGGGCACCGGAAAGGCGCCGGCATCTCGCGGCAGACCGCTGAAGAGTTCCGGCAGCCGGTAGGCGTCGAAGCGCTCGGCGGCGGCGAAGATCCCCTCCGCCACTCGCTGGGCCTCGGTGTGCCGGCCGGCCCGGCGGAAGCCGCCCGCGATCGTCGCGTTGTCATGCGGCCAGACCGATCCGCAGTGGTACGAATACGGGTTATAGCCCGGGTGCTTGCTCGACAGCGTCCGGATGCCCCAGCCGCTCCACATATCATCCGCCATCAGCCGGTTGACGACTCGCTCGGCGCGGTCGGGCGGCACGATGCCGCTACTCAGGCAGTGGCCGGCGTTCGAGGCCACCGTCTCCATCGGCCGCTTCTCCTTGTCGAGTCCGAGATAGTAGGTGCCCTCCGCCTCCCACCAGAAGACTTCGTTGAACCGTTGGTACAAGTGCCGGGCGCGCTCGCGCAGGCCGTCGGCCTTGTCCGGTTCTTTGAGCAAGTCATAGATTTCGGCCATCCGCAGCAGAGCGTCGAAGGCGTAGCCCTGCAGCTCGCAGAGCGCGATCGGTGCCTCCGGGATGGAACCGTCCGCATGCCGGATCGCATCCCAGGAGTCCTTCCAACCCTGGTTGAAGATCCCCTGGCTGGAGCGCCGTGAGTACTCCTGGAATCCGTCGCCGTCGCGATCCCCATACTCCAGGATCCAGTTCAGCGCGGCTTCAGCATTGCGGCGATAGCGTTGCAGCAAGGCAACGTCACCCGACCACTGGTAGGCGTAAGAGAGCACGATGATAAACAGCGGCGTGGCGTCCGCTGTCCCGTAGTAGGGCGCGAAGGGCAGCAGCTTGAGGCTCGCCAGCTCACCCCGCCGGATCTCGTGGGGAATCTTTCCGGGTTCCTTGTCCTGTTCCGCGTCATCGTCGGTCGCCTGCACCTGAGAAAGGGTTCGCAAGGCACCGAGTGCGAATTCCGGAAAGGCGCTGATGCTTTCCATGGAGACGACCAGCGAGTCGCGGCCGAACAGCGTAACGAACCAGGGGATGCCGGCGGCGGGAACGAACACGCCGCCCCTAACGGTGGTATCCACCATGCGAAGCGCATCGGTGTCCTCAACGGCCTGGCGCCAGATGGCGGGAAGGGTCGGATGACTGGTCACGATCTCGAGCGGCGGAAGCTTGTGCAGCCGGCGCGCCTCGTCCAGAACGAGCGCGTGACAGGGCAGGGTGCGAGCCGGCCGTTGACCGATCACCGGCAGCCATTTGAGGCAGGCGTGCCACGCTGCCCTGGGGGCGAGTTCGAGCCGGAACACCAGCCTGCCGTTCGCGTATTCCGGCTTGGATCCCGCCTTCTCGACCTTGACCAGCAAGCCGCGCCGGAAGGTGCGGTTCCGATACGTGCTGCGCAGCTCTCCGATGCGTGGACGCCAGGTCGTCTGAAGATCGCCGCGGCGGATCAGCCGATGGTTGCGCACATCGAAGACGTCGGCGAAGTCCGACTCGATGGCAATTTCGAGGACGACTCGCACGGGGTAGATCGCGTAGTTCGTCAGGTCGTAGTCCTCATGGATCCCTTCCAGGATGGTGCGCTCCAGCCGCAACCCGATCGACCCTTCCGGAAGAAGTCCATCGGCACCGGCGCCCGAGCCGGGACCGAGGGGAAGCTCCGGCGTCATGAACTCGTACCGTGCGGAGAAATGCTCGACGGTGATGGCGTCGAGTAACTTCGGTGGCCGCCCATTGAGGGTGAGGCCGTACCCGCTGACGAATCGCGTGTCGCTCGCGTAGAAGCCGACGTCATCCTGGGGGAGCATCGTCGCGTTGGGCTGGCTGATCAGGAACCCTCGGTCGTAGTTGATGGTCAGGGTCGATGGCCCAACCGTGACTGGCATGCGCTGCCGATGTTACCGGGAGTGAGCCTCCCCGTCCCCCTCCCAACCCGTAGACTCCCCTTCGGTGCGCTTGTTCGTCTGCGGTGTCCGCGGCTCGACGCCATCGCCAGGACAGGACTTCGTGCGATACGGCGGTAATACTCCCTGCATTGGGATCGCCCCTGACCGGGCGGCACCAACCCTCGTGCTCGACGCCGGCACGGGCTTGCAGCGGCTGACCCCCCTCCTGGACGGTCGCCCGTTTCGAGGCACCATCCTGCTCGGCCACCTGCACTGGGACCACACCCATGGGCTCCCCTTCTTTGCCGCGGGCGACCGGCCCGACGCCGAGGTCACGGTCGTGATGCCCGCCCAGGGTGATCCGGCCAACGTCCTGGCGCGCGTGATGTCGCCACCCCACTTCCCCGTCAAGCCGTCCGAACTCAAAGGCAAGTGGCGCTTCCTCGGGATCCAGGAAGGGCCCCGGGCGGTCGAGGGCTTCGACGTCGTCGCCCGCGACATCCCACACAAGGGCGGCCTCACCTATGGCTACCGGGTGACCGGCGCCGGAGCGACCATCGCCTATCTTTCCGACCATAGCCCAATCGCCTTCGGGCCCGGACCGGCAGGGCTCGGCGCCTATCACCCCGCCGCGATCGCCCTGGCGCGTTCGGCCGATCTCCTGATCCATGATGCTCAACTGACCAACGCCGAGACGGCGGCGCTCGCCTCCTCGGGGCACTCGAGCGTCGAGTACGCCGTCGGTCTCGCCGAAGCGGCCGGCGCCAAGCGGTTGCTGCTCTTCCACCACGATCCGGCGCGGACCGACGACCAGATCGATGCGATCGTCGCGGCGCAGCGCGGCAACCCGATCAGGGTCGAAGCCGCAGCGGAGGGCACTGTCATCGACCTTGGCTGATGCCCGGGTCGACGCGGTTGTCGTCGGAGCGGGTCCAAACGGACTCTCGGCGGCCATCCTCCTCGCCGGCGCCGGCAAATCGGTCCGAGTGCTCGAGGCAGAATCGTCAATCGGCGGCGGTACGCGCTCGGACGCGTTGACCCTTCCCGGATTCATCCATGACATCTGCTCATCGGTGCTGCCTCTGGCGGACGCCTCGCCCTTTTTTCGCACCCTGCGCCTGTCGGACCACGGGCTCACCTACGACCATCCGCCGATCCCCCTCGCCCACCCGCTCGAGGATGGCTCCGCGGCCGTGTTGGATCGATCGGTCGACCTGACGGCCAGCGGAATGGGTGGAGACGGTGCCGCCTATCGGCGCCTGATGCAACCGATCGTCCAACATGCCGAGCTGTTGACCAGGCAGTTCCTGGGTCCGCCTCGCCCATCGATCCACCTCGTGACGCTGGCGCGCTTTGGCATCCCCGCGCTTCGCTCCGCGGCGGCCCTGGCCGCCAGCCGATTCCGAACCGCGCACGCGCGGGCGCTGTTTGTCGGACTGGGGGCCCACTCGACGCTCTCGCTCCGGCGGCCGGCGACCGCATCGTTCGGCCTGGTGCTCGCGGCGGCCGGCCATGCCTTCGGCTGGCCGTTCGCCCACGGCGGATCGCAGCGCGTTGCCGACGCCCTCGCCGCCGTGCTGCGAGCGCGAGGCGGGACGATCGCCACGGATGCCCGTGTCGGCAGCATTACCCAGCTGTCGGACAGTCGAGTTGTGCTGTTCGATCTCACGCCTCGCCAGGTTCTTCCGATCGCGAGCGGCCAATGGCCGGACGGCTTCAGCCGCCAGCTGCAACGCTTTCGCTATGGCCCGGGCGTCTTCAAGGTCGACTGGGCGCTCGACGGCCCAATCCCCTGGCGCGCCGAGGCGTGCCGCCGAGCGGGCACCGTCCACGTCGGCGGCTCGTTCGACGAGGTCATCGGCGCCGAGGACGCGGTGGCCGCAGGTCGCGTGGCCGAGCGGCCGTTCCTGATCCTCGCTCAGCCCACGGTGGCCGACTCGACGCGCGCACCCGAGGGCAAGCACGTAGGTTGGGCCTACTGTCACGTCCCGAATGGATCCACCGTCGACATGCGCGAGCGGATCGAGGCGCAGGTCGAGCGGTTCGCCCCGGGCTTCACCTCGCGCATCCTCGCCCGACACGTCACCAGCCCGGCCGACCTCGAGCGCCACAACGCCAATAACGTCGGCGGTGATATCAATGGCGGGATCTCCGACCTGCGGCAGCTCTTCATCCGGCCAACCCCGCGCCTCTATGCCACACCCAATCGGCAGCTCTATCTCTGCTCGGCGTCGACGCCGCCGGGCGGCGGCGTGCACGGGATGTGCGGCTACTTCGCGGCGCGCGCCGCGCTCCGACGCGCGCGCTGGTAAAGCCCGGTTACGTCATTTAAGATACGGCCGGGAGCGGCAAGGAATGAACGGAAAAGCGCTTCTCGAGTTGCAACTAGCCGGCTCTTTCAACATCGTGGGTGATCGGCTGGCGACCGTCACCGACCAGGAATGGATTGCTCGAGAGATTCGAGGAACCAGCCTGCCTGGTTTTACCTTTTGGCATGCGGCGCGGATCATCGACTGGGGCATTCACTGCGCGATTCAGGGTGTGCCCGAGGTCGCGGACCGGACGGAGTGGAGCGGGCTCCGTGCGACCGAGCTCGCGTACGGCGCGGGCATCTCACAGGCGGAAGCCGACTCGGTCGCCCACTCCGTCGACCGTACAGACGTGGCCGGCTACATTGCTGAGGTCAGACAGGCCGCCCTGGGCTGGTTGCGGGATCTGAGCGACCAGGACCTGGATCGCGTGCCCGACCTCGAAGCTCACCAGCGGGTCAAGCCCCGCTATCTGACGCCGGAGGTCTGGAGCGAGGTCAGTGATCTCGCCGGACTTCCAACCTGGCAGATCCTCGCCCGCCCGTGTATTTCACATATTCGGGTCCACGCCGGCGAGATCGATGTCGTGCTTCAAAGCCTGCGGGCGAAAAAGAGCGAGTAGCCGCCTCGCCCGACCCTCCCCACTTGCGGGGTAGGGTCGGGGTGGGGCTCGCGTGGCGTGTTAGCTCGCCTTGTTGGCGAAGTCGTTCGTATAGGTCTCTGAGAGGTTGGCGTTCTTGCCCTTGAAACTCGAGACAAAGTTCTTCTCGATATCCAGGACGGTCTGCGGCCCGGCGGCCGGCATCTTGCAGTCGGTCCCGAAGATGGACAGCTGGTTCTGAAGGGCCGAGACGTACAGATCCTTACTCGGGACCAGGTAGTCGGCCGGCATCTTGTCGGCGATCTCGGCCGCCGTGTGGGCCTTCATCCACTTCAGCGTCTTCACGTAGACGTTGACCAGCCGCTGGGCGACGTCCTTGTGGCTGTTCACCCAGTCGTTCTTGGCAAAGATGCCGATGAATGGGTAATCGCCACCGAGGGCGGCACGGGTCGATTCCGGCGTGCGGAGGTCGATGAGAACCTTGGCGTCGCCACTTTGCAGCAGCCGGGTGATGGTCGGCTCGGTCGTCATGCCGGCGTCGATCTGGCCGTTCTTGATGGCCGCGATGAACGTATTACCGGCACCGACCGCCACGAAGCTTGCGTCGGATCCCTGGTAGCCGGCCTTGCCGAGGAGCGCCAGGGTGATCGTGTGCGTTCCCGAGCCGATGTCGGTGACCCCCAGCTTTTTCCCCTTCAGGTCCGCGGCCGACTTGATGGAGCCCGCCTTGCTGGTCGCGACCATCTCCGCCTCGCCCGGCGCGATGCCGAACTGGCAGATCGTCTCGATCTTCTTCCCCAATGCGTTGAGCTCAATCGGGTGGCTGTACGCGCCCGAGCCAGCGTCCACGTTGCCCGCGACGACCTCGAGCTCCGTCCCCTGTCCGGACCCCTCGTCCACCAGGGTGATGTTGATCTTCTGCTCGTCGAAGTAGCCGAGTTGCTTGGCGAGCATGTTCGGTAGATAAATCTGCTTGTTCAGTCCGCCGACCATGAGTTTGAGGTCGACCGGTGTCATCGCGGCAGGAGAGCTGCCTCCACCGGCATTGTTCGAGGTCCCGCCGCACGCGGCCAGGGCGACGGCTACCGCCACTGTCCCTCCAACCGCGAAGAACGAGCGACGTTTAGATTTGTCCATCAATCGTTTCTCCTCCCTAAATCGGTATTTCGCCGCTGACACGACTGGGTCGCCACTTGATGAGTCGGTTTTCGAGCGCGGTGATCAGCCCCTCCGCAATAAGGGCGAGGACAGCCAGCACGAACATGCCCGCGAACACCCCATTGACGTCGAAGGTGTGACCCGCGTTGTAGATGAGCTGGCCGAGTCCCGCCGTGGCGCCGAACAGTTCCCCCACCACCGCGCCGACGATGGCGAGGCCGAAGCTGATATGGAGGCTTGCCAGAATCCAGGACAGGGCCGAGGGGATGATGATCTCGGTCGTCAGGCGGCGGTTGTTGGCGCCGAGGATCCGTGCATTCGCGATCAGGTTGCGGTCCACTTCGCGCACACCCTGGAAGGCGTTGAAGAAGACGACGAAGAAGACGAGCACCACCGCCGTCGCCGCTTTGCCCCAGAGTGACAAACCGAACATGATGGCGAAGAGTGAGCCGAGAACGACACGTGGGATGGCATTCGCAGCCTTGATGAACGGCGACAGGGTCTCTGCCAGAAGCTCGATGCGGCCCAGGAGGATGCCGAAGACCACGCCCAGCGCCGCGCCGATGATGAAGCCCACGACCGCTTCCTCCATCGTCACGGCGGCCTGCAGCCAGAGCGGCCCCAGTGCCGTCCCCTCGGTGATCCAGGTCCACAACCGCTGCACCACCCCCGATGGCATGCCGACAAAGAAGGGGTCGACCCAGTTCAGGCGGGTCGATAGCTCCCAGCTGCCGATCCACACGACCGCGAACGCCAGGCGCAGCGCGTAGACGATCACGCGCCGGCGGCGCGCAGCGCGTGCCCGGCGCGCCGTCAGCTCGGCATCGACCGGATTCGCCTCCGCCGCTTGCAAAGGCGGGTTAGGGTTGGGGCCGACCACGCTAAACCGCGGCAGCGTGCTTCTGACGCTCATAACTCACCAACACCTCGTCTCGTAGCTGAGTCCAGATCGCCTCGTAGATTTGGGTGAATCGCGGCTGAAAGCGGATCTCGGCGACGTTCCTCGGCCGCGGCAGGTCGACCTCGTAGGTGCCCTTGACCGTTCCCGGACCGGCGGTGATAACGACTACGCGATCCGCGAGCGCGATCGCTTCCTCGAGGTCGTGGGTGACGAACACCACCGACGCCGAGGTCGATGACCATAGGGATAGCAGCTCGTTCTCCATCAGCGTCCGGGTCTGGACATCGAGCGCAGAGAAGGGCTCGTCCATGAGCAGGATGCGGGGACCATTGATCAGGCTTTGCGCCAGACCAACCCGCTTGCGCATGCCGCCGGACAACTGGTGCGGGTAGCGATCCTCGAAGCCGGCCAGCCCCACGCGAGTGATCCAGTCCCTCGCCCGAACGCGGGCGTCGCGGCCCGCTGCACCGTGGTAGCGGGGACCCGCCGCGACGTTCTCCAGCACGGTCTTCCAGGGGAAGACGGCATCGCTCTGGAAGACGTACCCGACGCCGTCGGTGATGCCCCTGACCGGGCGGCCCTCGACGCGGACCTCGCCGGCGCTGGCCTGCTCGAGGCCGGAGATCAATGCCAGCGTCGTCGACTTGCCGCAGCCGGTCGGCCCGACCACGGCGCAGAACTCGCCCGGCGCCACGTCCAGCGTGAGGTCGCGCAGCGCGGTGTAGATTCCGCCTTTGGGCGTGGCGAACCTTTTGGTGACGCCCCGTAGCTCGATCGCCGGGCTGGCCATTGACGCCACCCTAAATGGGTCGGACGGCCCCTGAATAGCCTTGCGGAGTTTGCGACCGTTGTGGTCGTTGTGGTCGCTACCCATGATCGCGATGACGGGATACGATGAAGCCGGTGCGTCGACCTCGCCTCAGCCTGGCGTCGCGAATTCTCGCTTTCCAGCTCGCGATCATTCTGGGAGCGCTGCTGGTTGGCGCGGTCGTCTCCGTCCTGGTCGAGCGCCAACGGCTCGACGCCCAGTACGAGCAACGGGCGCTGATGGTCGCTCAGTCGGTCGCCGGCATGCCGTCGGTCCGCGATGCTCTGCGCGACTCCGATCCTTCGCGAACGCTGCAGCCGCTGGCCGAGGGAATGCGCAAGGCAGCCGGCGCCAGCTTCATCGTCATCGCCGGCCCGGACGGCATCCGCTACTCGCATCCGAACCCGGCGTTGATCGGGAAGCCGATTGACGAAGATCCGAGCTCGATCCTGGCGGGGCATACCTTCGTCGGCATCCAGCAAGGCACACTAGGCGTATCGGTTCGCGGCAAGGCACCGGTCTTCGACGGCACCGGCCGCGTGGTAGGGATCGTGTCGGTCGGATTCCTGGTCGAACAGGTCTCGGGCCAACTGGCGGCCGACCTGCCGCTGCTCGCGCTCTACTTGCTCGTGGCGGTGGCACTCGGCGTCCTTGGCTCGTTGCTGCTGGCCCGCCACCTGAAACGTCAGACCTTCGGGCTGGAGCCCGAGGAGATCGCGAGCCTGCTCGAGACCCGCGAGGCCAGCCTGCACGGGATTCGGGAGGGCACCGTCGCCACCGACATCGACGGCCGCATCACGCTGATCAATGACGAGGCCCGCCGCCTGTTGCGCCTCTCCAGTGACAGCGTCGGGCAGCCGCTGACCCAAGTTCTGCCGCCGGGCCGGGTTCGCGATTTGCTGATCGGCGAGGCCACCGGCGCCGACGAGGTGGTGCTGGCTGCCGACCGGGTGCTGGTGGTGAGCCGGATGCCGGTCGTGGTGCGCGGCCGCACCATTGGCCATGTCGCGACCTTCCGCGACCGCACCGAGCTCGAGAGCCTGCTGCGCGAGCTGGACAACGCTCGCAGCGTGAGCGAGGCGTTGCGCGCACAGGCCCACGACTTCTCCAACCGCTTGCACACGATCGCTGGCTTGATCGAACTCGGACGCCAGGAGGAAGCAATTCAGCTCACCACCGAATCGTCGAGCGTGTCGCAGGAGTTGACGTCGTCGCTGCTCGAGCGCGTGGGCGACCCGGTGCTTGGCGCGTTGCTGCTTGGGAAATCAGCGGTCGCGGCCGAACGCGGAATTCAGTTCCGGCTCACGCCCGATAGCCGACTCGACGGCGACGCCGGTCACCCGCGCGATTTGATCACCGTGGTCGGCAACCTGATCGACAACGCGCTGGACGCCGCCGCGACCTCGTCGAACGGCGGCCCGCGCTGGGTCGAAGTCTCGATCCACAAGGCCGACGGCGACGTGGTGATCCAGGTGCACGATTCCGGGCCTGGGATCGGAAACGCTGACCCGGGGCTGATCTTCTCCGAGGGCTATACGACAAAGGTGGCCGACCCCGGCTCGCGTCGCGGACTCGGCCTCGCGCTGGTGCAGCAGGTCGCCGCGCGTCGAGGGGGTGAGGTCACCGTCGTCAACCGGGGTGGCGCACTGTTCACGGTCCGACTGCCGCTTTTCACGGAACCAGTTTCGGTGGCAACGCCATGATCCGGACGCTGATCGTCGACGATGACTTCCGGGTGGCCGGCCTCCACCGCGCCTACGTCGAGAAGGTGCCGGGCTTCACCGTCGTTGGTGAGGGCGGGACCGGCGCCGATGCGCTGCGACTGATCGCACAGGTCAAGCCCGACCTCGTGCTGCTCGACATCTACCTGCCAGACATTTCAGGACTGGACGTCATGCGCACCATCCGCGAGGGCGGCGCGTCTCGCGTCGATGTGATCGCCATCACCGCCGCCCGCGACGTAGAGAGTCTGCGGGCCGCGATGCACGGCGGTGTCGTCCACTACCTGATCAAGCCGTTCCGATTCGCCGCCCTTGAGGAGAAGCTGCGCAGCTACGCCGCCATGCACCAGCGGCTCAAGCAACTCTCGGAGGCGGATCAGCACGCGGTCGATACGCTCTACACGATCCTCAGGCACGGCGGCGGCGGCGAGACCTTGCCCAAGGGCCTCTCGCGGCCGACGCTCGACCTTGTCACCCGCATCTTGAATGAGGCCGGGCGCGATCTGGCCGCGGTCGAGGTCGCCGACCTCGCCAGCCTGAGTCGCGTCACCGCCCGGCGCTACCTCGACCACCTGGTGCACTCGGGCCGGGTCGAAGTCGTGATGCGCTACGGATCGCCTGGGCGGCCCGAGCATCGCTATCACCTGGTCGCGGCCGGCTCCCTGGCCCGACCGACGCCCTAGGAGGTCTGGCCCAGCGTCATCGCGGCGGCCGTCCTCGTGCGAACGCCGAGCTTATCGTAGACGTGCTCGAGATGCTTTTGCACGGTCCGCGGGCTGAGCGAGAGGCGTCCGGCGATCTGCGGGTTCGTCTTGCCGTCCGCGACGAGAGCGAGGACCTGGTGTTCTCGGCTCGTCAGCGAGGCGAGGACTGTGGCCGATCCGGCCCAGAGCGCGCGCTCAGCGGCTTCGGCGCGCTCTCGGAGTGCGCCTCGTTCGGCGATATTCCGGTAGGCCTGCACCAGGTGCGGCCGCACCAGGTCGAGCACTGATCGGTCGCGCTCCGAGAAATCGCTCCGGGCACGATTCAGCGCAATCCCGATGACCACGGCGTTTGCCGACGGGATGGTCACCGCCATCTGGTAATGGAGGGCGACATCGCGGAAGAACTCCTGGTACAGGTCGAGCCGCCGGAATTCCATGAGGCTCAGAAAGTCGGAGATCTTTCTGGGCTGGCTCTCGCGCGTGCGTGCGTAGTGGTTGATCAAAGGATGCTGATGGGCAAAACGCTCGAAAGTCTGGACCTGGGCGGCGCTGATGGCGCCGGCCGGCTCCTGCACCATGAAGGCGCGCCGGCGCCGCGTATCGATCTCGTTGTAGGTGAGCAGGTCGCTTTCGATGAGGTGACCGATGCCGGACATCGCCCGCCGCGGGAAGTCATCCATACGCTGGATCCCATGGATCTCGCGTACGACGTTCAACACAGACTGGTAATCCGCCGTTCCCAGCCGCTCCAAGGCCCTCTCCTGGCAGGCAGCATACGCTTTATGGCGTATTGACGCCACGGATTGTCCAGCGTAGACAGGTTGGGGGTACGGTAGGTGGTGCCCGGGGCACCGAGGAGGGAACAATGCGCGGACGTGCGCTGGCCGCGATCGCCGGCCTATCAACCGTGATCTGGATGGGGGTCCCCGTTACCGCCTCAGCGGCGTCAGCCCAGACCTTCACCATCGGCGTCGACCATGTTGATCCCGCGAACCAGCAGCTGGATGCCAACGGCCGCTCCACGGCGCCGCCCGGCGTGCAACCGAAGGTCTTCGAATACACCGACTTCTTCACCAGGTCGATCAAGGTCCATCAGGGCGATACGGTGGATTTCCGCTTCGCCGTCCCGGACCACTTGATCCAGCTGGCGTCGAACGAAGGAGCGGCCCGGCAGGCGCTGCCGCTCTTCACTCCCGATGAGGTCACCGCCGTCGAGGGGAACGCGCTCGGCTCGGGCGGACCGAAAATCGTGCTCGGCCCCGCGGTTTTTCTTGGCTTCGGCGGCACGCCGACCTGTGGTCAGACGTTGGCGGGCGCCTGTGTCTTCAACGGCTCCGCCCCGTCCGATCCCGGCTTTGCCGGGTCGTCCCCCGACTGGTTCGTCCAAATCAGCGCCACACCGGGAAGTTACACCTATTTCTGTCACCTGCATCCGGGGATGCGCGGCACGCTCAAGGTGGTGCCGAGTAACGCCGGTATCCAGTCGCAAGGTCAGATCGACCAGCAATCGGCGGCCCAGTTCGGTCGCGCCCAGCGAGAGGCCGTTGCGCTCTATGACGAGGCCAACCAGGTGGAGGCGGAGCAACGTGATTCGGGGCCAACGGCGTACAACGTCCACGTTGGCGTCACCAGCCGTGACCGGCACATCGCCATCCACGACATGCTGCCGTCGAACCTCAGCCTCAAGCCTGGCGACGTGGTGCGCTACCACTGGCAGACCAACGTTATCCACACGGTTGAGTTCGCGCCCGTATCACCGTTCGGTGTGGATTGCGAGACCAGTTATGCGCCCCTTTCAGGCCCGGATCAGCAGCCAAATTGCCCGTCTGGTGCACCCGAGCCCGAGGCCGGCATTTTCCCGGTGGAACTCATTGGCGATCCGGGAAGCCAGGTCTCCGGCGCCGTGCTCGTTGACGCGACCGACTCCGGCTTGATCGCTGGTTCGAGCTACGCCCAGTACTATGGCGGGCTGGGTGCCGACCAGTGGTCGGTAAAGGCGGTCGCCGTAGGCGCGCATCCCTACTTCTGCGCCATCCATGACTGGATGACGGGCACGATCACGGTCGGTAGCTAACGGTCTGGGAGCCCGGGCGTGCGCGTCAGGGCCCGGGCTCCAGCCCCTCCTCCGACCAGACTCAACGATAAGGTCCCGGACCCAATTCGACCGGTTGACACACACGGTCCAGACGTGGTGTGGATAAGGAATAGCGAAGCTCCCAGACGATGCCTGCCCCTACTCGCGTCCCTTTCCGGACGACTTCCGGGAATGCCCCACGTTCGAGCGCGTCACACCGACATCGGATCCGGTAGGCGATGGGCCGGTGGTCCCTATCGGCACCTGCGTGAATCTCAGCGTGGGAATATTCTTTGAGGACCTCAGGCACCGCTATGGCAAGTGCCGCTTGGGCGACGGCGCGGCCAGGTTGGCGCTCCTAAAGACGCAGATCGTCGACAGCGAGTCCTACGTGAACACGCACGCGGATTTCGACGACATGAGTCTCACCCCCCCGCCGATCATGCCGCCGCGCTAGGCTCCGGTGAACCTGGCCGGCAGAGGCCAGCAGACGACGCGCGGATGTGGCGTTGACGTCAACCTCCAGCTACGCTAAGAGGCACCGCAGATGCCGGTCACTCACGGCTTGCCCACGATCACCATCAATCACGACCACCAGTTCATGGTCTCCGACCCGAACGCGACCCTGGATCCGAACGGCGCATTCGGCTTCTTCGCTCGCGATACACGGTTCGTCTCCGGCTACTCCGTCACCATCAACGGGCGGATCCCGCTCCTGCTCGACGCCAGCACAATCGACCACTTTTCCGTGCGCCACGAGTTCACCACGCCGGAGCTTCCGCTGGCCGGTACGCAGAATGGCGCCGAACACGACATCGTTCTCAAGGAGCGGGCCATCGGCTTTCGCCTCGACCGCACGATCTTCGAAGGGGTCCATGAGGACTACGACCTGGTCAGTTACGCGGCGCATCCGGTCCGCCTGATCCTGGAAGTCGCCATCGAGTCGGACTTCGCCGACATCTTCGACGTGCGGCGGAAGCGGCTGGTGCGCCGTGGCGACCTGCAGAGCTCGTGGCACGAGAAGGCCGGCGAGTTGCGCACCACCTACACGAACGGCTCGTTCAAGCGCGAGCTGCACGTCTGTGTCGAGCGGGAAGACTCGCACCCGGAGTTCGCCAACGGCCGGATGCAGTTCGTCATCAACCTCGCACCCAAGCAGACCTGGCACACCTGCGTCGAGTGGCTGCCGGTCATCGGCGGGAAACGTGCCCGGGTGCTGCCCTGCAGCGCCATCCAGAACCGCGACCCGGAGATGGCCACCGGGGTGCTGCCGGCGGTCGACGTATCCGCCGCGGGGCACGCCACGCTGCCCCGCATCTGGCGTCAAGCCGTCGCGGACATGGAGGCGCTCCGAATGTCGGACTTCGCAGTGCGCCGCAGCGTCTACATTCCTGCGGCCGGCATCCCCTGGTACGTCACCCTCTTCGGTCGCGACTCTCTAGTGGTCGCCATGGAGAGCATCAGCGGCTTCCCGGAGTTCGCGTTCGGCGCCCTCGATCGGCTGTCGCGGGTGCAAGCAACCGATGACAATCCCACGCAGGACAAAGAACCCGGCAAGATCCCGCACGAACTGCGCTATGGGGAACTCGCGAGCCTCGGACTCCTTCCCTTCACGCCCTACTACGGCACGGCCGATGCCACACTCCTGTTCCTGATCGTTTTCTCCTATGCCTACCAGTGGTCCGGCGACAAGGAGATCCTCAACCGCTACCGGCAGAATGCCGAGGCCGCGCTCAAATGGATGCTCGAGTACGGCGACCGCGACGGCGATGGCTTCCAGGAATACAAGACAAGGTCGCCGGTGGGCTTCTATAACCAGGGTTGGAAGGACTCGCACGACAGCATCCAGCACGAGGACGGCACGATTGCCCCGCTACCGATTGCGCTGTGCGAGCTCCAGGGTTACGCCTTCGACGCGCTGCTGCGCATGTCGGAGGCTTATCAGATCTGGGGCGACGACGAACGCTCCGCAGAGCTGCGACAACGAGCCATCCGCCTCTTTGAAGAGTTCAACGAGCGGTTCTGGTGGGAAGACGAGGGCACCTACTACCTGGGCCTCGACGGTGAGAAACGGCCCATCCGATCGGTGGCGTCGAACGCCGGACACTGCCTCGCCAGCGGCATCGTCCCGCCCGAACGGGCCAACCGTGTGGTCGACCGCCTGATGCAGCCCGATATGTGGAGCGGCTGGGGCATCCGCACCTTGTCGATGAAACATCCCTCCTACAACCCCTACTCGTACCACCTGGGATCGGTCTGGCCGCACGACAACGCCACCATCGCCGGCGGGTTTCGGCGTGCCGGCCGGCACACCGAGGCGCACCAGATCGCGGAGGGTATCTTCGCCGCCGCCGAGCGTTTCGAACACTACAGCCTGCCGGAGCTGTGGGCAGGGGTTGCGCGCGAGCCGGGTGCCTCTCCGGTCCCTTACCTCGGGACCAATGTGCCACAGGCCTGGGCGGCCGCCGCGATCTTTCGACTGGTCGCCGTCCTCTGCGGGATTCACACCGCCGGCAACGCGAAGGTCATCTACGTCAATCCCGACTTGCCGGTGTGGCTGCCCGACCTGACGCTCAAGAATCTGCGCGCCGGTAAGGGCGCCGCCCAACTGCGGGTGAAACGCGACGAGGTCGAAGTCCTGAGCAACACGACGGGATTCGAAATCGTCCACGGCCGCATGCCGCGACCTCCCCTCCAGGAGACGCCGCTCGCGCGAACTTAGGCAGCCCGAGCTCTTCGGCCCTCTCCTCTCTAAGGTATAGCGCAACTATCACATGTTCTGATGGAGCGTATATAATTTGCAGACTTAGCCAACCACCATCAGGAGGCAGACGTATGGCGACTCAGGCGACACCCAGCCGCAACACGATGATCGACCAAGCGACGACCCGGCGCGTCACGGAGCGGACCAAGGAGACGATCGGCCAGGTTGCCGATACGACCAAGCTCCAGGCCGACACCCAGCGGGAGCGAATCTCGACCGGCATTCGCCAGGTCGCGGACGGCTTGCGACAGACGGGCGACGTGCTCAGCGAGCACGACCAGAACCTCGCCGGCGACTACGCCAGAAAGGCCGCGGGCCAGGTCGAGCGCGTCGCCGGCTACCTCCAGGAGAACTCGGTCGAGCAGATCGTTGGCGACGTCGAAGCGTTCGCGCGGCGCGAGCCGGCGCTGTTGCTCGGCGGGGCATTCGCGCTCGGCTTCCTCGCCGCCCGGTTCTTGAAAGCCGGCGCGGGGAGCGCGAGCCGGCCCTCCGACTACCAGACCCTGCAGTACCGACCCCTCTCGTCCGGGAGAATCAGCAATGGAGAGTAGGGAGCGTTCGATCGGAGAACTGATCAGCGAGCTCGTCCGCAAGGCCTCCGTCCTCGTCCAGGAGGAGGTCGCCCTCGCACGATCCGAGATGTCGACGAAAGCCTCCACCGTGTCACGGTCGGCCGGGATGATCGTTGGCGGTGGGGTGATTGCCTATGGCGGGTTCCTGGCGGTCGTGGCCGCTATCATCATCGCGCTCCACGCGGTGATGCCGTGGTGGGCGGCCGCGCTGCTGGTCGGGTTGGTGCTGGTTGCTGTGGGGTACTTCCTGATTCATCGCGCGCTTCAGACGATCAAGACAGCAAACCTCGCGCCACGGCGCACCCTGGCCAGTCTGCGCGGTTACCGGGAGGTAGGCACGCCCGTATCACCCTCGGCCTTCAGCCGGCAGCGTTAAGGAGGAGATATGCAACTCAGCGAAGACCAGGCGCAGGAGATCACTTTGCACGAGCGGCGGGCCGAGCGCGTACGCGGCGAAATCGAGGCGCTCGTCGCCGAAATTCAGGATCGGATAACACCACAGGCGCTGGCGGGCAAGGCCGGCCACGCCGTCAAGGAGGCAACCGTGGGGCGAGTAGGACGCGCGGTCGATGGGGTGACGGACAAGGTCGCGGACTCGGGTGGATCGGTGATGGACCGTATCCGTCAGAACCCGGTTCCGGCGCTACTGGTCGGGAGCGGCATCGCCTGGCTCTTCATGGGCGGGAGTCGCACGGCTTCCTCGGCGCCGCGATATCGGACCCCGGCCTATCCGCAGAAAAACTCCGGGGTCCCCGCGCAAGTCAGCGAGCGGGTTGGCGGAGCGCTCGACCAGGCATCCTCGACCGTCGGCGGAGCGGTCGACCAGGCGTCCTCGAGCCTTGGCGAAGCCGCGGAAACCGCCCGCCAGCAGGTCGACCAGATCGGCACACAGGCGCAGGAGCAGGTGCAACGACTCCAGTCGGGGTTCCAGCAGATGCTGCAGGAGAACCCTCTTCCAGTGGCGTTAGTGGCGGCGGGCCTGGGCGCCATGATCGCCGCCGCCGTGCCCAAGACCAACGTTGAGGACCAGATCGCCGGACCAGCACGCGAGCGCGTCGCGGAGCAGGCGCGTCAGGTGGGCGAGAAAGTGGGGCGGGTGGCGGAGCGCGCGCAGACCAGCGTCAAGGAAGCGGCAGCGAAAGAAGACCTCGTTTAGCGATTCACCCATCCTTCCCTCCCCCGCTTGCGGGGGAGGGAACGGGTTGGGGCTTTGGGAATCCGTCTGAGGGCTGCGGCAGCTTGATGGTCAGGTACAGCTTCTCGCCGTCCTCGCTGAGAAAGGCCAAGATCTTGCCGCGCACTTTCGCGAGCGGCGGTCGGGGCCTCGCCCCACGCGAGTGGCGCTTTAGTGCCGTACGAGCGTATGAGAGGTTAGTGCCAGGCGAGCGTTTGAGACGTTCGTGCGTGGCCTATGACGCAGGCATCAGGCGGACATCCGGCTCCGTCCACTGCCGCCTCGCCTCATCGCTGGCCATCAGCTCCCGCGACCAGTGACGGTAGGGCAGGTTCTTGTCGAGGAGGTGCGGTTCGGCGGCCAGCAGGTCGTCGAAGGAGAGGGTCGGGTGACGGGTGATCCCCATGCCGACCACGCGCACCCAGAAGCGCGTCATCGTCTCGTGGTAGCGGTTGCCGTGCCCATGGTGGGCGGCAAATCGCCGGATGGCCCCAGCGACCGTATCGGCTGCTCGGTCGACGCCCAGCCGGTGGATCTGGATCCACGCCAGTCGGAGGTGATCGCGATGGTGGAAATCCTGGTTGGCGATCTTCCCCGCCTCGAACGCGGCGAGGAACTCTTCGTCGGCCGCCGTGATGCCCGTTTGTCCCTGTGAGTCCATCCAGCAATTATGGCTGTGCTAGCTTGGCACCATCAAAGCAAGCCCGCCCTGGACGGCCCTGCTCCTGCTGGTCGCTGCCAAGGTGGGGGTGACGATGGCGGTCGCTGACCGTTACGGCTGGCACCGGGACGAGCTCTACTACCTGGCCTCGAGCCGACATCCCGCCCTCGGCTACGTCGACTACCCGCCCATCACTCCACTGCTGGCGAGGCTCGACCAGGCGATCTTTCCGGGTTCGCTGCCGGCGTTGCGCTTGCTCACGGTCCTGGCCGGCGCCGCGATCATCGTCGTGGCAGCCCTGATCGCGCGCGAGCTGGGCGGCAATCGGCTGGCGCAGACTCTCGCCGCGCTGGCCGTGCTGATCTCGCCGATGTTCGTCGGGGCCAACATCCTCTATCAGACGGTCAGCTTCGACGAGCTCGTCTGGGCAATAGTGTGCCTGCTCTTCGTCCGGCTGCTACGTGGCGCCGACCCGAGGGAGTGGCTGCTGCTCGGACTGGTCTTCGGCATCGGCCTGGAGACGAAGTACACCGTGATCGGGCTCGGCATCGCCATGCTGGTCGGGCTCCTCGCCACCAAGTCGCGCTGGCACCTGGCCAGCCCCTGGCCCTGGCTCGGCTTCGGCATCGCCATCCTTCTCCTGGTGCCGAACCTCGTCTGGCAGGTCGGGCACCACTGGGACAGCGTCGCGTACACCCTCGAGCATCGGGGCGCCACCGACGGCCCGCTCGCCTACGTGCTGCAGCAACTCCTGCTTGCCGGTCCGCAGCTCCTCCCCATCGTCGTGATGGGCGCCTGGTGGCTCTGGCACGATGAACGGTTCAAGGCGGCCGGGGTCGCGATCATCGCCGTCGAGCTGTTTTTCTTCCTCGTCGGTGGAAAGGCGTACTATCCGGCGCCGATCTATCCGCTCGCCTATGCGGCGGGCTCGATCTGGTTCGTCGAGGTGATGCGCCACCGCTGGATCCGGCGCATTGCGGTGTCCGTCGCCGTGGCGATCACCCTCGTTCTCCTCCCGATCGGGCTGCCGATCCTGCCGGCGAAGGCGATGGCCGACTCGGGAATCTGGAAAGCCCGAAAGGATTTCGCCGACATGTACGGCTGGCCCGATCTGGTCGACCAGGTGACTACTGTCTACCAGCGGCTGCCGTTATCCGACCGCACCTCGGTGATGATCCTGGCGAGCAACTACGGCGAGGCCGGCGCGCTCGATTTCTATGGGCACGGTCTCCCGACGGTGGTGTCGGCACACCTTACTTACTATTACTGGGCGCCGGCACACATGTCGCCATCGACCGTGATCGTGGTCGGCTACTCACGGGGGTATCTCGCAACGATCTTTGGCGACATCCAGCCGGCCGGCACCATCACGAACTCCTACGGCCTGCGCAACGAGGAGTACGGCAAGGCAATCTGGATCTGTCGCAGCCCGCTGGTTCCGCTCGACCAGGCCTGGCCGCGCCTCAAAGCGCTCGACTAGCTCAGCCCACGGAGTGGATCAGATCTCCCCCGAAGACCAGGGGGCCCTCGGGTTGAAACGCGTCGGCCAGCCGATCGAACTCCTGGAAATCGGGGTCAGAGTCATGTTCGTGGTGCTCCGCCATGCTTGGCACTTCGACGACGATGACGTATTTGACAATCGACTTACGTTCGTCCGAACCGAACTGTGATCGGAAAAACCGCGCGCTGATGAACTTGCCCCGTTGGTGGTAGTCGCGCCACCTTGGCAGCTGACGCTCGACAAACAACTTTTCGTACTCGGCCGCTTGCTTCGCTCGTACGTGGATGACGATCACATTGACCTGGCTCATGGAAAAATCCTAGGTGAAATGCCGTTGGCGGGAGCTTTTCGAATCGACTTCGATAGAGTTGCGAGCATCGCCAGCGAGCTCACGATCGGCTACCAGGGGGAACCGGGTGCCTATTCCGAAGAGGCGCTCCACACTACCTTCCCCACCGCGGAGCCTCGGGCGTTTCGAACACTGCGGCATGCCTTCCACCGGGTCGCCGATCAGTCGGTGGACTTCGCGCTCGTCCCGGTCGAGAACTCGCAGGGGGGTAGCGTGCTCGAGACCTACGATCTCCTGCTCGAGTACCGGGCGCTCGTGGTGGCTGAGGTGGCCCTCCAGGTCGACCACTGCTTGTTGGCGGTCCCGGGCGCCGAGCGCGGCCAGATCAAGCGAGTCCTTTCACATCCGCAGGCACTGGCGCAATGCGAGGCCTTCATCGTGCGGGAGCACCTCGAACCCATCCCTACGTATGACACGGCGGGGGCGGCGAAGCAAATTCAACACGAGGGTCGCAAGGACCAAGCGGCAATCGCCGGGCGTCGCGCCGCCGAGCTGTACGAGTTGGAAATCATGGCGGAGCGCGTCCAAACCGTGCAGGAGAACATCACGCGCTTCTTCCTGATCACGCGACGGGGGCCGCGCCGGCCCAAGCCGCCGCGCATCAAGCGGGCGCGCTACGGCAAGAAGACCTCGGTCGTCTGCGCCGTCGCCAACGAGCCGGGTGCGCTGTTCCGATTACTCGCGTGCTTTGCCAACACGGGCGTCAACCTGACCAAGCTGGAGTCACGACCCCGCCGCGACCCGCCCTGGGAGTACCTCTTTTACCTGGACCTGGACGGCGGCCGATCCGAGAAGCCTGTTGCGGCAGCACTGCGGGCGGCGCGACACGCCAGCACGTTCTTGCAAGTGCTGGGCACGTACGCGCGAGCCCTCCCGCCGGCCGCTCCGCCGAAACGCCGCAGCCGAAAGCGGCGCTCGCCCGCCGAACCGTAGGCGCTAGCGGTGTTCCGAGGACCAGTAACGTTGGTCCGGCGTCAACGGCTCGAGCCATTCGGTCACGAAGTTCGCGTTGTGATGAATCGCAGTAAGCTGGAGACGATCACTGCCGGAGTTGATGAACCGGTGGGCAGTCCCCGCCGGCGCGATGACGATGTCACCCGCGCCTGCCCGTACCTCTGATTCATCCACGAAGAAGCTGCCGGTCCCCGCGTGAACCACGAAGATCTCTTCGTACGGATGGCGATGCAAGTTCGGGCCGTGGCCCGTCTCGACGTTGACCAGGATCAAGGTCAGACCCGCGCCGTAATCCTTGCCCTCGAACTCGCGAGAGCTGCTGCCCCCGGGTAGTTGATTCGCGTGAATGAGAAGGTCCATGCGATGCTGCGATGTTAGCCGGTGTTTTGCATGCCGGCCGCGATGCCGTTGATCGTCCGCAGCACCGCCTGTAAATGGGCGGCGCGACCCGGATCGCCGGCCGGAAGGCGGCGGAGCTCGCGCAGCAGACGCACCTGGAAGTAACTCATCGGGTCGATATAGGGGTCCCTGAGCCGCAGGCTCGCCAGGAGTTGCGGTTGCCGCTCCAGGACGGACTCCTGCCCGGTGATTTGCAGCACGGCGTCATGTGTTCGCTGAAACTCCGCCTCGATGATCGAAAAGAGGCGGTCTCGCTCGGGCGCGTCGGCGACCAGGTTCGCGTATTGCCGGGCGATCCGCATGTCCGCTTTGGCGAGCACCATCTGCAGGTTGTCCACCAGCGACCGGAAGAACAACCAGTGTTCATACATGTCGCGCAGGCATTCGAGGCCACCAGGTCGCCGCGCGTACTCGGTAAGCGCCGAGCCGGCACCGTACCAGGCCGGCAGCAGGTGCCGGTTTTGCATCCACGCGAACACCCAGGGAATGGCCCGCAGATCCCGAACGGCGAGCGTGCCGCCGCGGCTCACCGGCCGTGAGCCCGTGTTGAGCTGGGCGATCTCCTCGATCGGCGTCGCCTGCTGGAAGTAGGACTGGAAGCCCGGGTCCTCGTAGACGAGCGCGCGATACTGCCGGCGGCTCTCCTCGGCCATCGCGTCCATCGCTTCGCGCCACGCCGGATGCGGTTCGCGCACGTCGGCCGGCATCAAGACGTGCTCGAGCGTGGCGCCGAGCACGAGCTCCAGGTTGTGGCGCGCGGTTTCCGGGCGGGCGTACTTTCGATGGATGACCTCACCCTGCTCGGTGATCTTGATCCTGGGGTCGGGCGCGGACGCCGGCTGAGCCAGGATCGCTTCGTGCGTAGGGCCGCCGCCGCGGCCGACCGTTCCACCCCGCCCGTGGAAGATCCGCAGCCGCCGTCCATGCTGCGCGACGACCATGGCGATCGCCTGGTGCGCGCGGTCGAGCGCCCAGGCCGCGGAAAGATACCCAACCTCTTTGTTGCTGTCCGAGTAGCCAAGCATCACTTCCTGGATCCCGCCCCGCGCGTCGAGTTGGCGGGCATAGACCGGATCGCTCAACAGGCTCTCGATGATCACGGGCCCGCGTTCCAACGCCTCGGAGGTTTCGAAGAGCGGCACGATGTCGAGGTCGCTCCTCGGCGGATCGGCAGAAAGGTCGTGAAGGCCCGCGAGGCCCGCAAGGAAGAGGGTTTGCAGGATATCGTCGCCGCTTTCGGTCATGCTCAGGATGAAGGTCTGGGCTGAGCCGCGGGCCGCCTTTTGCGCCAATGCCATCGCCGAGAGCGTGGCCAGCAAGTTGCCCGTGGCGGCTGACCAGCGGCCCTCGTCGAGCGAGATCGGTGGTGGATTGAGCGTCGCGGATCGGCGCCGATCCGATGCGGCGCCCAGGCGGTTTACCACCTCAATCCCAGCAGCGCGGACCACGGCGCGATGCTGGCGCACATCGAGGCGGGCGCCGATGAATCCGAAGGCCCGCACCTGACGGCGTAAGCGAAGCAGATCGCCGTCGGCGACGGCGGCGCCCGCGTGGCGTCGAAGGCTGAGGTCCAGCAGGTCGAGGTCCGCGGCCATCTCATCGGCCGAGACATAGGCCGCGGGTTCTCCTTCGAGCGTCGCCCCCAGCCGCCGCCAGACGAAGGAGAGTTTGCGCCGGTACGGTTCGTCCTTCGTCCCGGGTGAGAGGGTCTCGGCATAATCTGCCAGCTCCGCCTCATCGCGCCTGATCGACGCCGTCAGCTCGTCGCTCACCAGCGTCAGGCGCGCGGATTGACTCAGATCTCGCGCCAGCTCGCGCACGCGCTCGCGGTAACGCGTCAGGAGCGTGCGCCGTTGCAGCCGCAGCGTTTCGGTCAGCATCCCGGCGTTGGCATTGGGGTTGCCGTCCTGGTCGCTTCCCACCCACGAGCCAAGCTGGATGGGCGGGTCCAGCGGGACCCGGATGCCCGGGTAGTGCCGAGCCAGTGCCTCGGCCAGTTGCTGGTGCACATCGGGGATGGCGTCGAAGAAGGTGCGCTCCAGGTAGAAGAGGGCATTGCCGACTTCATCGAGCACGCGTGGACGGACCGATCGGACTTCATCCGTATGCCAGAGGACCTCGACCTGGGTAGCGATCCGTTGCCTGACTCGGTCGCGCTCACGGGTTGAAAGCGGCGCGCGCAGCTGCGCCAGCTCCTGGCCAATGCGGTCCTGATGGTCGAGGATGCTCCGCCGCACGGCTTCCGTGGGATGCGCGGTGAGCACCGGCCGGACCTCCAGCTGCTCGAGCGCGGCGGTCAGCCGGTCGGCGGGGATACGCTGCGCCGCAAAGCGAGCGACCGATCGGTCCAGCTCCCCAACGTCGTCGGTTGTCTGCGCCACGGATCGAGCCTGGCGCTCGAGCTCGGCGAGGTTGACCAGCTGGAAGTAGGTGGCGAACGCCCGGACCAGCCGGGCGGCGTCCTCGAGCGGAATGCGTCCGAGTTCGGCGACCAGGGTGGCCTCATCGTTTGGGTCGTAGCGCTGGCGGAGCTCCTTGGTGCGCAGCCGGATCGACTCCTCCAGCTCGTAGAGCGCCAGGCCCTCGTGCTCGCGCAGCGTCTCGCCAAGCAGCTGTCCCAGGAGGCGGATCTCGGCGCGCAGACCGGCCTCGGGAAGGATCGTTTCGGTGGTGCTGGCGCTCATTCGGGTGCTGCTGTCCTCGCTGTGTGTCGTCGCATCGTACCGGTTCGGACGGTAGAATCGGGGCTCCGAATAATGCCGGACGCAAACGGCGCGTCGCCGCTGAAGCGGCAGAGCGCGCGATTGACAGAGGGCGACGACCGAGCGGGCGCGCGGGCCATGCTGCGGGCGATTGGGTTCTCTCGTGAGGACCTGGCCAGGCCCATCATCGGGGTCGGACACAGCTGGATCGAGACGATGCCGTGCAACTTCAACCATCGGCGGCTCGCGGAAAAGGTGAAGGCCGGGATCCGCGCCGCCGGCGGCACGCCCATGGAGTTCAACACCATCGCCGTCTCCGACGGCGTGTCGATGGGCACCGAGGGCATGAAAGCCTCGCTCGTGAGCCGGGAGGTGATCGCCGATTCGATCGAGTTGGTCGCGCGAGGGCACCTCTTCGATGGCCTGGTCTTGATCGTCGGCTGCGACAAGACGATCCCGGCCGCCGTGATGGCGCTCGTCCGGATCAACATCCCGGGACTCGCCCTCTACAGCGGCACCATCGCCGCCGGCCGTCATCGCGGCCGCGACATCACCCTGATGGACGTCTTCGAAGCGGTCGGCGCGGTCGCCGCCGGCAAGATGGACGCCGCGGAGCTGCGGGAGGTGGAAGAGAGCGCGTGTCCGGGCGCCGGGGCCTGCGGTGGCCAGTTCACCGCGAATACGATGTCGACTGCAATCGAGTTCCTGGGGATCAGTCCGCCGGGGGCGAATGACGTCCCGGCACTCGACCCACATAAAGATGATGTGGCCGAGCAGGCAGGCCGGCTGGTCATGGAGCTGATCGCCAACGACGTGCGGCCCCGCCAGATCGTCACGAAGGCTGCGCTCGAAAACGCGATTGCCTCGGTCGCCGCGACCGGTGGATCGACGAATGGCGTCTTACATCTGCTCGCGATTGCGCGGGAGGCCGGCGTGCCCCTGAGCATCGACGACTTCGAACGTGTCGCTGCGCGCACACCTGTGGTGGCGAGCCTCAAGCCGGGCGGCGCCTACGTCGCGACGGACCTGCACGATGCCGGCGGCATTGCGCTGGTCGCGCAGCGCCTGGCCGAAGGCGGGCTGATCAACGGCGCCGCTCGCAC
>DATEHI010000009.1:0-2706 GCA_035279665.1 Candidatus Dormiibacterota bacterium | reverse complement strand
GATCCCAACCGCCCGGTGTCCGATACAGATCTGCATCGCATCATCGAGGCCGCCACCAAAGCCCCGAGTGGGGGCAACAGTCAGCCCGTTCGCTGGATCGTTGTCACAGACCCCGATCTCAAGCGGCAGCTCGGTCGGGTTTACGCGCGGTGCGCGGCACAACTAATGGCAGACTTCGACAAAAACGAGTCAGCGTTACTTCGCTCGTCCTGGCACCTGGTGGAGCACCTGGGAGAAGCTCCCGCGCTCGTCGTGGCGTGTTGCGAGGGTCCGGTGCGGCGACCTGCCTCGGTATTCCCGGCGGTCCAGAACCTGCTCCTCGCCGCCCGTGCCCTCGGGCTCGGAACAACGCTAACGACCAGCCACCTCGAGGACGAGCCCGCAGTGAAGGGGATCCTTGGCATCCCAGACGACGTGGCGACGTACTGCATCATTCCCGTTGGTTACCCACTTGGTCGATGGGGCGAAGCCGTGAGAAAGCCGGTCGCCGCCGTCGCCTATCGAGACCGCTGGGGCAGTCCTTTTCGAGCCTGAGCGCGTATCAGGCAGGAGTCCATTGTTACACCAGCATCACAAGGGTGATGTATACTCATACGGTGAAGCGGCTCCAAATCATGATCGAGGAGGAGGTCGACGCCGAGTTGGAGCGAGCCGCGCTCGAGGCTCGGACGTCGAAGGCCGCGTTAATTCGACTTTTTGTTCGCGAACGCCTCAGGCCGCTGCCGCCGCTCTCGGCGGATCCGATCGGCCGCATGGCCGGCGCTGACGACTTCAAGCCGGCCGATATCGACGACGTCGTCTACCGGTGATCTTTGTCGACACCTCGTTCTGGGTTGGAATCCGAAACCGTCGCGACAGCTCCCACGACCTGGCTCGGTCCCTCCTGGCTAAGCACGCAGCGGAGCCCCTCCTGACAAGCAATCACGTCCGGGGAGAAACCTGGACCTTCCTGCGCCGACGAGCGGGACATCGGTCGGCAGTCGATTTCCTCGAATCGGTCGACCACTCGCCTCGGTTGCGAATCGTCTTTGTTTCCGAAGACATTGAGACGGCCGCGTTGCGGTGGCTGCGTCGCCATGACGAACGCGAGTATTCGTTTGTGGACGCGACAAGCTTCGCCCTCATGCGATCACTAAGAGTTCGTGACGTCCTTTCATTTGACGGCGACTTCACAGCCGCTGGATTCCGCGAACTCCGGGACTGAGCGGTTGCGTTAGGGTGGCTGTGCCTCGACGGGATTGATGGAGTAGCCCGTGGCGGACACTATTCGAAAAAGTGAATTGGCGCCGCTTGAACTGTGATTTACAGCGGGCACAAATCGCACAAACGAACTGGCCAGTGCGCGCTATGCTCGGCGGAACTTTCAACGGCGCTCAGCGTTGATTAAGGCAGAACGTGTGACAACGTACGGGAAGGTGCTCTGCCCGAACCTGCGTATCGCCTGGGTCGTGCTCGCACTCCTGCTTGTCCTCGCTGCCTGCACTGAGCAGCCAACCCCCACTGCCCGGATCCCGAGCGGCCCAACGCCCCGACCAACTCCAGCCGCATCGATCCCGGCCCCCCTGCCGACCCCCACCGATTACCGAAGCGTTTCCAACCTCGAGGAGTCTGTCTTTAGCTGCCGCGCTCCGGAAGGTGCCTCACCCAGTGCGTATTGCTCTCAGAACCTGCCGGCGGCACTGATGCGCCCGCTGCACCTCCCTACCGTAAAGCCGGGGGCGTCATGTCCGACGACACCCGGACACCCGGTCAGCACTGCCGGCTTTTCCGTGTCTGCCTTGGGCAGCGGCCCGGTATATGCCGGGATCGCCGGCGGCCAAGTTGACGCTTGGTCGGGCGGATGGTTCGGATTCAAAACCCTCTGGTATGTCGCGCCGAGCTATGACGGACCGGTACTGATCCGGGGCTCCAAGATCAACGGCGACGGACTCGTCGGATTTGGCGAGAATCCATTCATCGGTCATCTGATATTTCCGCCGGGACCAACCGTGAACGATAAAAATGGCGGCTACCGCACCGCGCCTGGCGGGACGTACGTCGCAGGGCCGGGCTGCTACGCGTGGCAGATCGACGGCCTCAGCTTCTCGTATGTCATCGTCTTTGGCGTCGACATGCGGGTAACCAACCTGTCCGGCTGAGCTGGTGATCGCCGGCTCTGGGACGCCATCCCGCGAACCGCCCGGCCGCACGATGGCAATAACAGGGCACCCACGATCACGAGCAGCAATAACTACACCGCAGGTCAGCGGCTGGTTCCATGAAAGCTGCCGGCGAAAGTAGGCCATAGCCCGTGCCATTGGCGGACACTAATCGAACAATCGACGAGTGAACCGGCCGTAGTTAGTGGAGTTTGAATCGTTCCGCGAAGGCCGAGATCTCTTCGAGCCGTGACTGCAAATCGTGCGCCGCGCTACTTACGACCAGCCGCGTCGTCCCGTTGGCCACATGGTCTTTCAGCTGCTCGGCGGACATATCGATCGATCCCCAGCGGGTGACCTCGAGGCTGCTGTCGTCTCGGCCCGCTTCGGTCGCCGTTTTACGCATGATTTCAACCTGCGCCGCTCGTCCTGCGGGCTGAGTCGACCTCCAGGAAAGTACCCTTCCCCTCGAAGTCCGGCGCGCCGCGCTGCCATCCTGCTATGTCCGCCGACGTGGATTGGGAGGGTGCGCGCGTTGTGCGGCTTTGGAAAACTGCAGAGCCCGGTG
>DATEHI010000008.1:0-27584 GCA_035279665.1 Candidatus Dormiibacterota bacterium | reverse complement strand
ACGACGTTGAAGGGAAACCCGTAGGGAGGCCCACCGAAGTCCGGGTGGAGCTTGGTCGTCGACGATGCCATCGACGCCAGCCACTGGGTGCTTTGTCCGTTGACCGGCAGCGCCGAGATGTCCGTGTTCCAGATGTTGTCGACGGGAAAGACCTGGCAGTTCGTGGTTGGAGGTGCGGCTGCCGCGACGGGTATAGCGGCAGCCAGCCCCGCTCCCAAGGTGGCTATCGCCAGCAGCGAGATACGCGCCACGGTGCGCCCCATCGCTTTGAGTAAGACGCGTGGGCTGGCGCCCGGCAATCACCGTCGAGTCACTGATTGATGACGACATGGCATTGGACGGATCGACCTACGCGCCCGACCGTAGCCAGCGTCACGCCGTAACGAACTGGCTGCCCAGCGGGTTGTCCTACTGTTGAAACCACTCGGAGTCGGCACGCTGGCCGTCATCCTGGCCGCCTGTGGGGGACCGACGACGGCATCCGGTGGGCATCCGACCGTCTCGACGACCACCGCGCTATCCGTGTCGCCTTCCAGCACGACCTCTTCCGCCGGTGGGCTGCCCTGCCGGCTACCGGTCGTGACGTGGACGCAAACCGCACAGGGACAGGTTCCGTCCGCAGGCTTCATGACGTATCCAGATGGACGACGGACGCCTGACGCGAACGGCGGCTTCGTCCTGGACGGAACGCGCTATCGGTCCACCGCTCGGCCGTACTTGTACGGGGGTGGGCCAGGCGCGGGCTCCTACGACTGGCCAGTCGGGCGCTGGCTGCCGGTTAAGCCGCGGAGCGTCTCACCAGACGGTTCGCACTATGCCTACAGCACCGACTTCGGCGCGATTCACATTGTCGACGTGGCGACCGGAATCGACCGCACATTCGCAGCCCCCCAAGGTCCGGATACCGTGCTCTATTACGCCAAGGAAGGTGTTTACTTCAACCACGAATGGGAGGGGCCGCCCGGGCCCGGCCTCTGGCTGCTCGATCCGACAACCGGCACGGTGCAGACCGTGATCAGCGACAAGTCAGTCCAGGCAGTCGGGGGATTTGCCGCCTGGATCCCGGATGTCAATGCCGCCGACCCCCATCCCGTCTTTTCGCAGTACTCGGGAGGAAATTACCCGAATCAGGTCCTGCGC
This sequence comes from Candidatus Dormiibacterota bacterium, assembly GCA_035279665.1. Taxonomy (GTDB): domain Bacteria; phylum Chloroflexota; class Dormibacteria; order CF-121; family CF-121; genus CF-13. The sequence continues at coordinate 26,444 of DATEHI010000008.1, read as the reverse complement.
CAGGATCTGAATAGTGGAACCACCGTGCACTGGTTTTACCAGCCCGGGAAGCTTGTCACGGTCGTTGGTTTCGACCGGGACAAACATCCGCTGATCGTCTCCGAATCGCTGGGCTCCCCCGACAGCGTCCAGATCTGGCAGGTGCCGGCTGCGAACCAGGGAAAGCAACTCTACTCGGGCACACAGCTCGCGGAAATCGTGGCGGACGAGCACGGGATCTGGTTTGGCGACTCGCAGGGGATTTCGCTGTACACGCCAGCGCAGGGTCTTCAGAGCGTCTCGACGGTTGTGGCAGACCTGGCCGGCCCCTGTCGGTAACGCTGATGGTTGTTGACGTAGGCGCCCAGGAGCAGAATGTGGGCCACCAGGTAGAGCCAGCCAAGCAGCACCAGCGCAATCGCCAGCCCTCGGCCCAGCATGCTGATCTCTGAGGAAAGGCTCGTGTAGAGCGGGAAGGCGAGCGTGACCGCCACGACCGCCAGAGCGGCCAGGACCGCCCCAGGCAGCGCCTGTCGAATCGGGACATGCGTATTGGGCGCGCTGCGATAGATGAACGCGATCAAAAAGGTCAGCACGACCGTGGCCGCCACGATGCCGATGAGCGGTGTCTTTGGCAAGCGGTCGGTGAAGGTTTGCAGCGCGACCAGCGCCACAATGGTGCCAAGCAGCGCCGGGCTCAACCGGAGCCCCATCAGCCGCTGCTTGATCACATGGCGTCCGGTTACCCCATGCAGTGCGTTCAGCGCGCCACCGATGCAGGAAAAGAGCGCCGAGCAGCTCCACAGCATGGCCACCAGGTAGACGAAGCCGAGCGTCCTGGGATGCTGGACCGCCGAGAAGATCAAGTGCCCGATGTCCGCGCGAGTGCCGACCGGGAATGCCTCGAGAATGATGCGCTCCACCTCGCGGGTCACCAGCTTGCCCGGCGAGGTGATCACCAGCAGCGCCACGAGCCCGAGCGTGATGGGGAAGATCGCGATGAAGGCGTTGAAGGCGATCGCCGGCGCGTAGTGGGGCGCCGGGCTGTTCAGGTAGCCGAGGAGCCAGCGGATCGGGTGGCTCCGGCGGACCAAGCCATGGGTCGGAAGCTGGATGACGGGCTCTTCAGAAGGGCTGGACCGCACCATCCGTAGAACCAGCGCCGGGAGGGAAATTTGCGCAACCCTGCGGGCACTTGTGACAGCGCATCGCGGCTCGCTAGGATGCTGCTATGGGCGAGGAACGTACTGTTGCCTTGGTTGCCGACCGACTGATCGACGGCACCGGACGCAATCCGGTGGCGGATGGCGTCGCGGTCTGGGAGGGCGGGCGGCTGACGGCGGTCGGGCCCCGATCGTCGGTACGCATTCCGCCTGGTACGCGGGTGCTCGAAGGCGACAACCTGACTGTGCTGCCCGGCCTGATGGACTTGCATGTCCACTTGGGCGCAGAGGCCGGCATCAACTACTCCCGGATCCTGATGACGCCTGCCTCTTTGGAGCTCTTGCACGCGGTTCCCAACTGCGCGGCGACGCTTCAGGCCGGCTTCACAACGGTGCGAGATGCCGGACTGACCCCGGTTGGGGTCAAGCTGGCGGTCGAGCGCGACCTCTTTCCCGGGCCTCGCATGGAGATCGCGGTCAGCATCCTCGGCCAGACGGGTGGCCATGCGGATCCCTGGATGCCATACGGCGGGGAGGTCCGGCTGGGCGCCCCTCTCGACGTGCCCGACGGTGTAGTGGACGGAATCGATGGGATGCGGCGCAAGGTGCGCGAGGTGCTGCGGGCTGGGGCCACCTGGATCAAGCTCTGTACCAGCGGCGGCGTCCTATCGGCGAGCGATGATCCGGACGCGGCGCAGCTCACGGTCGAGGAGATCGCGGTCGCCGTCTACGAGGCAGCCGCCGTGGGCAAACGCTGCATGGCGCACGCGATGTCAACCCGAGGCATCAAGAATGCGCTCCGGGCGGGAGTGATGACGATCGAGCACGGCTGTTTCCTCGACGAGGAAGGGATCGCGATGATGAAGGCCAGGGGGGCGGCGCTGATTCCAACGTTGGTGGCGCCCCGGGATGTGATTGCCGGCGCCGAGCGGAATCCGGGGAGCCTGCCCCCGAGGATGGTGGACAAGGCCCGTCAGACCATTCGGCAACACCGGGCCTCCGTGCAGGCAGCAATTGAGAGCGGCGTGACGGTCGCGATGGGGACGGATGCCGGCGTGGGCGCGCATGGTGAGAACGGACGGGAACTCGGGCTCATGGTGGACGCAGGGATGACACCGATGCAGGCAATCGAAGCGACCACGCGCGTACCGGCCGAAGTACTCCGCATGCAGGACCGGCTCGGGACACTGGCCGCAGGCAAGCTGGCCGACCTGGTCGCGATCGAGGGAGACCCGCTGGCGGACATCGGCCTGTTCAACGACCCATCCCGTGTGCGGCTGGTCGTGAAAGACGGCCGCGTCGTGCACGACACGACACCCAGCAAGGTGACCGCCGGGGTTTAGCGGTCCCGTCCGCGGAGACCCCCGCCATGCCTAGATGCCGCGCCTCCGCGATCGTGCCCGGAGGAGGAGCGCGACAGCGAGGGCGAGCAGCACCAGAACACCGGCAACGACCCCGACGGCTCCCAGTCGACTGACGGTCAACGTGCCCACGCCTGGGACACCCGTAAGACGAACCAATTCCCCGGCGGGCCGGATCGATGCCTGTGCCGTGGTGCCAGTGGAGGCGGCGGTCGGTGTCACGACTGTGGTCGGGGCCGCCGGAGATGGGGTGTCCACGGCCGGTTGGCCGGCGGAAGCGGTCGGACAGAAGTCGATCAGCTGGCCGGCGGACTCGCTGGCCGGATCGAACATTTCCGCGCTGGATAGCGCCGCCGGCGGCACGCTGCCACCGGCGACCAGCACCCTCGTCGTCAGCAAGGTGGCCGTCTGTTCCCAGCGCGCCTGGGCCATGCAGCCGGCCGGCGACCAGCGATTCGCGGCCGGGTCGTAGATCTCCGCGCTCGTCAGCCAAACCTGCTGGCCGCCGATCGTGGTGCTGCCACCGGCGACCAGGACCCTACCGTCGCCAAGACGGGTCGCACTGGGAGCAACCCGGTCCTGGAGCATGGCTGCCGCAACCGACCAGCGATTGGTGGCCGGGTCATACAGTTGGGCTTCCTTGCCTTGCCCCGTGATGAGGACCCGACCGTCGGCCAGCCGGGTCATGGTTTCCGTATTACGCGCTGCGGTGCCGGCGTTCGACCACCGGTTGGTTGCCGGGTCATAAAGTTCCGCCCGACCGTCGCCAAAGGTGGCTCCGCCGGCAAGAAGGACTGTTCCATTTGCCAGCAGGGCTGCGTGGGGCCCGGCATATCCAGCTTCCATCGTGGCCGCCATCGTCCAGTGATTGCTGACCGGGTCGTAAAGCTCGGCCGTCGCGATGTAGCCGCTCGCATTCTGGCCGCCGGCGACCAGGACCTTACCACTCGGCAAGAGCGTGGCCGTGTGGCTGCTGCGCTGCACCGCCATGTTTTCTCCCGGGGACCAGGAGTTGGCTGCCGGGTCGTAGAGCTCGGTTCGGGTCGTGCTGTGACCAGTGTCCGCCGTAATCCCTCCAGCAATCAGGACCTTGCCGGAGGGCAAGAGCGTGGCCGTGCCCAACGTCCGCGGGACGATCATGCGCCCGGTGGGCGACCAGCCATCCAGGGCGGGGTCGTAGAGCTCGGCACCGGCGTTGAGATCTGACCAACTGCCGACCACGAGCACTTTGCCGTTTGCCAGCAGCGTCGCGGTCGCGGCCTGACGCGGCTGCAGCATGCTCGCGACTGGTGACCAGGCGCTTCCGGCCGCCGTTACGGTCGCCGCGCCGCCAGACACGAGGGTGATGGCGAGTGCCGCGAGGCTGGCAATGGCCGATCGACCGGCAGTCGTCATCCCGTTAGTCAACGCCAGTCCGGACAAAAAGATACGAGAGCCGGATCCGGTCCAGATGACGGATACTGAACGGGCCGGTGAGCCCCATGAGCTTTACGCAGCAGGGCGTCGTCACGCAGTACGCGCTCGCCATCATCCTGATCGTCACGAGCGACGGCCGCGTGGAGGTCGCGCTCCCGGTGACTGACGACGATCGACGTGACATGGAAATCCATATTCGGGAGAAATTCGCCCGCAGCATCGCCTTGCAGGTGAAGAGCACCATGCACCTCGAGCACCGCTTCAAGGCCTACCATCTATCGATGTTCTTCTCCGTCCCCAAGGACAGGCTCATCAACCATCCAAACTTCTGGTACTTCTTCGGCCACTTCGACATGAAGGCAATCGCATACACAGACCCTGTCTTCATCGTGCCGTCCGAGGAAGTCCACACGCACGCCGCGCCGCACCTTGAGGGTGATCGCTGGACCTTCAACTTCAGCGCCAGCCTCGATCCCGGCTCACAGGACCGCTGGGTCCCCAATCGCGTCCGGACCCACGACGTCGGGATCCGCATCCTGGACATTTTCGGGAATGAGCAGGTCCGCCGTGCCGCCTCGCCCCTGCCAGCCGAGCTCGCGGCGTTGGATGGCATCGTCCTGGTCGGGCCGGCGTCGGTTCGTACGGGGTAGCTAGTCGCTCGGAGGAGAACTCAAGTCCGGCGGGTGCCTGAGTCGAGTCGCGGTTTGTAGCCTTTCTGCTTCTGGGATGGCTGGGTCAACTGGTCAGGTTTGGCAACTTCTTGTCGCGACTTCGGGTAGCGCAGTTGCTTTGTCGTTGGGACACTTCTTTCCGTAACCCGAGGTTTTGCGACTCGAGGCATGCCGAGCCCATCCCGGTCAACCAGTGCGGGCTGGAGGGTGCTCTGGTAGGCCTCATCAAGTGCAACCAGCGGCCGTGGACAATGCTCTGCAAATCGCCTGCATGGTCTTCGGTCTTGCCCTGCCGACGCGGCGCAGAAGCCGGGTGCGCCCGACGAGTTGGAGGTTATCGAGGTTGGCGACGGAATCGACGCGGAGGCCATCCTCCCGGCCAAGGCGCACTTCGGTAGAGAGGCCGCGAACAGTTGAAGTGACAGGCGCGCTGATCACCGACTGAAGCAACTGCCCCATTGGGTCTCGGGTAAGCACGACGATGGGACGCACCTTGTCGAGTTGGGCAAGCCAGACCTCAGCTCGGCGAGGGATGTTAGTGATCTATTTCGGCCTCCGGATAGAGGGCTTCCCAATCGGTATCATCGGTCAGGCCGTTGGTCGCTGCCAGCTGGGCGATGCGCTCTTCCGAGCCGGTGGGTGGAACCCGGCGATAGGCGGCGATGTCCCGGCGAAGGCGCTCAGCGTTGATCAGGCGTTCGAGTGCAAGATCGATGACGGCAGAAGTGGAGTCGGCCGCCACTAGGGCGCGCGCTTGGTCCGCCTTCCTTCGATCAAGGGTGATAGTTACTTTCTCTTTAGCCATACTCCATATATTACCATGAGGCCATATAACTGGTATGGCCCGCGCTGCGAGCAGATTGGTATAACCCTGAACCTGCTGCAGGGAATCCACCGCAATTCAGCACAGACTCTGCCGCGACGCGTCTCGACTCATTGAGTCGGTGATCCTTTGCGAGAGGTTTTGGCCGGGCCTAGCGCGTGGTCGACAGGTCGATGTCGGAAGCTCCCCCTGTATGGGGACTCGCCGAATCGACGGTTTTTTCATCGTCCCGGACATGGGCGTCGCCTTCGTTGCCGCCATGTCGCCCCGAAATTGGTGGAAGGCTGCCCTGGCTTCGATCGTTGGAACGCTCGTGGGCGCTGTCGTCCTCTTTGTGGCTATTCAATTTTGGCTTGGCGCGCACGCCGCCCACTTGCTCCTACTCCTTGCCGCGCTCAGCGCGATGCCTTCTTTGGGACGGTCACCTGGATCGCACTCGGGCCCAGATAGCCGCCCCGACGAACATCGGGATGGCAACTGCAAACAGCCCCGCGGCTGCTGCGATGCCGGCTATCATGAGAGCTCCTGGGAGCATTGCGCAGCCGCTCAGGTCAAATTTCCCCTCGATCACGTACTGGTCGGCAGGTGGCGTGACATAACCCCTGGCCATCCATAACCACAGAGCAGGGACGGCCCAGATCGGTCCAGACAGAATGAAGGGCCAGCGCTGGGTCGTGAAGCCCGGCACCGCTGCCGCTGCCGCCATTGTGATTGCGAGCAGAAGGACGCAGAGAGGCCATAGCGGTGCCAACAACTCCCAGAAGGTCAGGAAGTGCGGATCGACCGGATAGGCCGCCGATAGGGCAAGGGTGTCCGCCGGCAGGCCCGAAAACTGACCGACCAGCTCGTCGCCCGCTCTGATGAGTTCGGGCGTGGCATGCGCCCGCCATCCCGTAGGGAGCAACACGCGGATCGAGAGATCACCAAAGCTGGCCCATTGGCGGGCCGGAGCAAGCACGTAGCCGATCTGCCACACGGCAGTCCCGGCGCTAGTCTGGTCGCCAAAGTGGACGTACCGTCCGGGGAGGGCCGCATAGCTCACCGCGAGCCGGTGTGGCCCAGGGGGGATGACGGCGGTGAACGCGAAGGCCATCCCTGCAGTGCTCTGATACTCCAGCGCAGAGCCATCGACTACCGACGGCGTCGTCTTCGGAGGCCTCCAGGCATCGGGTATCTGCCGCAACTCCGTTGCTGTGGCCGCCAGAGCGGTGTCATCAACCGTGACGGTGACATTCGAAGTTCCTGGCTGCGCCCGGTCGGCAAGGAAAACGAGTGGTGCCGTGGTTGCTGCCGCATCATTGCGCACCTGGTAGATCGCGCTCACTCGGACGGGTTGCGGCGTTGGACTCATGTGAGCCAGCGGACGCAGGTCGAGCGCTAAATCTTCGTGGGTGATGGCGACATGGGCCACCGCTCCGCTGGGTTCGCCTATCACCTCGCCGGGCCACCATGGGGACGCGGCGTCCCCCCAAGCTGCAACGGGCCAGCAGCTGATGGCCAGTACAACTCCTAGGGCAAGCGCAGCCGAGCCGTCGAGCACCCTCAAGCGGAAAATGCCCATAGGCGGGTTGTAACCGGGCACGGCGGGCTATCCTTGCAGGGAATTTTCAGTTCGTAGGACCTATCCGGCGGTGAAGGCGATGGCTTGGTCAGGTGCTTGCTAGAGCCAGACGCCTGGCGAGCCAAGTTCCCAACGCTGGGACTCACTGAGGGATGGCGACGCCAGCGTCGCTCGGCCTTTGGCAGGCGGATGTCTTGGGTGGTGTACGGCAACCCTGGCGGGTCGTCAGTTCTAAGGAGCGACGTCGTAGCTGAAGGCCGTGTGCGCGACCGACCGTAAGTATGGGGCCGAACGCTTGGGTTACGTCTCCGTCTTCGACGACGATGGGCAAGGCCCACAGTAACGTGGCGAAGCGCGCCGTCCGCCCTTCAGTCAGGCGATGGCGTCGCTCGGCTGCTGATGAAGGCGATGGCTGGGTCAATTGGTCAGGTTTAGCAACTCTTCTGGCTAGCTTCGCGAGCTCGCACACGGCGTCAGCGCGGCGTCTTCTTGTCGAATCGATCCGGCCGATACTGCCAGACTAAAAGCCGATGGGAAGCATCAGCGAGGTTGGCGGCGAGGCTGACTCCAAATCCACTGCCGGGCCCGCCCGTCGGCTGGCGTTCTTCGTCTGGGCCGCGATTCTCTCGCTCCTCTTCGGGATCGGCTTCTTTGGGCTGACCGTCCTCTTCATCGGATGGTTCGAGAAGCCTTATGGAGTCTCGACTCCGGTAAGCGAACTGAGCCATGGCGCGCTGGGCGGCATCATCATCACCTTCGGGTTGTTGGTCCAGTTGCGGCGGCCTGAGGGCAAGATTGCTGGAGTCCAGCAAGCAGTCCTCGGAATCCTTGCCCTGATCATCACGGCAGTCGTCGCTGGTCGGCAGGAACCGCTGACAATGTCGCTGCTGTTCCTTGCCGCCGTCGCGATCCTCGTCGCTCTCCATCCGGCCCGCCGCGAATTCTTCAGGTTGGGAGCGGGTCTCAGTGTGGCGCCGGCCGCCGTCGCGACGGTCGCCGCTATCCCTGTGGTCGTTTACGCCGTGAGCATGCTAGCGCAGGCGCGCCAGTTCGTCGGCCCGCCCCACCACGCGGACCGGTTCGCGGAAATGGCCGCAGCGGTCATCGCCATCGTGGCGGTCGGCATGCTTGCTGCGTTAAAGACACAAGGCTGGCGAATCACGGCGTGGAGCGCCGGGGCTGCGGCCACGGTCGTCGGACTCGCGTCGATCGCGTTTCCAGATGCTCCCGGAGCGTTCGGCCGCGGCTGGGGGGCCGTCGCGGCTCTGGCGGGCATCCTGTTTGTCTTCGCGGCGGAGTGGGAAGCCAAGCAGAGGCCAGGCACTTTCCAGAAGCGCGCGACCTAGAAATGGGAGGTGAGAAGTGACTCACCTTCCCGTTTACAACTTAACGATCGGAGGGGCAGTTCGTAGCCTTGGCCGCCAGAGCTCCAGCCGAATTGGAGCCGTCCGCATTTGCCACTCTGATCACTTCCACGGCGACCTTTCGGCCCTGGTCCGCAGAAGATCCCGTCGATTGATACCGGTGTGCCGCATCGAGCTGGTTTCCATTCCGACCCCTCCTCTCGCCCAACAACCTGGCTGACGCTAGCTAATCCGTCTTACAACTTCTTTGTGGGGACGTTAAGCCACCGCCAGGCGGATCGCGCACTGCCGGGAATACCCGACGAATCTATTGACTGGCCGGGGGTCAGCAGTCGAAAACCGACCAGCAGATGTCGTTCCGCAACCGCTGGTCGTCGAGCACGAGCTCGCGAATCGCCTCCGGGAGCCGGTCGCGCTGCCACCGGCACTCGAGTCGCCCTGCGCACTCGCCCTTTCCATCGGGCACGGCGGCACGTACGGCTTTGATCGCATAGGCGGCCGCACCGAGTTCGTGCGCGGCGACGTGTGCGACCGCCGCGGCCTGGCCGGCAGCGTACGCGGCATGCCGTGCTGCCCCGTTCAGGTTTCTGGCCGCGCCCATTGCATGGCCGGCCGCCGTACGAGCCTGTTTCATGGTGATCTCGCTGCGTGCCCAGGCCCGCGCGAGTTCGATCGCACGATGCGGGCGATCATCGCCAGGGCGCGCCCGCTCGAAGTGGACCAGCACGTGCTCGGCGCACTCGGCCGCCCAGACCGCCAACCGGCGGTGGTCGGCGTCCTCGAGTGTTCCGCCGCGGCGGACCGTGACCAGCCTCGGGTCGCGGACCGCGCTCAGGATCACAGGTGAGTCGCCCTACGCCGAGCGCCGATCTCCGGAGCATATGGCACTCGACAAGCTTATGCGTCGGCCTGATTCAGCGTTGAGCCGCTGACCGGTTCGAGAAACGTTGACGCCGGAACGCCGCTTGAATTTAGTTGGGTGGCTCGCCGCCGTCAGCGGCGGGAGCGGCCCGCTGGGCGGTCTCCCACGGCAGGTTCGCGGCTACCGGGGAGTCGTTGCGATTTCGCTGAGCCGCCGGAGCGAGCGGATCAGCAAGACAATCGCTAGAACCGAATCAGTACCCGCGATAAAGCCCATCGTGACTGGCAGGGCTTGGTGCGCAACGCGGCCAATCACTTCCACGACGATCAGCGAAACCGCAGCGAGTATCGCCAAAACGGTTCTCACTGATGGGCTGCCGGGCAGCGCTCCCCCGAACAACGGAACGAACCGGACGAAAACCAGACCCCAGAAGGCGCCTGCTGCTAGAGCGATGGCAAAAGCCCGCCAGGCGGGCGCGTGGTCCGGCGCCGTTTGATGGCCCGTGACGTACACCATCACGATGGTGAGCAGCGGCAGGGCCGTGAGGGAAGACAGGCCGACGAGGAGACCAACCTGCTCCCGAGTAGCGGGCTGCGATTCCGTACGCATAATTGGATCATTCGCGTAACGCCCGTCCGGAGCGGTCCTTGCGCCAGCGGGCGGCACGTTCCGACGCTGCACCATCAAGGAGTCGTGTGCTTCTGGGAACGGAGTGCTTGTAGCGGCAGGGTACGTCACGTCATCGCCGCCTTAGGGCCAGAGGGCGGAGCACTCCACCCCTTACCATCCGCAGACCTGCGGCAAGGTCGAACGCCTCCACCAGTCACTCAAGCGCTTCCTTGCGCGCCAGCCTCCAGCGATTTCCATGGCGGATCTCCAGGCTCAGCTCGATGTCTTCCGTCGCTACTACAACCAGTCACGTCCGCACCGCGCCCTCGATGGCCGGACGCCAGCCCAAGCTTTTGCGGCCAGAATCAAGGCTGGACCTGCTACTGCGCCCGCTTCCGTCCAATACCGCGTCCGGCATGACCGTATCGACAAGACCGGCTCGGTCACCCTGCGCTATCGCAGCCGCCTCCGCCACATCCGCGTCGGAGCCGCTCACAGCCACAAGCCTGTTCTCATCTTCGCGGCCGGCGCCGATGTCCGTGTCGTCACCGAGGACGGCGAGCTGCGTCGCGCGCTGACCATCGACCCAACCCGCGATTACCAGCCACTCAACGGTCGCTGGCCCGTCCATAATCTCTTGGGACAGGCGTCCACGATGTCTTGAGACAAAACAATGGCTGGGGCGGTAGGATTCGAACCTACGTGTGGCGGATCCAAAGTCCGCTGCCTTACCACTTGGCGACGCCCCAATGGTTTCGGTTCGCCCCCAGTATAGGGTCGCTTCGCTTCGTCTAAACGTCGAAGGCGTCCGCATCGGTCAGCACGACGGTTAGATCGGCTGGTCATTGAGTTCAGCGGCGCGATCCCCGGTTTCGCGAGGCGCGACCGATCGAGAACTTCGAAGCGTTCAACAGTGGGCTCTCGGGATCCAGGGCACGCCTTGCCTGCGCGTCACCACGCTGGTCTCACCGTCGCGGCTGGTTGTTGACGTGGCGACAACGCCGTAAGCGCAGTCGCGGATCGCTCCACCTCTTCAAAATAACGAACGGGCCGGAGCGAGTCGGCCCGTTCATGAACGCCCCTGGCAGGGTTAACGCGGCATCGACGTGGTGATGCTGTGCCACAGCTCGTGAACCTGCTGCCCCAGCAACGTCAGGGCACCGATCACCACGAGGCCGATCAGCATGAGGATCAGGCCATATTCGGTATAGCCCTGTCCACGCTTGAGCTTCTTCACGGCAGCCCCATCGTAGAAGCGCCAGGGAACCCGCCGATCCCCCGAATGGCGGGTTTGGCTACGCATTGCTCAGGCCGCCGGCTCCTGCGGAATCCGTATCCAGCCTTCGCGAATGCCGCGCGAAACCGCCTCCAGCTTCGAATGGACGTTGAGCTTCGACAGGATGTTCTGGACGTGCGTGCGGACCGTGTTGGGCGACATCTTCAGGGTTTTCGCGACGGCTTCGTTGTCGTGGCCCATGGACAGCTCGCGCAACACCTCCAGTTCCCGCGGCGTGAGCGGCGTCGCCGGTCCCGGCACATCCTTCTCTTGTAGGCCGCGTAAGAGGCGGGCCAGCATATAGGGCGCGATCAATGCCTCCCCGCGGGCGGCGCTGCGCACGGCCTGCACCACCTGCGCCGCGGTTTCGTGCTTGCTGAGGTAGCCCGTGACACCGGCCTGAATTGCCGACTGCAGCACCGACTCCTCTTCGTCGCTCGTCAGGATCACGACCTGCGTCTGGGGACGGCCCTTCTTGATAGCGGCGGCCGCCTCGATACCCGAGCCGTCGGGCATGTGCACGTCGAGCAGCACGACATCTGGCCCGAGCGCCTGGGCGGCGCGGATCGCCTCCTGCACCGTCCCGCCCTTCCCGACCACCTCGATGTCGGCCTCCGTTCGGAGGATGGTGGCTAGGGCGTCGGCGAAGACGGCGTGGTCGTCGACGATGAGGACCCGGATGGCTTCCACAGGGGTAGAACGAAGCTGAAGGTCGAGCCCTTGCCCCATTCGCTCTCGACCGCCATATGGCCGCCATGCGCCTCGACGATCGAGCGGGTGATAAAGAGGCCCAACCCGGACCCCCCGATATTCATGGCGCGCTTGTCGAACAGGCGAGTGAACTTGTTGAAGAGCTTGGGAATGTCCTCTTCCCGGATGCCGATCCCCTCGTCATGGACGGAAACCTTGGCCTCACCGTCCTTGGTGGGGGCGGCGATCACTGCGATGTTGCCGCCGCGGGGCGAGTACTTGACCGCGTTATTTAGAAGGTTGAGGAGCGCCTGCTGCAACCGCCGGCGGTCGCCGCGGACCAAGAGACCCGGCTCGACCCGTACCCGCATCGGATAGCGTCGCGGGTCCCCCGGGAAGAGATCGACCACTTCCTTGACGAAGTCGGCGAGGTCGAGACGCTCGAAGTGGTAGCTGAACTGGTTGTTCTCGATGCGGTTGACGGCGGCGAAGTCCTGCACCAGGTCGGTCAGGCTGGCCGCGCTGCGATGAATCCCATCGACGAGCGCGCTCCGGGTCTCCTGGTCGAGACGGTGCTGCTGGGTCAGCAGCGTTTCCGCCTGCGTCTTGATGCTGGCCAGTGGTGTCTGCAGCTCGTGCGCCACCATCGAGACGAAATCCGAGCGGACCTGGTCGATCTCCTCCAACCGCTCGACGCGTTCTTTCTCCAACGCCTCCCGGCGGCGGGTCTCATCGAGCTGGGTGGCGCGCTCGATCGCGGTGCGCAACGCGCGGTCGAGCCGGCTTCGCACATCACCGACCAGCAGGCCGGCGACCAGGGCGACGAAGAGGAACAGGAACACGCGGCCGATGACGAAGCCGGGCGGTGGCGAGACCGTCGCGAACCCGGTGAGCCCTCCAATCACCGTATACAGGACCGACACGACGATCGCCGTGGCGAGCGCGCCCGGCAACCCGAGCCGAACGGCCGAGGCGATGATCAGCAGATAGAACAGGAGGGAGAAATCGGTCGGCGCGCCGTAGCCACCGGAGAAATAGAGGATGCTCGTCGCCACCAGGAGGTCGATCCCGGTGGTGAGAAAGCCGAACCAGCGCCCCGGTTTGTAGCCGCGCACGAGGACGACCGACACCACCAGGTTGACCAGGCCCCAGGCGAAGAGGATGGTGTCGACGATGACCACGGAGGCCTGGGAGTTCCGGTTGCCGAAGTGGTTGAGGATGACGGCGGCGGCCAGAACGACCCATCGGCCTACTACGGTGATGCGCTCGGCGCTGGCCAGGATGGCGGACTGGCTGTCGCGGACCACGACCGAGTAGTCGCCATTTGTGAGCTCGGCGTCCGCCACGGCCGTATAACGCACTCCCGGCTCCGCTCCAGCGTCAGACGTGCGCGATAATCCTATGGATCGCTCGCCATGGGGATGGTTTGACGGCAAGGGGGATCGGCTTCGACGCCCGCCTGATCGGGGCGCTCGGCATTGGGCGCTATATTAGCGGGCTGCTTCCGCAACTGGCTCGCCTTCTCGGCGACCGCCTCACCGTCGTCGCCAACCGCCAGGATGCCGCGATCGTCCGGTCGCTGATCGGCGGATCGTCCCACTTGATGACCATCAACGCTCGCCCCTATCGCCTGGCGGAGCAGTCGCTGTTGCCGCTCAGCCTCATCCGGGCCGACCTGGCGCTGATCCATTTCCCCCACTACAACCTGCCGTTGATCAAGCCCGGTCACTTTGTGGTCACGGTGCACGATCTCTTTCCCTTTCAGTTTCCCGAGATCCACTCGGGCGCGCTCCCCCGTGGCGTCAACCAGATGTTGATGCGCAACGCCGTCCGGCGCGCCGAGCGGATCATCACCCCATCCAGGGCAACGGCCCTGGCGGTGACGCAAAGTTTTCCTCGCTCGGCCGACCGGGTGCTGTCGATCCCCGAGGCCGCCGACGATCGCTTCACCAGCCGGCGGAATCCGGAGGCCGAGGCGGCCTGGCAGATGCGCCTTGGGATCCGCTCGCCGTACGTGTTCTACCTCGGTCAATGGAAGGCCTACAAGAACCTGCCGGTCCTGCTCGAGGCCTTCGCCCGCGTGCACCGCACCCACCCCAACGCTCAGCTGGTCATCGCCGGCGACGACCCACGCCATCCGGAAGTCCGAGAGCGCGCGGCCGCGCTTCCCGAGGGATCGGTCGTCTTACCCGGGCGCCTCCCGGAAAGTGGCGTTCCCGACCTGTACCGGGGCGCGGCGATGGTGGTGCTGCCCTCCCGTGCCGAAGGCTTTGGCCTGCCGGTGATCGAAGCGATGGCCTGCGGCGTGCCGGTGATCTGTAGCGATCTGCCGGTCCTCCGCGAGATCGCCGACGGTGTGGCGGTCTTCTGTGACCCGAACGATCCGGCGGCCTTCGCCGATGCCATCGGCGCGATGCTCGACGCCCCCGCGAACGCCGGCCGCCGCCAGCTGGGCATCGAGCGGGCGCGCACCTTTACCTGGGAGCGGGCCGCGCAGCAGACGGTCGAGGCATACGAGATGGCGCTCGGGGTTCGGCTAGTAGGCCCGGCGCTGGAAGAATACCCGGGCCGTCGTCAGGATGAGGATCTTCAGGTCGAGCGCTAGCGACCAATTCTCCACGTAATAGATGTCATACATGGCCCGGTCCCCGAAGGCCTCGCCGCCGCGCAGATCGTTGACCTGTGCCCAACCCGTCAGTCCGGGCCGCACCTGGTGGCGCTCCAGGTAGCGTGGGATCTCTTCCGTAAAGCGCTCCACCAGGAAGATCGGCATCGGGCGTGGCCCGACCAGGCTCATGTCGCCCTTGAGGATGTTGAAGAGCTGGGGCAGCTCGTCGAGGCTGAGCCGGCGCAGGAGCCGTCCCAGCGGGGTAACGCGGTCATCGTCCGGGGCGGCCACGACCGGTCCGGTCTGGGCCTCTGCATCCGGAATCATCGACCGGAACTTGTAGACCGTAAACCGCTTGTCGTGCAGTCCCACGCGGGGCTGGCGGAAAAAGACCGGCCCTTTGGGCGAGGTCAACTTGATCAGTAGGGCAAGGACGAGCATCAATGGCGAGAGGATCACCAGCACGACGGCGCTCGCGACGATGTCGATGGCCCGCTTCAAGACGGCCGCGGCTCCACGGAGCCGGCTGTGACGGACGCCGATCAGTGGCAACCCATCGATGGCGTCTGCCGCGGCTCGACTACTCATGACCTCCAGGAGGTCCGGCACCAATTTGAACTCCACCCGGAGATCGTCGCAGGTGTTGATCAGGTGAACGAGCTGCTCGCTCGTGGCGTTCGCAACCGCCAAAAAGACCTGGTCGACGTTGAGTTGCGATACCCAGTGACGCAGGTCCCTGGTCGGCCCAACCACAGTAGTTCCCGCGTAGGTCGCACCCGCCTCGAGGTTGTCGTCCAGCACCGCGGCGACGTGGAAACCGTATTGCGGAAACATGGTCATCCGCTGGATGAGGAGCTGGCTGCCGGTGCCGGTCCCCACCATGAGTACGTGTTCCGTTCCAATTCCCTGGCGCCGCAGCCTGGTCTCGTACTGCCGAAGCACGTACCGCTCGAGTGTCATGAGAATGGCGCAGAGCACGAGGCTATAAACCAGCGTGAGACGTGAATACTCGAGGCCCGTGTTGGTGATGGAGATGGCCGCAAGCATGAGCACCGCCGCCAGCGCGATGCCGCTATACAGCGAAAGCAGCTGGTCGACCAGGGTGCGGCCCCGCCAGGACCGGTACTGGCGATTGACCGCCAGCGAAATGGCGAAAAGGGCGATGACCACCGGCACCGCGGCAAGGTAGGGCCCGAAGGCCAGCTCCTGGCCGTTGATGCGATTGATTCGGTCGAGGTTGTACCGATACCAGTAGGCGGCGAGAACTGAAACCCCGGCGATAATCGAATCGCCGATCAATAGGGCAACAGGTAGCCAATCAGGGGAAAGGACCGAGCGAGCCGCTGGTCGAGCGGTTGAATCCCCGGGCATGGCGGACTCGTCCGTTGCCAGCGGCGTTCCACTTTCAGCAACGCTCACCGGTTGATGACCTTCGCGGGCCCTGTCGGCCACGATTGAAGGGTAGCAGTCGCCCGAGAGCTACAGCGCGGCCGCTCCTAGCAGTTTCCTGACGACCGCCTGGTGGGCTGCCATCTCCACGCGGTCATCAAGCTCCCGTAAAGCTTGCGAGTGGCGACGCAAGGCTCGAGCGATCAGGAGATCGGCAAGATGTGGGTTCTTGGGGAGCAAAGACCCGTGCAAGTACGTTCCGAAGATGTTCCCCGAGGCGACCCCCTCGAAGCCGTCTTCGCCGTTGTTACCCGCTCCGCGGAGCACTCGACCGAGCGGCTGCAGCCCGGGGCCAAGGTAGGTCTTGCCACTGTGGTTTTCGAAGCCCACCAGCGTCGCCGGCGTCAACCCAAGGTCGCTGGTCTCGATCACGATGTTGCCGATATTCCGCTTCCGCCCCGGCACGGTGTGCAGGTCCACCAGCCCGAGCCCGGGCAGCTTCTTGCCATCCGACGTCACGTAGTACTCGCCCAGCAGCTGGTAGCCGCCGCAGACCGCCAGCACTACGGCGCCCCCGTCGATCGCGGCGCGCATGGCGCCCACTTTGTGCTGGGCCGCATCGGTGAAGACCAACTCCTGGTCCCGGTCCTGGCCGCCGCCCCAGAAGATCAAATCGATGTCGGACAGGTCCGGGTCCGGCCCTCGTCCAATGGCCTCGACGGCGACCGAAATCCCGCGCCACTCAGCCCGCTTGACCAGAGTCAGGATATTGCCGCGATCGCCGTAGATGTTCATCTCGTCCGCGTACAGGTGGGCGATGCGCAGCATTGGCCCACTCACAACGGGTATGGTACGGCGGATGGCTCGGCAGCTCGTCTGCATCCCCACCTACAACGAGGCGGCCAATATTCTGCTGCTGGTCGAGCGGGTGCACGAAGCGGCCCCGGACACCGACGTGCTGGTAATCGACGACGCCTCCCCTGATGGGACCGGTGACCTGGTGCGCGACCAGATGCTCAAAGATGCCCGGCTCGAGATCATGGCGCGGCAGAGCAAGCTGGGGCTGGGGACCGCCTACATGGCCGGCTTTGCCTTCGGCCTCCAGCATGGATACACCAGCGTGCTGACGATGGATTCGGACTTCTCCCATCCGCCCGATCGAATCCCGGCCTTGCTCGGTGAAGTCGAGCGCGGCGCCCATCTTGCGGTGGGCTCTCGCTACATCCCCGGAGGCGCGATCAAGGGGTGGGGGGCGGGCCGCCGGGTGCTGAGCGCGACCGCGAACTTCGTGGCGCGGCAGCTGCTGCGGCTTCACACCCACGATTGCACCGGCGGCTTTCGCTGCTACAGTCTTCGCGCCTTGCAGTTCCTCGTCACCCAGCCGCTGCGATCGTCCGGGTACTCGGCCCTCATCGAGCTGCTCACGCGTTGCGAGCGCGCCGGCCTGACGATCGTCGAAGTCCCGATCACCTTTACCGATCGCACCATGGGCGATTCGAAGATCTCGCGCCAGGAGATCTTCCGGGCGATGCTGACCGTGTTCCGACTCGCCGGGCGGGGCTCGTGAGCCGCCGGCGCCTGATCCAGGCGCTCGTCCTGCTCGTGATCGGCGTCCTCATCCTCTATGGACTGCTGCGCACCGTTCACCCCGACCAGGTCCTGACGGCGATTCGGGGCGGCAACCTGGCATGGATCGCGCTCGGCATGGCGGCGTACTTCGCCTTCATCGTGGTCCGCGGCTGGCGGTGGCTCGTCGTCCTGCGGGCCTCGGCCCCGGCCGCAACCCTGGGCGACGCGACGGCGGTCACCGCGATCGGTTTCGCGCTCAACTCCGTGTCCCCCTTCAAGCTGGGCGAGCTGTTGCGCATCGGGGCGATAGCGCCGCGGGCCCGGATCGGCGTGGGAGAAGCCGCGGCCACGGTTGTCGTCGAGCGCGTCCTCGATGTGCTCGCCCTGCTGGTCATCGCCGTGGCGACGGCGGCGATCTCGGGAGCGGGCTCGAACAGCTTCGGACTCTGGAGCGGCGTGATCGTGATTGCAGTGGTTTCGACGGCCATCGGCGTCATCGCCTACCTGATGGTCAGCTACCCACAGGCCACGCTTGCCGTCATCGACCGCATCGCAGCGCGACTGCCCGCTCGCGTAGGGACCTTCGTCGACCGCTTCGCCGCCTCGGTGCTCAAAGGCTTCGCCTCCCTTCGCTCGCCCCGACGGCTGGCGGTCGCGGCGCTCCTGAGTGTGCTGGTCTGGCTGTGCATCGACCTCGGACTGATGGCATTCGTGCGCGCGCTGACGCCGCAACTGTCGCTTGCCACCCTGGCGCTGGCATGCACCATCTTCGTCGTCAGCCAGGCGATCAGCATCACCCCCGGCTCGGTCGGGACCTACGAGGGCTTCTTCCTGCTGGTGTTCAATACCTTCGGCGCGCGACCGGCCGCGCTGGTTGCCGCGGCGGCGGTCCTGAGCCACGTCGGCAACATCGTGGCCCTGCTCGTCGCCGGCGCGATTGGGGCCCTATGGCTTCGCGTCAACCGGCCGGCCCTGCCAGTAGGGCTGGAGCGCCCCGTCCCGAGTTAGCACCGCGCGCAGCTCGAGCATCGCCGTGTAGGTCGGCAGGATAAAGAGTGTCTCCCCCGCCGGCGTCGCCTGGGCCGCCCGTTTGAGCGCATCGCGCCAGTCCGTCACCACCTCGATCTGGTCGTCGCGCAGCTCGGCATATTTCATCCGCACGCGCAAGTCGAGCGCCCGGTCACCGCTCACGACGATATGCCGCGCTGCCCCCTTGAGCTGCTCGAAGTCGACATCCCAGATCCAGGACACGTCCTGCCCATCGGCGATCCGGTCATTGAGCGCAATCAAGAACGAGTGCGCCTTGCCGAACTGGATCGCGGTCCGCAGGACTTCGTTGAATCCGGTTGGGTTCTTCGCCAGCAGCAGGATCGCGGGGCGATCGTCGATGACCGTCCGTTCCATCCGGCCGAACGCCGGCGTGAAGTCGCGCAAGGCGGCAGCGCTCTTCGCCAACGGGACCTTCAGCGCCTTGGCGGCCGCCAGCGCCATGACGACGTTGTAGGCGTTGTACAGGCCCGACAGCGGAACCTCGACGTCCACCTCCTGCTGACCATCGGTGACGCGCAAGCGCATGCCGTCCATGCCGTCGATCGAGACCGCGGTGGCCGTGACGTCGGGCGCCGGCCGCGCGAAGTCGCCACGGGGGCAGCGATAGTGACCGACGTGTCCGAAGTACACGCCATCGAAGATGAAGGGGCTGCCGCAGCGCGGACAGAACTTGGCGTCGGCGCTATGGCTCAGCCCCGATTGCAGCAATGACGCATCGTCCAGGCCGGCATAGATGACGCGCGGCAAGCCGTCGCCGAGCGCGGCCACCATCGGGTCGTCGGCATTGAGCACCGCGGTCATCCCCTCGGGCCCCTGGGTGAGCGCTCGGCGGATGTGGGCAGCTGTCGTCTCCAGCTCGCCATAGCGATCGAGCTGGTCGCGAAAGAGATTCGTGACGACGATCGTTCCCGGGGCGACTTCCTGGACGAGTCGAGGCAGGCTGGCCTCGTCGATCTCGAAGAGCCCGATTGTTGCCGGAAGATCCCCGGCCCAGCTCGCGCGGTTGATGACCGCAGCGGTCACGCCGAAGACCAGGTTGGCACCGGCCTGGTTGGCGACCGTCGGATGACCATGCGTCTCGAGGATGTGCCGCAGCAGTGCAGCGGTGGTCGTCTTGCCGTTGGTCCCCGTGATCACGATGGTCCCGTCGCTCAACGCGCGAGAGATCTTTGTCAGGATGGCCGGGTCGACCCAGCGCGAGACGTCGCCCGGGAGCGTGGTCCCGCCGCCGCGCCGCAAGCCACGGCTCAAGCCCCCCGTCAGCTTGCCGGCCCAGAGCGCCGCTGTACCCCGCGCTCCTAGTTTGGCGCGCATCAGGCGACAGACGAAACCGGCCGGCACACCCAGGCCGGGTATCCGATTTTGCGCACGGCTGCCAGGGCGGCCTCCGCCTCCGCGCGAACGACGAAGGTGGCGAACAGGGCAGCGCCGGTGCCACTCATCGTGAGCCCCGGTACCGGGTCGTGCAACCGGTTCAATGCCTCATCGAGTTGGGGAAACATTCGCCGACTGGCCGGCTCGAGGTCATTCCCAAACAGAGTGATGTCTCCTCCAGTTGGCAGTGCGGCGACGAGCCCCGGGGTTCGGCGCGCGCTTGGCACAGTGCCGTCGACGGCCTCGTAGACGGCTCGGGTCGGAATCTCCAGCGGCGGGCAGACGACGAGGAAGCGCCAGCCAGACGGTACCGGGGGCAGCGGCGCGACGGTCGATCCCAGGCCGGTCGCGCGAGCGGTACCGCCCGACAGCAAGAACGGGACGTCCTGCCCGACCCGCGTCGCAATCTCGATCAGCTGGCTCGCGTTGAGCTTCAGGTCATAGAGAAGGTTGGCGGCCTTCAAGAATGCGGCCGCATCGGCGCTGCCGCCGCCAAGTCCGGCCCCCATCGGCAGGCGCTTGAAGAGGCGGATGGTGAAGGGCAGCGCGCGACTGACATGGCCTTCGAGCTCCCGAGCCGCCTTCAGCACCAGGTTCTCGCCGGCGATCGTCGGCCCGACCACGTCGAAGACGCGACAATCCGTCCGCTCGATCCAGATCAGGTCATGCAGGGAGATGGTCTGCATCACCGAGTCGATATCGTGATACCCGTCGGGGCGGCGGCCGGTGACGTCCAGTGTCAGGTTGAGTTTCGCGTATGCCGGCAGGATGAGCGCCACGTCGTCACGACTCTAATTCACCATCCCCCACTCGTGGGCGGCGAGCCGGCGCGACACGGTGGGGTGAGACCTTCTGACCGCAAGCGGCTAGGGGCGGTGCGCGATCGCGTCGACGCCGCGTCTGGCGAGTTCGGCTTCGACGGCACCGTCGAGGAATCCACGCGCTGCATCCAACGCCCGTAGGGTTGCGTCCAGGTGGGCAAGCGTCAGCCCCTGCACAAAGACGTGAGCCTGCTCGCCTGAGGCGAGTTCCGCGATCGGTCGCATCGCGGCCGGGATCCATGCCGCATCACCAGGAAGTGACATCGAACGCAGAGCCTCGTGCTCGCCCTCGACGTCGTCAATGAAATGCTGATGGTCGGCCCGCCGCAGAATAAATAGTCGCTTGGATGCCGGCGTCCGGTCGAACAGTTCGTACACGCTGGCCAGGGGAATCATCGTGTCCTGCTCCGCGGCGAGATACATCGTGGGGACGTCGCGGTCCCAGGCGAACGTTAGAGTCAGCGGAAGAATCCCCGGCCTCGGGCGCGAACCTCCACCCGGGACCATCGCGACCACGGCTCCTACGCGCGGCTCGACCTCGGCCGCCGCCAGGACCGTCCATCCACCGAAACTGTGCCCGACCAATCCAATTCGCGATGTGTCGAGTGCAATCCCCGTGCCCGCCTCACCAAGGAGATAGTCGAGGAGGAATCGGATATCCGGCACCCGGCTGGCGACCACGGCAGCGGTCCGCGCGGCCCGGTCGGTGTTCGTTTCGCCCTCGTGGCGGGCCAGCTCCGGCGCGGCTCTTTCGGAATGATCCATTGCGACCACCACGTACCCGTGACTGGCGAGATGCGTCGCGAGGAAGGTAGCCGACCGCCGGTGGCCGCCGCTCGAGTGGGAGTAGACGATCAGCGGGTGCGCGTTCCCCGGCTGCTCTGGATACCACATCTCACAGGGGAACACCCGGCCTCGCACCAGATCGGATGCCTCAATAGTGCGTACCCCGACTGAAAGACGGCCCGGGGCGAACGGATCGTACTCGGGGACGGCCATCGCCGGGTCGACGCCGTTAGACACGAGTGCGATCGCGCCGGATGACCGACAGCAGGATGCCGACTTCCTCGCTGCGCAGCAGGACTTCGACCCCAAAGTAGGTAGCGCCCGCGAGCGCAACCGCGGCGAGCGTCGCCAGCAGTGGTCGTAGGCCGCCCTGAACGGAACCGCCGGCGATCAGGTAGGCGACGCCGGCAACGACCACCGCCGTGGGAACCACACCGACCACCGCCCGGCGTGCGGTGTGAAGAATCTGGCGGCCCTCCAGTCCGCCCAGGCGCCCGCGCAACGCGCGTCCGAGCAGGATGGCGTTCAGCGTGGCCGCGATCGAGGTCCCCAGCGCCAGGCCACCCTGCGCCAGCAGATGGACCAGCACAATATTGGTTGCGAGGTTGACGCCGATGACGACCAGCGAAATCCGCAGCGGCGTGATGACGTCCTGCAGCGCGTAGAACACCCGAACCAGGAGCGCCGTCGCCGCCTGTCCGGCCAGCCCGAGGCTGAAGAAGGTCAGGGCGAAGGCCGTTTGTCGCACGGAGTCCGGCCCGAACTGCCCACGCTCGAAGAGTGCGGCCGTGATCGGCACGCCGAGCAGCGCCAGGCCCACCGACGCCGGCACCAGCACAAAGATGTTCAACCGTAGCGCCAATGCGGTGCGGTGCCGAATCGAGTCGATCGCCCCCAGGGCCGCATCCCGTGCAAGGAAGGGGAAGAGGACGAACGCCAGCGCCTGCGAGAAGGTCCCCAGCGGAAGCTGTGCCATGGTGTCGGCGTAGCGCAGCGCCGCCACCCGGCCGTGCGGCAGTGACGTCCCCAGGATGGTGTCGACGAAGACGTTGACCTGGGCGGCCGCCAGGCCGAGCGCGATGGGAAACATCAGCCGGCCCACCTTTCGAACGCCGGGGTCGTCCAGGCCCAGGGCTCTCGTCGGGCGCCAGCCGGTCCGCCACAACGCCGGGAGCTGGACGCCGAGGTGCAGCATCGCGCCGACGACGACCCCGATGGCGAGCGCGGTGACGCCGTAACGCGGCGCGAAGACCGCGGCGGCCACGATGATGGCGCCGTTATAAAACAGAGGAGCCAGCGCCTGGGCGAAGAAGCGTTGATAGGCGGTCAGGATGCCGATCACCATGCCGCCCGCGCCAAGGAAGATCGGCTGGAGCAAGAGGATCCGGGTCAGCCCGACGATGACCTCGTGATCGTGCGAGCTGTACCCGAAGGCAATCAGCGAAACGTAGAAGGGCGCGACGATGAACAGGATGGCGGCGCCGATGGTCAGGATCACGATCGCCGAGTTGAGGACCCGCTGGGCAATCTCCAGGGCACGCTGGCGCTCCCCCTTCGCGAGGTGCTCGGAGAGGACCGGAATGAACGCGGAGCTGATCGCGCCGGCAAGCAGGAGATTGAAGAGCAGATCTGGCACGCCGAACGCGACCCGGTAGTCGTCGATCTGGTTTCTGGTCCCGAAGGTATTGGCGATGACCAGCTCGCGCACCGCGCCCAGCACGCGGCTGAGCCCGTAGGCGACCAGGATCAGCGTCGCGGCTGACGCGATGCGCCGCCGCTCGCTAGACATCGGTGGTCATTGTAGTTGTGCTCTCTCGCGTATAATCACCGCTCGCATGGCGAATACCCAATCGGCGAAGAAGCGCGTGCGCGCCTCCCTGAGGAAGCGCGACCGAAACCGCTCCACCCGCTCGGCGGTCAAGACCCTGGTGTCGCGGGCGCGGCGTCCGGCGCTACCAGAGGCGGCCAGCCTGACCAGTGAAGAAGTCCGCCGCGCCATCAGCGCCCTCGACAAGGCGGCTGAGAAGGGCGTCCTGCATGCCAACAATGCCTCCCGCCGCAAGGCCCGGCTGATGAGTGCCCTGGCGAAGCTCGCGCCCGCCGCCGGCAAGCCCGCCCCGGCGAAGGCGTCGGCCAAGGCTGCGGCCCCGGCGGCCACCGCCGCGAAAAAAACGGCCGCCAAGCCCGCGAAAGCCAAGGCGTAGACTCCACCCCCGCCTCCTCAAGAGAGCGCGGGAAATATCTCGCCGCTCTCTTGACTTTCCCAAGCCGGCTGGGAACATAGATCCATGAGGCGGGCACCGTTCCTTCTGACCGCCGCGGGCGCCCTCATTCTGCTGGCGAGCATCCCGGCGACCGGGTTGGGCCACTCCTCCGCCCCCCCGGTGGCGACCTCGCGGAGCATCATGTCGATCGCCCCGCCGGCGCCGTCACCAACCGCAGTCGCCGCGACCCAACCGACGGAAGCCCCCCAGCGCAATGCGGCAGCCGCGGTTGCAGCGGCCCTTCCGTCGACGACGGTGACGGCCCGTATTTCGATCGCTCGTATCGGCATCCGAAATGCCCCGGTTTACGACCGAGCGGTGGATGGCAAAGGTGTCATGCTCATCGCCCCGGGTTACGCGGTCACGCGCTACGCCTTTTCAGCTTCATTTGGGAGCGGCAACACCGTGATCTACGGCCACGACGACATCCAGGGGAACATCTTCGGCCATCTCTACGACCTTCGCCCGGGTGACACGGTGGAAATCGCCGTCGCCGGCGCGACGCAGACCTACCATGTGACCGGCCACCAGATCGTTGCGCCGACGGACGTCGGCGTCCTCAACGCCACCTCTGACGTGCGCCTGACGATCATCACCTGCTGGCCGTTCAATGTCGACACCAAGCGGTGGATCGTGACAGCCGTCGCGGGCTAACCATGAGCCGCCCGGTCACTTTTTGCCCTTTCGGGCACATGCCAAACTTGACAATCGAAACGAGGGAGCTACACTCGGCGAAGACAGGTAACGGATAGCGAAGTTTCTTGGGGTTGGCAAGGAGGAGGCAGGACATGGGGGTTCCAATTCGGCGTCGCACGCTTGCGCGGTCGTTAGGGTATGTCGGGGCTGTGGCGGTGATCGCATCCGGGTTTGCGATCCTCGCGGCCGGCCCGGTTGCCGCCGACACGGCGGACATCACATTCGCCTCGCCGGAAGCCGGCAGCATCACTGAACCCGGAGTCGCACCGGAAAATGCCATCGTCGGGGGCTTCACCGACCCCGATAACGTGGCCCTGGCCAGCCCGAGCAACCTGACCGCGACGTGTGGTAATGCCGCGGTCTATACGGCGAAGATCGATTGGGGCGACCACACAACACCAACGGTCGGAACCGTCTCGTGTAACACCGAAACAACGTTGGATGCCGAGTACGCCGTGAAGTCGCCTGATGGTCATACCTACAAAGACTCCGGCACCTATACGGTCACCCTGTCCGTTACGGACAATGCGGACGCGGCCACCGGTGACACCGACAGCGCACCCACCGTTGCGCTGACGATCGACGACGCGAGCCTTTCGGCTACCAGCGGCACCAGTCTGCGGGGTGGAGGCGAGGGCGGCAACGTCGAACCTGCCACCGTCACCGCCAGCGCGTTCTTTTCCGACAGCAACACCGTGTTCGCAAACGCCGAGACAGTCGATCCAGGCCTGACCGCAACGATCAATTGGGGTGACGGATCAACGTCGGCGGCAACCCACATCTCATGGCCCGACTGCAGTCAATGCGGAAACGTGGAGGTCAGCGGGTCGCACGTTTACGATGCCAACATTCCCGCCACAAAAAAGTACCTGGTGAGCATCACCCTCCACGACGATGGTGGAAAGAGCGCCACCAGCGAGGCGGGTAGTACGCCGGCGATCGCCGATGCGGCCCTTACAGCCGACGCGAACAAAACGCTGACCGCAACGGCCACGACGCCGTCAACGGCCGTCATCGGCAGCTTCAAGGATGCGGCGGGTGGCCAGGCCAAAGCTGCGGATTTCACCGCCTCGATCAACTGGGGCGACGCCGCAACGTCGGCCGGCACTGTGACACAGACCGCGAGTGGCGCGTTCAGCGTCAGTGGCTCGCACACTTACGCCGCTGCCGGTTCCAAGGCCATCACCGTGACGGTCACCGACGAGGAAGGCAGCACGGTGACGTTGCATGCGACGGTGACCGTCGCTCCGCTTGTCCTTCCGGCAACCGGTCAACCGCATCCGACGCAACCCGCGGTTCCCGTGATTCCGCTGGCGTTGCTGATCCTTGGCCTGGCGAGCCTGGCGGCCGGCGGCCGGATCCTGGCGAAGATGCCGCGCTAGTCGACGCTGATGCACAGAGGCCACTCCTATAGGAGTGGCCTTTCTTTTTTGGTCCGGGACGTCAGCGAGCGGTGCTGAGTACCTGCTCGAGGATGAAGCCCTCGACCGCCAGCCGGGCATCGAGCTCGCCCAGCTTGATCTGCTCCTCGATGCGCAAGAGATCGTGGAACCCGCGGTCGAGCTCCGCCGCCGTGTAGTCGGCGGCCTGGCGAAAGGCCTTCTCGACGACGAACGGATGGTCGGACATCCTGGCTTGCAGGTCCGCCACGCTCCCGCCCCGGTCACGGACGGCGCGCGCCTGGAGAAGGCGGCGCCAGTGGCTCACCAGCGTGTAGAGCAGCCAGGTCGGTTCGCGCCCGGCATCCAGCAGCGACTGCAAGACGCCCGCGACCTCGCCCCGCCGTCCGCTCGCGAGCGCGTCGGTGAGCGCGAAGATTTCTTCTTCGCGACTGTCGCTGACCAGGGCGCGCACGGCCGCATCGTCGATGCGCGCCGAGGGCGAGGCGTAGAGTGCGAGCTTGACGATCTCCTGGTCGAGCAGCCGCAGGTCCGGCTGCGACCGCTCGAGAAGCAGGCGTACCGCGCCTGGTGTGATCGTCAGGCCGCGCTCCTCGGCGAGCTTGCGGACCCATCCAGCGCGGTCCGAACGTCGCGGCGGTTCGTAGCGCTGGATGCGGGCGCGCTTGTCCCGCTCCATCGCGGCGACCACCTTGTAGATCGGGTTGCCGGG
>DATEHI010000007.1:0-4896 GCA_035279665.1 Candidatus Dormiibacterota bacterium | reverse complement strand
TTGCCCCAGGGCACTGACAACCAGGTCTTCTGTTACGACGAGCAAGACCGGATGACCTGGGCGGGTTCGACCGGTACCCCGCCCTGTACCGGGACGGCGATCTCGGCCGGGACGCTGACGGCCGCGCAGTACACGGATTGGCGCAGCTACGACGCAATGGGCAGGCTGACGGCAAGGCCTAACTCTTTCGCCAGCTACGGGCAGGACACCTATGTGTATGGCGACCCAGCGCACCTACACGCGGCGACGGCAATCAACGGGCGGTACCTCAACACGGCCATGACGGCCTATAGCGCAATCTACGACGCGGCGGGCAATATGACGTGTCGCGACACGGGTGGAGGGAAATCGGGCGCCGGAAAGTGCGTCGGAGCGAGCAACGGGGCACAACTTACATACGATGCCGAGGGTTCTCTTGTCGTATGGAAAGATGCGCCAACCAATCCGACCACAACCATTGGGTTCCTGTACGACGGACATGGAAATCGAGTTGAACAACAGGCCACTCAGAACGGCACGACTACGACCACTACTTACGTGGGTAACCTCGAGGAGGTTTCCACGACCGGTGCGACGACCACCACAACTACTTACTATTACGCCGGTTCCGCGCGCATCGCCACGTCGGTTAACGGTGTCTTAAGTTACCTGGGAAGTGACGGGCTAGGCAGCACGAACGTTGCGCTCGATGCAAGCGGAAACGCGACGGCGAGCACTCTTTATATGCCTTACGGGTGGCAACGGTACAGTAGCGGCAGCATGCCAACGAGCTACGGCTTCACTGGCGAGCGCAGCGACAATGCCACCCAGCTCGACTACTTCAATGCGCGTTATTACGACCCTGTCGCGGGACAATTCACGACTGGCGATACAGTCCTGCCGGGCGGCGGCTACGAGATCCTCGGGCTTTCCCGGTATGCATATGTAGATGGCAATCCGGAGAACCGGACGGATCCCTCAGGCCACTTGGTGAATCCGATAGGCCCACTTCCTGACCCAATACCTTTCCTAAGAGTCCTCCCGGGCCTCCTCGAGGAAGGGCCGACGGTGGCCGGAGCAGGGGCTGCCGCGACTGCAGAGGGCGCATGTGTCATTGCGGAGCCTTGCGGCGCGACCGAAGTGGTTGTTCTTCTGGTCATCGGTGCTGGAGTGGTCGTCTTAAGCGTGGCGGCATCAAGCGGATCGCAACAGCGCATCCGCGACCAGGTGAGGAGCACCTTCAAGGCCGATCCAGCGTCGGCGACAGCCAAACGAAGAGAGGCCCTGCAAACGCTCCACGGCAACATAGATAACAATTGGGTCGAAACATTGCAGCAAGCTAACGAAGTTAATCCGCACCTAGGGCGTGTCCGAGCCGGTGGCAAGCTTCCGCCCGGACCCACTGGACGAGTTGCGATTTTCGGACTATTGTTGGTGTTTGGTGGCGCGGCAGGTTTGTGGGTACTCGGCGAGGATCCGGTCGACCACAACATATACCGCACCAAAGATGACAATCCATCTCCTAGTCCATCCCCTAGTTCGCCGTCTCAACCGAGTAGCAAGCAAAAGTTGCAGTGACGAGGCACCGCCAGCCTATCTCGATCAGGCAAAGCGCAATGATCATCTCCGTGTCGGGGCTAGTATTCGTCGCCGTTGACCAGGCCACGAAACGCTGGGCGGAATCAGCGTTATCGCCGGGTCGATTCGTTCCGCTTATTCAACCGTGGCTCGGGTTCAAGCGCACAATTCGAGCACCATTGTCGTTAGCGGACAGTACTCTGGTTCCAGATGTCTTGATTGGACTGTTAATGCTTGCACTCCTGGCGCTTGTGGCGGCCGGAGGAGTGGGGCGTCGGATCCATGCTGTCGCGGTCGGGTTATTTCTCGGAGCCCTGACTAGTAGTCTCTACGATTTCATTCGAAAGGGCAGTGTTGAGAATTTGATTGGGATCCGAACCCGGGCCGACACTGTCATCAGCGTAAACTTGGCATTCGTGGCGGTTGCACTCGGCATATTTATCTTGGGTATTGGCGCCTTGACCGGATCTTTTCCTGCCCTCTGGCAGAGACGTCGTCCTTTGCCGTGAGCGCTTCGTGGCATAGTCAGCCGGCAGACTGCGACGCTGGCGGCTTTTGCTCGTAACTGGTCGAGAGTTTAGATCGCACTATAGGCGCCCGGTAACCGCAGCCGGGCAGAGCCGAAGCCCGCGAAATGGAGGTCATCCCCGCTTACCGCAATCCTCGTCGGGCTCTCATCCCAGACCAAACACCCCCAACTATCCGGTCCGTTCTCGAGCTTGACAAGGGCAGCTGGTTGGTATTCTTAGATCCCGTAGTCGTCGCGCCCAAGGAGGTTTCTCTTATGGCTGTCACCACCCAGGCTCGCCCCGAATCGCGGGCCACCACGACCAAGAAGTGGGTCTATCTCTTCGAAGAGGGAAACAAGGACATGCGCGACCTGCTCGGGGGCAAGGGCGCGGGCGTCGCCGAGATGACGCGGGCCGGGCTGCCCGTGCCGCCGGGTTTCACGATCACCACCGAGGCCTGCAACGCCTATTACGCCTCCGGCAAGAAGTTCCCCGACGGCATGTGGGAGCAATCGATTGAGGCGCTGCACCACGTCGAGGAGAAGACCGGCAAGAAGCTCGGTGATCCCAAGAACCCGCTGTTGGTGTCGGTTCGCTCGGGCGCCAGGTTCTCCATGCCCGGGATGATGGACACGGTCCTCAACCTGGGCCTGAATCCGCAGACGCTCGCGGGCCTCGCGAAGCTGACGAATGATCACCGCTTCGCGCTCGACGCCTACCGACGCTTCATCCAGATGTTCGGCAAGATCGTGCTCGACATCGACGCCGCCAAATTCGAGAAGCGGCTCGAGGCCGCGAAAGAAAAGGCCAGGGTCAAAACCGATCCCGAGCTGAAGCCGGAGCAGCTCGAGAAGCTCGTCAAAGAATTCAAAGACATCGTCCTCAAGGAGAGCGGCAAGCCGTTCCCGGATGACCCGCTCGAGCAGCTTCGCTCGGCGATCGAGGCGGTCTTCTCCTCATGGAACAACAAGCGCGCCATCGACTACCGCAACTTCAACAAGATCCCCCATGACCTCGGCACCGCCGTCAACGTCCAGACCATGGTCTTCGGCAACATGGGGAACGACTCCGGCACCGGGGTCGCGTTCACACGCGATCCCAACACGGGCGAGAGAGTCCTCTACGGCGATTACCTGCGCAACGCGCAGGGCGAGGACGTCGTCGCCGGCATCCGGACACCGCAGCCGATCTCGACGCTCAAGAAGCAAATGCCCGATGTCTACAAAGAATTCGAAACCAACGCCGAACGCCTGGAGAAGCACTATCGCGACGTCCAGGACCTGGAGTTCACGATCGAGAAGCGCAAGCTCTGGATGCTGCAGACGCGCTCGGCGAAGCGCACGGCCCAGGCCGCGGTCAAGATCGCGGTCGACATGGTCGCGGAGGGCCTGATCACGCAGGACGAAGCCGTCCAGCGGGTTGAGCCCACCCAGGTCGACCAGTTGCTCCATCCGCGGATCGATCCGAAGTCCAAGCCCAAGGTCATCGCCAAAGGCATCGACGCCTCACCGGGCGCGGCCAGCGGCAAGGCCGTCTTCGACGCCGACCGCGCCGAAGCACTCGGCAAGAAGGGCGAGGCCGTCATCCTCGTGCGAATCGAGACCAATCCCGACGACGTCCACGGCATGATCGCGGCGAAGGGCGTGCTGACCGCGCGCGGCGGCAAGACGAGCCACGCGGCCGTGGTCGCCCGCGGCATGGGCAAGCCCTGCGTCGCCGGCGCGGAGAGCCTCAAGATCGACCTCGAGGACCGTTTCTTCACCGTCGACGGCGTGAAAGTCAAAGAAGGCGACCTGATCACCATCAACGGATCGACCGGCGAGATCATCCTGGGCTCGGTCAGCATGATCGAACCCGCCATCAACAAGGACCTCAACACCCTGCTGAGCTGGGCCGACGCGCGACGCCGGCTCGGCGTCTGGGCCAATGCCGATTATCCGCGCGATGCGAAAGTCGCCCGCAGCTACGGCGCCGAGGGCATCGGCCTCTGCCGCACCGAGCACATGTTCATGGAGCAGGAGCGGCTGCCGATCGTCCAGAAGATGATCCTGGCCGCGGACGAGAAGGAGCGGCGTCAGTGGCTCGCCAGGCTGCTGCCCTTCCAGCGCTCGGACTTCGTCGGCATCCTCAAGGAGATGCACGGCCTGCCGGTCATCATTCGCTTGATCGATCCGCCGCTGCACGAGTTCCTGCCGAACTACGACGAACAGCTCGTCAAGGTCACGACCATGCGCTTGAAGAAGGCGCCCAGGAAGAAGCTCGAGGCCGAGGAGGCGCTGTTGCGCGCCATCGAGGGCATGCGCGAGCAGAACCCGATGCTCGGCCTGCGCGGCATCAGGCTCGGACTCCTCTACCCGGAGATCATCGAGATGCAGGTGCGCGCGATCACGGAAGCCGCCATCTCGCTCAAGAAAAAGAACGTTGACGTCAAGCCCGAGATCATGATCCCGCTGGTCAGCCACGTGAATGAGCTGCAGCGCACGCACGAGACCGTCGAGCGCGTGGTCAAACAGGTCTTCGCCGAGCTCAAGACCGAGATCCCTTACAAGTTCGGCACGATGATCGAGATCCCGCGCGCCGCCCTGACGGCGGGAGAGATCGCGAAGGTCGCGGAGTTCTTCTCCTTCGGCACCAACGACCTGACCCAGACGACCTTCGGCTTCTCGCGCGACGATGCCGAGGGCAAGTTCTTGCTGAAGTATGTCGAGGAGAAGATCCTGCCGGTCAACCCGTTCGAGTCCCTCGACACGATCGGCGTGGGCCGGCTGATGAAGATCGCGGTCGATGAAGGCCGCAAGGCGCGCCGCGATATGGAGATCGGCATCTGCGG
>DATEHI010000006.1:0-11429 GCA_035279665.1 Candidatus Dormiibacterota bacterium | reverse complement strand
ATGTCCGCGTGCCACCGTCCGCGAATCGAAGCGCGGCCGGCGTCGCCCTCGTCGTCGGTTCGGCCATTTGCTTCGGCACGCTGGGCGTCTTCGGCAAACTCGCCTACCGTCTTGGACTGACCACGCCGCAGCTGCTGAGTTCTCGCTTCGCCCTAGCAGCCGTCTTGCTCTGGCTGGCGGCGATCGTGGTTCGACAGCGCTTACCATCGCGGCGCAGCCTGATCGGTCTCGCCCTCATGGGCGGCGCCGGCTACGTTGGCCAATCCGCGGCGTATTTCAGTGCCCTCCATTTCATCCCGGTGTCAACCACGGCTCTCCTCCTCTACACGTTTCCCGTGGTGGTCACGCTGCTGGCGACATTCCTTTTTCACGAGCCTCTTGGCTGGCCAAAGATCGGAGCCGTACTGCTGGCATTCATCGGGACGATGCTGGTCGTTCAGGCGCAGCTAAAATCCGCTCCGCTCATCGGCATCGTCCTGGGCCTGACATCGGCCGCCGTCTACTCCGGATACATCCTCTATGGGAGCCGGCTGCTCCCCGGGATCCCACCCGTTTCGGCGACGGCCACCATCATGGCCGCCGCCGCGATCGTGTGGAGCGGATTCTCGGCCGCGACCGGTCAGCTGTCTGTGAATTGGACGCCATCACGGCTGGCTGTGCTCGCGGGGTTCGTCGTGATCGGCACCACGGTCCCCGTGCTGACATTTATCCTCGGTCTCAGGTTGGTCGGCCCATCGCGGGCCGCGATCCTCAGCACCTTCGAGCCGGCGAGCAGCGTGCTGCTGGCGGTGCTCATTCTTGGGGAAGGCGCCAATCCAATCCAGTACCTCGGCGGTGCCTTCATCCTCGCCTCCGTCGTGCTGCTCGAAGGTCGGGGCTGGCTCGCGTCGCGGGCGTTAGCGCAAGCGACGCGCGAGTAGGCCGTTGAGCTGGTAGCAGAAATGACTCCTTCCCGGAGGTTGCATCAAAACGACAAGCTCTGGGGCGCTGTTGCCGAGGCGCTCGTTGCGGCCTACGCGCTGATGAGCGCCAAAGGCAAGCTTTCGTCCTACCGTCCCTTTACCGACGTCGACGGAAAAGACCTCGTGATCGATTTGGCTGGCGGCTTCAAGGACATCTACATCCAGGTGAAGTGCGCCCTGGGAATCGACCGGAATCGCCGGATCGGTGGTATGGCTCGCTTACACCGTGATCGCATCCCATCGAGCCCTAAATTCGTGTACATCTTTTGCTTGCTGGATCGTCGCAAGATGGAACTGACCCGCATCTGGGTAGTTCCGTCGGCCACCTTTTACAGGCGTGCATATCGGACCTTGCTGCCGAAGGGAATGATCCAGTTCAATTTCGACTATAAAACGGCGGGGGACGACCGATGGGAAGAATTCGAAGTCACGCGCTCGGAGCTCGGTCCGAGATTGGTGGAGCTCATCAGGGCCGCCGCTAAAAGCGAACGTCGCGCCCGCAGGGAAAAACAAGAGCGACTCGACGGCCGTTGGCTTCAGCTCGTCGCCTAGCCTCCATCCAACGCGCCAATTCCGAACTCGCATCATCCTTATAATCCGCGGTGCCACGCCCCCTTAGCTCAGTGGACCAGAGCGGGTGCCTTCTAAGCACTAGGTCGCAGGTTCGAATCCTGCAGGGGGTACTTTTCTTCTTGTAGAGATTCGGCGGCGGATTCAGCCGGTGAGCGCAACAACCTTGGCGAGCCGCTCTGATGGTGTCATCCAGTCGAGCGTTTGTCTAGGGCGCTCGTTGAGTTCACGCGCGACTGCATCCATCTGCCGCTGAGTGAACCTGGAAAGATCCGTGAGTCGTGGGAAATACTGCCGAAGCAGACCATTGGTGTTCTCATTGGTGCCCCGCTGCCAGGGGCTGTTCGGGTCGCAGAAGTAAACCTGCACTCCCGTGTCGACGGTGAAACGAACGTGCTCGGCCATCTCTTTGCCCTGGTCCCAGGTCACCCTTCTTCGCAGCTGCTCTGGCAGGTCGAGAATGCGCACGCTCATCGCATGACGTACCTCCTCGGCGGTGTTCTTCCGCAGCTTGAGGAGAAGGAGATAGCGGGTGGTTCGCTCGACCAGGGTCCCAATGCAAGTCTTGCGCGACCCGTAGATTAGGTCGCCTTCCCAATGGCCGGGAACGGCCCGGTCTGCGACTTCAGGCGGCCGCGCGCTAATCAGGACCATCTCGCGGATCATTCCCCTTCCACTTCCAAGGGACCGCTTCGGTCGCCGCAGAGCACGGCCGCTACGAAGGGCACGATGTAACTCCTGGCGAAGCGCGCCCCGTCCCTGTACAAAGAGCGACATATAGATCGTCTCGTGGGACACGCGCATCTCATCGTCACCTGGGAACGCGATTTGGAGCCACCTCGAGATCTGTGCGGGAGACCATTTCAGGGCCAGCTTAGATTCGACGACTTCCCGCAGTCGCCGGCACGTCGCCAGCTTGGCTGGCTTGGGACGCCGGGCTTGACGGTGAGCCCGTCGCTGCGCCGTGTGAGCTCGGTACATCGCCGTGCCGCCATTTCGTTGCAACTCGCGGCTGATCGTCGAAGGGGCACGTCCAAGCCGAACCGCGAGGGTCCGACATGAAAGCTGCAGCACTATCCCCCGCGAGATCTCCTCGCGCTCGGCGAGGCTTAATGCACCAGGTCGCTGGGTTCTAGCTCTCGGCTTTGCCCCTCCAGTCAGGAGCTGCATTTGTCGGATCGAATTGGGAAAGCAGCCGACGGCCCTGGCAACCGACGGCGCTGGTTCTCCAGCCGCCAGCCGCTCCCAGATCTCGGCTCGCTGCGTTTCCGTCAACCGTCTGCGCTTCATGGCACCTCCTCGTCCGGCAATCATCTGCCGCTCGCCGATTTGGTGCACTGACCGCGTGAATCCAAGGCTGAGGCGTCCCATCGGAGCTTCGGCTGATGTGTCTCATAGCTTCGGGTGATGTGTCCCACCGGGTTCGGGTGACGTGTCGCATTGGGCCTTCGCCTGATGTGTCGCACGCCTTCGGCTGATGTGTCGCACCTACTTCGGTTGATGTGTCGCAGCTTGGCCCATGCTTGCCGGCATGAGGGACATGAGCGTGACTGAGCAGCGGTATCAGGCACTTCTCGGCGTGATCTCAGAAGGGTGGGCGATCATGGAGGTGGCCGGACAATGGGGTGTGGATCGGCGGACGGTGCACCGCTGGTGTTGGGGGGCACGGCGACAGGCCCTGGAGTTGATGCGCAAGCAGGTCATCCCAGCGCCGTCGAAGTCGTCGGTCTAGCGCTGTCTGCTGCGCGCCGGTGTCATCGAGCCGTGGGATAGCGTGAACTAAAACGTCTGCAATAGCGAGGCACTAGGCCCCTCTGTTGGCGAACAGACGTGCGTGCCCAGAACGGTGGACTGGACTATTTGCGATAACCATATTGACAAATGCGAATGTGCGAGTAGTGTGGCGACGTACCGAGCGCAGCGGCGACAGGGTAGCAGGCAGGACGTTGAAGGGATAGCGTAGGCGGCGCACTGGCGAAGCGTGCGCTGGTCGGCCCGAGTGGGGAGGGGGAGACCAGGGTGAGGGACGGTTCGGCGGCGGTGGTGTCAGCGAAGGTGCTGATTCCGCAGGTGCAGTCCCTTGCCCGCGAGCGCGTCGATGCTCTTCTTGCCCGCATCTGGCAGCATCGCGTCGGGCTGGTCGTCGCCCCGGCGGGCTCGGGCAAAAGCACGCTGCTGGCCGGCTTCGCCGCCTCGGCCGGTGTGCCCGTCGCCTGGTATCGCGCCGAGAGTTGGGATGCGAAGACGACCACCCTGCTCAGCCACCTCGAGTCCGCTTTCACCGCTGCCCTGGGCGCTATCCCCGAGAGCTGGGACTCCGTCGAAACAGCGGCCCGAGCGCTTGAGTCCCGGGCAGGACGGCGTGCGCTGCTGATCATCGATGACCTGCACACGCTCGAGGATAGCCCGGCTGAGCGCACCATCGAGCGGCTCATCGACTACGCCCCGCCCAGCATCACCTTCCTGATCGGGTCGCGCGCGCTGCCCGGCTTCAACCTCTCCCGCCTGCGCGTCTCGGGATCGCTGCTCGAAATCGGCAGCGAGGACCTGCGCTTTCGCTCCTGGGAAGTCGAGCGACTCTTCCGCGATTTCTATCGGGCGCCCTTGCCGCCGGAAGAGCTCGCCGAGCTGGCCCGCCGCACCGAGGGATGGGCGGCCGGCCTGCAGCTGTTCCACCTCGCGACGCGCGGGAAGTCGCCGCAGGAACGGCGGCGCATCCTGACCGCCCTGGGCAGCCGATCGCGGCTGACCCGCGAGTATCTGACACGCAACGTTCTCGACCAGCTGCCGGCCGAGCTGCGCTGGTTCCTGGTCCGGACCTGTGTGCTGACCCGGCTCACCGGGCCAATCTGCGATGCCTTCCTCGATCGCAGCGCCAGCCAGCAGGTGCTCGAGGAGCTGGAGCGCCGCCAGATCTTCACGACGGCCACCGACGATCGTGGCGGCTACCGCTATCACGAAGTCCTGCGTTCGCACCTGGAGCAGGTGCTCATGGAAGAGCTCGGTGAGGTTCAGGCGCGCGCCGCCTACCGGCGGGCGGGGAGGTTACTGGAAGCGAGCGGCGCCTTCCCCGACGCGGTGCAGGCTTATTCCCGCGGCGAAGACTGGGAGGCGGTGGACCGAATGCTCCATCACCAGGGCGGCGAACTGCTCGCAGGCCCCGATACCTGGATCGATGCCCTGCCCCCCGCCCTGCTTCGTCAGGATCCCTGGCTGATGCTCGGCAGCGCCCGTCGTCATCGTGCCGAGGGGCGCTGGCGAGAGGCCATCGATGCCTACCATCGGGCCGAGCGGGTCTTCGGATCGAGCGAGGCCGGGCTCATCTGCGCGTCCGAGCGCAAGGCACTGGCCGGTTGGCTGGAGCCCGCTCCGATGCCTGGGAACGACTGGGCCGGCCTGCTGCACAAGGCGGTGGCCCATGACCCGCTGGCAGCAAAACAACTCGCTAGCCAGCTACCGGAGGCGACCGGCAAGCTGACCGTCGGCGTGGTCTGCCTCCTGGCCGGACAGATGGATCAGGCACGCCGCCACCTGAACGCGGCAGCGGACAGCCGTGACGCCACCGCGGCGCTGGCCACCGCGGCCCGGCTCTGGGCCGGGGTCGCCGCGCTGCTCAGCGGCGACGGGCAGGGCGTGTTCGACATCGAGGAAGCCGCCGAGAGTGCGGAGACACTCGGCCTGGGCTGGGTGGCGCGCCTTTCCCGCGCCGCTCTGGTTCTGACGCAACGGCCGGGGAGCGCTCGCGAAGCCGAGGGCCTGCGGGCTGCCTGCGATCGCGACGGCGATCGCTGGGGGAGCGCTCTCGTCGGCCTGATGGTCGGGTGGGCCGCGATCTATGCCGGTGACACTGCCGTGCCGCCGCTCGAACAGGCGACGGACGCCTTCCACCAGTTAGGCGCCGGCGTGCTGGAGGCGTGGTCACGAGCGCTGCTCTCGCTGGGCCTGGCCCGCAACGGCGCTCCCGAGGCGCGTGACGCGGCCCTACAGGCGGAGAACTTCGCTCGCTACAGCGGCACGCCGGGCGCTCGCTACTTCCCCTATCTCGCGCTCGCCGAAATCGAGCCGGAGCGCGGGGCCGAGTATCGCAGCCTGGCCGTCTCCGTGCAGGAGGAAGGCTGCCTGGCGCCGCTGGCCGCCCCCGCAGCTGCGCCAGAGAATGTGATCCCGATCGGCGTGGGCCGCTCGGTACCATCGCTCAGCATTCGCTGCTTCGGCGGCTTCAGCATTGCCATCAACGGTCGGCCGGTCGATCTCACGGCGATCAAGCCGCGTGCGCGGGCCGTCCTGCGACTGCTGGCTGTCCACGCCGGTAATCCGGTGCACCGCGAGGTCCTGCAGGCCGCATTCTGGCCTGACGCTGATGCAGAGACCGGAGCGCGCAACCTGCATGTGGCCGTTTCTTCCCTTCGTTCGTGGCTCGAACCGGGCGTCGGTCGCGGCGGTTCATCGCTGCTGCTACGGGAGGGCGATGCCTACCGCCTGGCGATCCAGGCCGACGCCGAGGTGGACCTTGTGCAGTTTTCCAAGGCGCTCGCCGCGGCACGAGTGGCGCGGCTGCGCGGCGGAGCCGATGCGGTCGTCAGCCACTTCCACCAGGCGCTCGAGCTCTATGCCGGCGAGCTCCTGCCCGAGGACGGTCCCGCCGAGTGGGCCATTGAACCACGAGAGCGGTTTCGTGCGGGCGCGCTCGAGGCGGCGCAAGGCCTCGCCGAGCTACTGCTCAAGCAGGGCGATCCCGCCGGCGCCGCCAACGCGTGCGCGACCGGGCTCTGGGTCGATCGCCTCCACGACCCGCTCTGGAAGCTGCTGATCCAGGCGCGGGAACAAGCGGGCGATCCAGGCGCCGCCAGCCGAGCGCGCCGGGACTACGCGCGCGTCCTCGAGGAGCTCGGCCTTACCGCGAGCTCTCGCGCCTAGTCCTTGACCTTGAATTCCACTTCAGCGATTGCCACCGATGAAGGCGAGGCACCCGCCGGCGCGTAGACCGACATGATGTGGATCTCCACCAACGTCACCTGTTTGGCGTCGATCGGATAGAACTGGGCGTTCTTCGCGACCTTTGGATCCTCATCCTTGAGGGTAAGGTCGAGGGCGGTGCCATTCGAGAACACCAGGTGGACCTGATGCGGCCGCGGCTGAGCGAGGTAATCGTCGATCGGCGTGGTGCCTGCGGCGCCCGAGTCGAAACCGATCTGCGCCAGGTCGACCGGATCGTGGAAGGTCAGTTTGAGAAACGGTGCGGGATCGCCAACCCGCGCGGCCCAGTAGGTGTTCGTATGAGTGTCGATCGCCAGGTTCGGTAGATGGCCCGCGATCGAGGTGCTGGCCGACGCGCCGGTCGCGTAGACGGCGCTGTAATGCGGAAAGATCGCCTTGCGGACCGTGGTGACCGCACTCGTCACCCGATTGACGACCGCGTTGTGGAATGACGGCACCAGGAGGAAGGCGAGCAGAGCGATGGCGATCAGGGCGACGATGGCTAGCCGGAGGATCCGCCACACGGCGCCCATCACGTTCGGCGGTCCAACCCGACGCGGCCGCCAGCCGGCTTCGCGGGTGCGGATGCCGAAAGCCCGGTTGAAGAAGCGACGGTACCACGGCAGGCGGACCGCGATCGCCTCGTCCAGCGGGCTACCACAGCGGCGGCAGAAATGGCGGGTCGGGTCGTTGCCTTCGCCGCACTGGCCGCAGATGAGGTCGCCGGGGTGCCGGCGTGTCGGCGCTTCCATCGTGCGGGCTGCCGGGCGCGGCCGGGCCATCGTCGGCGCGACGGACGTCGGCCGGCGCGACATGGGCTCGTCCGGCTGGACAACCGAGACGGCAGGCGGCGCGGCGGAAGCGGCGGGGGCGGCGACGCTCGCCAGGACGGGCGCGGTGGCGGGAGCGACCGGTGGCGCGGGCGGTGCTGGCGGTGCGCTGGGGGCGACAGAGCTAACGGGGACGGTCCAAACAACCTGCGGGGCCGGTACCGCTGGCTCGGCTGGCGCCGCTGTCGCGGTGGCGGGTGCCGGCGCCACAACCGGGGTGGGGGCGGTTGGGGTGGGCGCTGCCGGCTGCGTCGTCGACTCTTCGATCCCGACCGCGTGCTTGACTCGGTCGATCAGGCCGACGTGGGCCGGCTCGGGCATCGGCTCAGGCGCCGGCGGTTCGGGCTCCGGCTGGGCGACGGCGACGCGTTCCCCGCTCCATTCCAGAAACTTGCCGCACGACCCGCAGAACGTGTCGTTGTCTTCGTTGTGGTGTCCGCACTGCTTGCAGACGATCACCCGCTCGTCACCTCCACAGTCTCCTGTACTTTCGATCGTTTGACAACCTGTACTTTGTGCGTCACGTGCGCCGGCTTGGCGGCGGCGACGAGCGCGTCGAGCCTGCTCGTATTGATGCTGGATGGATCGTCCACCGAGACCCGAACCATAAGGGCAAAGTTCGGCGACCCCGGCAGCGCTTCGCCGGCCTTGGTCGCGGTCGCGACCCCGCCGGTATCGATGATTTCCGCGGTGCCCCCGGTGAGGGTCTCGACCTGCGCCTTCAACCCTTTGACCGTGCCCCGCATGCGATAGAACTCGAAGGCGTTGGCCAGCAGGGCGCGGCGGCGTTCGACCGACCAGGCATCATCGAGGACCAGCCCGAACCAGCTGCCAAGCCACTCCAAAAAGTCCGGGGGCGTCAGCCAGGGGTCGAGATAGGCGGGCAGGTTGTCAAGGGTGGCAAAGAGCGGGGCCAGCGCCGAGTCGAACGCGGACATGAAGCGCTGGGTGAAGGCGTCTTCCTGGAAAAGGGCTGGCAGCGCCTCGCCCAGCGGGTGCGGGCTGATCAGGGCCCGCACCAGGCCGCGCCCCTGGTTGACTGTCGGAGCCTGGGCGATCACGCGCCTTCCACCAGCACCTGGTGCTCGTAGGAGTAAACGAGGGCGTGGGGCTCGATGACGAGCCGCTGAACCGCCTGGCCGCGCTGGCCTGTCACGGGGTCCGCCCCGAACAGCCGGGCGTCTTCGACCAGCTCGGTGCCGCGCAGCCCTTGGAGGACGGAGTAGACCTCGCCGACGTGGACCGGCCGGCCGAAAGGCCAGCCATTGCGGTCGGGGCCGCCGCTGATCGGATGGAAGTACTGGTAGAGCGCCTCCAGCGCATCCCCCTGTAGACGCGAGGGGTTCGCGCTCGCCCGCGGGCGCAGCTTGGCAACGACCGTCACGCCGCGGTATACCGGCGGCTCGACCAGCACCCGCGTGCCGATCACGCGCGAATCCTCCAGGCGACGCGCGATGCGCTGCAGTGTCTCCTCGGCGGGCACGAGCTGCTCGAAGCGGAGGCGGCCGTCGTTGCTGCCCGCCGCCGGCACCACCAGGATGCGAACGCCGCCCGCATCCGCGCCATCGCCCGCGGTGACGCAACGGACGCGCGCCACTTCCGGTGCCGCCTCGCGCGCGAGGTGTTCGTAGTCCTCCATCGTGACGGCTCGGTCGCGCGTGCGCAGCACGATCGGGCCGCGCACCTTGGCGCTCTCAATGTCTTCGCCGTCAACCCCGCCTTCCGCAGCCCGGCGATTTTGCACCTTGGAGACGTAGGGGATCGAGGACTTGAGCACGGTAATCGTGTTGCGCGCGACGTTGCCCTTCCGGCCGCCACCGATCAGATAGGAGCGAAGCCGGAGCCGGGAACCCTTGGGTGGCACGGCGCCATAATTTCGGAACGTGCCGTCGGGCTCGCGCACGCCGGGCCCAAGCTGGACCTCGCCGCTGACGGCGTCCAGCACGAAATGGCGGTCGTCGGCCTTGCTGTCGACGAAATGCTGGGCCTGCTTCCACTCCTGCCAGCCGTCGATGCCGCTCACCTCCAGGATGTTGGCGGCACCTCCAGGGACCACCGG
Source organism: Candidatus Dormiibacterota bacterium (assembly GCA_035279665.1). Lineage (GTDB taxonomy): Bacteria > Chloroflexota > Dormibacteria > CF-121 > CF-121 > CF-13. The sequence goes on along the minus strand of DATEHI010000006.1, from coordinate 2,031 downwards.
GTGGTGCTTGAGCGTGAAGCGTTGGCCGGGGACTCCTTCCGCGGCCCCCAGAAGCTCGTTCTCGACGAGCTCGGCGTTGACCGCCTCGGCGGTTCCGCCGATGGTGAAGGCCGACAGGCCCTTGATGATCGGCGATGCGCTGTAAGTCGGCTGGTCGGGCTCTGGCTTGAGCACGCGCGCCCGCAACCAACCGGCGCGTTGCTGTTCGATGACGGAAACGGCATGGCTCCTGGGGATATGCAGCACCACGTCGCCGTCCCGGTTGAGGCCACCAGTTCCGTCTCGGTCGACTTCGCACGTCGTCCAAGCGTAGCCATCCCATGCTTCCCACACCAGCGGCGGGTTTTCGGGATCGACGCCCACGCCCTCGATGTCGCAGTTGAAGCGCAGCGTCACGGCGCACGAAGGCACGGCCTCCGAGAGGCCGACCAGGAGGACGTCATCCGGCTTCGGCACCTTGTCGAAGCAGTAGAAGGACGTGCGTGCCTCCAGCGCCTCGGTGTGGTCGCTGACCTCTTTCTCGCCCCCCAGCGTGGAGGCCACCCGGGCGAGCGAACAGGGGACGATCGCCAGGTCGCCGATGGTGGTGAAGACGATCGCCTCATCGGTTTCGGTGCGCAGGGTGGCGGCCTGGGTTCCCGGCCGGATCTGGATGACCCCCGGCTGCGGACCAGCGAGCCAGAAGGTGATCGCGGCCCGAGCCGCCGTCGGCGGAAAGAGCCGCACGCCAATCAGTTCGAGGAATTTGATGTAGTTCCGCTCGGGAACACGATTCAACCGGTAGATAACCTGGTCGGTCATCCATGCAAAGGTCTCGATCAGCGTAACGCCGGGGTCCGACACGTTGTGGTCGGTCCACTCGGGGCAGCGCTGCTGGACGAGCCGCTTGGCATCGTCGACCAGGTCCTGGAAACGTCGATCGTCGAGGTTTGGGACCGGCAGTGCCATGGCTCAGCCTCCTCCTGCAGGTTTGTGGTCGGTCACGTCGTCTCCGGCGGAATCACGTAGAAGGGAAAGACGAGGTTGCGGGGATCGTTGGTCTCCCCGATCGCGTAGCGGATGTCGATGTAGAGGATGCTCGAGTCCTCGGTGTCGAAACTGACAAGGACATCACGCACCTCGATGCGAGGCTCCCAGCGGCGAAGTGAGGCCCGCACCGCGGCCGCAACTCGGGCGGCGGTCTCCGTATCGGCGCTATCGAAGACATAGTCATGGATCGCGCAGCCGAACTCCGGGCGCATCGGCCGCTCGCCGATCGCGGTGCCAAGGATCAGCCGGATGCTTTCCTCGATCTCCTGCTCACGCGAGACCAGGGCGATCCGTCCGGTCGGGTCGGTCCGGAGCGGGAACGCCCATCCGGAACCGATGAATTCTTCGCTCATTGCGCGATCACCTTCGTCTGGCCGGCCGACCCGATCATCATCGGCGTACCGGTTGGGACGCACGTGCCCGCCACCGGTGGCAAGGCGAGCAGCACCGGCATCCCGCCGACCAGGACCTTGGTGCTGCCCGAGGGGATGATGCCGCTGACGCACGGACCGTTCGCGACCGGCGGCGGCGGAAAGGCGCAGCCGGCGACGACGTAGGACGCGGGGATGGTGACGACCGGCTGACTCCCGACCATGACCTTCGGACTAACGGTGGTGCATTGGCCCTGGCCACCGTGCATGCACGTCACCGTGCCGCCCATGTTGACGATGGGTCCTGGCATTACATCACCTGCAGGGCGCCGCTGTTGACGTCAACCATGGCGCCGGTGACTTTGACCTGGCCACTTGCCTTGACTTCGAGCTGCCCTCCGCCGTCCAGAGTGGCTCCGGAACTGGCCTTCATATCGAGGTTGGTCCCGGCCTCGACCTTGAGCCCTTGCCCCGCCTTCAGGTTGAGGTTGGCCTGGGACTCGAAGATCATGTCCTTCTGGCTCTCGACATGAATCTTTCCCTGCGACTCGATATGGATCTCGGAGTTGGTCTCGTTGAGCGAGATCTTCAGCTTGCCGTCGCTGCTGATGAACGCCATGCCGGCCTTGCT
>DATEHI010000005.1:0-2617 GCA_035279665.1 Candidatus Dormiibacterota bacterium | reverse complement strand
ACGAGGTGCGCATGCTCGAGGACGCGGATGTGCTTGGAGACCGCCGCCAGGGAGATCGGGTGCGCCGCAGCGAGCTCGGTCACGGTCGCACCGCGTGGCCGGAGCTGCTCGAGCACGCGCCGGCGGACCGGATGGGCAATGGCCGCGTACACGGCATCGAGCTGTCGGGTAGAATATTCAACCACCTGGTTGAGCGTACTAGAGCTGGGCTCTGAGGTCAAGACCACGATCAAGGAGGAAGCCATGTCGGATAGCGCCGCGGGAACCAAAACGGATTCGCGAGCGGTCGCCCTTGCCCGATCCCACCTGGAGGCGTGGACGAATCAGGATTTCGACACCGTGCGCGGCAACCTGGCAAGGGAGGTGCAGTTCTTCAGTCCGGCCGCGACTCTGGCCGGCATCGACGAGTACATGGACGCGCCAAGAGGCCTGACACAATTCGCACGACAAGTTGTGCCCGGCAGCCTGCGCGTGATCGCCGCCATGGGCGACGAGCGCAACGCGCTGATCATGTATGAGGTCAGCACCGGGGGCGGCCCGATTGGGTCTAAGGTGTTTCCCTCCGCGCAGACCTGGCTACTCGACGACGACGGAAAGATCAAGGTCGAGCGGATCGTCTCCTACATGGCGCCACGCTAAGAGCCCTCGCGTAATACAAAATTTCCGCTCCCCTGCGCTGGACTGGCATCATGAACGGTATGGCGTTCTTTGGTTATCACATGCCCAGCTTTACGTTTCCAGGCGTGGCACCCGACGAACTCTTCGATCACGTCATCGGGCTCGCGCGCTCGGCGGAATCCGCCGGCTTCGAGCTGGTGACCGTAATGGACCACTTCTATCAGATCACTCCCATCGGCCCCGAAGAAGAGCCCATGCTCGAGGGCTATACGGCGCTGGCGGCGCTGGCCCGCGAGACCAGCCGGGTGCGCCTCGCCACGCTGGTGACCGGGGTGACCTACCGCAACCCTGCCCTCGTGGCGAAGATGGTTACGACCCTCGACGTGATCTCAAAAGGGCGTGCAATCTGCGGGATCGGCGCCGCCTGGAATGAGTCGGAGCACATCGGCTACGGTTTTGCGTTTCCGCCCATACGCGAGCGGATGGACCGGCTCGACGAGGCGCTGACGATCTTGAAGCTGATGTTCACGAAGGAGCGCCCCTCCTTTAGCGGCACGCATTACCGGATCGACCGCGCGCTCAACAATCCGCGCCCGTTGCAAGCGGGCGGACCGAAGATCCTGGTCGGCGGCGGCGGCGAAAAGCGCACCCTGCGCCTGGTCGCGCGCCATGCCGACATGTCGCATTGGTTCGGCCCGTTGGCCGATATCAAACGCAAGAGCGAAATCCTGGACCGCTACTGCGAAGAAGAGGGCCGGGATCCGGCCACGATCACCAGGACCATGGGCTCTCCGGTCGTCCTGGTCGAGAACGAAGGGCAGGCCAAGACCGTGATGGAACGGATGCCCCCCGAGCGGCGGGTCATGTTCCAGCCGGCCACCCCTGAGCAGGCCGCTGAGATCCTGCAGGACTTTGTCGCCGTCGGAATCCAGGGCTTCACCTTTGGCAATCCGACCCTACGCACGCCGGAAGAATTCGACCGAGCGCGGCGGCTGATTGCGACGATCAAGAAGCCGTAGCGAGTGTCGGGGGCAATCGCTTATCCGCCGACCGAGCCGCACGCGCACGGCATGCTGGACGTGGGCGATCGCCAACAGCTCCACTGGGAGGTCAGCGGCAACCCCGATGGAAAGCCCGCGGTGTTACTGCATGGCGGTCCCGGCAGTGGCAGCCACCCCGGCCAGCGAGGCTGGTTCGATCCAGCCGCCTACCGCATCATCCAACTCGACCAACGGGGTTGCGGGCGCAGCACGCCCACGGCTGCTAATCCGGCGACCGACCTATCGACCAATACGACGCAGCACTTGATCGCTGACCTCGAGCGCCTGCGCCGGCATCTCGAGGTCGACCGTTGGCTGGTCTGTGGCGTGTCATGGGGCGTAACGTTGGGGTTGGCCTATGCGGAGCGTCATCCCGAGCGGGTCAGCGAATTGGTCTTCGCCTCGGTCACGATGACGCGCCCCGAGGACGTGCATTGGCTTTACCACGAGGCCGGCCGGTTCTTCCCCCAGGAGTGGGCCCGTTTTCGGGCTGGTGTCCCCGAAAGCGAACGCGACGGCGACCTGGTGGCTGCCTACAATCGGCTACTCAATGAGCAGCCCGACTTCGCTGCCCGCGCCACCGCTGCCAAGAACTGGTGTGACTGGGAGGACGCCGTCGTCTCGCTCGAGGAGGGGTGGACCCCGAACCCCCGCTACGCAGACCCCGACTTCCGCATGACCTTCGCCCGCTTATGCGCTCACTACTTCAGTCATGCCGCGTGGCTCGACGGTGGCCGGTTGCTCCGCGACGCCGATCGCCTCGGTGGCATCCCCGGCGTCCTGGTGCACGGTCGTTTCGACATCGGGGGACCGCCTGATGTGCCCTGGTTACTGTCGCGGGCGTGGCCCGAGGCCGAACTGCATCTGGTCGGCACGGGCCACCTCGGCGGGAACGAGATGCTTGAACCGGTTATTCGAGCGACCGACCGCTTCGCTGCCGGTCGCTGACGCCGCTTTCC
>DATEHI010000004.1:0-9428 GCA_035279665.1 Candidatus Dormiibacterota bacterium | reverse complement strand
GTCAGCGGCTAGCTTTGCGCTTGCGGTCGACGTAGTCGAGCAGTACGTAATCGCCCAGCCGGTCGGCGCTGGCGAAGAAGGCGCGGCCGCCGTTCATGCGGGTCATCTGCTTGACGAACGACACCAGGTGGTAGTCGTTGTCGAGCATGAAGGTGTTGATCACGATGTGCTCACGCGTACAGCGCTGCACCTCGAGCAACGTCTTCTGGAACGTTTCCGGCAGGGGCGGATAAAAGAAGACCGCGTGCTGGCCTTCCATGTGCGCCGTCGGTTCCCCGTCGGTGACGATGATGACCTGCTTGTTGCCGGTCTTGTGCCTGTTGAGGAACTGCCGGGCCAGCATCAGGCCATGCTGAATGTTGGTCCCGTAGATCGACTCGTTGTAGGTCAGCTCCGCCAGCTGGTGGGACTTGACTGGCCGGGCGTAATCGCTGAAGGCGATCACCTGCAGGTAGTCGCGGGGAAACTGGCTGCGGATCAGGGCATCGAGCGCGAGGGCGACCTTCTTGGCCGCGTAGAAGTAACCGCGCAGCGGCATCGACCGGCTCATGTCGATCATCAACACCGTCGCCGACTGGGCGCTGAACTCTGAGCGGAAGACCTCGAAGTCGTCGGTCTTGAGGTGGATCGGCTGCTGCGGCCCCTCGCGCCGCAGCGCGTTCATCAGCGTCTGCTCGACCTGCAGGTTGAAGGCGTCACCGAACTCGTAGACCTTGGTCTCGTCCGAGCGCTCCGAGCCGAGCCCCCGGACGCTGATGGGGTGGTCGCCGAAGCGATCGCGTTTCAGCCGAGCATAGAGATCGCGCAGGGCCTTCTGGCCAATGCGACGCATGCCACGGGGTGTCAGCTCCATGCCGCGCCTGCCACGCTGGACATATCCCTTCTTCTCCAGCTGCGCGGCGAGATCGCTCATCTGGTCCGCGGCCTGACGCGCTTCGGGCCCCAGCAGTTGCTGGAGCTGCTGAGACTGCTCGGGTGTCAACTGCCGGCCCTGGTAACCCTCGCGTAGCGCCGCCTCCAGGTCCTCGATGCCCTGCAGTCGCTCCATCAACGAGAGCGCCTCCTGCAGTGGAAGCGACTCCGAGCCGTAGAACGCGTAGCGGGTGCCGAGCCCTGGGCGGGGTGAGAGCAACTCGAGCTGGGCGGCGAGCTCGGCCATCTGTTCCTGCAGCTCAGGATCGTTCAGGGTCGAGGCCAGCAAGTCCTGCATCTGCCGCTGCATTTCCGGTGACAGCGACTGCATGAGCGACTCCATCTGCGCCATCTGCCGCTCGAGATGCTGGATCAGCTCATCGAGCGTTTTCGGCGGGTCCGGGCCGAAGAAGTGGCCGAAGCGCTCCATGAACTGCTCGAACTTAGGCGGCTTGCCCTCTAGCCGATCGCGCAGCATCTGGTTGAGCGCCTTCATCATCTCTTTGATCTCGCCCAGGTGCTCGGGACGCAGCTGCTGCATGGTGCGCGTCATGTTCTTGAAGTAGGTCTGTGAAACCTGTTGCTTGAGCTCCTCCATGAGCTTCTGGAAGGCCTGAGAGGCACCTTCGTCCATGAACTCGTAGTCGTTGAGCTGGCGGATCATGCCGCCCACCTCTTCCGGCAGTTGATCCAGTTCCTGCAGCTTCTTCTTCGTGATCTTCTGCAGCACGCGCTTGGCGCTCTCCGGCGCCTGCTCGAGGCGGTCGTTGATCCCTTGCCGCTCGCGCCGAAGGATGTCGTTCAGCTTTTCGCGAATGTTGCCGAAGACATCGTTGAGGTTGTAGCGCTTTAACTGCTGCAGGCGCTTCTGACGGAGCCGCTCGAGCATCTCCTCGAAACCCGGAAGCCGGCGACCCTGTTTGTCGCGCCAGCCGCGGCTCATCAATCGGTGGAGCGCGTAATCGAAGTCGCCGCCCTGGAAGAGGTCCTCGGCGAGCCGGTCGAACAGGTCCTCGGCGTCGCGGCCGAACGGCTCCTGCGATCCATCCCAGCGCTCGTAGCGGTTCGACCGGGAGATCATCTAGCCGGCGTAGATCGCCGCTCCGTCCATTTCCGTCTTGTTGATCCGCTTGCTCAAGTGCAACCCCTCGAGGACGAACTCCACCCCAGAGGCGGCGAGGGCGGGCCGCTTGTCCAATCCGAGGCTCTTGAGCGCCTTCTCCATCCCTGGCAGCTCGCGCAGCATGGTCGCGTAGCGCTCCGCGGCCTGCCCTTCGGAAACCTCGAAGGTGAGGCCGGCGTCGAAGCGCTGGACGAGCTCGTTGAACTGACTGGCTTCAAAGTGCCGCCGGAAGACGTTGAGCACCGCCGTCTTGATGATCTTCTCCAGCACCGTCTGGTCGTCGCCCTCCTCCCAGGTTTCCATCTCCAGCTTGCCGGCGCTGGAGGGGATGATGGCGGGCAGGTCGGTGATCCGCGGCACCGCCTCCGTCTCGCCCGTGCGCAGCGCGCGCCGCGAGGCGTTCGACGCCAGGTTCTCGTAATTCGTGATCGAGATGCGGACGCTGACTCCCGAGCGCTGGTTGATCTTGGGGGAGCGGCGCGCCAGCTGGGTCACCTCAGCCACGATTTCCTTCATGAAGTCCGGCATCACCACCGAGAGCTCGCGATCCTGGTACGAGGTGCGCTCCTGCTCCACGATGCGAATTTCGTCCTCGACATTACGCGGATAGTGCGTCCGGATCTGCGCCCCGAAGCGGTCCTTCAGCGGCGTGATGATGCGCCCGCGGTTGGTGTAGTCCTCGGGATTCGCGCTGGCCACCACGTAGACGTCGATCGGGAGCCGCAGCTTGAATCCGCGGATCTGGACGTCGCGCTCCTCGATCAGGTTGAGCAAGCCGACCTGGATGCGCTCGGCGAGGTCGGGGAGCTCGTTGATGGCGAAGATGCCGCGATTGGTGCGCGGCACCAGTCCGTAATGGATGGTCAGCTCGTCGGCCAGGTACTTGCCCTCGGCGACGCGGATCGGGTCGACTTCGCCGATCAAGTCGGCAATCGAGGTGTCGGGAGTCGCCAGCTTCTCGCTGTAACGCTCATCCGGCGTGATCCAGCGGACCGTCACTCGATCGCCCTGCGTGGCCACCCGGTCACGGCAGGCGCGACAGATGGGGGCGTACGGGTTGTCGTTGATCTCACAGCCCTCGATCACCGGGACCCGCTCATCCAGCAGCGCGATCAGCGATCGGATCAGACGGCTCTTTGCCTGGCCGCGCTCACCGAGGAAGACGATGTCCTGGCCGGAGAGGATCGCGTTTTCCACCTGCGGAATAACCGATCCCTCGAAGCCGATGATGCCGGGGAACAGCTCCTCGTTGGCCTTGATCTTGCGCACCAGGTTCTTGCGCATCTCCTCCTTGACGGGAAGGACGCGGTACTCGCTCTGTCGCAACTGGGCGATGGTCGTGGGATGCTCCAATGGAAACCTCTTACGAATGGTAGTGACGCCGCTTCGATTCTACGGGGCGGCCGTGCGTACAGCTGGATTCAAATCCGCTTCGGCTCAGCGCGAGCGCCCGGAACACCCAACTGGTCCTCGACAACCGCTGCGAACGCGGGGAGCCGCGCCGCCAGAGCCCGGAGGAGTCCAAAACAGCCGGCCAGCATCATGTCGCCATGCGGTACGGCGAGATGCGGACTGAGCCGCGAGCCGTCGAGCAGACCGCGGCGCGGTCCGGTAATGGCTAGCCGCTGCGGCGGTGATGCGTTGACACCAAGCTCCAGCGCCCCATGGCCCATGTCGTCGAACACCTGGTCGTTGGAGAGCGATCCGGTGGCGAGCGCGTCGAGGTACTGCTCCAGCTTCGGCCGGGTCAGCTCGCCGGTGTGATGCTCGAAGAGGCCGGCGATGCGCCGTTCGTGCAACAACGCAGCGATGGTGTGGAAGTTCCCCAGGTTGAGCACCAGGACGGGATCCGACCTCGCCACGACGCCATCCTCGAGCGCGCCGAGTATCGCCGCCGGCCCGGTGTCCATCAGGAACAGGGGTTGCGGACCTGACCAATTGCTGGCGACGGCCTGCATGCGGGTCATCCGCGCCGGTATCTCCGCGGCTAGAAAGCCGAAGCCCTCCAGCCCGACGCCACGCTCGACCTGTTCTCGCAAGTAGTCGAAGCGAAATCGGCGGTCGCTGACGCCCGGTGGCGCGGCGCCATGGTCGAAGACCGCCACGGCAAGCGCATCGAACACGGTGCTGACGCCGAATGCCCGCAGCGCCTCCATCAACTCCGCGAGATAGAAGTCGCGGAGCTCGAGCCGCCGCGCCTCGTTCGTGGCAGCCGGCGAGTCGACAATCCGGATGCCCATCGCCGCCACGCGATCCAGGTCGTCGTCGAAGGTCTTCGCTGCCTCCGGGGTGGCGAAGACCTTCAGTCCCGCCTGGAGGTGCGCCTCCACCGCCCAGTGGCCGGGGCCGCCACCCATGGTGACGCCGGTCAGGACCAGGTCGACGCGGTCCCGAGTCGCTTGCGTCACCTGCTCGGCCAGCAGCGCCGTCGGCGACGGCATGACCAGCTGAACGGCGTTCTCGATCACGCCGCCGGCCTCGAGGATCAGGATGTCCTGGGTGCCAGTGCCGACGTCGATTGCCAGGATTCGCGGGCGCGCCACTCAGCGGCTCCCCGGTCCGTCCAAAGCAAGCTCGGATCTCACTTTCCGTTCATTCGGTAGCCGATGCCGATCCCCCAGAGCCTGGTCTGCCCCAAATGCCACGGACCGTTAACTGCTGACGCTGGGCACGACCTCCACTGCGCCCGGGATGGGATCCGATATCCACTGGTTGATGACATCCCGTCCTTCATCATTCCCGGCGCCGACCCAGAGGCTCTACCGGGATGCGCCCTCAGCCTGGTCCTCCCAGCGCTGAACGAAGGGGACAACCTCGACCGGGTCCTCCCCGAGCTGAAAACGGCGCTGGTGGCCCTGGGGCCGACGTTCGAGATCATCGTGGTCGATGGCGGCTCGAGAGACAACACGCAGGAGATCGTACGCAAGCACGCCGTCCGGATGGTGACCCAGAGGCTCCCCGGATTCGGCGGCGCCTACCGGGCCGGCTTCGAGCAGGCGCGCGGCGAGTACGTCATCACGCTCGACGCCGATGGGTCGCACGATCCCGCCTTCCTCAAAGACCTGTGGGCCGCTCGCGGCAAGGGCGATGTCGTGATCGCCTCTCGCTACGTCGAGGGTGGCGCCGCGGAAATGCCGGGCACCCGGCGCGTGATGAGCCGGATCCTGAACATGACTTTTGGCCGCGGTCTCTCCTTGCCGGTCCGCGATCTTTCGAGTGGCTACCGCCTTTACCGCAGTGCGATCCTGCGGGACCTCGAGCTGAAGGCGACCGACTTCGACGTCCTCGAGGAAATTCTGATTCGCGCGCTGGCGGCGGGCTACCGGGTCCATGAAGTCCCGTTCCGATATCGAGCGCGGGTTGCCGGTCAGAGTCATGCCCGGCTGTTGCGGTTCGCCGTCTCCTACCTGCGAACCTTCGTGGCGATGTGGCGTCTGCGCAACTCGATCGCCTCGTCGGATTACGACGGGCGCGCCTACGACAGCATCATCCCGCTGCAGCGCTACTGGCAGCGGGGGCGGTACCAAGCTGTCACGCGACTGGCGAGCGGCTACCGCCGCGTCCTCGATGTTGGCTGCGGCTCGAGCCGCATCATCGGCGCGATTCCCGGCATGGTCGGCCTCGATATCCAGCTCCATAAGTTGCGCTACGCCCGACGGTACGGCAACACGCTTGTGCACGGCTCCATCTTCGAGCTGCCCTTCGCCGATGGAAGCTTCGATTGCGTCATCTGCTCCGAGGTCATCGAGCACATCCCCGCGCAGGAGAAGCCCTTCGACGAGTTGTCGCGAGTCCTCACGACAGGCGGCCGCCTCATCCTCGGAACACCCGATTACGACCGCTGGCGTTGGCGCGCGCTGGAGTGGCTCTACGCGCGCCTCTCGCCTGGCGGTTATGCCGACGAGCACATCACGCACTACACCCAGGCGAATCTCGGCCCCTACCTGCAGGGGAAGGGCTTTCAGATCGAGGGCGTCGAGTACGTTGGCGGTTCGGAGATGATCTTCAGCCTGAAAAAACTGGCCCCCATGGCTTCGCCGGTTCACGCCCGCCCGGTGCGGACCGCGCTTCGCGCCCAGCGCTCAGTACCGGCAGCGTAAATCATTGCGGCGCGAGATGCCGCTCGAACAGGTGCCGAATCTCCTCGGGAGAGGCGGTCATCTGGTCGACGAAGTAGCCACCGTCGAAGTCGAGCCCTTTGGCACGCAGAAAACCTGATCCGGGGTGTCGCTTCATCACCGCCACGCCCGGCTTGAGCCGGTAGGCGAGCACGGTCCGGCCGCTGGCTTTCACCAGGGCGACGGCGGCAATCTCATCCCAGGGCAATAGCGGGCTCTTGCCGGATCGCCGAAAGATCACGCCCTCTTCCATGAATTCGAAGCGTGGCCGCACCGGTCCTCGCATCGCGAGAAAGCCGATGACCGGCGCCACGATCGCGGCCCATCCGATGCCCCGGCCGCTGAGCAGCAGTATGACGCCACCAAGCTCGGTGATGCTGGCGAGCGGAAGGTAGAGCGCCCAGGGGACACGCGCGTTGACGACAGTCACGCGACGACGTGGACCCCGCCGGCGACGATCTCGGCGCGCAACACGTTGCCGCGATGGACCTCGCCATCGACCTCGTGCCATGGGATGTCGGGCGCCTTGATCTCGACCGAGCGCGCCTTGCGCTGCAGCATGGTCTCGCCACCCGCGCGCTGGCGGAAGATCTTCCACAGCATGCCGACCCGGTCGAGCGCCGTGCGCGGCCGGTAGATGCAGACGTCCAGCCAGCCGTCGTCGATGGCGATGTTGGGCCCAAACCGGAAGGGCGCCGCCCCCAGCATGCCGGCGTTCACGACAAGGACGACGACCGCGGTGATCCGCGTTTCCTCGCCGTCGGCGCGGATGGTGCACTCGAACATTGGCGCGCGCGGAAGCCACCAGGCGCCGGCCAGGAAGTACGCGGCGCGGCCCAACCAGTACTTGAGGACGGGCGGTGTGTGGCGCATCACCATGGCGTCGAAGCCGATGCCCGCCGCCAGCGCCATGTACCCGTCGTTCACCCTGGCCAGGTCGACGGCGCGCGTTGCCGGAAAGCGTTCCAGGGCGCGACGCGTCGCCTTTCGCCAACCGGCCGGCAGCCCGAGTTCGCGGGCGACGATGTTCGCCGTTCCCAGCGGCACGATCCCCATCGGGATGTCCCGCTCGTGCGCGGCGGCCATGACCTCGGCCACCGTGCCGTCACCGCCGGCCGCCAGCACCAGGTGGAAGTCGCGCCGCGCCAGCGCCCCGCCGATCGCCTCGACATTCAAGCCGGCGTGCGTCTCCAGCACCATCGCCTCCCAGCCAAGCTCACCTGCGACCTCCAGAAGGCGACGTCCGAAATCGCTGCCCGTTCGTTGTAGGGCCGGGTTGACGACGAAGAGGGCGCGCCGCCGCTCCCTTGCCCGCGGCGAATCCACCAGCTAGCCGGCCGCTCGCCGCGTCATCCGCTCATGGGCATCGTCGGTATGCGGATGGCCCTCTGGCTGCACGCAGAACACATCGCCCGGCCGGCAGACCAGGCTTTCGAACTGAATCGTGGTGTGCTCGATCTGGAACTCGTGTGCCAGCACCTCGCGGACTTCGGCCAGGATGTCCTGCGCCTGGGTAACCCGCTGGTCATCGATTAGCAGATGCGCACTCATCGCGCGGCTCTGCGCGCCCAACGACCAGATGTGCAGGTCGTGCAGGTCGCGGACACCGGGGACTCGCTTCACCGACGTGACCACGGACTCGGTCTGGAGATCTGGCGGTGTCGATTCCATCAGGATGTCGAGCGCGGCCGCGAGTACGCGCCACGCGCTCCAGGCGATCAGTGCGGCGATGGCAATGCTGAGCAGAGGGTCGAGCGCGAGCCAGCCGGTCACGACGATCAGCAGCCCGGCAACGATGACGCCGCCCGATGCCCATGCGTCGCCCAGGATGTGGACCACGGCGCTCTTGACGGTAAGATCGCCCTGCAGCGGTCGAAGCGACCGGGCGATGACCAGCGAGATCACCAGACCAACAACGGCCGCCGCTGCCATCAGCCCACCGTGCACGACGCCGGGGTCTTGTAGCCGGCGGACGGCTTCGATGACGATGCCGACGACGATCGCCGCCAGCAGCAGCGCATTCACGAGCGCGACGAGGATGCCCACTCGCTGATAACCGAAGGTGCGACGGGCCGTCGCCGGACGCTGCACCTGGCGGAGCGCGAATAGCGAGAGGGCTAGCACGACGAGGTCGGTCACCACGTGGCCGGCATCGCTCAGCAGGGCAAGGCTGTGCGCCCACACCCCACCGACCACCTCGACCACCAGCACGGTGGCGGTGAGAAGGAGGGCCAGCCGAAGTCTGGCGGCTGCGTTGGAGCTCACGCGGGCGAGCTGCATTGGCCTTATCTTATTGCCCATTGACGGATCATCCTGACCATCCTGTATTTACCCCCGCAACAGGACAACGACTCCACTGGAGGGAGCTTCCGGATCACGTTCGGCGCGGTCTCGAGGATCGGCTGGGCGCGGACGTCATCGACGCGACGACGCAACCGGGCGGGTTCTCTCCCGGGGTGGCTGCCCGGCTGACGTTAGCCGACGGCCGCCGCCTTTTCGTCAAGGCGGTCAGCGGGAGGACCAATCCCGATTCGCCCGGAATGCATCGCCGCGAGGCTCGCATCGCCGCCGCACTGCCGACGTCGGTTCCGGCTCCGCGGTTCCTGGGTTCGTATGACGACGGTGATTGGATCGCGCTGATCTTCGAGGACATCGATGGAACCGCGCCGCAGACGCCGTGGCAGCAAGCAGAACTCGATCGCGTCCTGGTCGCCGTTGGGCAGTTGAGCGCCGCCTTGACGCCCGCGCCAATCGCCGTTGAGCCGGTGAGCGATCTGATGCCCAGCGTGTTTTCGGGCTGGCAACAGCTCGCGGCCAGCGCCGAGGCGCGCCAGGATGACCTTCGAGGTGTCGATCCCTGGGCGCAGCGGCACCTCGCCGAGCTGGTGGCAATCGAGGCGGCTTCTGCGGATGCCGCCGCGGGAACGACGTTGCTGCACGCTGATTTGCGCGCCGACAATATCCTGCTCACGCCGTCGCGCGTCGTCTTCATCGACTGGCCGTGGGCCAGCCGCGGCGCTGCGTGGGTCGACCTGGTCTTCATGTTGCCAAGCGTGGCCATGCAAGGCGGACCGAAACCCTGGGAGGTTTTTGATTCCCACCCACTCGGACGCGACGCGCCGGCCGCAGCCGTGACGGCGGTCGTTGCCGCGGCGGCAGGATTCATGATCCGAGGGTCGCGTCTTCCGCCCCCACCCGGGCTCCCAACGGTGCGCGCGTTCCAGCGCGACCAGGGAGTGCCGGCGCTCGAATGGCTCAAGCGCCGCACCGGCTGG
>DATEHI010000003.1:0-7615 GCA_035279665.1 Candidatus Dormiibacterota bacterium | reverse complement strand
ACGGGTGCACATCTACAACGGCCTCGTGCCCAGCGGGTTCAACCAGATCGGGACACGCGTCGCCCTCGGCGTGGGAGATCAGGATCTGGCCAGGGCGAATGCAGAATGGCAGCGACGTCGCGACGAGACGCTCAAGCAACTTAAGGGGCTCCCCGTGGTGCGGCCTGCCGGCGGTTGGTCGCTTCTCCTCGACGTCGCAGCCCTCGGGCTCGACTGCATGGAGGTCTCCGATCGGCTGCTCGAGCAAAAGGTGGCTGCCACCCCCATGCGAGGCTGGGGCGACCAGGTTGCCAACCGGCACGTCAGGTTCGTCTTCAGCAACGAGCCCGTCGAGCGGCTGGCTCTGCTTGGCGAACGGGTCCATCGAGCCTTAGCGCTGATCCCGAAGAAACCGCGGGGGGCTTGACTTTGTGCGGCAAAGTATCGTAAACTTTGCGGCACAAACTAGTCCTTTAGGGGGCGAGATGAACGGGAAAGACGACAGGCACGAGACCCCGACCGTCGACGAAGGCGGCGAGTTCGATCCGAGGGCGGCGGCCACCCTCCTCGAGCAGACCACAAGGCGGGCGCGGCGCCAGTTCGAGTTCCCCTCACCGCTGCTGTCGCTGATCCAGGCTGCGGCAGTTCTGGCCGCTTATGGCGCGGTCTGGCTGTCGGTGCGCGGGCAGAATCCCTACAGCGGACCGAGTGGCGCTGCTCTGCTGGAGCTGTATGCATTCATTGGCGTGGCGGCGGTCGCGGCCGGTTTGGAGGGGCGGCGCGCAAGAGCCGGGGTCAGCGGGCGCTCCACGCGGCAGGCGTGGATGCGCGCCATCCCTTTCACCGCCGCCTTTCTCGCTGTCTACGTGCTCATGGGCGCGCTTCGCTTTGATGGAGCGGGCACCTGGATCGTGTACGGCATCTTGCCGGCCGCGGGGCCGCTGATCGTCGTTGGCGCGGCGGCGGCAGGCGACGCGGCCGCACGGGAAGACCGGCAGATGCTCGGTCTCGCCGTCGCTGTGATCGCCGTCGGCGCCGGGAGCGCCTTCGCGGGACCTGCCGGCGTGTGGGGCGTCGCCGGCGTGGGCCTCTTCGCCGTGATCGTCGGCCGGGCCATCGCTCAGATCTGGCTGCGCCGACCGTGATCGTGCTGAGATGACCGCCGATGAGCTCGACCCAATGATCCACGTCCCGGCGCGGCTGCGCATCGTCGCGACGCTGGCGGCGTTGCCCGACGGCGACAACCTCTCATTCACCCGGCTGCAGAACATGATCGGGCTGACGCCCGGGAACCTGATCACACATCTACGCAAGCTCCAGGACGCCGGCTACCTGAGCACCGAAAAAACCGGCAACGGGGTCGCCTCGCGCACCTCGGTCGCGCTCAGCAACCGCGGCCGCGCAGCACTCGACACCTACACCGCGGCGCTGCGCGACCTGCTCGGGGAGCTATAGGCGTGGCGGCGGCGGGCCTCGAGCTCCGGGGCGTTCGAAAGACCTACGGAAGTCTCATCGCCGTCCGCGACCTGGACCTGACGGTCCATCCGGGCGAGGTTTTCGGTTTCGTCGGCGGCAACGGAGCCGGCAAGACGACCACGATGCGTGTCGTGCTGGGCACCCTGATCCCGGACCGTGGGGAGGTGCTATGGAATGGATCTCCTATCGGGTTTGCGGTGCGGCGCCGGATCGGCTACATGCCGGAGGAGCGCGGCCTCTATCCGAAGATGCGAGTCGGCGAGCAGCTGATCTACTTAGCGCAGCTACATGGCGCGACAAGGGCCGAGGCAGCCGCGTCGGTCACCCGATGGCTCGAGCGGTTCCAGCTGAAGGAGCGCGCGCGCGATGAGCTGCAGAAACTCAGCCACGGCAACCAGCAACGAGTCCAGCTGGCCGCCGCCCTCGCCTTTGAGCCTCTGATGCTCGTGCTGGACGAGCCGTTCGCCGGCCTCGATCCCCAGGCCGTCGATTCCATGAGCGATGTGCTCCGCGAGCGAGCCCAGGCGGGGATCCCGGTCATCCTCTCGAGCCATCAGCTCGACCTGGTCGAGCGCATTTGCGACCGCGTCGGCATCATCCAGAAGGGGACGCTCGTCGCCTGCGGCACTCTCGACGAGCTCCGCGGTCATGGCCCGCGGCAGCTATGGGTGGACGCGCGCGCCGCGCCACAAGGCTGGACCGGCACGCTGCGCGGTACGCGCCTGGTGCGGTCGGACCATAGCAGGGTCCTCCTCGAGCTCGATGCTTCGGCCGACGAGCAGGCGATCCTTCGCGCGGCGCTGGCGACGGGCCCCGTGCACGAGTTCAGGGCCAACGTGCCGAGCCTGCTGGATGTCTTCCGCGAGGCGATGACCGAGAGCGCCGCCGCTGCGGTGTCCTGAGATGAGCCAGGGAGGAGGCGGTGCGCTGCGCGACTTCTACCTGATCGCCCGGCGCGAGTTCGTGACCGGCGTTCGAAGCCGGTTCTACCTGATCGGAACCGCCGTGCTGATGGTCGCTTTCGCCGGCTTGATCGTCCTTCTGGCGGTGGTCAGCAACCGGAGCACGACCACGACGCAGGTCGGCTTTGTCGGCGCATCACAGGCGCTGGCCAAACCGCTGGCCGCCACGTCGGGCGGCGGCGTCACCATTCGGACCCAGCTCGTTCAGTCGGTGAGTTCGGGCGAAGCCCTGGTCCGCTCCGGCTCCCTTGACGTCCTTGTCAGTGGGGATCCAAGTGCTCCAGAGGTCGAGTTCAAGGACCAGATCGACCCAACCGTGGCCTCGACGCTCAATGGGTTGGTGCAAGATGTCGTGTTCCGGCAGGCGCTCACCGCAAGCGGGCTCGACGCGGCTGCGATCGAAGCCAGGGTGGCTGCCGCCGGCTTTCAGGGAGTCGCGCTCGATCCGAACGCCGCGCAACAGAGTCAGCGCATGGGCGTCGGCATCTTCGTCGCCGCCCTGCTCTGGGTCTCGCTTGCGGGTTACGCAAACTCCGTCGCCAGCGGCATCGTCGAGGAGAAGGCCAACCGGATCGTCGAGATCCTGCTGTCCAGCGTGCGTCCGCGCCAGCTGCTGTTCGGCAAGGTGGTGGGAATCGGACTGGCCGGGTTCATCCAGCTCGTCCTCCTGGGCGCTGTTGCCCTGGTTGCGGTGATGAAGACGCACGCCATCACCGTCCCGGCAGTCGGAGTCACCGCTGTCCTGGGCGGCCTGCTGTGGTTCGTGCTGGGGTTCGTTTTCTTCGCGCTGGCCTACGCCGCCGCCGCCTCGCTGGTCTCCCGCCAGGAGGACGTCGCGCCAGTGATCACACCCATCGGCCTTCTCATTTTGGGCAGCTACCTCGCGCACTTTTGGGTCGACGCCAACCCAGGCAACCCGATCGGCATCGTGCTTTCGCTACTGCCTCCGTTTGCGCCCGTGCTAATGTCCGCACGCATGGCAACCGGCGATGCGCAGGCGTGGCAGGTCGTGATCGCGATCCTGCTCATGCTGGCCGCCATCGTCGGTATGAATGCTCTGGCGGCGCGGATCTACTCGAACTCGGTGCTCCGAATTGGATCAAGGGTGCGGCTGGCGGTGGCCTGGAAAGGAAGGACGTAACCGAGATGGGCCGGCTAAGCGGCGATGAGCTCCACACCGTTCTTTTGATCCTGCGTCGCGAGTTCCTGAGCCGGGTACGGAGCCGCTTCTTCGTGATCGGGACCATCGTGCTGGTGGTCCTGGTCGCCGGCTACATCGTCCTCCAGGCTGAAGTGCTCAAAGGGACGACGACCAACGTGACTGTTGGCTTTGTCGGGGCATCAACGGCGCTCGCTCAGCCGCTGGCCGCCTCGTCGGGCGGCGGCGTTACGATCCAAACTCAGACGGTTCAGTCGGTCGGCTCCGGTGAAGGCCAGGTCCGCTCCGGCTCCCTGGACGCACTGGTGAGCGGAGACCCGGCAGCCCCCAGGGTTGAGTACAAGAGTGAGCTCGACCCCACGGTATCGACGACGCTCACCAGCCTGGTGCAAGGCGTCGTCTTCGAGCACGCCATAGCTGGAAGCGGAGTCGACCCAGCCGCCATCGAAGCGAAGGTGGCGGCCGCCGGGATCCACCCGGTCGCGCTCGATCCGAACGCTGCCCAACAGGGTCAACGGACGGTGGTTGCACTAATCGTCGCTGCCCTCCTCTACGTCGCGCTGATCGCTTACGGACAGCTCGTCTCGATGGGCGTGGTCGAGGAGAAGGCCAACCGGATGGTCGAGATCCTGCTGTCCACCGTACGGCCGCGCCAGCTGCTGTTCGGCAAGGTGGTCGGAATCGGACTGGTCGGATTCTTCCAGCTCACCCTCGTGGGCGCGGTGGCCCTGGTCGTGGTAATGAAGACCCAGGCCATCACCGCACCGGCAGTTGGGGTCACCGCGGTCCTGGGTGGCCTGCTCTGGTTCGTGCTGGGCTTCATGTTCTACGCTCTGATATTCGCCGCGGGCGGCTCCATGGTCTCGCGCCAGGAAGACGTCGCGGCGGTGAACTTACCGATCACGTTGCTCCTGGCTGGTACCTTCATCGTGTTCTTCTGGGTTGTCGCCAACCCCGGCAACCCGATCGGCCTTGCCCTATCGGTGCTGCCTCCCTTCGCACCCGTGCTGATGCCTGCCCGCATGGCAACCGGCGACGCGAACGCGTGGCAGGTCGTGCTGGCGGTACTGCTCATGCTGGCTGCCATCGGCGGCATGAATGCGCTGGCTGCTCGCATCTACTCGAACTCCGTGCTGCGGATCGGGTCAAGGGTTCGGCTCGCCGACGCCTGGCGGAGCAGGACCTAAATCCTTCCCAACAAACGCTAGCGCTGACCGACCTGCCTGAGACGGGTGGCGATGAGCTTCTTGACGAGGGCCCTGGGAAGCGGCCGCTCGATCGGAAACTGCAATGCACCCTTGGACGTCACGTAGCCGGCAACGTCATCCGGGATCTCGGCAAATACGGAACCACTGTGCGGCAGGTAGCTGAGATGGCTCTTGAACGCGGCGAATCCAGCGATGACGTTGCCCCGGAGTCGGTACGCCGGCATCCCATACGAGATGCCCTCCTCCGCTTCGGGAACGATGCTGCGAATGGTCTGACGCAGCTGTTGCAGGGTCGTCCGTTTGCGCTCATCGAGATTCGCCAGGTACTCGTCAACCTCTTGTCGCGACATCAGTTCAATTCTGCGCGTTCAGCCCGCTGATCGCTCGTACCAGCGGAGGACACGGAGCGCCCGCAGCGTGTTCCACCGGCTGGGTCGACCATCGCCGTCTTCGAGCACGAAATCGACTTTGCCACGATGGGTGTTCTCCAGCAGCCACGTGCCATCGGGCTGCTGCTTGCGGCGGAGCAGTTGAATCGCTTCGTCGACCCGTTGGTCCGGCCGATCGCCGGCTTCGCGGAAGTACTCGAGGCCACGCAGCACGTCGTAGTGCCAGCGGGTTGGAAATGAGAATTGCAGCCAGGACGGGTTGACGACTTCGCCGGTGCTCTTGCGCCGGAACAGCTTTCGTTCGAGGAGATACGCCTCGCCCCGGCGTCGAGCCGCGATGGATGCCTCCGAGCCACCGGTTGCGCGCTCGTGCGCCAACAGCCCTTCCAGGACCCTGATCGTGGTATTGAAGGAAGCGCGAACCGAACCGTTCTCCACCTCGCAGTTCCACCCGCCGTCCTCTAGCTGCTCGCCGACCAGCCGAGCGACGACACCGTCCACATCCTGGTCGAAGTAGGCGCCCAGCGCGACGACCATCCCGTTGATGCACGGCTCGACCTCGCCGGCAAAGAACGGCTGACCGGCGTGTTCCCAACGGCAGTGCTCTCTCACCTGCGACACAGCTCGGCGCACCCGGTCGCACTGTGGGTCGACCCCGAGGTCCTGCAGCATCACGAGACTGTATGCCGTGGCCGTCCAGGGCTGGCCCTCGTTGTCGCCGCCTGCGGATTCACGCCTCCGCGCGGGGAACAGCGCGCCTCCCTCCCATTGGCCGTCTTCGCCCTGCAAGGCCAGCAGGCGGGCACCCCATCCTTCCGTGGCTACCCGCGCCCGCTCCCCCGCGACGACTTCACTCGGCGCACCGACAAGATCGCGCAACGCCTGCCACCGGATGGAGGGGTCCGAATCGAGCACCCAGTCCAGGACGGCCACGGCGCCTGAGTCTAGCAACCCTCCATCGTCTGGGCCTTACGCCGCCTTCGCCAGAGGCGCACGCACCAGTGCGGGTTGAACCTCGGGCTCGACTTCTGCCTGGGCGCCTGGGTCCGATTGAAAGAGCCGGAGCAAGCGCAGCTCCTGCTCGGCGCTGCCGGGATGGCCTACCAGCGCGGCGGCAATTTGATTAGCGCTGAATTCTTTCATGAGCATTCGGAGTGGCACTGGGCCAGCCCCTACTACATCAAACGTTGGCACCCTTGCGGCACGCGTAGCGGTCGACCGTAACGTCTGCCGATACCTCAGCGGCGTAGCTTGGAGCCGTAATGGCAATCGACATCCTGGACGAGGGTACGCTCGCCGAGCAGCGGTTACTGGCTCGGTCGTTGGGCGCGCTCATCGCCGCAGAGCCCTTCCGCTCCCCGGTCGAGCGGGCCCGCGCGGTTCACGGCGCGACCCTCGCGCTGGCAATGTTCGGTGATTACCTGCCGGAGGCTGCCGGCGACCGGCTCAAGGAGCTGCGCGCCAGGTCAATCGCCATGGCCCTCAACGAAGACGCCCCTGCGATCACCGAGTCGGACCGCGTCTGGCTCATCGGCGCAATCCGCCGGGTGCTCGGCAAGGCAGGCGTGACCGCGCCGGCCGCCGAGCGACTCCACTAGCCCTAACTACACCCGAAGGCCTTGGAGCTGAACCCCGTCGGCGAGTGTTCGCCAAAGGCCGGCGGCTTCGGCCATGGTCCCGCGCCGGCGTGAATGCTGTTGGTTCCCGGCCTGTTCTGTTTCCATCTCAGCGCGAAGTTGTACTGGACGTTCGCGGAGATCTGGACGACGGCCTCTACGTAGGCGGCGTTGGGGGAGAAGGCTCCGGCGTAACCGCCGCTCTCCTTCCACGCCAAAACTTGCTGGTCATTGGGACCGGTCCCGGTCACTTGCACGATGGCGAGATCCTGGTTGAATCCATTGCTCACGGTCCACAGGTCGCTGTTGGCGCCGAGGATCATTACGCAGTCGACCGTGCTGTGCGCGCCGCCCACAAGAACCGTCGCCGCATCCATCGGATACCAGGTGTGCCCGTCGCTGTTGTCGAGCCGCAGGCCGCCGAAATCCAGGGATTGGCCGCCCACGTTGTTAGGCATCACGATCACCGTCAGCGTGGTGGGCGAATAGGCGTTGCCGATCGGGCCGGCGCCGATCACGATCGGATACCGGTCCGCGATGTTCGCCTTCGCTGCCAGCACCACGTCATAGGCCGTGTTCGGATCGATTTGGAAGTAGCCCTGCGCGAAGGCCGCGTTCGGCGAAAAGGTGCCGCCGAAGCCGCCGCTCTCCTTCCAGGTGGCCAGGTTCGTGGAGTTCGGGAACGGCGCGACCAGGACGCCGATGTCCTGGTTGTATCCGGTCACCGGTGTCCAGAGGTCGGCGTTGGCCTCGAAGAAGGCCGCTCCGCCGGTTGGTGAGGTGAATTGAAAGCCCAACTTCACCGGGTCGACCGGCACAAAGGTCT
>DATEHI010000002.1:0-3061 GCA_035279665.1 Candidatus Dormiibacterota bacterium | reverse complement strand
TAGGAGACTGGTCTTTTGCTTGAGGTAGTCACGAGCATCGTCGGCGTCCTCCGCCGGCACGCTCACCGTGAGCGCGCCGGACGCGTCGTTGCTGGAACCGAAGATTCCCGGCGCGTTTCCGCCCTGAACCCAGACGCGGTAACCGGCCACCTCTAACGTGGTCCGAACCAGGTCCGCGTCGCTCGGGGACGGCGTTTCGTAGATGCCCGTCCATTGAGGGTCCTTACCGCTCGCCATGACCTACTACATTCTCATTTCCACTGAGGCCCTACAATTGCCCGCACTTGGACGAGTTCGACATCGACAAACGCTATGAAGGGATCCCAGGGGTCTCCATCGGCGGCTACGTGGCCGGGTTGGCCGCGAAAGAACTCGGGCCATCGGTGGCCGTCACGCTGTCGAAGGCTGTCCCTCCTGGATCCACGGTCACCCTCGAACGCCGCGATGCGCAGGTGCTGCTGAGCGTCAACGGTGAGCTGGCGGCGACGGCAGCTCCCTATCAACTTGAAACCCCCGCTCCAGAGTCCGTCGCGCCGGAAGCGGCGGAACGCGCATCCGAGCGCTATCCCGGTTTCGACCACCACTTCTTTCCGAACTGTTTCACGTGCGGTCCGGACCGAGCGTCTGGCGACGGCCTGCGCATTTTCCCCGGGCCTGTGGAGGGCCGGCCCGTCGTGGCGACGCTCTGGCGTCCTCCGTCCTCGGTGTGGCAAACCGACCGGACCGTCGCGTCTGAGTTTTTGTGGGCGGCTCTGGACTGCCCGGCGATCTGGGGCCACATCGTGCACGGTGGTGCCCAGGCTGACGACCGCGCTGTGAGCGGCCGTCTGGAACTGCATCAGCACGCGCCGGTTCGAGGCGACGCCCCGAGCATCGTGGTCGGCTGGCCGATCGACCGCCAGGGCCGCAAGGTCATCGCCGGCGCAGCGATCTTCTCCGAATCCGGCACGCTGCTGGTGGAGGCACGGCAAACGATGATCCTGACCAGGAACGGCGTTCCGCTGCACCTGACGGCCTGGGCGGCGCGCGCCTGAATGACGTCGCGGCAGTTCCCGCGGAGGCGCTGGACTCGGCTGGGTCTCTTCGCGGCCGGCGGAGTTCTTCTCGCGATCCTGGCCGTGGTCGCGTTCATCGCGCTCGCCCGGGGCATCGCCCCGGTGAGCGAGGCCAATTCGCTGCCCTGCTCACCGCAGCCATGCCTCGACGTGCAGGACTACACAATGTGGATCTCGAACGTTAGGGACGCGAACGGTGTCGTCCAGATGGACGTGACCTTCCGCAATTCGAGCGCCGCGACCCACGCCTCGCCGGAGGATCTTCAGCTGGTCGACGCCAACAACCAGACAGCGACCGCGATCCAGGACGTGGCGGGCTGCAGCCACTGGTCTCGCACCGAGTTCAGCAATGGGGCGAAGCTCGGGCCACTCACCATTTGCTTCCGGCCGCAGTCCACAGCCTCGCCACTGACCCTGAGCTGGACGCCCGACCTGGGCCTGATCTGCTGTGAGGCCAAGCTCAAGATCAGATGACCGCCGAGCGGCCGGCCGCCGAGATCCGGGTTAGGAGACGGCTTCGGTTTCGCGCACGCCGACGCGTGTGCTTTGGCCGCCGTCCTCGGTGTAGTCCCTAAGGACTTTCGACCGGCTCGGGTGGCGCAATTTGCGCAGGGCGGTCGCCTCGATCTGGCGGATCCGCTCGCGGGTCAGGCCCATCCGGCGACCCACTTCCTCGAGGGTGCGCGGCTCATCGTCGACCAGGCCGAAGCGCAGCTGAACCACCCGGCGCTCGCGCGGGCGAAGCGTTGCCAGGATGTCCTCGACCTCGTTGCGGAACATCGCCTCGCTGGCTGCCTCGAGCGGCGCGATGGCCATCTTGTCTTCGACGAAGTCACCCAGGTGCGAATCCTCTTCCTCGCCGATCGGCGACTCGAGCGACACCGGCTGCTGCGAGATCTTCTTCAGCTCCTGGACCTTGTCGACCGTGATGCCCATCCCGTAGGCCAGCTCTTCCTCAGACGGCTCGCGGCCGAGCTGCTCCAGAAGCGCCCGCGAGACGCGGGCCAGCTGGTTGAGGGTGTCGACCATGTGGACCGGGATGCGGATCGTGCGCGCCTGGTCCGCGATGGCGCGAGTGATCGCCTGGCGAATCCACCAGGTCGCGTAGGTCGAGAACTTGAAGCCGCGCTTGTAGTCGAACTTCTCGACGGCGCGCATCAGCCCCAGGTTGCCTTCCTGGATCAGGTCGAGGAAGCCCAGCCCGCGGTTGAGGTATTTCTTGGCAACCGACACCACCAAACGCAGGTTCGCCTCGGTCAGGTGATGGCGCGCCTCCTCAGAGCCGGCCTCCATCTCCTTGGCCAGCTCGACTTCCTGCTTGGCGGTGAGCAGGTTGACGCGGCCGATTTCCTTGAGGTACATCCGAACCGGGTCGTCGAGGGCCACCGAGCTGACCACCTCGACCTCAGTAAGGGCTTCCTCCTCGTCCGTGTCTTGCTCGGCCTCGCCGTCGGCCGTCACCGAGATCCCCATCTCCTGGAAGACCGCGGCTACGCGAACGAAGCCGTCGGCATTGCCCTCGATCGAGGGAAACGCCTTCATCACGTCGTCGGGGGACAGGTAGCCTTGCTCCTTCCCCTTGAGGATCAGCGCTTCCGCGCTCTGTACCAGCGGATCGACTTGGACCCGCGCCTTAACCTTTGTCACCCGGGTTTTGTACCCAGATTATTCCGTATTCAGACAGGGTTCGTCTAGTGGTTCTTTTATTCGTACCGCGGCGCTATAACCTTTTCCGGTAGCCAGCATTGGCGAATTCGCCATTTGTGGGCTTTTTGTCCCCAAGAGGCTCGTCAGCTGGCTGCCGCGGCAGCCTTACCGGGGGCAGTCTCCCAATCTGCCGGACTCTAGGCAAAGCCCAGGCCCCGTTACCTGGGTAATCCGGCACAGATCTAGACTTTCCTCGTGCGACCCATTTCCGAGACGGCGGGGGAGGAGCTTCTGTGGATCCAGCCCGCGGCTCTGCGGCGCGAGCATGAGTTGCGCGCCGGCGATGACGTGGTCGCGAC
>DATEHI010000001.1:0-2251 GCA_035279665.1 Candidatus Dormiibacterota bacterium | reverse complement strand
AAAGCTCGGCGGCCTGACGGTTGATACGGAAGTCATCGCGGTAAACGGCCGCCTCTATGCCAGGGACCCGATGACGGGCAAATGGAAAGATCTGAGGCAGCCCGGCAAGGCAGGCTCGGCGAAATCGAGGACGGGACTCTCATATCAGGCCCTGATCGACACCGCCAAATCATTGGCCGAGATCAACGATCAACCCTCGACGATCAATGGCGTCGCCGTCGATCACTACCGGATCGTGCCCGACCTTGTCAAACTCCTTGCGCAGGTCACCACGGCGGGCTCGTCAAAGGATACGCAAGCGATGGCGGCGCTCGAGGGCATCTTGCAGAACGTGCAGCTGACGGCCGATGTCTGGACGGGCACCTCCGATCATCTGATTCGCCGCGTCAGCTATGACGCCGAGGTGACTGCCGATCTGCATGCGCTGGCGGCAGCCTTCGCCAGGGGGATGGCTTCAAATGGCCAATCCCTGCAGGTTCCTGTCGGCGCAACGGCGCATCTGACGGCTCACGCCGTGATCAACCTCCACGACTTCAACGGCGCGGTCACCATCACGGCCCCGGCCGTTTCCCCGTAACCTGGCCGTCCCGCCCGGGCGTCATCGCGTAACGAAACAAGCGAGAAAAGTTAAGCCCGCATGGCATCGGGATAGGGCGGCGTTTTGCGAGCGATGGCGGCCCACCTCGACCAGCTCCCGTCGGACGGGTCTCAGCGCCTGGTGATCCGTCCTCAGAAGGCAACGGTGATCACCTTCAACGTGGCGATGGGCACCGTCTCCCTCATCTTTGCCGGAGTCATGCTGGTGCAAGGCAGCCCCGCGGCGGCTCTCGTCTGCCTGGGAATCTACGGTTTACTCGTGTACGCAATCGCCAGCTGGTACCTCTGGGTCGACTCGGAGCGGGTCGGAGTGACTCGCGTCCCCTGGGGTGCTTCCTGCCGGCGGGATCAATTGGGCCGCATGCAAATCGTCTTCGGGGGCCGCGGGGGCAATCTCTGTGCGTTTGTTCGCAAGGACGGCCACACCGCGTTCAGGGTGTCCGCGAAACCGTTCGGCGCCGCTCAACTCAAGGCTCTAGCCCGATCTCTCGGGGTGCCCTATTACGACTTCTTCTCGGCAGGCGCCTTCGACATTCAGGACATTCAGCCAGGTCCGTAGACTCTGCCGGCGGGTTTGGTGCCGAGGGCCGGAATCGAACCGGCGACACCATGATTTTCAGTCATGTGCTCTACCAACTGAGCTACCTCGGCACGAGGACGTATTGTAGCCGCGCCTCTAAGCCGGGCACCAGCCTCTCGGACTGGCGCTGAATACGGCTGGGGGCTGACCGCCGCCTTGCCGGGTTACAATCGCCGCAAGGAAGGGCCCGTACCATGCCGTATGTGTTCAACGACCCCTACGCACCGGGGCGGGGCCGTCGAGGATGATGACCTCGACTGGCGACAACAGCTCCCACCAGGAATTGACCAGCGAGCTGGCGGCGCTCGACCGCCAGTTGCGCGACCTTTCCGACCAGTGGGAGGTCGTCGAGCGCACGATCACCGAAAAGACGCGTCTCCGCCGTGAGTTGATTGCCCAGCAAGAGGCGACGAACGTCGACCACGGAGAGGAGATCAACCGGCTCCAGTCCGACGTCTACGCGCTGCGCGACAAGCTCGACCAGCTGAGGGATTCCCACCTCGACTTCAGCGCCCTCTACCGAATCCTCCAGCAGGCTCGCACCTGAGACCCCACGCTACCCTCCCCCAGAGGGGAGGGAATTTTCAGCCGGAGGATTCCTCCTTGGCCGCCTCGGTCTTGGCGCGCCGGTCGATCTCGCTGACGACCGCCGGGTCGGCCAGCGTGGTCGTATCGCCGAGCGGACGGTTCTCCGCCACGTCACGAAGCAGGCGCCGCATGATCTTGCCTGACCGGGTCTTGGGCAGCTCGGGGGTGAAGACGATGTTGGCGGGCGCCGCGATCTTCCCGATCTTCTTCCCCACGTGCTCGCGCAACTCGATCAGCATCTCCGGTGATCCCTCGGCTCCGCCTTTGAGGGTGACGAAGGCGACGATCGCCTGACCAGTCTGCTTGTCGCTGCGGCCGGCGACAGCAGCCTCGGCGACTTTCGGATGGCTGACCAGGGCGCTCTCCACCTCGATCGTCGAGATGCGGTGGGCGGAGACATTCATGACGTCGTCCACCCGACCCAGCAGCCAGAAGTCGCCGTCCTCGTCGATCCGCGCCCCGTCGCCGGCGAAGTAGACGTCCTTG